>JAIBBE010000233.1 GCA_019694835.1 Fimbriimonadaceae bacterium | reverse complement strand
GAGCCTCCATCCGTGGGAGGATGGAGGCATAGTTGGCCTCGGAGGCGGAGGCATGGTGAGCGTGGGAGGCGGAGGCATGGTCGGCGTCGGGACAAGCATGCCTCCATCCTCCCACGGATGGAGGCTCCTGCCCGAACACCTTCGCCTTCTTCGGTGTCAAGTCCTCGACCTTCAGGATCTCGTTGACCGGCGAGACGGTCAGCATCATATCGAGATTGGTCTTGGTCACCTTTCGCTTCTCAGGCGAGTTGGGCGTTTCACCCTGAATCTCGGTCGTGGTTGGCCGCTTGTAGCGCATGTCGCAGATGCCATCGGCCTTCATGGCCATCACTTCGGCGGTGAAGGCGTACTGCAGCCCGAAGTCCTCGACGAGGAACGTCTTGAGGTTGCCGACCCGTTGCTCGATCACCAAGTCGGCTTGGATGTTGTAGTTGAGTTTCTCGCCCTTGGCGTACACCCGGTTGATGTCCACCGTTTCTTGCGAACTCAAGACCAGCGACGCGAGCATTGTTGCGACCATCGAGTAATGATACGCGCAAACTCGGCGGGAACGTCGGTGATTCGGCATCAATGAGACTCAACCGGCCACAATCAGCTTCAATGAGCCCCATCGCAGCGCGATTCGCAGGCCTGAAATCCAAGGGTGACAAGGCCCTCGTGCTCTTCGTCACCGCCGGCGACCCCGCTCTCGATCAGCTTCCTGAAGTTCTTCTGGCGCTTCAGGAAGGCGGTGCCGATCTGATCGAGGTCGGAATTCCCTTCAGCGACCCGATCGCGGACGGTCCCACCATCCAAGCCAGCAGCCAGCGGGCGCTGGACCGCGGGGTTACACCGAGACAGGTTCTAGAAACGCTGGCAAGCGTGCGCCTCGAAGTCCCGGTCGTCCTGATGGGCTACCTGAACCCCATCCTGCGAATCGGCTCCGAACGATTCGCGGATATGGCGGCTAAAGCGGGTGCCTCAGGCACCATCGTCAGCGATCTCACCCCGGAAGAATCGGACGAATGGCGCGACGTCAGCCGACGCTACGGTCTCGACAACGTGTTCCTGGTTGCCCCCACCAGTACCGACGAGCGCATCCAAATTGCGGCTGATCGGGCATCAGGGTTCGTTTACGCCGTCTCGCGCACTGGCGTCACCGGCGCCCAACAATCGGCGCCACCCGAAGTTGCCGATCTCGTGGGGCGAATCCGTGCTCGGACGAACCTGCCGGTCTGCGTTGGGTTTGGCATCAGCACGCCCGAGCATGTGCGCATGGTCTGCGAGGTCGCCGACGGGGCGGTCGTGGGAAGCTGGCTCGTCGACTTTCTTGCCACGAATTGGCAGAACGGAGTCGGCCAGGACAAGCTGATCGAGGCCATTCGGGGGCTCAAAGCCGCAACTCAGCAGCATTCGGCTGGGTAAGATGCCTCAGTACGATTTTCACCTGGTTCAGGGAGGTTCTATGAAGACTTCACGAGCACTTTTTCTTTCCACCTTCGTTGCATCGCTGCCCTTAATCGCGGCCCTCGGCTGCGGTGGCGGCGGCTCCGCCCTCGGACGCAACTCCGACGTTCAGGTCATCATCGACTCGAATAACCTAAATGATCTGGAGCTGATCGTCAGCCCGACGCGGGGCGGCCCTGATGCTTTCGATCGCTGCAGCATCGACGATCCCGATCTGTGGTGCACCACCCAGGCCGGCAACTCCCGCGACATCATCCGTTTCACCACGAATTCGCAGGCTTCCAGCGACCCCTACTACGTCTGGGTTCGCAACCTGTCGGGAGGCAACCGCAGCTTTACGCTGGAAGTCGTCATGGACGGTGGCTCGAAGTATCTGAGCGACATCACGATGGCCGGCAATCGCACCGACGTGTTCGTCGAGATTCGCCGCAACAACGCTAGTCCGCGTTAATCTTCTGTTCCCTCTCCCACTCCGGTGGGGGAGGGTTAGGGAGGGGGCAAACGTGCTTACATCAGCGAATAGGGGTCGACGTCGAGGGAAACGGAAATGTTGCGCGCCTCATAGTGGCCCATTGCCCGACCTACTTCCTGAATCTGACTCGCCTTGGTCAGTTTGAGGAGCAAGTGCCTTCGCCAACGTCCCTGCAGGCGCTCCAACGCGCAATCGACGGGTCCGAGAAGGGTCGGGGGACCTTCGACCCCGAGAACGCCTCGCAAGATATCGCGCACCTCGAGACCGGCGCGCAGCACTTCGGGGCGATCCTCGCCCGTCAGGGTGATGTTGAGAAGTCGAGAAAACGGAGGATAGAGCGCCTGACGCCGCTCTTCGCGGATCGCGCCAAAGAACGAGAGGAAGTCATGCGATTTGGCGCTGACGACGGCGATGTTCTTAGGGCTGAACGTCTGGACCACCACGTGTCCGGGGTCCACGCCCCTTCCCGCTCGACCGGCGACCTGCGAAAGAAGCTGAAAAGCCCGCTCTGACGCCCGGAAGTCGGGCATGTTGAGCGCGATGTCTGCAGCGACCACGCCGACCAGCGTCACATTCGGGAAGTCCAGGCCCTTGGCGACCATTTGTGTGCCAACGAGAACGTCGATCTCGCCGGCTCGAAACAAGGCAATGGTCTGTTCGAGGGCCCCGCGCTTCCGGGCGATGTCCCGATCCAGGCGCGCAATCGTCGCCTCGGGCAGCAACTCTTGGACGGCCTCCTCGACCCGCTCGACGCCCGCCCCGAACGGCTTGATCCGCGTTCCGTCGCACTTGGGACAGACATCGGGCGGTGGTGAGTTGAATCCGCAGTGGTGGCACCGCAGCTTGCCATCACGACGGTGATAGGAGAGGGTCACCGCACACTGATCACACTTCCAAACATGAGCGCAGTCGCGGCACATGAGGAACGGGGCGTAGGCACGGCGGTTCAAGAAAAGAATGGTCTGCTTTCCCGCCGCGAGCGTCTCGATCATCCGCCGTTGGAGTTCAGGACAGAAGAGGCTTTTGCGACGCTCAGCTTCTCGGGCCGCCTCGAGTTCCACCGAACTCTCTTCTTCTTTCCGAGCCACCTTGATCCTCGGCTGGTTGCCGAACTGAGTCATGTCCTCGATGTGCACGGTGGGCAGCTTCGCTCCTGCCGCCCGCTGGGAAAGCGTCAGGAGCCTCCATCCGCCTCGCTCGGCCTCATGGAACGTCTCGACGCTCGGAGTTGCGGAACCCAGGAGCAAGGGTGCCGAGAATCGGCGGGCGAGAAACCGGGCGACGATCTTGGCGTGGTAGCGGGGCGGATTCTCCTGTTTGTAGCTTTGCTCGTGCTCCTCGTCCATGACGATCAGGCCAAGATGGCGCACGGGAGCGAATAGGGCGCTCCGAGTGCCGAGGACCACGCTCGCCTCACCCGTCTTCACCTTCATCCAATTGTCGAGCCGCTCGTTGGCGGGGAGGTTGCTATGGAGCACGGCGACGCCCCGTCCGAATCGCTCGCGCAACTGGGCGATGACCTGCGCGGTGAGGGCGATTTCGGGCACCAAGAAGAGCACTTGTTTGCCCCGTCGAAGCGCCTCCGCCGCACATCGAAGGAAGACCTCCGTCTTGCCACTTCCCGTAATTCCAAACAGGAGAAACGGCTCGAATTTCCCGCTTTGGATCGAGGCGACAACCGCGTCAATCGCCGCTTGCTGTTCCAAGTTGGGCGTCGGAGGTGTCCGTGGCCTGATCTGTCCGCCATCGACCTTTTCCAAAAGCCCGGCCTGAAGAAGGGCGCGGATCGTCTGGTCGGTCACCTCGCTGAGGGCTTTGACTTCTTGGACCGAGAAACTCACGTCGCCCGCTCCCTGCAAGCGCATCAGGGTGAGGGCTTGGGCGGGCTTCTTCTTGGCTTCGGTGGTCAGGAATCGCTCCACTTTGGCTTCATCGGGGGTGAGCCGAAGCATCCCAGACAGTCGGTGCTTCTCGGGCTGGAGGTCGATGGCAAGGCGCTGTCTGACCAAGCCCTTGCTGCGCAAGTGTTGAAGCGCCTTCTTCGAGCCCGGCGGCAAAGCGCGCGTCTTCGACTCCACGAGCTTGCCCCCTTGTTCTTTGAGGACGCGTAGGGTCTCTTCTTGCATTGCGGTGAGCGGGAGGTCGGTCGCAGCATTGTCCACCAGCGTCCACTCGGTCACCAGCTTCTCGCGGACTCCGGGTGGTGTTGCGAGACCCAGCGCCATCGGCAACGGGCAGAGATACTGCTCGGCGACCATCTTGATCGTGTCGATGGTCGTCTCCGGCAAGTCCGCATGCTCGATCTTGGCGCCAAGTGCCCGCAGGCGTGATTCAGGAAAGCCAAGCTCGCTCGCCGGGGTCTCTCGGGTTTCGACCACGTAACCCATCACCGTCCTGCTGCCAAGTGGGACCATGTAGGCTTCTCCCACCTTCGTGCTCTCCGTTGCCCTATAGGTGTAGATGGCTTCCGTGCCTCCGGTGCGCGAGTCCAGGGCGACCTCGGCAACCAAGAGGAGGTGGTTTAGGGTCGCCGGGGCCATGCTCCGAGACTACCCGCCGCGCGCGCACGGCTCCCCTCTCCTGCGCCCGGAAGCCTCCAAAGTTGTATCAATTTGGCGGTGGAGGAGAGGGGTTGGGGGAGAGGTTTCAGCGCAGCATTTCGAACCGGGTCTTGGACGAACGGGAATCGCTCAACTCTCCATCGACTCGTACTTGTCGCGCAAGGCGTGGACAATCGCCGGATCGGCCAGGGTCGTCGTATCCCCCAACGCTCGACCCTCCGCAACATCGCGCAAAAGCCGCCGCATGATTTTGCCGCTGCGGGTTTTGGGAAGCTCGGCGGTGACGATCACGTCGTCCGGACGCGCGATCACCCCGATCTTGTGGGCGACGTGGGCCTTGAGCTCATCGACCAGACCAGTCGTCTCGCCGGTGTAGTCGCCGCGAATGATCACGAAAGCGGCAATCGCCTGCCCCTTGATCTCGTGCGACTTGCCGATGACCGCCGCCTCCGCGACCGCCGGATGATCGACGAGGGCGCTTTCGACTTCCATCGTGCTGATGTTGTGGCCCGCGACGAGCATGATATCGTCCACCCGGCCGAGCAGCCAGAAGTAGCCGTCCTGATCGACTTTCGTCCCGTCACCGGGGAAGTACTTGCCGGGGAAGCGCTTCCAATAGGTGTTGAAGTACCGCTCCGGGTCGCCCCAGATGCCGCGCATCATCGAGGGCCAAGGGCCATCGATGACGAGATAGCCACCAACCTCGGGACCAAATTCGTGTGCGGTCTCGTTGGCGAGGGTCGCGTAGAAGCCGAGCGCGCCGTGGTTGGGGGTGATGTCGTTGCCTTCCTCGTCGAGGACCGACGCGCGGATGCCGGGGAAGGGCTGAGTCGCGCTGCCAGGTTTGGTCTCGGTCATGCCGGGCAAAGCCGTGATCATCATCGCCCCGGTCTCGGTCTGCCACCACGTGTCCACGATCGGGCAGCGCTCGGTGCCGATATGGCGGTGATACCAAATCCAGGCCTCGGGATTGATCGGCTCACCCACACTGCCAAGAAGACGCAGAGAAGACAAGTCGCACTGGGCCGGATACTCAGGACCCCACTTCATGAACGCGCGAATCGCGGTCGGAGCGGTGTAGAGAATCGTGACCTTGTGCCGCTCGATAATCCGCCAGAAACGATCTTTCTCGGGGGCGTCGGGAGCCCCCTCGTACATGACGACCGTCGCCGCATTCGCCATCGGCCCGTAGACGACATAGCTGTGCCCCGTCACCCAGCCGCAGTCGGCGGTGCACCAAAAGATATCGTCGTCCTTCAGGTCGAAGACCCATTTTGTGGTGGCGCAGCACTGGGTCAGGTAGCCGCCGGTCGTGTGGACGATGCCTTTCGGCTTGCCGGTCGATCCGCTGGTGTAGAGGATGAAGAGCAGGTCCTCGCTGTCCATCGCCTCGGGTGGGCAGTCGGCGGATTGCGCGGGGATCAGATCGTGCCACCAAATGTCGCGCCCCGCCGACCAGCCCCCTCGATCGTACGCCGGTGGCTTCGTGGCCCACGCGCCGGTAGCCGTCGGATGGCTCGTGCCGACGCCTTCCCCAACAGCACCGACGCGCTCCAACACGAGAACCTTCTCGATCGTCGGACAACCCATATCGAGCGCTTCGTCGGCGATCTCCTTGAGGGCAACGACCCCGCCCCGCCGCCAGCCACCATCGGCCGTTACGAGCACCTTGGCGCTCGCATCATTGATCCGTTCGTGCAGCGAGTCCGCACTGAAGCCGCCAAACACCACCGAATGCGCGGCACCAATCCGCGCGCACGCCAGCATCGTCATCGCAAGCTCGGGCACGAGCGGCATATAGATGCAGACCCGGTCGCCCTTCTGAACGCCCAATGCTTTCAGGCCGTTCGCGATGCGCGAGACCTCGTCAAGAAGCTCGCGGTAGGAGATCTTCCGGGTGTCGCCCGGCTCGCCTTCCCAAATGATCGCGATCTTGTCACCTTTGCCCGACGCGACGTGGCGGTCCAGGCAGTTGGCGCTGGCGTTGAGCTTGCCGCCGAGGAACCATTTGGCGTCGGGCAGGTTCCATTCGAGCGCGGTGTGCCAAGGCTCCATCCAGTCGAGCTGCCGCGCCCAGCCCTCCCAGAACGCGACCGGGTCTTTCAACGCCTGAACGTAAACGTGCGGATCGCTGACGTTCGCTTGGGCCACGAATTCCGGGCTGGGCGGAAAGGTGCGGGACTCTTCGAGCAGGGTTTCGAGCTTGGTGTGCTGCATGGTGGGGCTTTCGGTCTCCAGGGCGGATTTTAGCGTAAGCTAGCGCGCAACGACATGGTGTTAAGGGTCGATCTCGAGCGGTTCCCGGAGGAGGTGTCCACGCGCCTGGGCTTACAGGACGTCTATGTCGCCCGCGTCGCGTCGGGGGTCGTGGCCACCGCCGCGGATAGCGAGAAGGGCCTGGTCATCGCCGCGTCATCGATGAAATCGCTCGAAGAAGTGCGGACCTACCTGTCCCGAAGCGGCCTGCGCGTGGCGACCGGGGCTTGGGACACCGAAGGCGAAGAAGTCGCTCCCGGCGGCGTCGAGGCCTGGGTCGCGTCGGTCGCCTACCGCACCGCCGAAGCCAAGCCCGGCCTCTGGGTCGACGCCTTCCCCGAAGAGCCCACCCCCGCCGAAGTCCTCATGCGCCTCTTCGACGAGTTCCGCGAGACCGGCGAGATCGGCGACGTGGCGTTCGAGGAGTTCATGAAAGTCGCCGTGCCGACCGTCGTGGTCGTCGGGCCGGACGAGCTACGGCGCTACGTCGAGCGCAACTCGCCGTCGGAGGACGCGGCGGCGGGGTAACCGTCATTCCGTCCCCCGTGGCGCGGCCATCCTGCCCGCGCCACGTTCGCTCAAACCAGTCAGCATCATACTTTGGCCCCGCCGACTGGTACGTTCAGGGGATCGACGGGTGTCCGGACGAAAGGACCCTCACCCCGTGGCCGACACGAGAGTCACGGTCATTGGTGCCTCGCAATGAGACTGAGAGCATGCTTGCCATGTGACTCTGACCGATACCGCCTGGCCCACGGCTGACGGGTAGCTCAACCCGACGCGAACGATGCCGGAGTAGTCATGGGCCATTGAAATCGGAAATTCGACCGTGGCACCGGGTGCGAGAACTTCCACTTGCAGCGGGATTTTCCAGTCTTCATCGGGTTCTGGACCGTTGATGTGGAAGCCTTCCGCGATGTCGAGGATGAGGCCCGCGTGCACCATGCCGTCGGCATCCAGGTTCGCTGACTCAAGCCGAGCCGAGACCGTATCGCGTCCCTTCGGGGTCGACTCGCCTGTTCGCTCGAGCAGCATGAGCGCGGCCTCGAAGAGAGCTTCGGTCGCAGCCGGGACGCGCTCCATCCAGCCGACCAGACGGTCCACGGTCATGCGGGCATCGTCGATGCGATCTAGCTCAACGAGCAGGCGAACAGCAACTGCGTTTCCGCTCGGCATCGACTGGTCGAGGGCCGGTTTGCTGCGCCCGATGAGGCGCTCATGGTCGTCGCTCGTAAACCAGAACGCGCCATCCGTGTCGCGGAATTCTCTCACCATTTGGTCAGTCAATGCCTCTGCCGCATCTCGCCAGCGACTCTCACCCGTGACCTTCCACATCGCGTGGAAGGCCAGGCCCATGTGTGCTATGTCATCCAGATACGGCTTCCCGGATGGCTCGTCGCCGACGATCAGATGCGGCAACGAAGGTTCGCTAAGCCAGCGTTCACCGACCCCCCGAGCCAATTCCACATCGGCCAAAGACAGCGCCGCAATCGCCATGCCGTTCCAAGCGGCGATCGCCTTGTCATCCAGCCCTGGACGGATCCGGGTCGCACGGGCGGCGAGAAGTTTCACCTTTTGGTCAGCAAAGTCGCCTTGCCAGGACCGACGGGACAAGATATTTCGCCCTGTCAGGCGACCGGTGGCTTCATCCTCGAAGTTGCCTTCCGCCCGGACCCCCATCGCCGCTTCGAACTCGAGGTCAACTCCTATCACCGACCGAATTTCGTCGAGGGTCCAGGTGTAGAACAAGCCCTCCTCGCCCTCGCTATCGGCGTCGAGCGCGCTGCAGAGTACTTTCGCCGTCCCGGCGACCCTCCCCGTCATCTCGCGCTTCATCCATCCCGCAATCCCGTCAGCGACCGCCCCGAACCGCGGTTCTTCTTCCGCGGCCAACCGATATACGTGGAGAAGCTGGGCGTTGTCGTACAACATCTTCTCGAAGTGCGGTACGAACCAGCGGGCGTCGGTCGAATAGCGGTGGAAGCCGCCTCCGAGCAGGTCGTGGATGCCGCCGAGCGCCATCTTGTCCAGCGTGGTGAAGGCCATCTCCCGAGCGAGCCCGGAAGCACCGGGGACGATGTGATCGATCTGCTCGGCAATCGGCGACCGACTGAACCTCAAAAGAAAGCTCAGCGCGGTATGAGGAGGAAACTTCGGTCGGTCGCCAAACCCCCCGTTGTCGGGATCGAAGTCGCCATGCAACGCCTCCAAAAGCTCAGCAAAGAGCTCGATCCTCAGCCCATCACCCGAGACCGGCGCAACTCGCCCCATCGCGTCGGTCAGACCGGAGGCGAACTCGTGAGCCGCATGGTCGATCTCAGAGCGATGGTTCTTCCAGCCGTCCGCGATTTGGTTGACTAGGGTTCGGAAACCCGGATACCCGCCCCGATCTTCGGGCGGAAAGTAGGTGCCGGCGAAGAACGGCTTGAGTTCGGGCGTCAGGAACAGCGTCATCGGCCACCCACCGCGACCGGTCGCGAGTTGCACAGCCGTCATGTACACGTCATCGACATCGGGCCGCTCCTCGCGGTCGACCTTGATGTTGACGAAATGCGCGTTCAGAAACTCGCCGATCGAGGGGTCTTCGAACGACTCATGGGCCATAACATGGCACCAATGACAACTGCTGTAGCCGACGCTCAGGAAGATCGGCTTCTGCTCGTCGCGGGCTCGCTGCAGAGCTTCCTCGCCCCACGGAAACCAGTCCACCGGGTTGTCGGCGTGCTGGCGCAGATAGGGGGAGGAGGACTGGGCGAGTCGGTTTGGCATCCTAGATCGCCGCGGCCTTGCGCTTGATCTGCGGCCCCTCCGGCGTATCGCGAATCTCCCAACCCTGCGCCTCAGCCTGCCAGCGCAAAGTGTCTGCAAGGGCGAAGTCTTTCGCGGCTTTGGCGGTGAGGCGCTGTTCGCTGAGGGCGAGAATCTCGGGTGGAACCTCGTCGGCGGCGGCCTTTGCGGCGACGGCACCTGATGGTACGAAGATGCCGAGCAGGTCGCCGATCTTGGCGAGGTAGTTGAGTGCGCTCTTGGCCGAGGCTCCGGTCATTGATGCGCCTTCGCGGAAGATGACCCCGGTGCCTTCGAGCGCCTTGGCGAGCGCGACCGATGTGTTCAAGTCATCGCACATCGCGTCAAGGGCACCCTCGTACAAGGCGTCCAATTCATCCCCGAGCCGATCTTCTCCGTCAGCTCTACCCAGAGCCGACTGTGCCAGCCGCTCGCACTCCCGATACCGCTCCACGTTCTTGGTCGCGTCGCGCAACGACTGCATCGTGAAGTTCAGCGGCTTGCCATACGGCACCGCAATCAGGGCATAGCGAAGCGCGAGCGGGTCGGCACCCTTGCCCTCCACCAAGTCGCGCACCGTGAAGAAATTCCCTAGGCTCTTGGACATCTTCTCGCCGTCGACTTGCAGGAACCGCGTGTGCATCCAGTGGTTCGCGAAGGGCTTGTGGGTGAGGCACTCGGACTGGGCGATTTCGCATTCGTGGTGCGGGAAAACCAGGTCCTCGCCCCCTGCGTGGAGGTCGATCGTCTCGCCAAGGTAGCCCATCGCCATGACCGAGCACTCGATGTGCCAGCCCGGGAAGCCCCAGCCCCACGGGCTGAACCACTGCATCAGGTGCTTGTCGTCCTTTTTCCACAGGGCGAAGTCACCGGGGTGGCGCTTGTTGTCGTCTTGGACCACGTCGCGCACGCCCTGCATGAGGTTCTCTCGGTCGCGGTTTCCGCTGAGCTTTCCGTAGTCGGCGAAGCTGTCGACATCGAAGTACACGCCGGTCGGCGTTTCGTAGGCATTGCCCTGCGCGATCAGCGTTTCAACAGCCTGGATCTGCTCCCGCATATGCTGCGTCGCGCGCGGCCAGACCAGCGGACGGCGCAGATTGAGCTTGTCCCAGTCGGCCTTGAAGCAGTCGGCGTAGTAGTCGGCGAGGTCCCAGACGTTAACGAACGCTTCGCCTTCCTTGCTCTTCAGCCCCTTTTCCATCCGGTCCTCGCCGCCGTCCTGATCGTCGGAGGTGAGGTGGCCGACATCGGTGATGTTGCTGACATAGCTCACCTTCCACCCGAGGGCCTCGGCCGTTCGGACGATGAGGTCGCCGGTCAGGAAGGTTCGGAAGTTGCCGATATGAGCGTAAGAGTAGACCGTCGGCCCGCACGAATAGAACCGAAGGTGTCCTGGCTCGACCGGGTCGAGCGCCTTGACCATTCGGGTCATCGTGTCGTACAGGCGGAACGTTCGCTCACTCATTGAAAAGAATGTACCGAATACAGGCCCTTTGTCTTGGGGACCCCGCGGACCAGGTACCTCAAGCGGTAGCAAGAGGTGGCATGGGACGGCAATATGCGGCTCCATGCATTTTCCACCAGTTCAGTCCCGTGCCGAGTTTCGACCCGCTCGCGTTCGCGGGGACTTGAACTGGCCAAATTTCGAACTTGGTGCAAAGTTGCCGTCCCATGGCACCCACTTCCGCAATTCCTGTCCGCCAATCCCCGCTCATAATCGGTCCGTGCTCCGCTTCTTCGAGCTTTGGCGCAAGTACAGCGATCGGATTGCCCGTGCGCTCGTCTACGCCTGCGGAGCCATCGGGCTATCGATCGCCTTCCAGGCGACCTCTTACGGCTCTCCCGTATGGGTCGCTTGGACGTTTGGAATCTTCAGTGTCGGCCTGATCGTGATGAACTTCTTTGCCCGGCCCAAGCCTCCACGATCCTGATACAATCCTCGGCGATGAGCAGCGTCGCCCTCCCGCGCAACACCAACCAGGCCCTTGGCATCGGGCAGTTCGCCGTCGACTTCATGTCTGGCCGACTCGGACCGGGCCCGAGCGAGGCGGTTGTCGCGCGGACGCGGCTCTTCCACGCCGACGCGGTCCTTTGCGGGCTCAGTGCGCTCGCCCTCCAAACCAACGCACCGACGATCCTGCGTAACGAAGCCCTCGACTATCCGGATGCGAACGGCGCGACCGTTTTTGGTTCGGCGCAGAAGGTGAAGGCGGAGAAGGCGGTCGTCGCGAATTCGGCGGCCGTGCGCGAGTGGGACAGCAACGGAACCAACTTTGGCTTCCGCCCCGAGAAGGGTCATACAGCCGGGGAGTTTGGGCATAACGACTTCTATCCGGTCGCGATTGCCGCCGCCCAGCAGCGCGGGCTCGATGGCGCGGCGGCGATTCGGGGGATGATCCTGCTCGATGAGATTCGCGGACGGCTGGCAGAAGTCTTCAGCCTCAAGACCTACAAGATCGACCACGTCGTGCACGGTGCGATAGGTTCTGCCGCGACCTACGGGGCGATGATGGGGGCGACGCCCGAGCAGATTGAACATGCGATTGGAATGGTCGTGGCCCACTACATTCCTTGGCGAGCGATCCGGGCAGGCAAACAGCTGAGCGACTCCAAAGGTGCCAGCGCAGCCATCAGCACCGAAGCTGCGATCCTCTCGATGAAGCGCGCGATGGCGGGGTTCATCGGGCCAAAGGACATCTTTAGGAACCCGGAATCGATGTTCCGCCAGTTTATGAAGACCGACGGAGATTCGCCGTTCGACCTCGAACTCAGCCACTCGGGCGACGATTTCGCGGTCATGGGGATGCACTTCAAGCTCGGTCTCTACGAGCACCAGTCAGCGGGTGCGCTGCAAGGAGTTATCGACCTCATCTCGGCCAATCCCAGCCTCCTCGACAACGGCGGGGAGGCCATCGACCGGATCGTGATCAAGGCCTATGAACCCGCGTTCGGCATCATCGGCGACCCTGCCAAGCGAGACCCGAAAACGCGTCAGAGCGCGGATCATTCCATGGTCTACATCGTCAGCACGCTGCTCAGGAAGGCGATCGAGGCGAAGTCGAACGGCCTCTTTCAGCCCGACGACACCGCTTCACGGGACGCAATCTGGAAGCTACTCATGCTCTCACCCTATGACTATCACGCCGCGGCGATCAATAACCCGATGACCCGAGAATTGATGGGCAAGATCGCCTTCGAGCACGGTGGACCTGAATACGATACGCGTTACCCGGACGGCATTCCGACCTCGGTCGTGGTTCACACCGTGACCGGAGAAGCCTACGATTCCGGCTTGGTCATGTACCCGGCGGGGCACGCGCGAAACACAACCGCCGACCTCAACGGAATTCTCGACCATAAGTTCCGACTGCTCGGCGGTTTGGCAATGGATGATGCGGCGGCTCTGGTCGACAACCTGGAGCATCTCGAGAGCCTTTCGGCAGCCGAGATCGGGAGTCTGACCAATGTCGAGATTGCGGCCAAAGCAGGTTACGAATGAAACTCTGCCGATTTGAGCTGACCCAAGATCCCGGTCGATCACGAAGCGGGATCTTTCACGATGGCCGAGTGTACGAGACCGATGGCGAGAAGGCCATCGGAGTCCATGAACCAAGCAAAGTGCGCTTCCTCGCACCGGTGGGGGTACCGCCCTCGCTTCGCATTTTTGACACAGGAGATTCAGGCTTGGTCTTCCGATATGGCAATGCCAGTGCCCTGCTTGACCCAGGCGCCGAGATCGACGCCCCGCCCGGGATGGGTGAGTTGGAGCCGGAGCTGAGGATTGCCTCGGTTTTGAGCGACTCGGGCGAACAGGTGGATGAAGAAGAAGCGAATACGTTCCTGCTTGGTGTAACGTTGACGCTGGGGTTCTATGGTCCGGAGTTCCTGGCGGTCGACCCGATGCGCGCTACGGACATGCCTCGCGTCATCGGTCCGCTCCTAACGACGCCCGATGATCTGACCTCGGACCCGCTGAAGATTCGGTTGCTGGTGAATGGTGAACTGGTGTGGAACACCGAGCTCCTCCTGGACCTGAATTTCGCCGAGCAGATCGGCTTGGCAAGCCGCAACATGCCCGTTCGAGTGGCCGATTTGTTCCTCTCGCCACCCATTGCGCTGCCTTCGCTGCGAGAGTCGTCCTTAAAGAGAGACCTTCGTCCACGAGATACTGTTCAAGTCGTTGTCGAACCGCTCGGCGCATTGTCGGCCAGCATCGTGTGAGGGAGATGGAGGAGGCCTACTTCCCCGCCGCCTATGCCTTTCGGTCTCGCAAGGTTTGGCAGGCCGCCTGCAGCACCCTTTCAGCCGCCAGTTCCGCCTCGCCAACCGTAGAGTGCCTCCCAAACGTGAACCTCAGCCCCTCGTTTGCCTCAACTGGCGAATAGCCGCACGCAAGCAGCACATGGCTTGGCTCCAGGCTTCCCGAACTGCATGCGGCGCCGCTGCTCGCGCTCACACCCAAACGATCGAGAAGAATGAGCATGGATTCGGTATTCGCTCCCGGAAAACGAAGGTGTACGTGACCGGCGAGCATGGGCTCTGTCGAAACCGTTGTGATCCACCTCGGTCCTGAGGTCTTCTCAAGGTGCTTGAGGAATGCGTCGCGAGCGCGCCTCTTGGCCTCGTCATCCTCATTCGGTGCGGCTAAGCGAACGGCTTCGGCAAAGCCGACGATGGCGGCGACATTTTCAGTCCCGGCTCTGACCTCGCGTTCCTGACCGCCGCCGGCGACCAGGGGGTGAAGAGGTGCACCACCTCGGGCAAAAAGCGCGCCCGCACCCTTCGGGCCGTACACCTTGTGCGCAGAAACCGCGAGGTAATCGGCGCGAAGCTGCTTGACATCGATGGGAGCAGTGCTCGTTAGATAGGTCTGCACCGCATCGATGAAGACGAGTGCCCCGACCCGATGCGCAGCCTCTCCGATGGAACCCACATCTTGAATCGTGCCGAGTTCGTTGTTCGCGTGCATCACGGCAACGAGCAGAACGTCCTCAGCGAGGCGGGGGAGGAGTTGATCGACCTGAATCCTCGCCTCTCGATCCACCGGGTGAATCTCGACCGCGTACCCGAGCTTTTCGAGCAGAGGCTTCGTGTGCAGAACGCAGTGATGTTCGCTCGCCCCCATCAGAACGCGTCGACGATGCGGATCGGGATTGGCGAGCGCTGGGCCGAGGATTCCCAGGTTGGCCGCCTCGGTGCCAGAGGATGTAAAGACGATTTCGCCAAAGAGGCAACCCAAACTGTCGGAGATCACTTCTCGGGCTTCGTCGATGGCTGCCTTCGCCTTCCGACCTTCGGCATACAGACTGCTTGGATTTCCGAAATCATGCCCCAGCCAGGGATCCATCGCCGCCCGCGCGGCAGGGTCGAGGGGGGTCGTAGCGGCGAAGTCGAGGTAGATCCTCACTACTCGTCGGTCGGGGGCGGAGGTGTGTTGGACTGACTGCCTGCGACCGCCTTCGCCCGCTCCTTCGCCGCCTGAGAGACGCCGCCACCACCCGCGCCGGTGACACTGTCCGAACCCGCGACCGGCGAAATGCCGCCGACGGACGGGGAAATCGGCGCTACAGACCCGCCCGACTGCTCCTGCTGTTGCTGCGTCTGCGCGGCAGGTTTGGGCTCGGGCGCCACGGCATCTTCAGGCTTCGAGCAACCTGCGAGCAAGGAAATCCCAAGGCTTAATAAGAGGATTCGCTTCGACATCGATTCACCTGCCTCATTATGTCCGCCCCGCCCGGGTATCCTGCGCCCTATCATGGCAACCAAATCCCGCCCCAAGCTCATGCGCCGCCAGAAACTCAGCTTCGCCCAGAAACGCGGCAAGTGGCGGACACGCGCCGGTGTCAAGAAGTAGCTTTCACCGCAAAATTGTCCGACATTTCTTTGAAGAATTGATTGCGATCTTAACAATCAGCTAAAATGTTCGCGCGATACTCTCGCCGAACATTCTTTTTTTCGTGCGTTGCCACGCCCGCTATAGGTTGGGTTGTGCCAGGTGGAGGAAGAAACTTGAAATCCAAAAAGGCCTTTACACTCATTGAACTCCTCGTCGTGATTGCGATCATCGCGATTCTTGCGGCGATTCTATTCCCCGTTTTCGCTCAGGCGAAATCCGCCGCCAAGAAGGCGACTGCCATCAGCGGCATGAAGCAAATGGGATCAGCCGTTTTGCTCTACATGGGCGACTACGACGACATGTACCCCCGCAACGACGACTGCATTGCCGCCTCGTCGCTGAATTCGATCCACAACACGCTACCGTTCAACCCGACCGGGGCCGGGTGTACGTCGAACTTCTACTTCCGCATGAACCACTACTCATGGCAGAAGTGGCTGATGCCGTACACCAAGAGCGTGGAGGTCTTCTTCCATCCGGCCATGCAAAAGGACGGACCTCAGTGGACGAACGCGGGCGAGATCATGAACGGCTATGCCCTCAACCTGTCGATCACCGGCGCGTTGAACTCCTACAACCGAGCCCCCAGCTCGACTGGCTACAACCGAGCCAGCTTCCTCGGCGGCAGCCAGAGCAGCATCCCCGACACCTCGCAAACCATGCTCTTCATGGAACTCGCGAGCACGGTGATCAACTTTGCGCCGGTGTTCGTGACCCCGAGCGCCCCCGACCAAGTCGCCTATCCAATCGCGATTCGTGAACTCTGGATTCCAGTCTTCATGAAGCAAACGGGCGCAGGCTGCACCTACGGCACCGATGTCGATGGCGCGCGCTATCCGTTCGGCGGCAGCATCAACATCGCCCGAACCGACTCGAGCGCCAAGACGATGAACGTCAAGCAGTTCCTGGCCAACACGCCGACGGCTGCAGAGTACACCGTCAGTTCGCGATGGCCGTGCGCTCCGGACGGAGGAGCTTGGACGATCAGCGCCGCTCCGGTGTGGACCAAGTCCTGGCCGATGTGGGCACTTGAGAAGTGAGAAAGTTCAACTGGCTCCTGATCATGCTCGCCGCCGTCATCCTCGCTGGTTGCAGCGGAGCTGACACGACGAGTACGGATGTCAAGAAGAACGAGGACAACATTTCGAAGGCGAATAAAGAAGCCATGGAAAAGAATCCTCCTCCTCCGGGCGAAGGTCCGGGCAACTAGAATGAGAGAGGCCGAAGGGATGTCCTTCGGCCTCTCTTGATTTTCGAACCCACGCGACCACCCGACTCTGCCATAAAGAGTCGTGTCCGAGGTTTTTGGCCGCACCAATCTTCACCTACCCCCCGTTTGGATTCGGCTCGCCGTCCCCGAAAGGCCTACCGACGGCTGGCTCCAGAACTTGGTGGACGCCGCCATTGCTTCGAAGGCCCCGATCGACATTTCGACGTCGCCCGGACTTTGGGGGGGAATGATGCGGGGCACCGACGCGACCGTGATTTGTTTCGGGGTCGATCCGACGGCCTTCTCCAGCCGCGAAATCGCCCTAAACCAGACCCAGGCGCACGTGATCGAGATCTTGAGTGCCCTCGGGAGGCCGGCGTTGGACTTCTACGTCGTCCAAATCACCACCGCTCCGGAGGAGTTTCAAATCGATGCGGTTTTGGAGGCGCTCGAGGACATGCGATCCGACGGCCTGATTCGCTTCTTCGGCCTCGCCTGTCGGGGGCGTCCGTTGGCAACCCTCGGGACCTGGCAGTTTCACGATGCATTCGAAGCGCTATTCGTGCCATCGGCTGGTAACGCCTACGACACCCTCGCCCCACTTGCCCAGCAGCGGCGTGTTGGCGTGGTAACCCTGGGTGATGTCAACCAAGAACGTCCGGCTTGTCGCCTCCTCACGATCAGCGACGCGGGCCAGATCTTGCGCTCGTAACCGTTCCAAGACCAAACGGGCATGAGGTCCGCAACATTTCATCCCCGTCAATAGTGCGGGGGGCCAAGGTGGCATGACCATAATTCGCCCATGCCGAATCCGTGGGGATCGGCTTGAGGGAATCATGAATAAAGGATTATTGATTGCTTGCGCCCTTATCGGCGCCTCCGCCGCCTCTGCCCAGCTCACGTCCGTCGGTCCGTTCAGCGGTACCGCTTTCGAAAGCTGGGAAACTCAACCTGTTTTCCAGTTCCTGCCTTCGTACAGCGCATTTGGGGGCAGCGCATCGGTCAACCAGATCGGCCCGGGCCAAGGCGTGCATATCACGACGGGCTGGGGATTCTTCAACAGCATCTTCCCCTATGATTCCGCCCACTTCTTGGGTGGCGCCGGCGTCAACTATGCCTTCGATTTCAATACGCCTGCCATGGCGTTTGGCGGCTATTGGGGCACCAATGCCGACGCGGCAGGGGCAACCGCGAAATTCTTCGATGCCAACAACAACCAGATCGACGCGACCCAAGCTATCGGTGCCCCGATCGGACAGTGGCAGTGGAATGGCTGGACGAGCACCGTCGGAATCAAGCGGGTCGAGATCTATGCCAACAACGGTTGGGGCGGGTTCATCATGAGCGATGCCCTGCAGTACTCAGCCGTTCCCGAACCGGCAACCCTGGCGGTTCTTGGCCTCGGCATCATCGCCGTCGTGCGACGCCGCCGAAAGTAGTCTTCTCGAGGTGCGATATCCCGGGATATCGCACCTCGCTACTCCCAGTGCGTTGACAAGTTAGTCTATCGCTTCGCCCCGTTCGGATCCGACCCAGACAGCGTGCTCTTCGAGTCGATACTGGGAGACCGCTTGCATGAAGGCACCATTCGGGTCCTGGATGATGCGTTTGTAGGCGGCCTCGTCATCGTACGCAATCACGGCAACGAACACCCCGTCCTCGTTTTTGAACTCGTACACGAACTGCACGCCGGGCTGGCGTCGCAGAACATCTCGGACGGCTCGGCCTTTTTCGGCAACCTCCGCCTCGTGCCCCGCGACGATCCCCCATTTTGAAACGACCATGTACATGGGTCTGTACCTCCGGGTGAGTTTGGCGCATCAATCGCCGACAAGGCCATAGTTCGAGCTGAGAATTGCGTAATCGGCAATGTCGACCACGCCATCGTGGTTCAAATCGCCCAACCCGGTCCCGCCGTAGTTCGAAGATAGCTGGGCGTAGTCGCTTATGCCGATTTCGTTGTCGCCGTCGAGGTCGCCATTGCGCAGCGACAGGACAACGCCAGTCACATTGCCCGCGGACGTGTTGACGGCGACCTTCCGGCGGAGCCAATGACTGTACTTGACCGCCAGGTCGTAGCTGCCCGGGCTCGGCGGCGAAGGAATCGTGAAAGCTCCGCCGCTCCCAATCGCTCCGTTCGTAGAGAAGACGACGTTCGAGGTGCCCGGTGTTCGGTACTCGAACAAGACTCCCGTCGGATAGGCGGATGCACTGACGTCCTGAAGCACCAACGTGCCGCTGACCGTCGGGGCAGAACCGATCGTAACGACCACCGCATCATATCCGGGCGTGTGGACGGTGTCGCTGGCCCGCAGCATCAGTGTGTAGACACCGTTGGCGGAGAATGTCGCGGTGGTTGCGGCAGAGGCCGAGTTGGCGAAGGTGACATTGCCGGGGCCGGAGTACTTTGTCCACAGACGCGTGACGGTACCCGTTCCCCCGCTCGTCGAGCCGTTAAGCGTGACCGCAGGTCCAACCGTGCCGTTCAGGTCCGGTCCGGCGTTGGCTACTGGAGGATTGGGTGATCGCGGGCCCTCGGTCGGTCCGGTGGTCTGGATGATGTCGAACTCTCCGACACCAATCGAGGTGAGGTTATCGAAGCAGCCCGAGGGCCAGCGCTGATCGGGCGCAACGGAGATCTGGAAGAAGTTCCCATTGTCGGCAATGATTGCGCCGTACTTCTTGAGCGCAGCACAAACGGCCTTCTCCTGGGTCGTCCAGGTGTTGGGGACGTTGAATGTCGATCGGAGCCTCATCCGCTGACCCATTGCAGGCACATTCGGGTCGGTCGTGAAGGGGTTCGAGGCGTAGTGGCTCGCCGGGTAAATGTACTGGGCCCGGGTGCGACGCACGACGATCCGAAGGGCATGCTCCACCTGACCCCGCAGCACCTCGTCGTAACGGAGAATGCCCGCGAACATCGAGAGCCCGGCGGCGTCCCCCGAAGTCCATCCCAAAGGTCGAAGTGCATTCGAGTTGAGGTTGAAGAGAGCACCGTTGGCGGCTTCCCACGAATTGTCGAGGAGTTTGCGTGCTTGCCAGGTCTCCCAGCATTGCCCGGTACCAGGCTTCACGATAATCGAGTGTCGATCGCCTCCCGTTCCGTTAATATCGCGCTGCCACTGGTCGAGAGTCAAGCTGCCGGTTTCGCGAGGCCAGCCCTCGATGGGCATGTTGGGAGGAATGGGATAGGGGCTCGGATCGGACTCGTCGGGATACTCGAAGAAACTGATGGGGACCCAAGACTGGTTGTCGGGCACGAGGACAAAATTCATCTCGAAGAATGCCCGTAGAGTTCGGCGCGAAGCATCGAGGTGACCTGTCATGGCGGTAATCATCGCGGCCGAGTTGGCCAACAGCGGGCGATTGCTGATGTCCTCATTCCATGCGTTGTCACGCGGGTAGATCTGCATTGATCCGACGATGGCGTCCGCTTCAGGGGTATTGAAGAGAGTGGGCTGGTTTACCGGCAACAGCGGACCGAGTATCCGTCCGGCATGGTTGATCCGTTGGGCGAACAGGGTTCCTGCGAGGCAAGTGAGGGTGACAAACAAAAAGAAGCGCATCGAAATCCTCCCATGAGTGGGATTCCTTCGATGCGCCTCGTGTTCCCCGATGGGTTTACTCGAAGTTAGCGTCCGCCGCCACGTCCACCGCCAAGGCCAGGACCACCGGAGCCTCCGCCGCCTGAGTTGTTGCTCTTCTTGGGCGCTCCACCGCGACCCGTAGGAGGCAGCTGATTGTCGACGACGACCAAGAAAGTGGTCTTGCTCGTATTGCCGATCCAGTCGGACGCCGTGACGGTGATGGATCTCCGACCGTTGGCAAGGGCCGCATTCTTGTAGTCAGGACCAATGTCAACCGTTAAGATTCCGTCGCGAGTGAGGTTGTAGTTGTAGTCCTTCCCATCGATGTCGACCTTGACGGAGGTCGGCTTCAAGCCCGTCGCATCGTCGGTGATCCGGAAAGTGAACGCCAATGGCGGGTTGCCGTTAATTTGGTCGCCAGCGTTCGGGAAGACCAGGCGTGTCTTGGGAGCGGTCAGGTCGACGCCTTCCGTCTTGTCGAACGCGAGCACACTGCCGTCGCGAGCGGCAAGCAGAAGGGTCTCGCCCGCCAAAACGGGAGGTCCAGCCGCGTTGATCGTTGTGGCCGGCTGCCCAGCGCCGCTTGTACCACCGCCGCCCGAAGAAGATCCGCCGACGCCCGCACCCGAAGCACCGCCGCCACCGCGCCCAGCACCCGCAAGGCCACCGCCTCCGCCCGCATCGCCGCCTTCGGGCTGAGCGAGATACGCGGTCATGGGTCGAACCGTGAAGCTCCAAACGGTCTGCCCGGTCTTCATGTTTAGCAGGTTCATAGCGCCATTGGACGTGCAGATCGCGGCCAGCTTATCGACTACCGAAAGGCTGGTGACCGGCGAGGAATCCAACTCGATCGGCTGCTTGAGTGTCCGGCGACCACCCGAGTCAACCGTGAAGACCTGGCCATCGCGGGTCGTAACGATGATTCCATCGGTCGAAACCGCCGGATTGTAGGCCAAAGGCTCGCCGATGTTGCACTGCCACTTGCTTCGGCCCGTTCCCGCGTTCATGCAGATCAGGAAGTCGCCGCTGTTGATGTAGAACGAATCTCCGAACACCGTCGCCGTGGCATTGGGGGTGAGCGTGCTGAAAGTCTGCTCCCAGTTGGTCTTGCGAGTCGCGACGTCGATCGAATACATCTTGAACGAGTTCGAGATGACGATGACGTTGCCCAGATAACTGTTCAGACTCCCCATCACGCCATCGAAGATGCGGAGAGACTCCTTCCATGCGGGGCTGCCGTCGGCGATGTTGAGAGCCATAAGGCTGTTGTCGCTCAGCGTGAACACGACGAACTTGCCTACGGCCACCGGAGAGCCGACGATCGGCTGCGTGGAAGCGTACTGCCACCGAGGCTGTCCCGAGAAGGCGTCCGCTGCGTAGATCGTTTTGTTGTCGGCGGCTCCCATGAGAGTCCCCTCAGCCAAGATGCAGCCGTTTCGGAAATTGGCCGGCAGAGGCTCGCCGATCGGATAGCGCCATTTCTGGTTGCCTGTGGCCTTTTCGAGAGCGTACATCCGTTGACCGATGGCCACGTAGACCGTATCGCCACTCACCACCGGGGAGCCGGTCGGGGAAACGCTGGTCGCTTGAGCCCAACGCCACGCAAGCGGGGCGGGCCCGTCGAATTGCGCGTAGCCTGCCCCCACGATGGAAATGGCGGTGAGCGCAAGGGCGGTCCGCAGCGAGATTTGGTTTGCCTTCAAAACGTTCTAGACCTCCGAGTCAGTTAGACCTGAGTATATCGGTCCGGCCCATGCCCTGTCCATGATGCCGGTTTAATACTCAGACGCCTCGGAAGGTCACTTCGGTTACGGCGAACCGGGCGAGTGTCGTGTTAACGTTCGGCAAAATGGCAACCAAACGGCCTCGGTTTTGAACTTGAGGCGTTATAATGAGTCTGTACTTGAAGATTCCGTGCACCGCGGCACGAAATTTGCCTATTGATTTTCGGGCGCAGTTGCCCCGACCAAGGAAAGGACTCGAATAAATGATTGTTTACGATGACCAGCGGATAGCAGCTCGAATTCCAACTGTGGAGAAATCCGACGAACGATATTCCGGGGCGCGGTACCCTCGGCTCCCTTACCAAATCGTCAAGAGGACGTTCGATATCGTCGTGAGCCTCTTCGGCATCCTGATTCTCTCGCCGGTCTTCCTTCTGATCGCCCTCGCCATCGTGATCAGCGACGGATTCCCGATCGTCTTCAAGCAGAAGCGGGTGGGCAAGGACGGTCGGCTGTTTTACATTTACAAGTTCCGGTCAATGGTCCGCAATGCGGAAGAGGTCTTGAAGAAAGACCCTGAGCTCTGGAAGCAATTTCAGGACAACTACAAGATCGCCAAGGATCCCCGCATCATGAAGATCGGGCACTTCCTTCGCAAGTCGAGCCTCGACGAGCTTCCGCAGCTCTTCAACGTGCTCAAGGGCGACATGAGCCTAGTCGGCCCCCGTCCCATCGTTGAGCCTGAGCTCGAGAAGTACGGCGAGCACCAGGGCATCTACCTGGCCATGAAGCCCGGATGCGCCGGCGTCTGGCAGTGCAGCGGACGCAGCGACACCACGTACGCCGAGCGTGTCGAGTACGACCGTGAGTACTACATGAAGGCTGGCTTGCGCTACGATGTGGCGACCCTCTTCAAAACGGTCCTCTCGATGCTGACCGGTCACGGCGCCCGATAAAGTACTTTCGCCGTCCCGGCGATAAGGGCCTCCCGTGATCCCGCCGAACTACGATAGGAGTTGCCCGAGCGCGGAGGCAATGTACTTTCACCGTCTCGGCGATAAAGGCCTCTCGTGATCCCACCGAACTGCGAAACGAGCTGCCCGAGTGCGGAGGCAATGTACTTTCGCCGTCCCGGCGATAAAGGCCTCTCGTGATCCCACCGAACTAAAATAGGAGTTGCCTGAGTACGGCTTGCAGAGCCATCCGGAATCGCCGGGACGGCGAAAGTACTTTAGGTGCCCATCGCTTCTTGAATGAATGATCGGATCAGGTCGGGGTCCTTGATGCCCGGCGAAACCTCGACACCGCTCGCAACGTCCACCGCGTAGGGCCTCACTCGCCGGATCGCAGCCGCCACGTTCCCGGGATTCAGTCCTCCCGCGAGCACAACCGGCTTCGCACACGACGCGACGAACTCGGCCGCCCAGCCCCAGTCAATGCGCTCACCCGTGCCACCAAATTGGTTCGGCGAGTAGGCATCGAGCAACACTGCATCGCAGTCGCCGAGGTCTGGGTTCATTGATGATTCGGTTGTTACCCTGAGCACCCGCACGAAGCGCTTGTTCGGAATGCGCTCGCCGAGGCTCTGGATGGTGTCGAAGGCAAGCCGGGGGACGGACTGAAGTCCGGGGTCCGAAGGCGGACTGAAGTCCGCGCTCCGTGGGTCGAAGGCTGGCGCAGGACCGAACACGGCGACGCGTGACACATAGGGACCGAATTCGTCCAATCGACGCAAAACCTCGGCGTCGGAGGCGACGCACCGGGGGCTGGTGGGTTCGAGGACGAAGCCGAGGGCGTGAGCACCCGCTTCCAGCGCACACAGGGCGTCTTCAAATCGCGTTAAGCCGCAGATTTTGACCCGCGTCACCAGCCCATGACCTCTCTCACCTTCGCGCCGATATCAGGCGACCGACAAAAGGCAGTGCCGATGAGGACGGCCCGCGCCCCGGCTCTTTGCACCCGCTCAACGTCCGCATGGGTGTTCAGCGCGCTCTCGCTCACGCTGGTCACCGATTGGAGCTGCGGGAGGAGTCGTTCCGACATGCCGATATCGGTGCGAAACGTGCCCAGGTCACGGTTGTTGACGCCGATCAGCTTTGCCCCCGACGCCAGGGCGACGTCAGCCTCATCCTCGGTATGCACCTCGACGAGCGCATCCATTCCCAGCTCTTCGGCCTCTTCTCGATACTCCCGAAGCTGAGTCGGGTTCAGAGCGGCGACGATGAGAAGGATTGCGTCGGCACCGAGGGCACGAGACTCGGGAATCTGGTAGTCGTCGACGATGAAGTCTTTGCGGAGAACCGGGAGGGCACACGCTGACTTGGCAAGGGAGATGTTCTCGTCTGCGCCTTGAAAATACGGCACATCGGTGAGCACGCTCAGGCAGGTTGCACCGGCGGCTTCATAGGTTCGGGAGATCTCGGCGGGATCAAAGTCAGGGCGAATCAGGCCCTCCGACGGGCTCGCTTTCTTGACCTCAGCAATGAGAGCTACGGGTTGGGCCGACTGCGCCAGATGCACTCGAAATCCCAGTGGCGGTCGCGCATCGAGGGACTGATGGACGAGGTCGGCTTTGCTGGCGCGCAACTTACGATCAGCGACTTCAGTCGCCTTCGTCGCCAGGATTTCGGCCAGCTTGCTCATAGCGCCTGGGTGACCTCGATGAGGTCGCTGAGCTTTCGGGCCGCAGAGCCCGATTCGATCGCTTGGTGGGCGAGTCGGGCTCCAGTCCGCAGGTCCGCGGCGATCTCGGCCAAGTAGAGCGCAGCCGCGGCATTGGGGATGAGCGCTTGCGCTTGCGGTGAGCGAGCGTCTTCGAGCGCTTGCCGCAGGATGCGCGCATTCTCAGAAGCATCCGACCCTGCCGCGAGGGCAGACTCGGCAACCGGCGTCAACCCAAAGTCACCCGGCTCGAAGCGTCCTGCTCTTATCGAATCGCCAGCGACTTCGACGAACCTCGTCGGCGCACAGGGCGAGATCTCGTCCATGCCGTCCTCACCTCGCACGACAAGGCCGCGCTCGCATCCCAGCTTCGACAGGGCCTCCGCCATCGGCAGAAGGAGCGCGTCGTCATACACACCAATCAATTGCCGCTTTGCGCCAGCTGGATTCGCGAGTGGGCCGAGTTGGTTAAAAACGGTCCGAACGCCGAGGGCTTTGCGCGCCGCCGAAACGTGGCGCATGGCCGGATGATGGTGGGGAGCAAACAGGAAGACGATTCCGACCGAATCGAGCAGATGCTGGAGCCTCTCCGGGTCGGCCACCAGCACAACACCGAGGGCCTCCAGGACATCTGCACTTCCGCAGAGACTCGTCACCGCACGATTGCCGTGCTTCGCGACCTTCGCTCCCGCCGCCGCTGCGACGATTGCGGCTCCGGTCGAAAGGTTAAAGGTCGATCGCCCCCCGCCGGTTCCGCAGGTGTCGATGAGCGTGGGGTGGGTGCTGGAGAGCGACATGGCATGGTCGCGCATGACATCGGCGAACGCCGCCAGTTCGCCGCCTGTTACCCCCTTCGCCCGCAACGCGACCAAGATCCCCGCGATCCAGGCGTCTTCAGCCTCCCCGCTCATCATCCCGTGCATCAGGTTCTGGGCTTCTTGCCAACCCAATTCGCGCCCAGCAAGGAGGGATTCAAGGAGTGCGGGAGCGGACATCGCTGGAGTTTACCGGTCAATGTTTTTGCCGTCCACATCCGAGCCTTTCTCCCGTCCACAGTGCCGTCCACTTGCGGCGGCGACAATTCTATGCGTGAGCCGAGGAGGCTCTTGGTGCAGAAAATGGTTCGACTAGAAACCTTCATTGAAATGCTTAGACTCGCGATCCAGTCGCTCACGACCTGGTAGGCGAGTCTTCATAGCGGAAGTTTCGGGCTAAGGGCAAACAAAAACAACGTCTGCACCGGGCCCGGACGCCCGAACCTTCACTCCCCCCGGCACGCCCGGGGGCTTTCTTTTAGTGGATAGTGAGTAGTGGCGAGTGAATAGTGGCGAGTGGGGCGTCGTGAGACTCGAGCGCGAGGCTGGCAACGCCCCCACCCGATCTTCCCGACCATCAGTCCTCTCCCCACTACTCGCTACCCACTCCCCACTACTCACTATTCACTCGCCCGCCACAATGGACCCATGGACTTCCAGGACATCGAAGCCGCCGCCAATCGCATCGAGGGCATCGCCAACCGAACCCCGGTCATGACCTCGCGGACGGTCAACGGGCGCGTCGGTGCCGAGGTGTTCTTCAAGTGCGAGAACTTCCAGCGCGCGGGAGCGTTCAAGTTCCGAGGGGCCTGCAATGCCATGCTCCAGCTCACGGACGACGAAAAGCGGAGGGGGGTGCTGACGTATTCGAGTGGCAACCATGCGCAGGCGCTCGCGCTCTCCGGGAAGCTCTTTGGCGTGCCCACGACGATCATCATGCCCGACGATGCCCCAGCCGTCAAAGTCGCGGCGACCAAGGGCTACGGGGCCGAGGTCATTCTCTACGATCGCAGCGAGACCACGCGTGAAGCCCTCGGGCGACAATTATCCGAAGAGCGTGGCCTTTCGGTCATACCACCCTACGACGACGAGCGCATCGTCGCCGGTCAAGGCACGTGCGCGCTCGAACTCATCCAAGAAGTCGGTCCGCTTGACCTGCTTTTGGTTTGTTGCGGTGGCGGTGGGCTGCTTTCGGGCTGCGCGGTCGCGGCGAAGCACCCGTGCCCTGGCATCACGGTTGTCGGAGTCGAGCCTGGGCAGGCCGATGATGCCTGCCGGTCGTTCGAGACGAAATCCCTCCAGACCGTTCACAACCCTGAGACGATCGCCGATGGAGCCCGGACTCCGTCGCTGGGTGCGGTCACGTTTCCCCTGGTGTTGCAGTACGTGGACGCGATGGTTCGAGTGAGCGAGCGCGAAATCGTGGAGGCCATGTTCTTCCTGTGGGAGCGGATGAAACTTGTCGTCGAGCCGACCGGCGCTCTGGCGGCTGCCGCTCTGATGAACGCCAAGGTCCCCCTCTCCGGGCGTGTTGGCGTCGTCATTAGCGGCGGCAACGTCGACCTCGGCGATGCCGCCCGCTTGTTTGCCAGCGTGCCCTCACAAAGCCGCATTCCTTGACTGACCCTTGGAAGTGCATCGAACTGCCAAGGGTCGCCAAGAGCTCCTTAAAAGGAGAACTTAAGGCACGTAAGTCTGGGTTGGCTTCGCGATTTTGAACTTGTAGAAGTCGTTGCCGCGGGCCTGGTGCCAAGTCATCGTCTTGGCATGGCCGTCACAGAACACATAGTTGCTCTGACCGCTATGACCCTTGGTCGGCGCGTACTGGAGGAGGTTGTTGCAGGCCTGCGGTAATCGGTCGCTAGGATTGGTGCCGTTGACCTTGCGCCCAGCCAGCTTCCAAGCATCGCAATACGTAAAGATCGAGCCCCAGTAGGAGCCGAGGGACTGGTTGTCGGCGATCGGCCACGTCTCGACGAAAACGACGGTATTCGCTGGCTCATCCGGTTCGGTCAACGTGCGCGAGGCGTCGAGAATCGGGCGCTGGGAGTTGTAGCCGTTGCGGAAATGGTTCCAGGTGAACCGTGTGATGCCCGTATTGGGATCTTCGTTGATACCACCGCCTTGGACCGTGACGATGCTCGCCACGTAGCCATACGACTTCTTCTTCATCTTGCCGTTGCCGCGGTACTTGCCGTCCCAAAACGGGATGCCGGACCGGAACGCGGTGTCAGGGTGCGACGGGCAAGCCCAAATCTCCTCAGACTTCGTGTAGGGATTCAACTGAGCGTCGATCGGCATGCCGGTGTCGTTGCCGCCATTGATCGGCGCGATCGGATCGGGAATCGCAAACGGCGCGAGGTCGTCGTAATCGCCCGCGTACAGCATGAGTCCCATGCCCATCTGTTTGGAGTTGCTGATGCACCCCGTCTTTTTCGCGGCTTCTTTGGCCTGGGCGAAAACGGGGAAGAGGATCGCGGCTAGAATCGCGATGATAGCGATCACGACCAGCAGTTCGATCAAGGTAAAGGCGCGCCGTTGCATAACACACTACTTTAACACACGATTGCCGGAAAATACGTATTCACAACTGAAATTCAGCCAAAAGTGATCGATGGAGGACGCTGCTTTCGTCCCCCTGTGTCCCTCACGTCCCTTTCACTAAGCCCTTCGGCACCACCCAAAGCTCCCGCGGACCGTGAATGCCCCGCACCAAAACGCCCTCAATATCCGCGGTACGACTCGGGCCGGTGATGATGACGCTCGTCCGCGGCGACAACCTGCCAAACGCCTCCTCCATCGTCGCCACGATGCTCGAACAAGGAACCAGGGCGATGTGATGAACGCTGGCCAAACTCGCGAGACGCGCCCGGCCCGGTCCAGCCGATAACACGATCGAACCCGTCTCGGCGACGGCGAGATCGCCCAAAGTGAATCCGACCTTGGCCTCCCAGGGCGACGACGCAAGACCCTCCGGCAACCCCGGCACCATGCAATCCGGATCGCGCCAGCACGCCTTATCGGCCGCGAACTCCAGCGCTTCGGCCAAGGTCACGACACGCCCGCCAAGGGCTTCCAAACGTCGCCCGAACTCCTCCCAAAGCTCTCTATCGCTCATCCCACCACTTCCGAAACGACCGTCCAACCCGCTGCGGAGGCTCGCGCATCTCCGTCCAATCGGTCAACGCGCCCGGTGCGAGCTTTCCGGCCATCGGAAGCAGGAAGAGGCCCGCGCGCCAGAGGAGCGGCGAAGATGCCCCCTGAGCAAAACGATTCCAAGGAATTGCCTCCTTGATCGCCCCGGATTGGATGCCTTCGTCGCGCAATTCAAGCAGCATGTCGGGTAGCGGAATCTTCACCGGACACACTTCTTCGCACGCACCGCAGAGGCTGCTCGCTTTTGCCAGGTCTCCCGTCGCGTCGAGGCCCTCGAGAAGGGGTGCAAGCACCGCTCCAATCGGTCCGCTGTAGACGTGGCGATAAGCGTGGCCGCCCGCTTGGCGGTAGACCGGGCACACGTTGAGGCAGGCGCCGCACCGAATGCAGCGAAGAACCTCGCGATACTTGCTCTCGAGGATTTTGCTCCGCCCATTGTCGAGCAGGACGAGGTGGACCTCCTCCGGCCCATCGGTTTCGTCCGGCTGGCGTGGGCCCGTAATCAGGTGGATGTAAGTCGCGAATCGCTGCCCGGTAGCAGAACCGGCCAGCAGTTTGAGGAACAAAGGCAGGTCCGCTTCCTTTGGCAATATCTTCTCGATCCCCATCAGCGCGATGTGGACCTTTGGGGCGGTGGTCGAGAAGCGGTTGTTGCCCTCGTTCTCGACGAGCACGAGTCGCCCCGTCTCCGCGATTCCAAAGTTGACCCCACTGATGCCGACGACCGCTTCGCGGAACTTCTCGCGCAAGGCCGCGCGGGCTTGGAGGGTCAGTTCGGCCGGGTCTTCGGTGTAAGGGCCGAGCCCTTCGCGCTCGAAACTGCGGGCCACCTCAAAGCGGTTCTTGTGGATGATCGGAGTGACAATGTGGCTCGGCCGATCGCCGTCGATTTGGACGACGTATTCGCCCAGGTCGGTCTCGACCGGCAGGAATCCGGCCGCCTCGAGGGCTGGATTGAGATGGATTTCCTCGGTGGCCATGGACTTGGCCTTGGCGATCACTGGCCTCCCCTCTCCTGCGCCCGGATGATTTGGCACTCCCCCGGTTTCGTGGCGGAGGAGAGGGGTTGGGGGAGAGGTTTCGGGGTGAGTTTCCAAGTCAGCTGGTCCTGGTTCGCCGGCAGGTTGCCAGCGGTACGGCGGGCTCCCCTCTCCTGCGCCCGAATGATTCGGTCTACCCCCCGTTTCACGGCGGAGGAGAGGGGCAGGGGGAGAGGTTTCGCGGTGAGATTCCAATTCAGGGGTGCCCGGTTCGCCGGCAGGCTGCCAGCGGTACGGTTCGCTCCCCTCTCCTGCGCCCGGATGATCTGGCCCACCCCCGGTTTCGTGGCGGAGGAGAGGGGTTGGGGGAGAGGTTTCGCGGTGAGATTCCAGTTCAGATGGTCCTGGTTCGCCGGCAGGTTGCCAGCCGTACGGTTCGCTCCCCTCTCCTGCGCCCGGCTGATCTGGCCCACCACCGGTTTCGTGGCGGAGGAGAGGGGTTGGGGGAGAGGTTTCGGGGTGAGATTCCAGTTCAGGGGTGCCCGGTTCGCCGGCAGGTTGCCAGCGGTACGGTTCGCTCCCCTCTCCTGCGCCCGGATGATTTGGCACTCCCCCGGTTTCGTGGCGGAGGAGAGGGGTTGGGGGAGAGGTCGCTGCGGAGGCCTTTTGGCACAACTTGACAATGATGGAGCGGGCTTCCTCCGCATTCACCGCATGGTGAACCCGAATCCCGTTCTCCTCGCACTTCCGGATGAATCGGTCCAGATAGGTAGAGAGCTTCTCAAGGACATCGTCCTTGATCTCTGCCGCCTTTGTTCGCGCCGCATCAACGTCGTCGAAGAGCTGAGCGAGAGTTTCGCGACGTGCTGTGGTTTTCGAAGCCGACGCCGATCGCACACTAGCCGTCGTCTGCTTTCGAACGTTCCGCGCAAACGTCTCGATTCGCGGACGTTTAGCCATCAAGGGCCTCCGCGAGAATTTCAGCATAGTGCTTCGTCCTCAGCGGCAGATTGTGCCGTTCGATCAAGCCATTGAGATGCATCAAGCACCCCATGTCGCCGCTCACCAAAAGGTCAACTCCGGCCTCCATCACGCACTGAAGCTTCTCCATACCGATCCCGGAACTAATCGAGCCATGCGAGGCCGAGAACGCGCCGCCGAATCCGCAGCATTGCTCCGCCTGCTCGATCGGCACGACCTCCACACCCGGAATCGAACGCAGGAGCCGCTCGGGAGCATCGCCTAGCCCGATAGCGCGTCCATGACAAGCGCGGTGATAAGCGAAACGTACGGCTGGCAGTCCTCGACCCGAGGGCGGCCACGACCGGATACCTTGTGAAAACAGAAACTCGGCAAGTTCAAACGTCGGCGGCGGCTGTGGACCGTCGGGATCCATCAGATGCAATCCATGCCGAATCATCGCCGTGCACGACGAACTCGGAACAACGACCACGCCCCCGCCCGCAAAAACCCGACGCCAATGTCCGGCAACCCGCCGCGACTCCTTCCAATCACCGGCGTTGAAAGGCGGCTGGCCGCAGCATGTCTGGTCCTCGGGGAACTCGACCTCGCACCCAATCGCCTCAAGCACACGCACCGTCGCGATGCCGACCTCGCCGAAGAAAGCGTCACAGAGGCAAGTCAGCATGAGGCGAACTTGCATCAGCGGGGCCGGTACTCCTTGCGCTCATAGGCTTGGGCCAGGTCGATATCGATGCCGCGGCTTTGGAACTGGAATGCCAGGTTCCCGATCACCGTCGCCTCAGCGGGACCAGCCTCGACTCTGAGTCCGGTTTTGTCGGCGATCGCCTGGCAAAACGCTCCGCTCTGCGACCCGCCGCCACCGACTCGGATGAGCGACAGGTCACCGGCGAGATCGCGCAAATCGGCCGTCTGAACCGCCAGCGCATCAACCAAGCTTCCCAATGCCGCACCTGCCCATTCGGCTTCGGTCTTAGGTTCAGGGCTGAGCAAGGCCGCGCAAGCCGCTGGCATCGACGCGGGGTTGTAGAGGCTCTCATCGAATACGTCGAATCTGCCCGCAAAGGAAAGAGCGGACGCTTCGAGCCAAGCCCCCATCGGCTGCCCCGAACCGAGTTCATCGTGAAGTCGATTGAGGACGTAGAAGCCGGGCACGTTTTTCAAAAACCGGGCGCGACCATCCACCGCGATCTCATTCGACCAGTTCTTCGCCTCGGTCACTTCCGACACTAATGGGGAAGCGAGAAGACTGCCGAGAATCGACCATGTGCCGACGTTCAGGTACGCATGATCCGAGGGCAAGTCACCGAATCCAAACACCGCGCTCGCTGTGTCGTGGCTGCCGACCCGGACAATCCCGACGCCATCGACCTTGCCCATCACGGCGCCAGGCCTTACGGGTGCCAACTCGGGGACGGGCCAGCCCGCTACCTCGAAGGCCCCGCGGCACCACTGCTGATCGAGCCCCATGAGTTGAGTCGTCGAAGCTTGCGTGAGTTCGTAGCCGCGAACGCCGGTAAGGAGGTAGCCAAGAAGGTCCGGGAGGATGAGCCAAGTCGCCCGGGTGGGCAAACCCGGGTCTTCCGTGCGCCGCGCCACCAACTGGCAGATGGTATTGAACGGCTGGCGCTGGATGCCCGTCAACTGGTAGAGCCGCGCTTGCTCGGAGTCAATCGACTTAAGCGCGAGTTCATGTGACGGATCGCGGTAGCAGACCGGCGGACCGAGGAGATTGCCGTCCGAGTCGAGAAAACCATGATCCACGCCCCACGAGTCGATGCCGACGGTCGCATCATCAAAATGCTCACCCGCATATCCAATCGCTCTGCGGCAGATGCCGAGCAGAGCGTCGAGATCCCAGACCAGGTGCTTGCCGTCAAAGCGCGGTGCATGCGGGACTTGCTCGATGATCTCGTGTCGCAGCCGACTGTCCTCCAGCCAGCCCGCCGCAAACCGGGCCGAGGTGGCCCCTAAGTCAACCGCGACGGCCCCTTGTGCGCGTTTCACAAGCCCGTGCGCGACTCGTAGGCGAGGCTCATGCGTTCGGCTTGAACTTGCGTCGGGCCTTCACTGGTGGTCGTGGGCCTTCGCAGGAAACCGATCAAGACGAGCCAACCGAGGAGCGTCACGAGAACAAATGCGCCGGCCGACACCTGCTGCATCGTTCGCTGCGAGCGACCGCTGATCGTGATGCCCCAGCGGATACAAAAATTCCAGAGCCCATAGCAGAGGTGGTACGAGGCAACAAGGACGCCGAGCGCGTAAATGATGAGCAAGGCGTAGCCGTTCGCTGTGAGTTTGTCGTGCCAAGCCTGCCACTCGATCGCTTGGACGCCGTTGACCTTGGCCGCTACCGTCGTCGTGAGCACATGGCCGATTAGCAGGAAGAACAGTGCGACGCCCGAGTAGCGCTGAAACGTATACATCCAATTCTCGCGCCACCGATAGGCTTTGTCGCTCACATTCGGAAGGCCCCGCGAAGTAATGAACAGCCCGTAAATCGAATGGAACAGGATGGGGATCCCGAGGACGCCGATTTCGAGGATCAGCAGCAGATGCTCGGGCACCGACTTGAAGAATCCGATGACTCCATTGAACTTCTCCGGCCCCGCGAAGCTGAACGAATTCAGAACCAGGTGCTGGATCATGTAAAAGCCGATCGGAATGATGCCGGTCAGCGAATGCAGCTTGTGCCAGAAGTAGTTTTCTCGGCCTATCGCCATGTTCCAGGATGTTACCGCCTCTCCCGACCAGGTCGGTTATTCACCCAAGGCCTCAGTGGGTCCGGTCGGAGGTCACCCTGCCCTTTAGGCGATCGATAATGTCTGTGGCAGTTCGACGCAGCATCGCGTATTCGACGGGATCGCTCGCAACTCTTTCGAGGAACGCGATTCGGTTTTTACACTCCAGCCGACCCATGGCACTGAGAATCGTGCTCTGATCGCAGGGAGGCAATGACTTGTAGAGTCCCACGAGCGCCTCAAAGGCAGACTCTCCGCCAGCTTTCTCGATCGCGCGCAGGGCTGTTCCGACGCGGTACTCCCGGTCATTCTTGTTTCGCTCCACATAGCTACGGAGGGACTTGATGGTGGCGGGTGTGGCAATGCGAGCAAGCGTGTCGAGAATCTTGTCCTCGTTTTCCTTGCTCTCCTTCTGGGAATCGAGCATCGCGCAGAGTTGGGGAACTGCGGCCGTCACTTTCGCCCTGCCACAGGCACTGATGGCCGAATTCCTAATCCACGTGTCCGGATCCTTGAGCTTCTCACACAAGAACCCTTCGACGTCGCTTGTCGGCAAGTATTGAAGGGTCGCAATGATACGCATCCGCCACGTCTTGTCGCGCTCGTAGAGTTCCAAGAGAAACGGGAGGCAGGCAGGGTCCCTTGTCTTACCGAGGGCCTCAATGAATTCCTGTTTGCCCCACTTCGTTGATTCAAATGCCTCTATAAGGATGGGTACCTCATCGCCGGTCCTCATGCTCAACAGCACTGCGGTTGCCTTTTTCCTGCGGCTTTCATCCTGCCCATTGATTCGGTCGCGGATGAGGGGTAGGAGGGACTTATCGTCTGGATGCCAGCGGACAAGGATGGTTAGCGCATCCGGCACTGAACGAACGTGTGATCTCAACCAAGGCTCCAAGAGGCTGAGGGTTCCTCGCGCTTCCGCGAGGTCGGCTGCCTCGACGATTCGCCGAGAGAGATCGTAACTCTTCGGCAGCGCGTCGTAGGCATCGATAAGGGCTTGGCACGCAGCGGGCGTTCCCAACGCAGCAAGGACTTTTGCCGCAGCCTCACGCAACGGCGCATCAGCACCATAGAGCAATCCCTTGAGAAAGGGCACATCGTCGGGCGGAGAGAACACGAGAACCTCCAAAGCACGCGCAGCCACGGGATGGCCCTGACGAACGAAGTTCATGAGGACTGCCCGCCCCGCCTCAGAGTCCCTGAGCCGAACACTCTCTGGACGCCCATTGCGGGCAGTGAACGCTCGCACGCGCTGTTCAAGCGTCGCATTTTCTGCTGCTGACATAGCGTCAGCGGCGATGCTGCGGAGCTCGGGATCCGAGCAGACCATCAGTTCTTCTATGAACCGTAAGGGGGCATCGCCCTGGAAGCTAGAAATGGAAGAGATCGCGCTGCGACGCTTCTGGACATCGGTAGTGGAAATCGCGATCTTCATCAGTCTGGGAAGCGCAACGGGGTCTCTCCGGACCACGATGTTATTGAAAGCCATAGGACCGAACTGCGGGTCGTCAATCAGTTCCAAGAGGGTCGGAGTGGCCTGCGATCCCATGTGTGTCAGCACGGGCAGGAGGTCCAAGCTCCTGTCCCGCCTGCTTGCGGCAAGCACGGCGGGAATGACTTCCGGTCCCATCGCCGCTAATTCGTGCACCGCCGCCAACCAGTATCGAGTGTCGCGCGTTTGCTCGATGAGCTTCAGCACCCGGTCTGGACCCTGCGGAGCCTGCCCTGCCACGCTCTGGAGCATTGCGACGCTGATGACGAACAGGCTCATAAATCTCATAAGACGAACACCCTTCGCTATGACGACTCGGGTGCCCACCGTTGTTCCGACGCCAGTCGCGGTTTGCTTTGAGACCCCACCTGTGGGATGGGGGCATAGTTGTACCGCTGGTGTCCCGTCGGCACCGCTTTCGTCCTAGTTGCGAATTTGCCTTTGCTCTGCGCCGCCACATGCATCCCGACCAAATGGGGCGAGGGCGCAGAGTGGCGCCTCGAGGATTGAGCGTGCGGGGAGAAAAGGCGGCACGCCGACGCTTATGGGAATCGGCCATTCGAGCCCTGCGAGCTAGGTAAAACAGCCATGAAATGACAAGACCGGCATGGATCCTCATCGGCTTGGTGTGCTTGGGTTTTGCCGTCATCGGTGTGTTGCGCCTTTCGACCGGGAAACGCGTCCAAGACGCCACTACTTTCAAAACGGTTTACTCTCAAAGTAAGAGCGTTGAATTCAGGTTGCCGACGGACTGGAAGTCGGTTCCGGATGGAGACAATCAAATGTACTACCGGGACTCGGGTCCCGGAACATTGAGGCTCACCGTATTCATTAAGGACCTTGAATCGAACTCCATCGAGTTAGCGGATTTGCGGAAAGAGCTTCAGAAGACTTGGGGAGCGGCGCTGGAGGAAATTAGTCCGCATCCGAACGGTGGAGTCCTCTGGAAATCGAAGGATCAGCCCAGCGTCGAGGAAGGCGTCAACATTGTGACGATCTTTTGGGTTTGGGCCAGCCAGACCGGTGGCAGAGCCGTCTATGCCCTCTACTCTTACACCGCCGAAAAAGGGATATGGGCGGCCAGACGCACACAGAGGGACATTGCCATGCTCGATCGCGAGATTCGCGCAGCGATAGTGGCATTGAAGTAGGCGAGAAGTACGGTGTCCAACTCGGTAGACTCGGCGGATGGCCAAAGCGCAGCGCGAACTCCGACCCGACGACTTCAAACGACTCCCGTGGCGATCCATCGGCCCGGCGATCATGGGGGGGCGGGTAGCGGACCTTTGCTTCGCGCCATCTGACCCGAAGACTTATTACGTCGCCTATGCGACCGGCGGGCTGTGGAAGACCACCAATCTCGGCACGACCTTCAAGCCCGTTTTCGACGACCAAGTGACCTCCTCGATTGGGGCCGTGGTCGTGTGCGATGCGCCTGCTGAGTGGCCAGGGTGGAAGGCGGAGGACAAGAAGGGCAAGTCGAAGAAGGAACTCGCCGACGCGGGCAAAGCCAAGATCGTGTGGGTCGGGACTGGCGAGGGCAACGGGCGCAACTCGTCAAGCTGGGGCAACGGCGTCTATCGGTCGGTCGACGCGGGCGAAACGTGGGAGCATCTCGGCTTGGAGGACAGCCACGACATCCCTCGCATGGCCGTCGATCCGCGCAACCCGGATGTCTGCTACGTCGCTGCGCTCGGCCATCTGTGGGGAACCAACAAGACGCGCGGCGTCTACAAAACGACCGACGGCGGCAAGACCTGGAAAGCCGTACTCCAGATCGACGACCGAACCGGGTGCTGCGACATCATCCTCGACCCCAACGAGCCTGACACGATTTACGCCGCGATGTACATGCGCCTCCGCACGGCCTACAGCTTCCGAAGCGGCGGTGCCCAAGGCGGGATTTATCGCTCGAAGGATGGCGGCGCGACCTGGAAGAAGCTTTCGAAAGGCCTGCCTAAGACAACGGGCCGCATCGGCCTCGACCTTTGCAAGAAGAACTCCAAGATCCTTGCCGCCGTCGTCGAGAGCGAAGAAGGCGGCAGCGCGGGGATTCGCGATGACCGCAGCCGTGAAGGCGGCGTCTTCCGCAGCGAAGACGGTGGCGACACGTGGACGCGCCAGAGCGTCCGCACGCCCCGGGCGTTCTATTTCAGCACCATCCGCGTTGACCCGATCGACGACCAGAAAGTCCACCTCCTCGGCTGGGTCCACGAGATCAGCGACGACGGCGGCAAGACCTTCCGAGGCGGCGTCGGCGTGAAAATACACGTCGACTACCACGCGATGATCATCAATCCCGAGGACACAAAGCACTTCGTCGTCGGCACTGATGGCGGCGTGTACCAGTCGTTCGACGGCGGCGAGACCTGGACGTTTATCAACACGATGGCGACCGGACAGTTCTACAACGTCACCGTCGACGACTCCGACCCCTACCGCATCATGGGCGGCCTGCAGGACAACGGCACCTGGCTCGGCAAGGGCTCGAACAGCGTCGAAAGCGGCACCAGCACCGACGGCACGCTCAACACCGCGCTGACCAATGCCGAGTGGCGCATCGTGATGTGGGGCGACGGCTTCCACTCCGCCTTCGACCCAACCGACCCGAATACGATCTACGCCGAATGGCAAGGCGGCAATCTCATGCGGGTCGACCTCGCCAAGAGCACCAAGAAGTTCATCGCGCCGGTCCCTCGCGAGGGGGCCGCGCGCTTCCGCTTCAACTGGAACACCCCGTTCTTCGTCTCCGCCCACGACCCGACCGTGCTGTACATGGCGGGCAACAGCGTCTTCCGTTTGACTGATCGTGGCGACAAGTGGGAGCGCATCAGCGAAGAACTGACCCGCAACGAAGTCGAAAAGATCGAGACCCAGGGCAGCAGCGCCGAGACTCACGGCAGTGTCGTCGCCCTCGCCGAGAGTCCGCTGGCGGCTGGCGTGTTGTGGGCAGGCAGCGACGATGGGCTGATCCACGTAACCAAAGACGGCGGCAAGACCTGGAAGAACGTGACCCCTGATGCGGTTGGCGGGCGCTACATCTCCAAGATCGACGCCTCGCGTCACGGCCAAGGCCGAGCCTTGGTTTCGGTTGATGGCCACCGTTCCGACGACATGGACCCGCACGTCCTGCTGACCGAGGACTATGGCCAAACCTGGAAGGACATCACGAGCGACTTGCCCAAGGGCTGGAGCGCGAAGTGCGTTCGCGAAGACCCCTGGAACCCGGAGGTCCTCTACTGCGGCACCGAAAGTGCCCTCCATTTCTCGATGGACCGGGGCAAGCACTGGCACAAGATCAATGGCAAGGCCCTCCCGACGACTCCGATCGACGACATGGTCTTCCAGATGCGCGAACGCGACCTCGTCCTCGGCACCCACGGCCGCTCCATCTGGGTCCTCGACGATGCCTCGATGTTGTCCGGGCTGACCCAAGAGGTTCTGGACAAGCCGCTTCACGTTTTCGAGGTCCTGCCCGCCAAGCCCAAGCGCTGCCTAACCTACGGCGGCCTCTGGTCGGACCAAGTCTTCCGCGCCGCGAACCCTCCGATGGGCGCGCGGATCAACTACTGGCTGAGCGAGTATCCGAACGAGGAAGTCAGCATCAAGATCGAGAACGCAGCCGGCAAGGAAGTCTACAAAGCCACGGGCACCAACGCCCCCGGCCTCAACCGCGTGGTCTGGGACTTGCAGCCGAAGGAAGAACTCCGCGTCGCGAACCAAGGCGAGGAGCCCGGCCAACTGTTCTTCACCCCACCCGGTGAGTACAAGGTGACGATCAGTTGCGGGAAGGAACTGAAGGCGACCACAACCTTGACCGTGCTGCCCGAATAGAGGGTGGCATGGGTCGGCAACTGCGTGGGCAATCGTGGTCACGAATCATCCAGACCCGTGCGGTCAATCCAGGGTGGCATGGGTCGGCAACCGGGTGGGCAATTGCGGTCGCGGATGATCCAGACCCGTGCGGAAGCGCTCAGCCACGCCTCAAAGAATCCTGACGCCGTACACGATCGTCCCGCGGGCCGCGACCACGATCGTGTTCTCATAGATGGCGGGAGAGGCTTCGATGTTGGAACCGAAATTGAGCTCGTCGAGAATCTCGCCTGACGCGCCATCGATCAGCTTCATCTCGCCGGCCGACGTGCATTGCACGATGTACATGTTCCCCTCGGCATCATAGAAGTCGACCGGCGAAGACCAGGCGTAGTTCGGCAGCTTGCGCCGCCAGATTTCCTTGCCGGTCTTCTTGTCGAGCGCAACTAGGAGGCCGCCGTTCATCGTCCCCCAACGGGCCAAGGAGAACACGACTCGGTCGGATGCCTTCTTCTTTCCAACAATTGGCGTCGCCAAGAGGCCGCCGTTGACCGGATGTTCACCGTAGATCGTGAAGCACTTGTACTTGTTGGCCCAGGCCAGCTTGCCCGTAAGTCCGTCGAACTTGCGAACGTAGCAAAAGCCCTTCGCGCCCTGCTTGTCGACTTCGCAGCCGGTGTAGACCCCCCACTTGCCCTCGGATTCGACGTCGATCACGACCGTAGCGTCGGTGTCGTCGGTAATGTCGCGATTCCACACTGGGCGCATCGTCATGAGGTCGAGGCAGACGAGGTCGCCGCCGTTATTGGCGAAGTAGGCCAGATTCTTATAGACGGCGATCGAATTTTCTGTGCCTTGCTCACGCGTGTACTTGGTCTTGAATTTCAGCTTGGTGTCCGTCGGGTTGACGCTGAGCTTGCCGGTGGCGGGGTCCCATTTGGTGCCGAGGTCGATCCGGTGGATTAGCCCGTTCTCGCTGCCGACGACCAGTGTGTCGTTCGCTGCGTTGAAGAGGGCCGAGCAGTCGTTTCCGGGCCAGCGACGGGGCGCAATCGGATCCTGCGTCGTGAAGAAATGGAGCATCTTCTGGTCGATCAGGCTGAAGAGTCGGAATCCGACTTTGCCCGTTTCATTGATCCCGTCGCCCACGTAAAGCATCGGTACGCCATACGGATGAACGGCGACCGAACCTTTGATCGGATTGCCAATCGAAATCGGATTGCGGGTGGCCTTGCCCGTTTTGAGGTCGATGAAATAGACCTGCCCGGAAAGAGAGGCCTGAATGACTTCCGTGAAGCCGTTCGTGCTCTTGTACGGCTCCTTGAGGTTCATCAGACCGCGAACTTTGCCCGGCCAGGTGACGATGGAGGGCTGCCCGGTCCAACCAGCTCCGCCTCCCCATCGGCCGCGACTCGTCCCGGTGCCGAACTGCCAGATCTTCTTAAGTTTCTTTTCTCGGACTTTGGCGACCCCGTAGCTCGGCGAGTCACGGAGCGGGCCGCCACGAAAAGTCAGCACACCCGGAATGCCCTGGTACTTGAGCATGAAGACCTCGTCGGGATCGGCCTTGGGCGGTTCGATCTTCTTGCCACCGCGAAACACCTCGAACGTCAGTCCCTGAAGGCTCCGCTGGGTGACGTCGACGGGGGTGCGAGGATCACGAATAGGCTCGGTGGGCGTATTTTGCTTCGCGGCCTGCGAGTTCGAACCTGAGCCGGCTTGAGCCTTCGGGCCACCGCACGCCAAGGAGGCTGCCAGGGCGATCAGAATCATTGAACCAAGGGGCGGTGTCCGGAGCATGGGGGATTATGGCCGCACCAGCGCTTGCCCGATGCGTTTAAGTTTCAAGACAAATCTGACGGAATTCTGTCCCCACAAATGGGGACATGGCGTTCCGAATTGAACTTAAACCGCAGCCTCGCCGGTGCCACCATGACATAAATCAGCCCCTTGACAAAAGGCCCTTGGTGCGACATATTCAGGACGGTTTGGACAGCCGACGTGATGACGCCGACGGCGGGCCGCATACCGCCTTCGCCCAAACGACGAGCATTCGACGCTCCCGCGATCCCGGGGGGGCCGTAGTATCGATGCTCGATTTCACAGACTTTACGATTCCGTGCAGATTCCCCATTCATAACGCCAAGGAGGCGGACCGAGTTCCGGCTCTCTGCGCATGATTGCGACACGCTTTACGAAATTCGCCATCGGCGTTTTGGTCTACACCGTCCTGGTGATCATCTGGGGAGCCTTTGTTCGCGCCAGTTGGTCGGGAGACGGCTGCGGTGCTCACTGGCCCCTCTGCAATGGAGCCATCATTCCCGACGCCGAACACCCCAAGACCTGGGTGGAGTTTGGCCACCGAATTTCCAGCGGCCTGGTACTTCCTCTCGTGATCGCCATGCTGGTGGCGGCGTTCCGGGCAACGACTCGGGGTGACCAGGCCCGAAAGGCGGCGTTTTTCTCGTTCTTCTTCACCATCACCGAGGCATTGGTTGGTGCACGCCTGGTGCTGGGAGGCCTTGTCGCCCAGAACGACTCGGTCAGCCGAGCCGTTTGGATGGCCATCCACCTCGCCAACACCTTCATGCTCCTCGCTTCAATGGCGCTGACGGTGTGGTTCAGCATGGGCGGCAAGCGGCTGCGGTTTCGCAATCAGGGCTCGATTGCCTGGGCGCTGGGTATCGGCATCGCCGGCGTCCTGATCCTCGGAGTCAGTGGAGCGGTTGCCGCTCTCGGAGACACCCTCTTTCCCGCGCGGAGCTTGGCTGAGGGCCTCCAGCAGGATGTTTCGCCAACCGCGCACTTCCTCATTCGCCTTCGCCTTCTGCATCCCATGATCGCGGTTTCGGTCGGAGTCTATCTGGTCTTCGTGGCCGGTCTGGTTGCGTTTCTGCGCCCGACCATCTACGTCCGCCGTTTCAGCAATGCGCTGATTGCCTTGTTCATCGTTGAGCTTGCCCTGGGGTTGATCAACGTCCTGCTCAAGGCCCCGATCTGGATGCAGCTCGTTCACCTCGCCGTAGCTGACTTGTTGTGGCTCAGCCTGATCTTGCTGACGGTCGCTGCGCTTGGCAAGGACACTCCGAAACGCGCACTCGAAGCAGACGAAGAGACCCTGGCAGCGCCAACCGAAGAGCGCCAATTGGCAGCTGTGTCGAAGGAAGCTGCCTTCGAGGACTGGCGTCAGGCTCTCAAGGCTTACATCGCCCTCACGAAGCCACGGGTGATCAGTCTCCTGCTGTTCACGACGCTTGCCGCGATGTTCATTGCCAAGAGTGGGTGGCCGGGAGGCTGGCTGCTGTTCTGGGTGGCTCTCGGTGGCTATGCTGCCGCCGGGGCGGCGAATGCGATCAACATGATCATCGATCGCGATATCGACGGACGGATGAAGCGAACTTCGAAGCGTCCAACCGTCACCCAGCAAATCCCAACGCTGCATGCCTCGCTTTTCGCCCTCGCGCTGGTTGTCTTCTCGGTGGTCAGCCTCACCTGGGCAGCAAACCTTCTCAGCGCGCTGCTGGCCATGGCGGGCCTGGCGTTTTATGTGGTGGTGTATACGCTGATGCTTAAGCGGCGTACCTGGCATAACATCGTGATTGGTGGGGCTGCCGGGTGCTTCCCGCCGCTGGTGGGCTATGCGGCCGTTGCCAACAACTTGAGCCCGCTTGCTTGGTGCCTTTTTGGCATCATTTTCGTGTGGACTCCGGTCCACTTTTGGGCCCTCGCCCTTCTGATTAAGGACGACTACGCCGAGGCAGGTGTGCCGATGCTGCCAGTGGTCCACGGCGAGCGTGTCACGGTCATTCAGATCGCGCTGTATGCGGTCGTGACGGCCCTTGTGTCGGCCATTCCGTTTGTTCAGCGGGAAGTGGGCTGGGTCTATTTGGCCCCCGCAGCCGTCTTGAATGCGGTGTTGCTGCTGCAGAGTTTTCAATTGCTCAAGAAGCCCGAGCGACCGCAGGCCGTCCGGCTTTTCCACTACTCGATGGTGTATCTTGCCTTGCTGTTCCTTATGATTGCCATCGACAGGATTTCGATTTTATGAAGCGCACGGAGCCACGGTATGCCTAACGTCTTTAAGCCTAGCGCCAACAGTCTGGCCAAAGCCAGCGTCATCATGGGCGGCCTTCTGCCGGTCGCGGTGCTCTACGCCGGAGTCACTTTCGGTCGATCCCCGGCCAACACCAAGGTCGCAGTCCCGCTGGATCAGCCCATTCCTTTCAGCCACAAGCACCACGCGTTCGAACTCGGTATCGACTGCCGATACTGTCATGTGTCGGTGGAGAAGGGTGCCGTCGCCAGCGTGCCGCCGACCGAGACGTGCATGTCCTGTCACAGCCAGATTTGGACGAATAGCCCGCTCCTCGAGCCAGTGCGCAAGAGCTTCGAGACGGGCAAGCCGATCGCCTTTGCGAATGGCGACGTGGGCTGGAACAAGGTCAACACCGTCCCCGATTTCGTGTACTTCAATCACAGCATCCACATCGACCGCGGCATCTCGTGCAACACCTGCCACGGCAACATCACCGAGCAGCACATCACGGCCAAGGAAAAGCCCTTCGAGATGCGCTGGTGCCTGGACTGCCACCGAAATCCGGAGCGATTCCTTTACAAGGATCCGACCACGCCGAACCTGACGCCGCGTCAGCAGGTGTTTAATCTTTACTTCAAAAAACAGGCTGGAGCCCCGCTGACCAATCGCGAGCAGGAAATCCTGAAGGGTCACGCCGACAAGTACAAACCGACTGAGGCGGAGCTTGCGGAAGGCAAGCTGCTCGTGAAGGAATACGGCGTCATCACCGCCCAAAACAAGGACTGCGCCACCTGCCACCACTAGGAACTTAGGGACTGAGAACAAGCACCGATGGAGATTAACGAACAGCAAGAAACCTCGACGCCTCGGGTGGCATGGGACGACACTGTGCAGCAGGATGCGCGAGGGAAGATCGAGTCCCGTGCAAGCGGAACACCGCGCGAAGCGGTGATTCAGGAGGCGCGCAAGAAACTGGCTGGCCAGTCGGGTCAGGAGTACTGGCGCGGATTGGAAGAACTTGCCGAAACCCAGGAGTTCCAGCTTTGGGTCGAGGACGAATTCCCAGACCGGAAGTCCCTGCTCGGCGTTGACCGTCGCGACTTCCTGAAGTTCATGGGAGCGTCGATGCTCCTGGCTGGCTTGGCAGGTTGCCGTGGCGTCTTCCTTCCTCAGCAGAAGATCGTCCCTTACGTCAAGGCGCCGGAAGAAAAAATCGCCGGTGAAACCGTCACGTATGCGACGGCTTCGCTGTTCATGGGATACGCAACCGGTCTCGTAGCCCGCGCTTATGAGGCCCGCCCGATCAAGCTCGACGGCAATCCCGACCATCCGGCCATTGACGGCAATCCGTCGCCCGAAAACCGAACGCCTGGGCTCCAAGCGATTGACCAGGCCCGCCTGCTCGACCTCTATGACCCTGAGCGGCTGATGCAGGTCGCCTATGTCGAGGGCATCGATACCAGCATCGGCGACTGGAACATCTTCTTCCAGAAGGTCCGGCCCGCCTTCGACGCTCAGCGCGGCGACGGTTCGGGCATTCGGATTCTGACACTGCCTTCCTCATCACCGACACTCGCCGCGCAGATCGCCGAGCTCAAGAAGGTCTATCCGCAGATGCGCTGGCACCAGTACGAGCCGATCAACCGCGACTCGGCCCTCGACGGAGCCCGAATGGCGTTCGGTGAACCGGTCAACACGATCTATCGGTTCGACAAAGCCAAAGTGGTTCTCTCGCTCGACTCGGAGTTCATGACCCAGCTTCCGGGCAGCGTTCGGTACGCAAAGGACTTCATGAATCAGCGCCGCGTCGACAGCCCGCAGTCGACGATGAACCGACTTTATGTCGTCGAGAGCTGTCCCACCATCGTTGGCGCGGCCTCCGATCACCGCCTGGCGATGAAGGCTTCCGAAGTTCAGGACTTTGCGCTCGCCTTGGCTGAAATGCTCGGCGTGGAGGGTGCGAGCGGTGCCAAACCGAAGTCGGTACCCGACAAGTGGATTCGCGGTCTCGCCTCGGACCTCCAAGCGAACAAAGGACAGTGCCTGATCGTTCCGGGCGATCAACAGTCGGCCGAAGTTCACGCTTTGGCCCACGCGATGAACGAGGTGCTGGGCAACTTCGGGCAGACGGTGGAGTTCACCGACCCGATCCTCGTTCCGGAGGGGCATACGGACTCGCTGCGCACGCTGGTCAAGGACATGTCGGAGGGCAAGGTCAAGATCCTTTTGACGGTTGGCGTGAACCCGGCCTATGATGCGCCGAAGGATGTCAACTTCGCGGGGGCGCTGGGCAAGGTCGACTTGACGATGTACCTCGGCCTGCAGCACAACGAGACGGCTCACCTTTGCCACTGGCACCTGCCGGAGACGCACTTCCTGGAGGAATGGAGCGACGGCCTGGCGTTCGATGGCACGGCGTCGATCGTGCAGCCGCTGATCTCACCGCTCTATGACAACCGATCGCTCCACGAGGTTCTGGCTGGGCTTTTGGGCAAGCCGGCCACCGGGTACGAGCTCGTCCGGGCGCACTGGAGGGAGGCGCGACCGGGCGACTTCGACAAGAATTGGGAAAAGTGGCTCAACGACGGGGTCATTCCCGACACCAAACTCCCGACGAGAACCGTCGCCACCAAGCGCCGTTTTGCTGCCGGCATCGCTTCCACCACGAAGAGTGGAATGGAGATCGTCTTCCGGCCGGATCACGCGGTTTGGGATGGGCGCTTTGCGAACATTGGGTGGCTTCAAGAGCTTCCTCGACCGCTGACGACGCTCACGTGGGATGGGGCGGCGTTCCTTAGCCCGAAGACTGCGGAGACGATTGGCGTCGCGAACGAGGACCAGGTGTCGGTGAGCTACAAGGGCGTCACGATCACGGCACCGGTTTGGGTGCTTCCGGGCCATCCCGATGACGTTGTGACCCTGCAGACCGGGTATGCGCGGAAGCGGGCGGGGATCGTTGGCACGGATGTCGGCGCGTTCAACGCGTTCGAAATGCGGGCCTCTGCGAACCTCTGGTCTGACCATGGCGTTGAGGTGGCTAAGGTCGGCGGACTTTACGCGCTTTCGGCGGCCCAGCTTCACCACTCGATGGAGGGGCGCGATCTGGTTCAGGGCGGAACGCTGGCCGAGTTTGCCGAGCATGGCAAGCTTCCCCACAAGGAGCATTCGGACGTCTCGGTCTTCCCCGAGGAGGTTTGGGACGAGCCTTGGAACGGCAGCAAGTGGGCGATGACCATCGACCTCAACTACTGCATGGGCTGCAACGCCTGTGTGACGGCCTGCCAAGCCGAGAACAACATCGCGGTGGTGGGTAAGACGATGGTCAAGCGCGGTCGCGAGATGCACTGGATTCGCATCGACCGCTACTACCGCGTGAAGGAAGGCGACAAGACGGTCGATGCGACGCAGAACAACCCTCAGCTTGCCGACCCATCGAAGAACGACCCGGACATCTTGAGCTCGGACAGCATCGAGACGGTGTTCATGCCGGTCAACTGCATGCATTGCGAGTTGGCTCCGTGCGAGCCAGTTTGCCCGGTTGCGGCGACGACCCACAGCATGGAGGGGCTCAACCAGATGGTCTACAACCGCTGCGTTGGAACCCGGTACTGCTCGAACAACTGCCCCTACAAAGTGCGGCGGTTCAACTACTTCAACTTCACCGACCGCACGGACTACCCGAACTGGAAGCAGCCAGGTGAGCGGATCAAGGCGGATGCCCTCCTCCTCGTCAACAACCCGAACGTCACCGTTCGCGGTCGAGGTGTGATGGAGAAGTGCACCTACTGCGTCCAGCGCATCAACGAGGCCCGCATCACAGCCAAAAAGGAGCGGCGCAAGATTCGTGACGGCGAAGTCACGACGGCTTGCCAGGACGCCTGTCCGAGCGGAGCCATCATTTTCGGAGACATCTCCGATCCCGAGAGCCGCGTGAGCAAGCACCGCCAGAATGCGCGGGGCTACACGCTTCTCGAAGACCTCAACACGAAGCCGCGAACCACTTACTTGGCTCGGCTTCGCAATCCCAACCCGGAGATCGATAAGGCCTAATGGCGCTAGAAACCCGAGAACCCACGCAAGACGTCCTGATCACAGGCGAACAAAGCTACGCGACGATGGATTCGCGTATCGGCGATATCGTTCTGAATCAGAAAATCCACCAGAAGCGCTGGTGGATGATTTTGGGAGCCGCGTTCCTCCTTGTGAACGTGCTGCTGATCTCGATCGCCTACCTGGTCTATCAGGGCATCGGCATCTGGGGGAACAACCAGCCGGTCGGATGGGCGTTCGACATCATCAACTTCGTCTGGTGGATCGGTATCGGCCACGCGGGAACCCTGATCTCGGCGATCCTCTTGCTGTTGCGTCAGCAGTGGCGCAATTCGATCAACCGCTTTGCCGAGGCGATGACGCTCTTTGCCGTCATGTGCGCGGGCCTTTTCCCGCTCTTGCATACGGGTCGTCCGTGGGTAGCGTATTGGCTTTTCCCATACCCGAACATCCTCGGCATGTGGCCGCAATTCCGCAGCCCGCTCATCTGGGACGTTTTCGCGGTCACGACCTATATCACAGTTTCGGCGCTGTTCTGGTTCGTTGGCCTTATCCCCGACTTTGCCACGCTTCGCGACCGAGCCAAGAAGACGTGGGTCAAGAAGGTGTTCGGCATGCTCGCGATGGGCTGGACGGGTTCGGTCAAGCATTGGCATCGGTATGAGGCGGCTTACCTGATCTTGGCGGGCCTTTCGACCCCGCTGGTTCTGTCGGTTCACTCGATCGTGTCCCTCGACTTCGCCGTCTCGATCGTCCCGGGCTGGAACGTGACCTTGTTCCCGCCCTACTTCGTCGCAGGTGCCGTTTTTGCCGGTTTCGCGATGGTGTTGACCCTCGCCATCCCGGCCCGCAAGTGGTACCACCTGGAGGACTACATCACCGACAAGCACCTCGACTGGTGCGCGAAGATCATGCTCGCGACCGGTCTGATCGTCTTTTACGGCTATCTGATGGAAGTCTTCTATGCCTGGTATAGCGGCAACCCTTATGAACTTGCGTTGCTGAAAAACCGCATGCAGGGTCCTTACGCGATCATGTTCTGGTCGCTCTGGTTCTGCAACGGTCTCGCCATCCAACCCCTGTGGTCGAAGAAGGTGCGGTCCAGCACCCTGTGGCTTCTGGTCATCTCCACCTTCGTTAGCATCGGCATGTGGCTGGAGCGATTCGTGATTATTCCGATGAGCCTCTCACGGGACTATATGCCGAGCGCGTGGGGCATGTACTACCCGACCTGGTGGGACATCGGCATGTTCGCGGGCACCATCGGGTTCTTCATCTTCATGATGCTGCTGTTCATCCGCTTCCTGCCCATGATCAACATCTTCGAAATGAAAGACCTGCTTCATCGAACCGGTGATGTCGATCACCGCAAGCCAGCCGCGGCCCCCATCGGCAATCCCGCGCCAAGCATGGGCGGCGGCAAGGGGGGTGAGTAAGTGGCGGCAGTAGCCCACGAAACGACCAGCCACTCGGGAGGCGGAGACCGGAAAATTTACGGCATGGTTGCCGAGTTCCTCACGCCCGAGGAGATTCTGACGGCGGCGGAAAAGGCACGGGCGGCGGGTTATACCCGGCTCGACGCCTACACGCCGTTTCCGGTCCACGGTCTCGACGATGCGATCAAGTTCAGCGACGCCCGAATCAAATGGCTCATTTTCTTCATGGGTCTATTCGGAGGCGCGACCGGACTTGCGTTTATCTACTTCACCGCCGTCATCGACTACCCGATGAACGTCGGTGGCCGACCGATGTTCAGCTGGCCGTCGTTCATTCCCGTCACGTTCGAGTGCACGATCTTGTTCGCTTCGTTGACGGCGACGTTCGGGATGCTCGCGCTGAATGGGCTGCCCAAGCCGTTCCACCCAATCTTCGACGCCGAGCGCTTCGACCTGGCCTCGCAAACCAGCTTCTTCCTTTGCATTGAGGGCCAGGACCCCGAGTTCGAGCCGACCAAGGTCCGAGGATTCCTCGAGGGTCTTGGTGCGCACAACGTCTGCGAAGTCGCGGAGCCGGGAGAGGAATACTGATGACGAAACCGACTCTGACCCAACTCGTTGCCCTCAGCGGGCTCGCGGTTTTCGCCGCCGGTTGCCACACCGACATGTGGGTCCAGCCGAAGGCCCGGCCGCAGCAGCTTTCCAAGTTCTCGTCGTGGGAGGGCCAATCGACGTCGCGCGTTCCCGTTGAGGGGACCGTCGCCCGTGGTCACGCCAAATTCGACGATGCGTTTTCGACAGGCTTTGAGAACGGGAAGCTGGTTGACAAGTTCCCGATCAAGGTCACCAAAGAAGTTCTCAAGCGCGGGCAAGAGCGGTTCAACATCTACTGCTCTCACTGCCACGGCGCGGTTGGCGACGGCAAAGGCATGATCGCGCAGCGTGGACTCGTTCTAACTCGACCACCGGCGACCTATCACACGGACCGGCTGCGCAGCATGCCCATCGGCCACTTCTACGATGTGATCACGAACGGATTTGGCGCGATGTATCGGCAAGCGCCGAGCGTCGACCCGGCGGATCGCTGGGCGATCGCCGCCTACATTCGCGTGCTTCAGCTGAGCCAAAACGGAAAGGTCAGCGACGTGCCCGAGGCAGACCTGGCCTCACTCGACGCACCGAAAACCACGGAAGGGGGCGAGGCCGCACCCCAATAGGTGCCCGACAAACGACATGAGTGAATCGACGAATTCTGTGAATCTCGGCAACGCCCGCAATCTCGGTTTGATCGCGCTGGTCGTCGGCGGCATTGCTACCGCTGCCGGAGCGACGATGGGGCCAGATGCCATGAAGAGCATGATGACCTCCTACCTCTTCGCGTGGGTGGTCCTGATGGCCTTCACCTTGGGGTGCCTCGGCGTGACGCTTCTGCACCACACGGTGCGGGGAAGCTGGGGCCTCTCGGTCCTGCGACTTTACGAAGCTGGCGGCGGACCCTGGTCCTTTGTCGCGATGTTCATCGCCTGGATTCCGATCGCGCTGAACATCCACACGATTTACCATCACTGGGCCGATCCGAAGCTGGCGGCCGAGCTGGCAATCCAGAAGCAGCAGTGGCTAACGGAACCGTTCTTCATCGGGCGGACCGTGTTCTACTTCCTGATCTGGTTTGGACTCGCTTGGGTGCTGAAGAATTCGTCTCAGCGTGAGGACAAGAACCCCGACCCCAAGGCGGCCCAGTTCCGAACGAACCTTTCGGCCCCGGCCCTCGTGGTCTTCGTGCTCAGTGTGACCTTCGCCATCACCGACTGGGTGATGTCGATCGATCCGCACTGGTCGTCGACGATCTACGGCGTTTGGTACACGGTCTCCGGTGCCCTCATGGCCCTCAGCTTCGGCGCGATCGTCGTATGCGCGAACCGGAACAAGGAACCGTACAGCGAGATCATCTCGCCGAGCCTGACCAAAGACCTCGGCAACCTCTGTTTCGCCTTCACGATGTTCTGGTGCTACGTGACGCTCTCGCAGTTCCTGATCACCTGGTCGGGCAACCTGCCGGAGTTCACGCGGTACTACGTCGATCGCAAGATCAGTCAGCACGCGTGGTGGAACTACGTGGGCGCGTTCAATATAGTGTTCGGCTTCTTCGTCCCCTGGACGATCCTGCTCGCTCCGCGCGCCAAGGCCAAGGCGACGATCTTGCTGTACATCGCAGTCCTGATCTTCTTCATGAAGATGGTCGACATGTACTGGAACGTCATTCCCAGCCTGCGCTCGACCGGATTCGACTGGCGCGACATCGCCGGACTGGTCTTACTGGGTGGGCTTTGGTTCACCGTCTTCGGCTCCCAGATTCGACAGGCCGCTCTGATCCCAGAGCACGACACCCGCCTCATGGAGGCTCAACCGCATCATGCATAGTCCTGATCCCGAACTCGCCAACGCGAATCTCGATGAGATGCGCAAAGTCGGGTACGACACCCGCGACATCGACCTGGGCAAAGTCACCAAGGCCGTGATGGGCTTCTTCATCTTCACGGTCTTCTGCATCGTTGCCGGGCTCGGACCAGTCTGGTACTACGGCCACTGGGGATACAAGGACACGCCTGCGCGACTTAAGGCACCCCTCGCTGCCAAGGACAATCCCCTCGTTCAGTCCAATATCACCGCGAAGCAGGACATCCACACACTGAGGCAGGAAGAGCTCGTCCATTTGACGACTTACGGCTGGGTGGACAAGGAAAAGGGCATCGTCCGGATTCCGGTCGAGGTCGCCATGGAGATGGCGATTGCAAAGGGCTTCCCTGAGCGGACGGGCGTCGCCGAATCGGCGATCACTGAGCCCGCTCCCGACATGTCGACACCGTCGCAGCCCCCGGCTGGCAATCCTGACACGCCGGTGAGCAGCGACGGCTCCTCGGACCCCACGTCCGAAGCGCCCCCAACCACCACCGACACGAGTGGCACCGAGGAGGTGAAAACGAGTGGCTAACATCAGACTCCTTCTTTCCGGTCTCACGTTGGCGGCCTTGTCGCTGACCGCGTTCGCCCAAGATCCGGAGGCGTTCAAGGCGCCGCCTGGACCCGATGGCGAGAACATCGGTGTGGATCAAAACCTCGATGGCCAGGTTCCGCTGAACACACAATGGGTCGACGAGCACGGCAAGAAAGTCACGCTCGGCGAGTACTTTACGGACAAACCGGTGTTGTTCGTGCCCGTCTTTTACGGCTGCAAGGGCATCTGCCTGGTGACCATGGACGGTGTCCTCAATGCGATCAAGAACATGAGGACCTACAACGTCGGCCGAGACTTCGAGATCGTTACCTTCAGCATTCATCCCAAGGAAACGCCAGAAATGGCGATGAAGATGAAGCAGACGGCGATGACCGAGTACCAGCGCCCAGGGGCTCCCGAAGGCTGGCACTTCCTGACCGGCACCGACGCCTCGATCAAGCCGCTCACCAAGGCACTGGGCTTTAACTACGTTTATGACGAGAAGGCGAACTGGATCGACCATCCTGCCGCGATCATCGTCGCGACGCCGGAGGGCAAGATCTCCCGCTACTTCATTAACGTCAACTACGCGCCGAAGACCGTGCTGACCGCGCTGCAGGATGCCTCCAAGCAGAAGATTGGCACCCTCACTGAGCCCGTTTGGTTCGGGTGCTTGAGCCGGAACAAGTCGACCGGCGCGCTGACGGTTAATGTCAATCGGGTAGTTCAGCTGGCGGCGATTCTGACATTCGCCATCCTCGGCACCTCGATTTTCATGATGTCCCGCAAGTACAAAACCACTGCGCTCAAGCGCACGACCCCCCGCAAGGAGAGCACCGAACAGCCATGAACTTCCCTCTTCGACCCGAAGCGGCCTCCGAACGCGCCGACCAGCACGATCTGCTGTTCTTCGTGATCTCGGGCCTGACCGTCTTCTTCACGGTCGCGGTCTACCTTGCGATCATCTACCTTGCGGTCAAGTACAACCACCGCAGCAAGGCAGATCGATCGAACCCACCTCATGGCAACACCAAACTTGAGATCGCCTGGTCGGTTGGCCCGCTAATCCTCGCCATCGGCATTTTCTTTTGGAGCACTGACCAATTCGTGGGGTTGTATAAGGCCCCGACGAAGGCGACCGAGATGTTCGTCATCGGCAAGCAGTGGATGTGGCACATCCAGCACACGAACGGAATCCGCGAGAACAACGAAATGCACGTCCCCGTCGGGGAGCCGGTGCGCCTCACGATGATCTCGCAGGACGTTTTGCACGCCTTCTACATCCCCGAGTTTCGCCTTCAGTGGCACGTGGTGCCTGGGCGCTACACCTCGTATTGGTTCACGCCGACGAAGCCTGGCAAGTACCACATCCTGTGCGCCATGCACTGCGGAACCCAGCACTCGGAAATGGGTGGTTACGTTTACGTCATGCCGAAGAAAGAGTATCAGGACTGGGTCGCGAAGGGCGGCAACCGCTTCATCAAGACGCCGACGACCATGGCCGAGGCGGGCAAGCAGCTTTACGACAAACTCGCTTGCGGCAACTGCCACGGTGATCAGGACAACGAGCGCGGGCCTAGTCTGTACGGCATCTACGGAACCAAGCGTCGCATGAAGGACGGGCAGATGGTCGTCGCCGACAACGCCTATATGCGCAACGCGATCTACGATCCCTACATGCACCTCGTGACCGGCTACGACAAGACCATGCCGGAATACAAGAAGGATCAAGTTTCGGAGGAGCAAGTCCTCCAACTGACCGAGTACATCAAGACGCTCGGTCAGGCACCACCCAGCCAGGAAAGCGGTCAAGCCGTGACTCCGCCCGTGGGTGGAACCAACGAGAACACGATGAGACCAGGTGAACCACAGCCGATGTCGGAGGGAGGTCGATGAGCGCCGTCGCTGACGCCACCGTCGAAGCCCCGCGCACGAACTACCTCAACGTCAAGCACACGATTTCCTCGTGGCTGCTGACGGGTGACCACAAGCGCATCGCCGTGATGTACTTGATCGGCGTCTCGTTCTTCTTCTTCCTGGGCAGCGTGATGGCCTCGCTGATCCGGTTGGAGTTGACCTCGCCGCAGGGCACGTTCCTGACGTCGGAGACCTACAACAAGGTCTTCTCTGCCCACGGCATCATCATGATCTTTTTCTTCCTGATCCCGGCGATCCCTGCCGTGCTCGGGAACTTCGTATTACCTCTGATGGTTGGGGCGAGAGATCTCGCCTTTCCACGCTTGAACCTTTTGAGTTGGTACCTGTACATGATCGGCGGGTGCTTTGCCATCGCCGGACAGCTCATGGGTGGCGTCGATACGGGCTGGACGTTCTACACGCCCTATTCGTCGCTCTACAGCAGCTCACAGGTTACGGTCACCTTGCTCGGCGCATTCATCGCGGGCTTCTCCTCGATTGCGACGGGTTTGAACTTCATCGTCACCATCCACAAGATGCGGGCTCCTGGGTTGACGTGGTTCAGGCTACCGCTCTTCGCATGGGCAACTTACGCGACGAGCGTGATCATCATGCTTGGCACGCCCGTTGTCGCCATCACCCTCGGCCTCGTCATCGTCGAGCGCGCGTTCGGCGTCGGCGTCTTCAGCCCCGAACTCGGCGGCGACCCGGTGCTGTTCCAGCACATGTTCTGGTTCTACTCGCACCCCGCCGTCTACATCATGATTCTGCCGGCGATGGGCGTCGTTTCGGAACTCATCGCGTGCTTCTCGCGACGGCGCATCTTTGGCTACGAATTCGTCGCCATGTCGTCCCTGGCTATCGCAGGCTTGGGCTTCATCGTCTGGGGCCACCACATGGTGGTTTCGAGCCAGTCGATGTACCAGGGGATTGTCTTCTCGTTTGCCAGCTTCTTGGTGGCGATTCCGTCGGCGGTCAAGGTCTTTAACTGGACCGCGACGATGTACAAGGGCTCGATCCACTTCACGACCCCGATGTTTTATGCCCTCGGCTTCATCGGCCTCTTCGTGATTGGTGGCTTGACCGGCATGTACCTCGCCTCGCTCTCGACCGACGTCCACCTCACCGGCACCTACTTCATCGTCGCTCACTTCCACTACGTCATGGTCGGCGGAACGCTGCTGGCTTTCCTCGGCGGCCTGCACTTCTGGTGGCCGAAGATGTTCGGGCGGATGTACAACGACACTTGGGGCAAAATCGGGGCGTTCATCACGTTCCTCGGCTTCAACCTCACGTTCATGCCGCAGTTCATCGTCGGGTACCTCGGTATGCCGCGCCGCTGGCACTACTACTATTTCGAGCCAAGCTGGCAGATCTGGCACATCCTCTCGACGGCGGGAGCCTCGTTCCTGGCGATCGGACTGCTTCTGCCCGCGTTCTATTTGACGTCGTCGCTCAAGAACGGCGAAAAGGCTGGCCCGAACCCATGGGGCGCCAAAGGCCTCGAATGGGAGACCGACTCGCCCCCGCCGACTTACAACTTCTACGAGACCCCGGTCGTGACCGAAGAGGCCTACGACTATGACTCCGAAGCTGACGCCGCCCTCTACGAAGAGGAGCCGGTCGCGGTCAAGGGAGCCCTCTAAGATCATGGATATCACGACCCAGTCCAGTCATGCCCCGGCGTCGCACGATCATGGCCACGGCCACGATCCGCTCCTGAAGCACCAGTATGAGGACATGGAGCAGCAGACCGAATGCTACGTCGTCGGCATGTGGGCTTTCCTCGTCACGGAAATCATGTTCTTCGGCGTGCTGTTCGTGATGTACAGCATCTACCGCTGGAAGTATCAGCCCGAATTCTATGAGGCCCACCGGCTGCTCAGTCCGCTCTGGGGCGGTATTAACACGACGATCCTGCTCATCAGCAGCTTCGCGATGGCCCTCGCCGTGCACTTCGCCCAGAAGAAGGACCACAAGAAGGTCCTGGCGAACCTAGCCTTGGTCCAGATCTGTGCCGCCGCGTTCTTGGTCATCAAGTGGGTATTCGAATGGTCGCCGAAGATCAGCCATGGACTGCTTCCCGACCGGAACTTCACCTGGAATCTGGAATCCGTCACGGCCGCCCACGGTGACGCTGCTGTCGCCGCCGTCCCTGAGGGAATCGCCCACCTCTTCTTCAGCATGTACTTCACGCTGACCGGACTCCACGCGATCCACGTTATCGTCGGCATGCTGATCATTGGGGCCTTGATGTATCTGCACTGGAAGAAAACCCATTCGGCCCAGGACTACGTCAACACCGAAATGGTCGGCCTGTATTGGCACTTCGTCGACCTTGTCTGGATTTTCCTCTTCCCGCTGTTCTATCTGATCCCACGCTAACACCATGAGCGAATCACACGCACACCACATCGTCCCGATCTCGACCTACGCTAGGGTCTTAGCCTTACTCATTCTCGGAATGATCTTAACGTTGCTTGCAGCCAAGTATCCCACGGGAAGCAGTCACGTCAACAACGCGATCGCGCTCACGATCGCGATTGCAAAAGCGACCCTCGTCGTCGCCTACTTCATGGGCGTCAAGTACGGAACGAAGCTGATCAAGATGTGGGCCTACGCCGGCTTTACCTGGTTCTTCCTGATGTTCGTGATGTACTGCGACTACGTCACGCGTGGTTGGGAGCCCGTCGCGGGTTGGGAGAAAGAAGCCCCCAACGCTCTCCCCCGCGGCGTCTACAAGCCGCCTGCGGCCGATGCCGAAGTCATGAAGACCGAGTAAGTGGCCGGGGCGGGCATCCATCCGTGGGTGGATGGATGCATAGGTTGAAACGGAGTGGTCGCCTTTCCAGTACCGCTGGCGTCCCGCCGGCATCCCCCAACGTGCAGCTTCAACAGTGCCGGCGGGACGCCAGCGGTACGGTTAGACGACGGTCATCTCGCCCCAGTTGACGCCGACCTTGGCATCAACCTCAACGGGCACGTCGAGCGGCAGGGCGTCTTCCATCGCTTCGCGAACCGGTGTGATCAGGGCGTCGCCGTCGTCTGCCATCTCGAAGACCAACTCGTCGTGAACCTGAAGCAGCATGCGCGTCGCTGAGGCACCCAGGAGCTTGCGGACGTGGATCATCGCGATCTTGATCATGTCGGCGGCGGCGCCTTGGATTGGGGCGTTGACGGCTTGGCGCTCGGCATACATCCGCTCGTTCCGATTCGCGGCGTGGATGTCGGGGAAGTAGCGGCGACGTCCGGACATCGTGGTCGTAAATCCGGTCGAGCGCGCTTCTTGGATGACCTTGTTCGTGAATTCCTTCACGCTTGGGAAGCGTTCGAAGTACTGGGTGATCAGCGCTTTCGCCTCCGAAACGCTGAACCCGCCGCCAAGCTGGTTGGCGAGGCCGAAGTCGGTGACGCCGTAAAGCACCGCGTAGTTGAGCATCTTCGCCAAGCGCCTCTGCTCCTTGCTTACTTCCTCCGGCTTCAAATTGAACATCAGCCCCGCCGTCACCGCGTGGACGTCGATCCGCTTTTGGAACGCGTCGACGAGGACCTCATCGTTGCAGAGATGTGCGAGGAGTCTGAGTTCGATCTGCGAGTAGTCGAACGAGCCGAGTCGGTAGCCGGGCGCGGCAACGAATGCCTTGCGGATCTGGCGCCCCAGTTCGGTGCGGATCGGGATGTTCTGCAGGTTCGGCTCGTTGCTGCTTAGCCGCCCGGTTGCGGCGACGGTCTGGCTGTAGTTCGTGTGGATGCGATGGTCCGGCCCGATCATCTTGGGCAGGGCGTCGGAGTAAGTCGATTTGAGCTTGGTCAGTTCGCGCCAAGTCAGGACCTCACTGCAGATCGGATAGGCGGGAGCCATCAGCTGCAGGACTTCCGCGCCGGTTGCATAGCCCGTCTTGGTCTTCTTGCCGCCGGGGAGTTCGAGCTTCTCGAACAGGACCTCTCCAAGCTGCTTGGGCGAGGCGATGAGGAACTCCTGACCCGCCATCTCGAAGATAATCGCCTGGGTTTTCTCTATTTCAACTTGCAGCGATTTGGAGAACTCCTCAAAGAATCCGCGATCAACCTGGATGCCGCACATCTCCATCTCTGCCAGGATCGGCACGAGCGGGTTCTCGATCTCGTCGAGGACCTTCGTCTGCCCCTCTTTGCCCAGCCGTTCGCGCATCGGGGCTTCGAGCAGCGAGAGCGCCGCTACCTGCTGCTCGGGCGTGTCGGGCGCGGCGTAGTCGAGGTACGCCTGGGCCAAGTCGCGCAGCGAGTAGCTGGTCCGCCCGGACTGCAAGACATATCCTGCGAGCATCGAGTCGAACCGTGCCGGGGTCATCGTGGCCGGGATTGACTTGAAGAACGGCTTCGAATCGTGCAGAATCGCCGCGCCAGGGTTGGACTCGAAAAGCCGGAAGAACAGATCGCGCGGAACTCGGCGCACCTCGGTTCCGACCGCGAGCAAGGCAGACTCGGCCTTGGAGTCCTCGAACATCGACGCCTGCCCAATCTCCGGTGCGAGGATCGCGGCGTAGGGTCCGTCACCGACCCAAAACACGAGGTCGTCGTAGTTCTCGACATCGGCTTCAAGTGTCGGTTCGAGGCGCTCGGAGACGACCTCAACTACCTTGTGAGTCCCGCGGTCAACGCCTTCCAAGTACGGCGACATGATCGGGGTGAGGCGGCGGATGTGGCTCTTGAATTCGAGCGAATCGAGGACGGAGCGCGTGTGTTCGAGGCCTTCTTCGGTCACATGGTAGGGCTTGAAGTCGAACTCGATTGGCGCGTGGCGGTCGATGGTCGCGAGCCACTTCGACTTGATCATCTGCTCCTTGACTGGCTCGATCTTCTTCTTGAGCTTGTCCTCGACCTCGTCGAAGCGCTCCAGCATGGTCTCGATGGTGCCGAAGCGCTGGATGAGGGTCGTCGCGCCCTTCTCGCCGATGCCGGGGACGCCGGGGATGTTATCCGAGGTGTCGCCGACGATGGACTTGTAATCGGGGAGTAGCGTGGGCTCGAATCCATAGCGCTGGCGGACTCTTTCGGGGTCGTAGACGACGGTGTCGGTCACGCCCTGCTTGTTCGTCATGACCGAAACCCAGTCGTCGACGAGCTGGAGCGAGTCGAGGTCGCCGGTGACAATCAGGGTCGTGTAGCCGTTCTCCTCGCCGAGGCGTGAGAGCGTGCCGACGATGTCGTCAGCCTCGTATCCGGTGAGCTCGATCAGCGGGATGTGGAGCCCAGCGATCAGCTCCCGCGCGACCGGCATCTGGACTTGCAATTCGGGCGGCATTTCGCGGCGCGTGCCCTTGTACTCGGCGTATTCGGCGTGGCGAAAGGTCTTGCCCGGCGCGTCCATCGCGACGACGATGGCGTCGGGCTTCTCTTGTTCGAGGAGAAGGAAGAGCATGCTGGTGAAGGCGAACAGCGCGTTCGTCGGCCGTCCGTCGCTCGTGCTGAGCATTCGCGTCGCGAAGAAGGCCCGGTACAGCAGGCTGTAGCCGTCGATCAGGACGAGTTTCTTCGCGTCTTCCACGCCTGAACCTTACCCCTCGTCAGCGTCGGTACGCGCCCGAGCCGAATCCGGCGGCTGGGCTGGACGCCGGGACCGTAACGCGGCCTTCGGCATCGACCTTGATCAGGGGGTCTTTACCGTATACGCCCTCCTTCTCGGACGTGGGCAGGCGCGGGGTGCTTCGGGTCGGGTTGTCACGGCAGAACCAGAAGTTGCGCGCGAACTGGAAGCTGTCGGGCTGGGTGCCGGGGCCGACGTTGACCCCACCTTCCGACCAGCCAGTCGAACTGAAGATTACGAGATTGTCGGTGAAGATTCCGTTCCGAGAGGGCAGGAATCCCTCAGTTCGGGTCTCTTGCAAGATGCGCATGACCCACTTGCCCGGATCGATAATCGTGCTGAACCGAGCCGTCGCCCCATCCACTCCGACAAAAGCGAACGGAGCCACGCCGCCGACGAAGGTGCAACCCTCTACTCGAAGGTTGCGGGCTTCGAACTTCCCGTCTTTCGGCATCGCGGCGAGCGGCGGTCGGAAGTAGTCCGCGCCGGTGCTTCCGCCGAGATTGACGCCGCGCTGGCCGAAGTCCTTGAATCGGCTGGTGCGGACCACGATTTCACTCGATCCGCCTTTCGCCTGAACCCCGCTGTCGCCGCCGTCGCGAAACACGCATCCCTCGATGACGCCCTGATGGCACCCGACCATATCAATCCCCGACCCACCCCACCGCTCGACGGTGCAGTCTTCGACCCGAAAGTCCTTGAGGCCCGACAGCTTGATGCCATCGTGGTTGCCCTTGGGGAGGTCGCTGACGTGGATTCGTTTGAGGGTGACGTGGTGCGACGGCTTGGTTAGCTCTCCGCCGTCATCGATGTTGAGGCCGTTGGCGGTGATGTTCTGGATACGCAGGTCTCGAAGTTCGAGGTGGCTGACCTTGCTGAACTGAACTCCCCCGCCACCCGTGAACCTGGGCGGGTTTTTCGGGTCTTGGCCCGCGATAGTGATCGGCTTACCGGATTGTCCGTGGAGGTCAGAGAGGTAGAGGCCGCCTTGGTAGTCACCGGATTTGACCAAGACAGTCGTTCCGGGCTTGGCATTCATCGCGGCGCTGCGAAGTTCGGGCAGGTTTGCGACGATCACTTGCGGTGGCTGGAGAGCGAAGAGGACGAGGGCGACGTTCATTGCCTCAAGTACTGAGCGGCCTGCCGTACGTCAGCTTCCGTGAGGTACGGATAGAGTTCGAGAATACGCCGCATGTCGTGACCCACGGCAAACAGCCCGACGATGGTACCTACGGTCACGCGTGCTCCCTTAGCGCAGGGCTTGCCACCCATGATGGCCGGGTCTAGGTGTATGCGGTCCAAGTCGCCCATGAAGCTAGTATAGCGAAGGGACACCATGAGCCCATACTAAGTCGTCGTGGTCGAATCTGTGCTTCGGTGGGTCGGCATTCTGGTCGCTCTTGGATGCGCGATCTTGGCGGGCTTTGTCATGCCGGGGAAGACGGAGGGAAATCCCTTGCTCGCGGCCATCGCGGGTGGTGTTGCCGTCGCCCTTCTCATCGGTGCTGCCCAACTAGGTCCCGCACCCAAGCGGACCAAGAGCCTCCTGTCGACGGGCTCGCTGGTCTTTTTCGCCTTCGCAGGCTCTGCGATTATCGCGCCGGTGCTTGCATCGAGCCGAACGGTCCATGGCCGGAGCACTTGCCTCTATAACCTGAAGAGGCTTGGCATCGCCGCCCAAATGTACTCAGATGACTGGGACGACCGACTCCCGATCGCGAAGAATTGGTCAGCCGCGCTCAACCTCTATGACCCGGGCGTCGGATTGACGAGGTGTCCGCTAGCGAAGACGCCGTTCAGCTACGCCATGAACTCGGGGGTCTCGTCGAAGAAGCTTGGGGACTTCGACGATCCGTCCAATACTGTGCTCTTCTTTGAGGCCGATGCCTGGGAACCCAGTGCGAGCGGTGGGAGTGAATGGCTGTCGTCCCGGCACGGCGGCGCATTTGTCGTCTTCGCCGACGGCATTGTTCGCCTGATCCGCCCTCAGCGGAGAAATGAACTGCGTTGGTTGCCATAGGCTCAGAAGCGCGCAAACTGCCCCAAGGGCGAGCCCATTAACACGTCGTCTTGGTCGAATCGGTCGCTCGACAGATCGGCATCATGGTCGCTTCGGGACCCGTGGGTTTTATTCCTCGCGGTTGTGGCTCGACCTTGCGCTGACTCGGATCGGAGTGCCCTCCATGGGAAACGCCTTGCGAATCTGGTTCTCGAGATAGCGCTTATACGAAAAGTGCATCAAGTCGGGGTCATTGCAGAAGAGAACGAAGGACGGCGGGCGGGCGGCTACCTGGGTCGCGTAATACACCTTGAACTGCTTGCCCTTGCTGTGATAGGGCCGCGCGAACATGGCGTCTTGCACCAAGCGGTTCAGCTGGCCGGTCGAAATCCGCATGTTCCACGAGTCGACGGCTTGAATCACGCGATCCAAGACGGGCTCCAAGCCCGCGCTCTCCTTCGCGCTCGTGAAGCAGATATTGGCGTAGGCAATTTCCGGATGCTCGTTGCGAAGTTGCTTGATGAAGGCCTTCTTCTCGGGTGACTGTGTGATGCGCGGCTGACCATCGGGCGGTTCGACGAGGTCCCATTTGTTGACGGCCACGACCAGCGCCCGGCCCTCGTCGTGCGCGATCTTGGCGATGCGCTTGTCGCCGTCGGTGAGGCCTTCCTCGCCGTCAACGACAATCAGGGCGCATTGGGCACGCTCGATCGCGGTCGTCGCACGGAGGGCCATGTAGTACTCGACCGTTCCCTGAATCTTGCCGCGACGCCGGATTCCCGCCGTGTCGATAAGCCGAAACGTCTCGTTCTTGTATTCGATGAGCGTGTCGATCGCGTCGCGGGTGGTACCCGGGATGTTCGAGACAATCACGCGCTCCTCGCCGGTGAAAGCGTTGAGCAGCGAGCTTTTGCCCACATTCGGTCTCCCGACAATCGCGAGCCGGATTTCTTCGGCTTCCTCGGGCAAGTCCTTCTGGCTGGGGAAGTCGGCGACGACTTCGTCCAAGATATCGGCGACTCCGCGCCCGTGCAGACCGGAAACGGCCCGGACCTCGCCCACCCCCAACTCATAGAACTCGCTCACCGCCTCCGCGCGGCTCTTGTTGTCGGACTTGTTCGCGATGATGATCACCGGCTTTTTGATGCCGCGCAGGCGATTGGCGAGGTCGATGTCCGGCGGGGTGACGCCTTCGGTCACGTCGGTCATGAAGAGCACAACGTCAGCCTCGGCGAGGGCGACGTTCGCCTGCACCCGAATCTGCTCGACGAGGGGATCTTCGTCGCCGAATAGGATGCCGCCGGTATCGACGAGGGTGAACTTGCGTCCATTCCATTCGGCTTCGGCGTAGAGCCGGTCGCGGGTCACGCCGGGGCTGTCCTCGACGACCGCCACCCGCCGTCCGACGATCCGGTTGAAAAGCGTGCTCTTGCCGACGTTGGGTCGACCCACGATCACGACGACGGGGAGTTTTGCGGGCATGACCCTATTGTGAAGGTTCAGGCCTCGTTCGTGTCCGCCGCCCGTACCGCTGGCGTCCCGCCGGCGCGCGTTGGACATAGTTGCAAGGCCGCCGAGGAACCTCTCCCCCAACCCCTCTCCTCCGCCACCAAGTTCACTGCTGGCCGAACTCTCTGGGCGCAGGTGAGGGGGCTGTCAACTGTACCGCTGGCAACCTGCCGGCACACGTGGGAGGTGTTTGCAAGGCCGCCGAGGAACCTCTCCCCCAACCCCTCTCCTCCGCCACCAAGTTCACTGCTGGCCAAATTCTCTGGGCGCAGGTGAGGGGGCTGTCAACTGTACCGCTGGCGTCCCGCCGGCGCGCGTTGGACATAGTTGCAAGGCCGCCGAGGAACCTCTCCCCCAACCCCTCTCCTCTGCCACCAAGTTCACTGCTGGCCAAATTCTCTGGGCGCAGGTGAGGGGGCTGTCAACTGTACCGCTGGCAACCTGCCGGCACACGGGAGGTGTTTGCAAGGCCGCCGAGGAACCTCTCCCCCAACCCCTCTCCTCCGCCACCAAGTTCACTGCTGGCCAAATTCTCTGGGCGCAGGTGAGGGGGCTGTCAACTGTACCGCTGGCGTCCCGCCGGCGCGCGTTGGACATAGTTGCAAGGCCGCCGAGGAACCTCTCCCCCAACCCCTCTCCTCCGCCACCAAGTTCACTGCTGGCCAAATTCTCTGGGCGCAGGTGAGGGGGGCCGGAAGCGAATCTTCAATCCGGGAAGTGGCACCAGACGCGGACGCCATCGAGTTCGCGGCTTGCCGGGTCTTCGGCGACGCAAAGATCCTGCGCCTTCGGGCAGCGACCAGCGAAACGGCAGCCAGGAAACCGCGTGCGGGGATCTGGGATTTCCCCTTTGGCTTCTTCCGGAAGGTGGCCGAGGTTCTGGAGGCTCGGCGCAGATTCGAGCAGCGCCTTGGTGTAGGGGTGTCGCGGATGGGCGAAGACTTGCTCGGTCGGCCCTTCCTCGACGATCCGGCCGAGGTACATGACGGCGATGCGGTCGGCGAGGAACCTCACCGTCAGCAAGTCGTGCGAAATGTAGAGATATGCGCACCGAAGCTCGGATTGGAGATCCTTGAGAAGGTTCAGAACTTGCGCCTGAATGCTGAGGTCGAGAGCCGCCGTAGGCTCGTCGCAGATCACAAGAGGCGGTTTGAGGGCGAGCGCGCGGGCAATCGCGATGCGCTGGCGCTGGCCGCCACTGAGTTCGTGCGGATAGCGAGTCGCCATCTTCGGATCGAGGCCGACGCTTTCCAGGATCTTCTCAATGGAGCCGGTCTGACCTTCGAGCCGCAGCGGCTCCTCCACCGACTTGCCGACACGCCACTTCGGATCGAGGCTCGCGTAAGGGTCTTGCCAGACCATGCCGACCGACTTCGCCAGCCCCTTCGGCACGCCATCGACGTTGTGACCTTGCACCGAAATGCGGCCGCTGGAGAGCTTCTGGAGTCCGAGCACTGCGCGGGCGAGGGTCGTCTTCCCGCAACCCGATTCTCCCACAACTGCGACCGTCTCACCGGGGTTGACGCGGAGCGAAACGCCATCCAGAGCCCGGACGACGCCACCCTTGACGTGGAATTCGACCTCCGCATCCTCGACCACCAGCAGGTTCGCGCTCACGGGCTGATTATGGCTCAGGGGTCTTTCGCCGGGAGCGGGCGGTTTGGACGATGGGGCCGACGGGGCGATGGCCTTCGACGACCGACTTCTGGTGAGGCTCCTTCTTTCGGTTTGAGACCCGCTTCACGAGTTCTGAGAGCGTCAGGAGTGCGGTCGCAAATACCGCGACCTTGAAAAGCCAAATGGCCTCTAATCCGAGAAGGCGAACGAGACCGATGATCAGGACGCTGCCCACCGCGATCAGCGGGGTGAGACAAGCTGCTCCCGTGAGTTCGATCCGGTCGTTCGCACGATGTCTCGGCACCGCCGCGTGCATCATCCACAAGGCGGCGAGAAATGGCACCCACGGGCTCGTCGCGAGTCGATCGACGAAGAACGCCAACGTCACCCCGAGCGGCCACAGCAGGATTCGCCATCGCATGGTGAGACTTACGAAGGGGCTTCCCCCGACGTTGCCTGGCTTGGCGATGGCCCTGCCATTCGTGGCTGGTGGGGCCTCCATCCTTGGGAGGATGGAGGCATAATGGGTTCCCTTTCGGAAGCGTACTGACGTTCAAACGAGAGGCTTCCGAGAGCGCTTAGGATGGAATCCCCCGCCTTTGACCAAAGGAGAATTCACAAAAAGACCTAACCGATGCGGGTCCTGGGCCGTACAATGATTGCAGAGTAAGACCATGAACATGAGAGCCCGCGGCATGTCCGCTTGTGTCGTCGCCTGTCTTGGCAGCATAGCCTATGCTCAGGACCTCTCCCAGAGGGTGACGATGGACGCCCTCGCTGCGCCCAGCGCCCGCATCGTTCAAGACCTTGCGACCAAGACCGGGGTCAAGCTGGAAGTCAGCCCGTCCCTGGATCGCGACGTCTTGATCCTCAAAGTGAGAGATGTCGAACTCAAGGCGCTAATGGACCAGATCGCGGTCGCGGTTTCGGGTGAATGGAAGCAGGATGGCGAGGTGTGGCGACTGTCGAAGGACGCACCGAAGCACATCGCTGAAGAAAGAAAGGAACTTCAAGACCGGACTGCACTCGTGCGCAAAGCCCTCAAGGAAATGCGCGACAGCCTGAAGCCCAAGCCGGAGAAGTCCGGCGAAGGTGAGCAGGAGGCTGCCGCCGCTGCGGAGGCGACCAGTCGAGTCTTCGCCATGCAGGGATTCGGCGGCGGTGCGGCGAACAAGGCGATCATCACGCTGCTTTCATCGCTCGACGCTTCGGTCATCGCAGCAATGCCCAAAGACGGTCGCGTCGTCTTTGCGACCAATCCCACGCGCATGCAGCGACCGCTCACGTTAGATTCGGCGACCGTCAACGAGATCATCACCCAGCACAATGCAACGGTCGAGGCCAGCAAGAAAGCCAAGGCCGAGAACGAAGCCAACGTGCCTCCCGAGATGGCGCAGATGCAGGAGTGGGCCGAGCGGTTCATGCCTGGTTTTTCGCGCCGGCTGGAGCCCATAGCCTCCGCGCCAACCAAAGTCATGCTGGTGATCACCCGCGCCGGCATGTTCGGCGGAACTCAAGCCAGTCTCAAGTTCTTCGATGCCAAAGGTCAAGTGATCTTCGAGTCGAGCCAGGGAATTCCGCTCGGCGAGAGCTTCATGGAGCAGATGGACGACGTCGAGATCAGTCCGCAAGGGCAGGTGATTCCCAAAAAGGCACCGGAAACCGCAGAGGACGGGCCCGTGATCAAGCTCAGCCCCATCTCAGAGGAGATGTCGAGCACCTTCTCGCGGTACTACGGCCCGGGTGCCGACGAGCCGCAGCTCAGCAAGGAACTTGCCGAACGGTTGCTTCAGCCTGACCGCTTCGACCCCTTGTCCTACGACGTCTCCGAGTCTGTGCTGGCGATGGCCGAGTTCAAGAAACTCAACGTCGTCGCCAACATGCCGGATTCAGTCGCGGGGGGGATCTTCCGTATGATGTCCAGCGAGCGAAAGCAGACTGCCGGCGGCTATTACAAGCAGCTCAAAAGCGGCGAGACCGCCGTGATCGAATCCAATGGTTGGTTGGTGGTGCGGCCCTCGAAACCGGCGGAAGCCCGACGCACGCGCGTCGACCGCGAAGCGCTCGCCAAGCTGATCAAATCCAGCGTGGGGCGCGAAATCCCGCCCCTTGACGACATGGCCGCGTACGCTCTGAAGGCCGAAGATCCCCAGTCGACCCCCATCGCGATGCCGTACTTCGCCAATTTCGCCGCCAACGTGATGCAAGGCGGCATGATGGGCCAACTCAACTGGGACATGCTCCGGCTCTACGGGACCCTCACGGCCTCCCAACGCCAGGGGCTTATGACCGGCGGCAAGATCAACTTCTCGACCCTCTCACCAGATCAGCGTGACATTGTGACGCGGATGGCCTTCGGTGCCAGCGCGAACCTGCGTGTCGATCGCCCCGGCGACAAACCCAAGGAAGACGAGTTCGACATGTTCAGTATGATGGCCATGATGGCGGAGGGTCGCGGAGTCGACTTCCGTGACGAACCCACCGAGGTCATGCCGTCCGGTTTGCCCGGCTCCGGCTACCTCGACGTCAAGGTCACGGCTGAGAACTTCGCGCTCGTGGTCGGACAAAAGGGCGGAACCGTCAAACAGTACGGTGCTCTCGGTCCTGACGAGTTGGCCGTTCTGAAGTACTTCACCGAAGACCCCAACTTCCAGGAAGTCGCCGCCCAAATTCCGAAGTTCGAGAAGTTCCGGATTGGCGATCGGACCACGATGGAGTTCAAGTTCCATCTCGCCCCCGATGTTCGTTTGGAGCATTCGCTGCGCGATGATAAGCTCGGGCAGAATGCGGCCGTGGTGGAAGAGTCAGGATTTCCAGCCAAGTTCCGGGCTCGGATCGATCAGAGGGTTGCCTCGCTCAAGAAGAACCCCTTCCCCGCTTTTGGCATCGGAATGGGTCAAGCGGTGCCGCCTCCGTAGGGTCGGTAAACTCGGCGCATGCGGGTTGCGTGTGCTCAGTTGGATGTTGCCTTCGGCCAGCCTATGGCGAACGCCGAAACCGCGGTCCAGACCCAGCGCGATCTCGCCGAGAAAGGGGTTGACCTCGTCGTGTTTCCGGAGGCGTACCTGACCGGTTATTGCGTCGACAGTCTCGTCGACGCCCGCGAGATCGCGATCGAAGCAACTCATCCGGCGATCCAGTCGATCGAAGCCGCATCGCGGGAGCTTGGTGTGATTGCGGTCGTCGGATTCGCGGAAGCCAGCGAGGGCCAGGTCTTCAATTCCGCCGCAATCATTCTCCCCGACCGCACCGCGATCTACCGCAAGACCCACCTCCCCGAACTCGGGCTCGACAAATTCGTCGGGGTCGGGGACGCGCTTGAGGTCTACGACACGCCGAAGGGCAAGATCGGAGTCGCCATCTGCTTCGACCTTCGAATCCCCGAGGTCTGCCGCGTCCTCGCGTTGAAGGGGGCCGAGTTGATCGTTTTGCCGACCAACTGGCCCGACGGCGCGGTCTTCGCACCGACCCACATCGCCCCCGTCCGGGCTGCCGAGAATCGAGTGTTCGTGGCGACCTGCAACCGAGTCGGCAACGAGAACGGATTCGGATTCATCGGGTTGAGCGGAATTTTTTCGCCGACCGGCGAGCCACTCGTCCGCGCCCGCGAAATGCCCGAGATCATCATGGCCGACCTCGACCTCAGCCAGGCCCGAACGAAGCGAAACGTCACCATTCCCGGTAAGTACGAGACCGACGTTTTCGGGTCCCGTCGCCCTGAGCTTTACGGCGTTCTCACCGAGCCCCTCGCATGAACCGGCCGAAGATCATGCCCTGGTACCACGCGTTCTGCTGGCTGATGGCCCTTTCGAACGTCGGCCTATGTCTTCTGGGCATCTGGATGGTGCGCGACCCGTACCCCTTCGAGTCTGAGCTGTTCAAGCCCGACCTGATTCGAGAAGTCGGCTGGATGGCCGTCGGGATGGGCGCGGTTTTCACCGTGCTGCATGCCGCCATGACGTGGCTCCCGGTCAAGCCCTGGGCATGGGTAAGCCACCTGATCAACATCCTCGTCCCCCTGATCTTCTGCTGTCCCGCCGTGATCTGCGTGCCATTGCTGATTGCCTGGATGAAACCCGAGGTCAAGGCCTACTATGGGATCACTCATTAGCCGGAGCGTTCTCGTGGGTGGCATGGGACGACAAGGTACCTGTGACGTTCGACCTTCACGGCCCTAGTCCCGTGCGAAGGTAGCGTCGATACCTAGAAGTAGCACGGGACTCTGGCCTCACCTATTCGAACCGGGTTTGATTGTCGTCCCATGCCACCCTTTCTCGACCATTTGACCTCGGGATGTTCACGGTCATGACGCCGGGCGGTTAAGGGACAATCAAGCAGACCAGAACAAGAGTGGGCGTTACACTCCAGTGGGTGGCATGGGACGACAAATACCTGGGACATTCAGCCGCTGGCCTCAGTCCCGTGCCGAACTCGTTAGCGTCAATACCTGGAAGCAGCACGGGACTATGGCCTTCGAACCGGCGTTGATTGGCGTCCCATGCCACCCGCTCGCAGAGGTCCCGTAAGCCCTCGCACCGGCTAGGTATAGTCCGACTCACGAACGTGAGCAAGGTTCAACGGTGCCAGTGTGGGGCCGAGGTCGTGGCGGGGGCGACATTCTGTGTCCAATGCGGCATGCCGGTGGTCCAGAAATGCCCCTATCCGAATTGCGGAAAGGGTCCGGTGCCGCTCCGAACCGGCGACGTTCCGACCTCCCTCTGTCCCTTCTGCGGCCAGGAGTTCCTCTATTGCTCGCGTTCGGGACGCCTGCATCCGACCTATATCGCCACAAGCGAGACGCCGGGGTGCGAGGGCGTTGTCCTCATGTCCTCGCTGCGATCCTGGCCGATGGCGGGGGGCTCGCCGAGGCAGGAGTGGAGTGTCGAGGCGGCCAAGCCTATCGCCGTCACCAAACCCGAAATGCTCCAGCCGATGGAGAAGCCGCCGACCGGATTCGGCATCGGCGCGATCATCTCGGTCGGCGGAAACTGGATTTACGCCCACGGTGCCGCCCTGCGGACCTATCGCCCAGGCAGCGCCTCGCGGCAATGCGGATTGACGGAGGTTCTTCCCACCGAAAGCTGGCGGCTCCTCGCCTGGCGCGGGAAGGTCTACGCGGTCGGCGCGCGGACCGTGGACATCGTTGATGCCTCCGCGTTCCTTCGCGAGCGCACGATGGCCGGGCAGTTCGTCGCCCAGACCCATTCGAGCGAGCATTGGGTGGGGGCTCAGGTTGAGGCGGGGAAGACGCAATTGGTGTTCGTCACGTCCTCGGGCGAAACCGTCGCCACCCATCCGCTCGTGACCCCGCCGGACGGCTTCCCCCGTCTCGCCGCGACCGACCAGGCCGTGTTCGCCGCCGCCGGATCGCGGCTTTCGCGGGTGACCGTTTCGGAATCTCAGCCTATCGCTGAGATTGTCGGCGAAATCCTCTCTATCAGCATCGTCGGCGAAGGAATTGTCTCGTTGGTTGCCCGCGATGGAATGCGCCTCGATGTCCGTGACTTCGACGGCGGCACGATCGGCGAGATCGATCTCGGCTGTGCGACCGCCTACCGCCACCCGGTCACCATGGACGGCCGGATTTACGTGATTGACGCCTCCAAGGGGGCACTGCTCGAATGCCGAGTCGATCCGCCCCGATTAGAGCGCCGGATCGACCTGCCTGCCTTCACGAGCGTGGCCAGTTTCGTGGGCTCGTGGCACCGGGATGTTCACCTCCTGACCATCGCCGGATTCGAGGGCGAGCGAGGCGGACGGATCATGATTCTCGACGCGGCGACGGGTCGGTCGTGCCACTTGATGTCCCCGTCCGGCGAGTGCCGCATCGGACTTGCAACCGTTGGGGATAAGATCGCGGTAAGCAAGAGTGCATCCTACGAGAACCTCTTGAGCGTATTCGATGTCGGCGCCTATGAAGAGCATGCATAAATTCCCCCTGCTTCGAATCGTCTGTCTGGCGCTGATCGGCCTGTGCCTCGTCGGCCAAGCCGCCCTCGCCCAGCCCAAGAAAGAGGACGACATCAGCCTCGAACGCCAGGCTGCAACCGACTTGCTGACCAAGATTCGCGAGGGCATCAAGACGACCAGCGGCAAAGGCACCGAGCTTGGCGAGCACCCGTTCCACTTTGTGTTCCTCGTCGATTCCTCGCGGGCGGCGAGTCGGAGCCCGGAGACGCTGTTTGCCCGCAACGTGATCGGCCAATTCCTCAAGATGGTCGCCGCCAACGAGGACTCGCGGAATGTCCCGATGGAAAACCGCAGCTTGGCCTCGCTCTACCCGTATCAGCTCGATCTTTACAAAACGAGTCCTTGGGTCGTGCAAGCCGTGGACGTCGTGCCGGAAACGATCGCCAAAATCACCGACGCGGTTCCGCAGACATATCTAACATCCCGACCCGATGGCAAACCCTATGTTAACGATGCGGCGAAACGACGCTACGATGGCCACGACAACGTCCAGCCTCGCCGAGACCTGCTCGACATGGTCGGAACCGAGATTCGCGGTCGTCCCACGGTTCTCATTCAAATCACGACGAACCCCCTCAACGAAGCCCCGACGGACCCAAAGCTTGACGCAGGAATCCGCGCACAACAAGGTCGAACCGGGAAGCTGGAAGGCTCGGGGTTCAAGCCGTACTCTGCCACACAGACTGCGAGCCGGCACAGTCCGGACGCCGTTCAAGTTCATTTTTGGACTTACGGACCCGACGAAAACGTCTGGCGAACACTCCCCGCGAACCTGATCACTCATCCGGCTCGGGGTGCTAAGCCCGCTGAGCCACCTAAAAAGCCAGTTACCAAACCAAAGGTTGAACCCAAGAAGGGCAACGTCATGGCTTGGCTAATTCCTCTTATCGCGATCCTTGTGATCGGCGGAGTGGCGGCTTGGTGGCTCACGGCCAAGGTCGCCGTCGTTGTCGAAGGCATCCCGGCGACGGTTCGTCGGGGCCAAGAACTCGGACTCGTCGCGACCGGCTCGGAGTCGGGTGGCCGGGTCGTCTTGCTTCCTCCTGCCAAGGCCGCAGGGGCGCCGACAGGGACGCTCGCGGTCATGAAGATGGTCGGCAGCCAGGTGCAGATCGAGGGCCGGACGTGCACGGTCTCCGTGTCCGGAGGCTCGACCAAGGCGTCAATCCCACTCAAGCCTGGGCCAGCCGGGAATCAGATTTCGCTCTCCGTCAAGGGTGGGTTCACGACCACCATCCAAATCAAGGTGCTCGCATGAGTTTTTCGCGATTTCGCTCTTTGCATTGGGTTCTCGCCTTGTTCGCGACGATTATTCTGGTCGCGGCATCGGGCGTAACCGCGCGAGCCCAAGACGACCCTCTCGCCGGCGGCGACCCGCCGAAAGTCGGCTCGACAACCGGCGGCGACGAATCCAAGGAAACCGAGAAAGAGAAAGAGAAAGAGAAGGAGAAGGAAGGCGAACATCGCGAGGATCAAGAACATGCGGCAACCTCCGACGCCAACTCCTTCCAGCCCGCGATGGATGGGATTTCGCAAACCAAGGCGATGGGCTGGGTGTACCTTGGCGCGGCAGCTGCCTTCGCTTACCTTCTGGGCTGGCTCGTACTGCGTCTGATCATCAAGGGGGAATCGCCGGGGAATGCGGGGTGTTTTGGGTGCTTCACGAGTGCGGCGCTGTTACTTGGGTTCCTGACGATGGTGTTCTTCGGCTGGATCGCGCCTGGTGCGCTGCCCGAATGGCTCGTGTGGTCCGTGGTTGGCTTGATTGGCGTCGCGCTGATCGTGATGTCGATCCGCCTAACAGGGGCTCGCAGGATCATCGCGTTGCTGGTTGGAATCGTCCTCTTGGGCGGTTTGGTCTTCTTGTGGATGTCGCGCCCCGGCAAGGCCCCGTCAGGCTCCGAGGTCCCCGCAGCGACCGACTCAGTGGAAGAGACCGCAAAAGCCCCAGCCGATGCAACCGCCGAGTGATTTCGTCGGGGTTCTCCGGATGTATCACGCCACGGACGCACAGGAACGCAAAGGGGACTCGTGGCGCGCCGTTGCGACCTTTGCGTGAGACCCATTCCGGAATCTCACGCTAAGGGTCGCAAGAGCGAAGGAGGCTACTTCTTCGCCGCGCGTCGCCGCAGGGCCGCGACGACTCCGAATCCGAGAATGGCCATCGTGGCCGGCTCGGGTACTGCATTCAGCGTAAAGTCATCGACCACGTAGGCTTGACCGCCACCAGCGGGGTTGTTCATCGCGTCGATCATTGAGGCGCGAACGCGGACGTAACTCGTCCCGGCAGGAGCAACAGCACTCAGGCTGTACTGCTTATAGCTGAACGGCTGGCCGTTTGGCGTCTTGAGCGTGGGCATCAGATCGTAGGTTGCTCCGCCGATCAGTCCTCCACCTGCGTTGAGGAATTCCAGGGCAAATTCGGCTCCACCCAGGAGCGCATTGGGCTCGGCACCCGCCCACCCCGTCATGGTGTAGGTCAAGCCGGCCGTGCCCGCCACATCCTGGTACAGATGCCCGGTCGCGGCACCGTTATTCGGAGTGCCCGAGAACGGCTTGAAGAACACGCCCCAGTCGAGGCCATTGGCATCACCGGTCGTGACATTGAATCCATTGTTCGTGGCCGGGGTTGGCATGGGTCCGGCCCACGGCTCGGACGACATTTCATCTTCGTACGGGCCGGTGATCGAGCGCGAACCTACGTTCATCCACTGATCCGGCTTCGGCAGCGAGAATCCAGGAACAATTTCCTGCATGTAGGTCCGGTCCAAATCTCCATTGGACAACAGGGTCGCATGGGCGACGCCACACGAGGCTAGGCCGAGGCCCAGCGAGAAGCAAAGTACTCCAACTTTCACAATCTCATCTCCTATGAGTTGATTGACAGCAGTCTTTATTCTAGCCCGAGAATTTAGGCATCTCCGCTCAGCTGGTCTTTGTGGGTCCGATAATTGTGCGAGTCTGGTTGGATTACCAGGGTGATCTACGAGTTTTGATCCTGCGGACGGTCGTTAACAAGTTCGAAAACCCATCGCGAGGCCGATGGGTCTCACCGACGATATTGCGCGTCGCTGACGCCGCAGAGAGAATGGGAATTCTATTGAGCTTCTTGGAGGACGCGTTGGGAACTGAACCCAGAGTTTGTCGAGTTACTCAACGAAAACGAGGCTCGCGAGCGGGGACAGCACGGAATCTGCTTGTCTTGCTTGACAGGCCTGTCGTCGTTGCCGTCCCATGGCACCCACTTGCGACTGCTCCTCACTGCGCTCGCCCGCGCCCACCAGCCGCCGATCGACTAAGGTCGCCGACTACTTCTTCGTTGCAGCCTTGGGTTTTGCCGCTGCCGGGCTCTTGGCCCCATCGATGATTTGAGTCAGCTTGCCAAAGGCACCGGCACCGGCGTACTGGGCGTTCGATCCCAGCATCTCCTCGATGCGAAGCAGTTCGTTGTACTTCGCTACGCGATCGGTGCGGCTGGGGGCACCTGTCTTGATCTGACCACAGTTCGTCGCCACCGCGAGGTGGGCGATGGTCGTGTCTTCAGTCTCGCCGGAGCGATGGCTCATGACAGCGGTGTATCCCGCTCTGCGGGCCATATCGACCGCACTGAGCGTCTCGCTGAGGCTGCCGATTTGGTTGACCTTGACGAGGATCGAGTTGCCGCAGCCCATAACGATTCCCTTGTTGAGGCGGGTCGTATTGGTGACGAAGAGGTCGTCGCCAACGAGCTGACACTTGTCGCCGATGGCTTCGGTCAGGAGACGCCAACCCTCCCAGTCATCCTCGGCCAATCCATCTTCAATGCTGATGAGCGGATAATCGCTGGCGAGTTTGGCCAGGTACTTCACCTGGGCAGGGGTGTCACGCTCGCGGGTGCTGCCGGCCTTGTAGCGATACTTGCCCTTGTCGTAGAACTCGGTAGCGGCGGCGTCGATGCCGAGCCAGACCTGCTTGCCCGCCGTCAATCCGACCTTGCCAATCGCCTCCAGAATGTAGTCGAACGCCAGTTCCTGTGACGCGAGATTGGGGGCGAATCCGCCTTCGTCGCCGACACCCGTCCCCAGACCTTTGCCCTTGAGGACCGCCTTGAGGCTGTGAAAGATCTCTGCGCCCCAGCGAAGGGCTTCGGCGAACGTCGGGGCTCCCACGGGAAGCACCATAAACTCCTGAAAATCGACATTGGAGTCGGCGTGCTGCCCACCATTGAGGATGTTCAGCATCGGCACGGGCAGCACATGCGCCTTCACGCCACCCACATAGCGGAAAAGGGGGAGACCGGTCGCCTGCGCGCTCGCTTTCGCCACCGCGAGGGACACGCCGAGGATCGCGTTTGCTCCGAGTTTGGCCTTGTTCGGCGTCCCGTCGAGGTCGATCATCATCTGATCGAGCGCGCCCTGATCGGTTGCGTCCTTGTCGAGCAGGTGCGGTGCGATCACGTCGTTGACGTTTTCAACCGCTTGGAGGACGCCCTTTCCGAGATAGCGCTTCTTGTCGCCGTCTCGAAGCTCAACCGCCTCCCAAGCTCCCGTACTGGCCCCGCTAGGTACCGCCGCACGCCCGAAACTACCGTCGTCGAGAAAGACATCAACTTCAAGGGTGGGGTTTCCACGGCTGTCGAGAATTTCGCGGGCGACGATGTCGATAATTACGGGCATTTCGCTTCGAGGATACCGCGCGCGGAGACAGCAGGACAGTGACGACCGACGCTGGTTTTACGCGTGATTCACGGTCGCGGCGGAGAATGCTGCCATGGACCCCCACCGAGCCATCGAGCCGGAGCCTGACGAGGTGATCGAGTGCCCTCCGCCAGAGCCAGAGGCCGCCACCGAGGTGGTCACCGGCTCGGGATTGTTGACGGAGCCCTCCTTGTGAACGTCCGGCAGCCCGCGTTCGAGGTCAGTCGCCTCCGCCGCCGCAACCGCCTCCGCCACAGCCGCTGCTGCAGCCCGAATCTGCCCCCGAGTCCGAATCGCCGTCATGACGGTTATCCGATCCGCAGCCTGAACTGCCGCTGCTGCACCCGGAACCCGCGTCCCGCTTGCGGGGGTCATTTTTGATGGCGTTAACGATGACCACGGCGAGGACGATGGGGATAAGTACGCCGAGGCCGATCATCACCATGAACACGGTGTCGGTCGTTGTTTGGGCCACGCATCCCGACGCCACAGCGGCGACGACGACGGTCAAACCAACCCACTTTGCCTTGGAGAGACTCGTCCTGGGGATGATCAGGTTCTGGGCGGTGTTGACGCGACGAAAGTGCAAGTGCTCGCCGAACCGGATGTCCGAGCAAGGCCAGATGTCTGGAGGTGGAGCCGCGCCGAAAATCCGCTCATAGCTGGCGAGCGTGCGGTTGTACCAATCGTCGAACTTCTCGTTCTCGGCCTGCCCGCCTTTGGTCGGGTTGTGCTTGAGGGGCTTGGGCAGGACCTCGCCGTTCAGCCGCTCCCAATAGGAGTCGGAGTAGGTCAGGTGCAGATGCCAGGCTTGATCGACCTGGTCGCTCGGAGTGACGGGGTGGCCAGCTGTCATCGCCAGGAAGACGAACCGCTTGTATTCGTCGATCACCCGCTGTGCATAGGCGACGCTCCACCCGTTCTCGCGGGCGAGGCGCTTGGGGAAGGTCAGGCTGACCGGGCCACCGTCGATGTCGAACGATTCGATCTTGGCGAGGAGTTCGGAGTGGTCCATGTCTCTAGTGTAGTGTTTTCATAAAGCAAGGATCAGGTGGCGCAGATGGGGCACGGGACTTGGGTCGTTCGCTGAGTGAATCTTTCTTGCGTTTGTCGTCCCATGCCACTCGATCCCGAACTTATGCGCCCTACACTAGATACTGATCGCAATCCGCTGACCCGTCTGTGCCGACTCGACGGCGGCGAAGACCATCGCGAGGCTCTTAATGTTGTCGTGGCACTCGCCGTTCGGGGTCGCACCGGTGTCGAGGGCGTGGAGGAACTCAGCGAGCGAACCTTCGATGTGCTGCTTGATGGAATCGTCAACGCTTGCCGTCTGGAGGCTGACTTCTCGGATGAAACCGTCGCCCGGCTGCACCCACTCCCCAACCGGAGCGTGTTGACCGTCCCATTTGGCGGTTCCCCGAGTCCCGACCGCGCGCCACTCGCTCTCCCAACTGGTGGGGACACCCTCCGAGCACCAGGAGCCGCGATAGTTGAATCGCACGCCGCCGGTGAGCTCGAACATGGCGTTGGCACAGGCATCGCCCGCGTACCACGACCACTCCGGATTGAACGCCTCTGCATACACCGAGACCGGATCGAGGCCACTCACAAAGCGAGCCGCGTCAAAAGTGTGGATCGCCATATCCAGGAGCAACGGGTAGGCCATCTCGTCCCGAAAACCACCGAAATGGGCGCCGATGTAGAAGTCGACATTCAGAATCCCAAGCCCCAAACCCTCAACGAGTTCTCGAAAGGCGCGTAGGCCGGGGTGGTAGCGTCGGCTCTGGCTCACCATGTAGAGCGCTTCACCGGCTTCAGAAGCGGCGACCATCTTGCGCGCCGACTCCATCGACTCGGCCATCGGTTTCTCGCCGAGGACGGGGATTCCCGCGTCGAGAGCCGCAATGGTGACCGACGCATGGGCTTCGGGCACGGTGACATCGACGACGAAATCCGGCAGCATCTCCGCGACCATCTTTGCCGCGTTGTCGCCAGGGAGTGCGCCAAGTCCCAACTCGTGAATCGCCTGCTCGGCGCGTGCAAGATCAATGTCGCACCAGCCGATGATCTCGACCTCGGGGTGGGCGTTGAGGTTCTGTGCCCAGTTTCGCCCCATCGCCCCCGCCCCGACGAGCAGGGCTCGCCGCGCCATCACTCGAAGACCAGCCTCAGTACCGGACGGAATTTTTCGGGGCCGTCCTTCGAGTAGGTCTTGATGATCGCGGCGCGACCGAGTTCGGACGGATCGAGGCGGGAGGTTAGAGCCAGCGCCAGCGCTTTGCCCTTGGCGGCCTTTACTTCATCGGCGAACTTGCCCGGACCGGCCAGCAGATCAATCGTCAGGACGGGCTCCTTGCCCTTCTCGATTTCGCCCACTTCGGCGACACCAAAGATGCTCTCCTTGGCCTCGCCGGGGGCGAGTTTGGCGGCGAAAGACTCGTACACCCAATCCTTCTCGGTGAATCCTGAACCAGCCAAGCGCGCTTCGAGAGGGGTCGACTTGAGGTCGGACTTGGTCCAGCCCGGATCAGCAACCGCAGTGAGGATCAGCCTGGCTTCCTTCAGCGTGGCTTCACCTGGAATGTCGCTCAGATCGAACTTAAGATAGCAGTAGGAGAAGTCCTCGATCGACTCCGACTTGCCGGCGACCGCCTTTCCTCCCGCGCCCCAGATGCGGAGGTAGGCGTCTTTCTGCGGATCACTGGCGTGAGGGTAGACCCAGACGTCGTCGGTGGGCGTCTTGGTGAAGGTTTGGGGCACCACGAGGGTAGCCAGGAGCATCGCCGTTACCATGGCTCCATTATCTCACGCGCGGGCGGTCATTTTCGTCCGGCGAGGAGATAGATGGGTAGTCCGAAGATGTTACAGCAGATGAACCCGATCATCCAGAGCCAGTTACCGCGCCGGTTCGCGATATCCAAAGCACCCCAGCCGACGATCAAGGCAAAGTTGAGCCAACTGATGATCGAGACAAACGTGTAGAGACTGCCTTGGGAGGCCTGCCACTTTTTCACCGCGGCATTCGGATCGGCATTGGGATTGGCGAAAATGACCTGGAACAGGTCAACCATCGTGACCACGGAATAGACCGTCGTTGCCAAGGCGATTAGAAAGAGGATCCAGCCAATCAGGGTCCACGTCGAACCCATTTTCTCGACGAATGCGATGGACTGGGCACCTTGGTCGGCATAGCCAGGACGGGGCATTGAAGGAGGTGGAGCGTAGCCCGGTCGCTCCGCTTGCGGCGGAGCCCACGCTGTCTGCCCCGTCTCCTGCTCGATCAGGGCGATGAGGTCGCGAGCTCCTTGGTGGCGCGGGTCGACCCGCATGGCCTCTCGGGCCATCGCGAGGGCTTCCACCCGCTGCCCCAACTGGTACTGGTGGGTTGCCAGATTGTAATAGGCCTTAGGGTTGTTGGGATCGAGGCTGATCGCCTGACGGAAGCTCCCGGTCGCGGCTTCAGGCTGGCTCGTCTGGGCGAGGGCGATGCCGCGAAGGATGTAGGCATCCGCGGAGTTCGGGTCTGAGGCCAAAGCCTGATCAGTGAGTTGAATCACCTGACCGAACGCTCCTTCGTTGAGAGCTTGGGTGGCCTGCTGAATGAACTGCTGTGATTGTTCCGACATCGCTTATTCCGTGGGATTAGCTTTAGGCATCCATCCTCCCACGAATGGATGCTCCCCACCGGCAATCATACCGGCAACTTTGTAGCGTTGATTTCAATCATCGCCCGAAGCCGAGTAATTGGCGCTGAGAATGGCGTAGTCGGCGATGTCGATAGACTCGTCGCCATTCAGGTCAGCCATGACATCGAAGTTCGTCTCACCGGTCGAGGTGCCATAGGAATACGAGAGGATCGCGTAATCGGCGATGTCCACGGCATTGTCGTCATTGCAATCGGCATTGCGCAGGCTGAAATCCAGTCCGCTCAGCTCGGGTCCACTGATGATCTCGTTCAGCCTGAGCTGTGCAAGCCAGTGGGTGGCTTTGGCGCGGATGTCGTACGTGCCGTCCGCAACGACTTGATTGAGCTGGAACGTTCCGTCCGACGCAAGCGGGACGGTGCGGGTTGCAACGGGGATGCCGGTACCCGCCGGACGGAACTCGATGGTAGCTGTCCAAAGTGCGGCATCGCCATCGTAATCCTGGAGATCGACGGTCCCACTGAACTGCCGGGCGACGAGGAAGTCATGAGCGCTGATCGTCGCATTGCCGGCATCGTCGATCGCGGTAACCACGATTCGTCCGGGTCCAGTCAGCTTGCTCTGCGGAACCGTGATGTCGGCGGCAAACACGTTGGCGGTGGGGGTGGAATACGTCGCGACCACTTCGTCTTCAGGGCCGTCCCCGACGGGTGCATAGTCCATTCGAATGGTTGGCCTGGCGGCGAGACCACTACTGGCATCCGAAACGTGGGCTGACACCGTCGCTGGGCCTGCAGCCAGCCCAACTTCGAGTGCATCCTCGCCGATCTGCTCGGTGACGACCGAGTCCACGACTGGGGACGTGCCATCGACAACGACCCAGTTCGAGTTTTGGCGGGCAGGGTAGTACGGTGTCCCGAGGTCGTCGGTGAACACGGTCTCGAAGGCGCCTTGGTTGGTGAGAATCCCCAGGCCAACGGTTCCCGGCGAACTCGCGGTGAAGTACAGGTTCGCCAGCCGTGCGTCGGACGTGACGAGACTGCCTCCAAACGCGATTCCGGCTCCCAGGTAAAGCGAAGCTGGAATCGGGTCTCCCCAAAACCGCGCGGCGGGGAATGGGCTGTTGGTGTACAGACCTGTCACATAAGTTTGGGCCGTGAGAAGCCCGTGTTTGGCCAGAAAGGCCTGAAATCCTCCCACGGGCTGCATGAGGTTTGACATCTCCAATCGGTAATCGATCGTTTCGCTAGGACGGACATAGCAGTCATCGGCAAATAGTGAGAGGGAATTGCCGGGGGCAGTGGCGGTGAAGTTCGTGACTTTCACCGCGCCAGTGCCCTTCCGGCCATAGCCACTGGTGAGGGCGACCTTGAATCCGGCGACCGCACCGGAAGGGCCCGCTCCGTTCTGATTCGATGTGGCGATGGTGCCAGGCGAGCTTCCGTCGAGAGTGGTCACGGTAATGGTCTTGCTTCCGGCTCCGTCGACGACGATCCGGACTCGGAATCGCGTCGCCCCCGTCGTATCTGTGAGAAAGGCGACGTCGCCATCGGGATCGCGGAACCGGAACCCAAGTGCGGTCCTCTCGACGACCACGAATGCCGATCCGGCGAGGCTTCCCAATGCGACACGATCTGGAATGCCGTCGCCATCCTGGGCCCAAGCTCCGAGGCACTCGATATCGGCTTCCATTGATCGTCCCAGCAGAGACAGCGCAACCAGTTGAGGAGGTTTCCTTGCGTCCGAAAACGGGGAGTACGTCCCTTCCAAGGCTCCGGCAGGTTCCGATACGCGATCCGAGCCGACCGTGGCGGCCTGTATATGGGTGCCGTCGCCGCAGAAAAGGTAGGTTCCTCCCAAGTCGACCGGGGTTGCTCCTAAACAGGTGTTGGCGCATCCTGCCAGAGCCAGGCACAGCCAAGAACGTCGCCGCAAGAACATCACTCTCCTCACCTTCGGCCATTGTATCGTATGCCGGTCGCCGATGCTCCTCTTTCTTGCAAAAGCTGGTACTGGATGTCGGGATGAATGCCGGTTTCCAGGCCAGTTCTGAACAAACTGTTGATCCTGGCGTCTCCATCCTATACAGATCGGATATCATGGGTTGAGGCGGTACGCACCCGAATGGGGTGCGCGCAACTGTGTTGCAGAGGAGGGTTATGAAAAAAGTTACTCGTTTGTTCGCGTTTACGACGATTCTGGTTGGCACCTCTACCGCGAGTTTGGCTGGGCTTGGTGTGACTTTCGTCAACAACGATCACTTGCCCACGATGGCTGTACCGGACCCCACTGACCCCGACACGATCTACACCGTCGGCCGATACGGCAAACTCAAGACCCTGAAAAACTTCGAATACCTGCCGCTCGAAGAGAGTTTCGCGGTGCTCCCACCAGCCATGTTGGCGACCGGCGGTGAGCGAGCCGTCAACAGTCTGACCTTCTCTCCGAATTACGTTTCCGACGGCAAGTGCTACATCAGCTACTGCCGCGCCGGAGACGGCGCCAATGTGATCGCCGAGTATCAGCGATCAGAATCCAATCCCTACCAAATCGACCTGGGCACGGCTCGAACGATCATGATCATTCCGAACTCCGAGCCGTTTCACTACGGCGGTGGCGCAAAGTTCGGGCCGGATGGCTGCTTGTGGGTGTTCAAGGGTGATGGCGAGAACGACCCGTCATCCCAAGACCCGACTCTCCTGAACGGCAAAATTTTGCGGATCGATCCATTCACCGATGACTTTCCGCTCGACCCCGAACGAAACTACGGCATTCCAGCCGACAACCCTTTCCTCGACGGCAATCCGGTTTCGGGCCCGGCCGAAGCCGTGCACTTTGGCTTTCGGAATCCGTGGCGATGGTGCTGGGACGAGCCGAGTCGCGGGGGCAGCGGAGCGCTGCTCATTGGCGACGTTGGAGCCGACAGCTGGGAGGAAATCAACTTCATTCCGGCAAAAGCGATGGGGCTCAACTTTGGATGGCCCCATTTCGAAGGTAGCCAACCGTTCCAAACCCACGTTCCCTTAGCGTTCGAGCCTGCTGTTCACCCGATCGCCCAATTCCCGCATCCAGATTTTCGAGCCGTTGTGGGCGGCCCCATTTATCGCGGCCTTGGGCTGGGAATCGAAATGTACGGGCGCTACTTCTATGCTGATGTCATTACACAGAAGGTGTACTCCGCGAAACTTACCTTTGGCGACTATGGCGACAGCGCGGTGATGAGTGACATCATCAACCACACGCCCGAGCTCTTGGCCTACAGCAACCCCTTGGGGCAGATCTGGTCGATGGACGTCGACTCGGAAGGCGAACTCTTGATCGTAGGTGCAAACCGAGTCTACAAAGTGTTCTCCGATTCGCTCACGACTCCCCGTTCGATCAATGTCGGGATCGAGTTCAGCGACCTAGCGAGTGTCGAGGCCAGGCCCTCGTACGTAACGGTGACCGTCGAAAAGCTCGGCTTCTCGGTCTCTTTCCAAGCATCACCCAATGCAATTGGTGAGTTCAGGATCCCCTTGACCTCAGGCAAGCAAACCGTCCGTGTAAAGTGCGGTACGTTCTTGAGTGAACACACCTCGGTCGATACGGGCGGTAACTACAGTCCAAAGATCGACTTCAGCCTCGTGAACGGCGACGCCAATGGCGACGACTCGATCGACATCGCCGACTTCTCTCTCCTCTCCGCTGCGTTTGGATCTAGCCTCGGTGACCCTGGCTACCAACGAAATGCGGACCTCGACGGTGATGGCGAGGTTGGAATCGCCGACTACGCCATCATTTCCGCCAACTACGGCGAGTCGCGCTAAAGAATCGGGTCTTGGCAACCGATCATCCTAAGGATGAACGTGCCGGACGTTGCCAAGACCCAGGCCCTGCTTCAAGCGCTGCAGACCCAGGACAGCACGCGCGAGGCCCTGCAAGTCGGCATGCTCAAGAAGACTCTCGACGCCCAGAAAGAGGAGGCCGCGACGCTGCTTCGCCAACTCTCCGGCAAAGGTCAGATCATCGACATCCGGGTCTAGCCCCCGGACGTTCGGGTATAAATTGGTTTCCGCGGAGAGGTCGCATAGCCCGGTTTAGTGCGCCGCACTCGAAATGCGGTGTAGGGAAACCTACCGTGGGTTCGAATCCCACCCTCTCCGCCACCTCTTGCTACGGCGCATTGCACGTGAATGTCAGGCTGCACGCGCCGCCTGGCTGGCCATTCCCCGAGGGCAGTGCATTGGACACGAGCTCACCGTCCAGTTGCTTGTTCGAGTCGACCGACCGGATCGAGTCCTTGACCAGCAGCGTGAACATCCCTTTCCTGAGCGGCTTGCCCGGCGTCAGCGTCGCGGTTCGGGTGGGGGCATCGTAGGCGAATCGCATCGGAATCCGGTAGGGCGACGCTCCGTTGCGTAGTTCGAAATCCGCCGCGGAAACGGTGACGTTTGTATGGAAGGTCAAGCGGATGGAGGTCACGGGCGACGTTGCAGTCGCTCCCGGAGCGGGGGTTGTTTCGACAATCGTCGGACCCCCGGCGACAAATGCGGTACTCGATACGCCGCCATTCAATATCCACACATCTTCGTCAAAGGTGCATGCCGTCGCGGAACCGGTGAGGGGAATGACGTAGTTCTCGGTTAAGCCATCGTTGAACACCTGCTTCATCTGCTTAACTCCGCCAACCGTCGGCCGAATGTCTACGGGCATGGAGAACACGCCATGTGTGGCGTTCTGTGTTTGTTTGACATAAACGAGCAGATAGCTCTTTCCATTTGAAGTCGTATTCTGCCAAGCCCATTGATAGACAGGTACGCCAGTACCGTAAACGGTCTTGTCGAAGAACCAATTCAGATCATGGCCGTAGACCGATTCGCATGAATTGATGAAATCGTCGGTCGTTGCGCTCCGGTATTCATACGCTGTTCGATACGATTGCAGAATATTGAAGAATGCCGTGTCGCCAACGATGTGTCTCAGCGAATGAAGCACCCATGCCGCTTTGTCGTAGCTGTAACTGCCGCTAAAGATTCGATTAGGATCGGATATATCGTAACAGTACACGGTGCCGCTGGTCGACGACGGTCGTCGACTGTTCATGGCTGATTTGTATGCGGCAAAGCCCGTGCTGCCTGGTTTGTACTGGTACCACAGGGCTTCCGTGTAAGTGGCAAAGCCTTCATTGAGCCAGATGTCGTGCCATGTTGCGCACGTGACCATGTCGCCCCACCACTGATGCGCGAGTTCATGGGCAACAACAGAGTCCCAGAAGCCGCCCATTCCCGTACACGTTTGATGTTCCATGCCGCCGCCGAAGGTGAACTGATACATCCCATACTTCTCGTTGAGAAACGGATACTGCCCAAACAGCGGAGCGTACGTCGTCATCATTTGCACGCACTGCTCCCAAGCCGATCGATTGCCAGCGCTGTCGCTCTCCGGCCAAATCCAGAATTGAACGGGCGTCGTTCCACTCGGGTGATTGTAGTTGACAGTCCACGTATTGAAATTCGTCGCCGCAATCGAAACAAGATAGGGAGCGATCGGATTCGAGGAGTGCCAGCGGTAACGGAGTTTGTCAAGGCCAACACTGTCGGTCCCCTGCAGCAGGCCGTTGCCAACAACCTTCATCGTGTTCGGTACGGTGACATTGAGGTCGAACGTTGACTTATCGGTATTGTCGTCCTTGTTCGGCCACCACGTATAGGCGTACCATGGTTCACTGAGCGTAAAACAGTAGGGTGCGCCGGAGGAGCGAGTGCCAAACTCGATCGATCCAAAGAAACCTGACAGGGCCGTACCGCTGTAAGGAATGAACAACGTGAACGTCTCGTTTAGCCCGTACGGTCGGTCGAAGTTGGCCCGCACCGTTGTCGAGTCGAGACGAGTGGTTGTGATGGTTCTGCCGTCTAGCGTCACCGGACCCATCGTGAATGAGTTACTCAAGCGAAACGTGAATTCCGTCAATCCATTCACGAGACTTTTGACGGCTATGGTGTTATCACCAGCTATGGTCGTGCTGGGCGGAGTCATGCTGATGTTCAGCGTGTTGTGCAGCACATCGGTATCGGTCGCTGCCTCCAAGGCTTTTGGCGGCAAGAGGTTGGGGAGGTACCCATGCCGAAAGGCGGCCTTCCAGCGAGCGGCATGGCCACACTCGGCGGTGCCTACGGGAGCTGAGAAGCCGAGCGCGGTGACGAGCCCCAAGAGGATCAGAAGACCGAATTTCATGGTGCTTTCAGTGTACGACCGTTGTCGTTCTTCCGGCAGGCTTGGTATGGCGATGCTTCGCGCATGTCGCGCGAAATGATGACAGGATCGCTTCGGATAGACTCTCCGAACCAATGGTCGCCCTCTTTGCGCTCCTGTCCTGTTTGGCTTTGGAAAGAACCGCGCCGCTCGTGCCGTGGCCAACGGAGGTCAAAGTGGAGCAAGGACGATGGGTGAGCAGAGATCCAACGATCGTTGTTCAATCAAAGCAAGCACTGCCTTTGGCCAGGGTCTTCATTGACGACCTAAGGGTAACGCACGAAATCCAGGCCCGGATCGTCGACAAGGTCCGGAGTGGTTCGATCGGGCTCAGGCTCGGGCCCGGCCATGGAGAGGAAGGATACGAACTTCGTATTGACTCCAGCAGCGCGACGGTCACAGCCACAACCCTTCGCGGACTCGCCCACGGCCTCGTGACCCTCGTCCAAGCATCGCATAAGACGAATCGCGGGCTGGAGGCTCCTCGCTTGCGCATCGAGGATCGGCCGGCCAGCGCTTACCGAGGACTCATGATCGACGTCGCCAGGCACTACCACTCCATTGACGTGCTGAAGCAGTGCGTCGATCTTTGCCGGTTCTACAAGTTGAACTTCCTCCAGCTTCACCTCACCGACGACCAGTCGTTCACGTTCCCCAGCCGGGCTTACCCTTTGGTGAACTCCAGCAACCAGCACGGCGGGCCAAGTTATACCGCTGCCGAACTCAAGGACCTCGTTCGGTATGCCGATGACCGGGGCGTTACGATCATCCCAGAGTTCGATATCCCCGGCCACTCCGCCACCTTGGTTCGAACAATGCCCGATCTTTTCAAGATCAAGGGGACCACTCCTTACGAGCACCACGCTAGCATCAATTTCGCGAATCCGGAGGTCGTCAAAGCGGTCGACACGCTGATCGGCGAAATGTGCGAGGTCTTCGAATCGTCACCTTATTTCCATATGGGGGGCGATGAAGCGGATATTGCGCACGCTCACCAGCATCCGAACTTCCAGGCCGCATTTCGCGAGTTCGGGCTCCCGGACCGATCTCAGCACGAGATCTTTCGACGCTTTCTGACCCAAGTCAACCAAATGGTCAAGAAGCGTGGCAAGAAACTCATCGTGTGGGAGGGATTTGGCAGAAATCCAGAGTCCAAGTTCCCAATTCCGAAGGACGTGCTCGTCATGGCGTTCGAGAATGCCTACTACCTTCCCAACGAGTTGCTGAAAGACGGCTACACCGTCATCAACGCCTCGTGGACGCCCCTTTATGTGGTCAACCGCCACGTGTGGCCGGCAAAGAAGGTTTTCGAATGGGATCTCTCCAAATTTGGCCGATTCTCCAACCTCTACGACACCACCACTTGGTTCACCGTGCCCGAAGCCCAGCGAATCCTGGGTGCACAAATCTGTTCGTGGGAAGGCCCCGAGGAATCAGAAATCGAGAACTTGAGACGGGTCGTCCCAGCGATGGCGGAACGAGTCTGGAGCCGCCGCAGCGCAACGTGGGCAGATTTCGAGCCACGTCTCACCACGGCAAATACTCTCTTCGAGCGCTTGGTGCACCCCGTAACCCTGCATTCCAGTGCACTCGACGCCCTAGACCCGAACGGCTTCGACGTTCCCTGCTTCACGCTTCCCTTGACGGTGACCATGCGGCCGAATGGGAAAGGAGTCGTCCGCTACACGTTGGATGCCAAACCACCGACCTCGACCTCACCGATCTATACGTCTCCGCTCAAGATCCAGACGACGACCACCGTGCGTGCGGCGCTGTTCAATCAGGCGGGCAAGCGGTTGGGCTATGAGTCTTCTCGCATCTTCTACCACGTTCCTCCGCGCATTCAGAATCTGGCGACCGGGAAGAAAGTCACCGTCTCGGGCGGAACGCAAGGCCCTCAAGCGCTCGAATTCGCCGTGGACGGCAATCTCGACCTCGCGTCGAGTTGGTGGACCACCCCCGCGCCGCAATGGCTGCAAGTCGATCTCGGCAAGAGGTACCGCGTTGATCGCATCGAGGTTTTTCCCTACTGGGACGGGTCACGCTACTACCAGTACACCGTCGAAGCAAGCGAGGACGGCTTAACATGGTCCATGGTTGGCGACCGGTCAACGAACACAGTGCCTTCATCGGTCTCCGGCGATTCGCTCAAGTTTTCACCCAGAACCACGCGCTTCGTCAAAGTCAACCTCTTACACAATAGCGCGAACGAGGCCGTTCACCTCGTAGAGTTGAAGGTCTGGGAGGCGAGGGACTAGGACCGTTGCTCCTTCTTATCTACCTTGACAAGAATGATGCCCGAAAAGCCCTCATCAAACCAGTCATTGACGGCGTGTTCTTCTATCGCTAAAGTGGTCAAATCTAGGTCTTCAATCTCATTCATTGCGTTTCTAACCGTATGACTGTCCAGTGCGGTCACCGGGTACTGATATGCGTGGACCTTGTAAAATGAGCTGTCCCGTAACGCTACCATGATGAGCCTTCCACCTGATGACACAAGACTACACAGTCTTCGTACGTAGATGAACCACTCGCTAACATCCCCGCCGACGCACTCAAGGCAGAAGAAACTAACGACCAAATCGAATGACCTCTTCTCACCCAGGGGCAGTGTCGAAGTGATATCAGCAGGAATCACATGAGCGGACTTGCGGCGCAACTGTGATTCGAGCGCCACGATGGCGGCCTCCGTGGGCTCAAGACCTGCAAGTCCAAGAGCGTGCCGTGCGTAATGAGACCAGCCGAAAGCGTCATCCGATCTATCTATCCATTTCTGAACTTCTGAACGGTTCTCAGCGACGTAATCTGCCCAAGTCACTTCATCGTAACGGTCAACGATGGCAAAGTGTGCATAGACGCTTGGCCCGCAACCGAAGTCGAGACACGTACCGAACCGCCGGTCTCCAAGGTTCCGCCTCAGAAATGAGATGAGCACTTCGGAATCGTCGGGGATCGTGTCGCCACTGTAATACTGGTCGAGGTAAGCCCGAGCACTCCATTTCTCGTAGGTCTGTAAGGTGCTCATGTGCGAACGACAAGGGTCTCTTTGACGGCCTGTGCACTCCAGAACTCGCGACAAAATCGGCTCGCATCAGAAGCGTCAAAGGCCTTGCAAGAGAAGATATTGAGATAAACCGATTCGAGCATCGGCAACGGATGGCACACGATCGTACTGGTCTCGATGAATTGCACGATGGAGAGCCCGTGAAGGTGGGGGATACCGCTGTCATCTTCCCAAAAGATCGGATCACCATGTCGGTTCATTTGGATAAGGTCGCATAAGTCCTTGACGAAAGCCTCCAGACGATCGCGTGAGAGATCCATCGCCTGGCATCCTTTTAGATCCAGGATGAGTTCAATCCCATAGGGTGGCCTAGTATCTTCTTGTTCCAAGAATTCCTCCGTTATCTGTTAGGGAACGTTGATCGGGAAGGTGAACTGTGGCGAGCCGCCAAACAGCCACGGGAAACCAGCATAGGTACCCGTTATCCGAGCCGACAACTGCGCTCCCGTCTGAGTGAAGATCTTCGCGTTGGAGCCTAAGCCAATCCACGACATCGAGCCGCCGCGAATCGAAATTGGCTTGACCGCGCATCCAAAGTTCGCCCCAATCGCGCCCGCCGGTGCCTGCACCAGAATCGTCGGAACGCTTGTTCGATTGGCCGGCGGAAGATTGGTGCTTAAGGTCACCTGCGCTCCCGTCACGATGCGCGTGTACTGTTCGCCAGGGACGCTCCACTCCCATTTGCGAACCGTCAAGAAACCGCCATAGTTCAGGCTTCTCGATGTGCCGTTCGTCGTGAAAGAGGTACTGCCAGATGCCGTCGCGCCGTTGATCACCCGGCTATCAAGTGTTGCTGTATCAATAAGGTGGGTTCCCTGGAATAGGCCATCAATTTCAAGTTGAAACAGTCCGGGTGCGAGCGTATCAAGATTCGTCAGCGTGACCTCGTGGGTGCCCTCGGCTCGGGCACCGAGATTGTAGACTCGCCCGCCGATCCTGGCCGTCACCGCCTCGGCATCGTCGCACTCGAAGCGTATCTTCGGACTTGACGGGTTTGAGTCGTCGACAGAGAGGATGTCCATTCGCCCAGGAACAACGGTAACCGGCGGCTCAAGGGGTGGCGGAGTGATAACCGAATACACGTTCAACACAACGCCCGTCACCTGCGAGATGAAGGTGAAGATCGCCGTCTTCGTTTCGTTGATCGCCAAAGCGCCAAGGTCCACCGTGCGCGCCGAGGACAAAGTGCAATTGACCAACTTGTCGTCCTTGATGTTGACCTGCACGAACTGAAGGTCGATTGAAGACGTGTTGCGCACGTGAACGCCGATGTCGAACGGAGCACCCTGAGACACGGCGGTTGGGGTCGTAAAGGTGATCTCAAGGCTCGGTGCCGCAACCACGAGTGGGTCGCTCAAAAGAGTGCTCTCCACGGGAATCGGAACGGTTCCGAGCATCAGATTGCCGGTCGCTTGCCCAGTCAATTGATATGTGCCCGGGAAATCGCCCCGGACGGTCCACTGCGCTTGACGATTCCCGCCGGGCGGAATCGTACCGAGTTGCTTCGTCGTGGGCTGCGGAGCCCCGAACAACGCAGGCAAACCGAGGCCGGAAGGAATCGAGAGGGTCGCCGATGCGTTCTCGATCGGGAATGCCGTCGTGCGATTCTGAACGGTCACGCTGGCGTCCCAGAACTGCTTCAGGATGCGGACGTCGCCCGGAATGACGATCCACGTCGCCGTGTTTGGCGTGAAGGAACCGCCGATGTAAACGGTCCCGCCCTCGATGTTCCGGGTTCCGCCGAACGACGAACTGTATCCGCCCTCTGTGGGCACACCCGTCGCCACCGGCACGACCACGTTCGGAATCGGCACCGAACCGATCTCCATGTACAGCACGAAATCGTAAACCCAGAAGTTCTGTGGATCCTGGAGGTTCACACCGCGATCGATGATCTGCTGCTGGGTGAGCGGGGTGGTCGTGATCTGCGTGATTTGGTAGGCGTTGCCCTCCTCCAGCGCGATCGTCAGCGTGTTGACGCCATTGACGATCTGCACGCTGCCGGACTTGGGCATGTAGTTCTGGGCGTAGCCATACACGACCGCATTGCCCAACGGCACCGCGACGGGCTGGGGCAGGTTGCCGCCGCCGCCGGTGCTGTAAACCCGCGGATCGTTCCCGACGACGACGATGCCGTTCGGAATGCCCTCGCCGGTGCGTTCGTTGATCAGGCGCACTTGCAGGTTCGCGACCGGTCCGCTGAAGACCTGAAGGCTCAGTGGCTGGACGTAATTCTCCTGCCCGTCGACCACGATCTGGCCTGACAGATTGCCAGCCCCCTGGCCGCCGGGAGTGTTGACCTCGAACGTCACCTGAGTCGTCTCGCCCGGCGGGAGGGGTTCGGTGGGAACGGGGGAGACGCGTGTCGCGAAGCCAATGCCCTGTACGCGAACGTCGTCCAGGGCCTGCGGTTGCGAGCCCGTGTTCTTGACGTTGACCGTAAACTGCTGCACATCACTCGGCCACGTGTTGATGGTCGGGGTGGTGAAGGTGAGTCGAAGCGGCTGCGCGTTGACCAGCAGTTCGCGATCGGCTCGGTTGTTGTTGGGCAGGTCATCGCGGTTCACCCGGATCGCCACGAACGGCTTGTGAACGCTCTCGCGCACCACGAACGGCGGCGAGGTCACCGTGGTCGCCGCCGTGTACGGCCTCAGCGTGACCGTCTGCGTGCCCAGGAGCACTGTCCCGGTGTCGGCGCGATGGTCATAGAAGTCGACGTGCCCGACAAGCTCCACGTCGCCGGTATTGCGAACTTTCGCCGACATCGTAATGGTGTCGTTATTGGCGGGGAACGGGATGCTGGTGCTGATGTCCTCTTCCCGGACGCTGAGATCGTACAGCAGGGCCGTCGTGAAGGTGAGGGTGTTCGAGGTGCCCGCATTGTTGGCCTCGTCGACGAGGTCGACTTTGTACTGGTAGGGCGTCTTCGAACTCAGTCCCTTGATGCGCACCTCGTGGTAGAGGCGAAGCTCGGGGATGGACTCCTTGTCGTAGCGGAAGTCGTTGGTGGCTTGGAGGCCGTAGCGCACCGTGCCCTTAGAAATCTCATTGGTGCGCCAGTAGATCGTGGCTTCATTCCATGAGACGTCGCGGACACCGATTTCGGTGACGATCGGCGGGGTGATGTCGACTTTGAAGCTGCGGGATGCAGGCGGGTCGGTGATATTGCCCGCCAAGTCCTTGGCTCGGACCTCGAAAACATAGCCGCCAACCGGGAGGCTTGCAGTCGTGGTTTGGGTGTTCAGCGCCCAGTCGGACCAGGCACTCTTGTTGAGGCGGAATTGGTATTGGAGGGACGCTGAGGGGGTCAGGTTGTCTTGGCCCATCCACTGTAAGGTCACAGGACCAGGCGCAACCTGGCCGCCCTCACGCGGCCCTGCCGTGATCTTGACCTGCGGCGCGATGACGTCCTGAATTGAGACCACGAATTCACGGGCGATCGCATCCGTGGGAATTCCGGAGGCATCGCTGTTCTTGTTGACCACGAACTCGCGCGCGATGGCGTCGGTGATCTCGTTGGACCCCGCACTGTTTTGGAAGACCACGAACTCGCGGGCAATCGCGTCGGTGATCTCGTTGGAGCCGGCGCTGTTCTGGAACACCACAAACTCACGGGCAATGGCGTCGGTCGGGTCGTCGTTCTCGGCCGAGTTCTTGTAAACCACGAATTCGCGCGAAATCGCGTCGTCGGGCGGGTTGTCTTGGAGGATGCCTGCGATGGGGGCGGGGGGAACCAGACCCGTCACTGTGAGAGGCTTGGGCGTCACGGTTGACCCCGGTCGGGCGGCACGCGCAACCAAGGGTGCGGCCGTGTCGGAGGGCGCAGGGTTCCCTGGACCAGCACTCCCAGCCCTCTTGAGCAACCCGCCCATGGGGGCAAGAGCAACCGCCGCCAGCACCCCGGCGAGGCCGAGCACGACGGTTGCGTTCCGAATTCCCTTTGTCGCTCTCATAGTTCGTCCTCCCGCTTCCTCGCCGCTCAGAGCTTGTAGGCCCGAGCGGTCACCGCTGCTCCGCCCTGGGGCAGGGTCACCGTTGCTTCCCAGATCGACGCGACTTGGTTGCCGCTCACGAGGGTTGCGTTTGCGAAGCTGTCGACGCCATTGCGAGGTACAACCCGAACCTGGACGCGCCAAGAGCCATCGGTGGGCACGTTGGCGGCTTCGAGTCGGACGACACTCGTCGCCGCTGGCCCGATCTGGAGGTCGGGTGCATTAAAATTCGATGCGGGATCGGCCGGGACCGAGACCCCGTCGACGCTTGTGACAGCTAAGGTCGGGTGGGTGTTTGTGGGCCAGATGACTGGCTCCGGTCCGGTGAGGACGATGCTCGACGGGGTTGGGGACACTCCGCCAGAGAAGGTGCTGCCGGCGTCCAATCTCTCAATCCGAATTCTCCCATTGCCTCCGTAACCGGTCGAGGCGACCGCTTGAACAATTCCGGTTCCCGTTACGCGATTTGCAACCAGCCGGACCGCCCCGCCGCTGCCGCACCACGCGCCACCAATATCGTAGCTATTTGCGCGGATCGTCCCATTAATGGTGATGTTTCCAGACGCAACGATCAGAATGGCCCCGCCGCCGCCAAAGCCTCCATATCCGTCATGCACTCTCGCCTTTGACCCAGACCCGCCAATAAGAGGCAATATCTGCGCGTTACCATAGACGGGGCCTTTTCCGGCAGCTTGCCCCAAGGTTGGAGCGGTGCCATACGAGCCTCCCTCACCGGTTGAGTGGCCATTTACGTTCGAGGATCCCCCTGGACCAAACCCCGCGGTCACATTGTTGCCACCGACAGCAAATGACCCGCCGCGAAAGCCGCCGGGTCCAGGTATTCCAAATTGACCGGTATTTGATGGACCATACCCGCCATCAAGGTCCACGATCCCGTTGATCGTCACGTCACCTTGCACCAGCCATACCACGGGTGGGGTCTTCGGGTGGTTCGTGAACTTCACCGTCTTCCCCGCATCGATGTTCACCGACGAGTACTTGAAGACGACAGCCCACTTGCTGGGATCGTAAACCCCGTTCCCCGTTCCGGGCGAAGTCCAAGAAGTGGTCGGGGCGAGGCCGAGGTCGATGGTCGTCAAACCGGCGCTCGGGTTAAACGCCCCGTCTGAACCATCCGAGTACGAATTGACTTGGGCCCACGCCTGCGAGACGGACGCCGCCGCGACGAGGGCGAAAATGAGTTTTGACAACGAGTTCATGCTTTACTCCCGAATCGAGCGGCTAGCGCTGAGGACGCAGCCGCGAATGCTCGGTAGTGTAGCGACAGGCCTCCGAAAAATCGATCAAGTTAAGCCAACTTAAGGAATTCCGGGCGAGAATTTTCGAAAATTCTTGGCTCTTGGGGGTTTTCGGCTGTCTTTGCGTCGGTTTGGCGCCCTTTCTCGGTCTCGCGTTTGCGATCCTGCTCCCTTCCAAGAAAGCGTCGCGAAGCAAAGCTGGAACGTAGAATCGGGTGGCCGGGGTGATGAATTGTGCACCCCGGTTCTGCCAGTTCCTCCTTGATTTGGAAGGTCGCGATGGTTGACAGGGCCGGGATGCACAATTTCATCACCCCGGCCACCCGAGACGCTTCTTGGCCCAACGCGGGATCCGCGCGTGTGCAGACTTCCTGATGCTTAGAAACTCATCCGGTCGGGAAAGACTGCGAAAGGGCAAGGTTGAATGCCCCCGGATCCAAGGCGACGAAGGTCGACGGGCTCGGCTCACGGAAGACCCGCGCCGGGTCGATCATGGGCGGGCCGATGGGGATGCTGGCTTGTAGGAGGACGGCGCGGTCGGTCATTCGAAGCGCGCAGCCACACACCTTAACCCCCGTCCGCTCGTCCACGACATCATTGGCCGCGACGTGGGCGAAGCAGTCCGCACTCCTCTTTCCCTCATCCGTGGCGCGGCCGTCCCGCCCGCGCTGGGAAAACTCTTGGGGAAAAGCACCTCTTGCTGCTGATGTAACAGATGAAAAATTGAGATTGGCGCTGCTTGCGAGTGGTTCGGCTTCCTGCGGAGTTTCGGTCAGCGCGGGCGGGACGGCCGCGCCACGGTAGGACTCCCCAAGTACTGCCGGGACGTCGCAGGCGCGGAGGGCGTTGATCAGGAACTGCACGTAGAGACGGTAGGTCTCCCGCAGGCTGCCCCGACCCCCATGCGCGCCAACCACCAATGGCCCGGCAAGCCCTACCGTAATATCGTGACCATGCAAAACGCCGCGCCCGCCCGTCGGACGGACCACCGAAAGGACCGGGCACTCGGGCAGCAAATCACGCTCCCTAGACTGAAAGCGCCCCAAAGTCACCCACGGCCCGGTCCAGCCATACACCCGGGCCCAGATGCCGCCATCCGCCTCGGCATGCTCCAACAAGGCGAGGTCGCGGGCCATATTCGTCGGCCCATCGGCTACTTCGTCGAAGGAAAGCGGCACAAGGTCGTTTTACCAGCGTTCACCGGTGCCATAATGCGAAAGAGGCGGTTGTCTCGTCTGTATACAAGCGATTCACGGAAGGAAGGTTCGATGAGAAGGATTTTGTTAGGCGTCTTGCTGGTTTCGGTCTTTGTGGCGGTGGTTTTGGGTTGCGCGGGCAATACCACGAACAACCCCAACGGCTACAACATCACCCGGAATCAGTTGCTGGGCACTTGGCGCGACACCAACGTCGAAGCGGGCGGCCTCGAAACCGCATGCCCCGGCACCCTCAGCCTCACGAACGGCATGATCGTCTCCTGCGGCGGCACCATCCAATTCCGCAGCGATATGACCTTCACCCAGAAGATCGACACCTTCGGCGGCACGCAGGTCACCCGAGAGGGCCGTTGGACCATCGCCCGGAACCTCCTTTCGCTGTACTTCGACGACGTTCCCGCCAATCAGGCCCTCGAGCAATTCACCCTGATCCTCGGCGAAGACGGCAACTCCTTCGAATCCACCCACATGGACAATGGCATCGCGATCAAGGTGCTCTTGGTCCGCCAAGTTCAGTAGCGCAGTTTCGGAATCCCACGACACGGTCGCACGGTGGTGCATCCCCGTTGCGCGCCGTGGCGTTCCTTTGCGTGACTCGCGTTTCCGGAGTTTCACGCAACGGTCGCAAGGGTACGCGACGGCCGGAAACTCCCGGCGGAGTGATTGCATCCCGCGCCTGCAATGATCGGGTGAGTTGGTTCAGCCTTAGACTCGGGCGAGTACGCGGCGGGTGGCCGGGGTGATGAAATTGTGCACCCCGGTCCTGCCAGTTTCTGACAGGCTCTCGCAGTTGACAGCGCCGGGGTACACAATTTCATCACCCCGGCCACCGGGATCAGCCTTTCTCAACGCGAGGCCCAGATGTACCAAGGTCCGTAGAGACCATCCGGCTGTCAGCAGAACCGCCCTAGTTGTCCCCCAGCATCCCGTAGTTCGACGACAGGATCGCGTAGTCAGCGATGTCCACGGTGTCGTCACCGTTGAGATCAGCCGCGACGGCGTAGCCAGGATCACCCAGGCTCTTGCCATAGGATGCAGAGAGCAGAGCGTAGTCCCCGATCCCCACCTCGTTGTCCCCGTCGCTGTCCCCGTTGCGCAGCGAGAAGGCCAAGTTGGAAGCCCCGATCGGCGTGATGACCACGTTCGGCAGCACTTTGCGCAGCCAGTTCGAACCCTTCGCGGCGACATCGTAGGTGCCCACGAAGCTCACTCCGGTGACGAAGTCCTTGGGGCCTCCTCCGCCGATGGCTAGGTTCACGGAGTGAACGACCGTCGTCGTGCCCGGCGTCCGGAACTCGAGCGTCACCGTCCGCGGCATCGTCGGCGGCAGATAGTCCTGCAACTCGATCGTGCCGGTGACGTTCTGCAGGTTCGAGAGCTGGATGCTCCACATTCCCCGGCCGTAAGTGGCCGCAACGAGCCTGCCCGTGCCGGGCACGGCCTTCAAGTCGTTGACCTGCGTATTGGGTAGGCCCATCGGCGCAGTCGCGTTCGCCCAGGTGGCTCCTCCATCACCGGTCGCGAAGACGCCGACATCGGTCGCCGCGTACCACATCGTCTGTGGATTGGTGAGGTCACGGGCGAGGGAGTTCACGGGAACGTCGGGCAGGCCGGTGGCCAACGAACCGCTCAGGTTCTGCCAGACCCGGGTCACGGCCAGGGTGTTGATGCAGCGATACACGTGCCCGGTCCCAGTTCCGCTAACCGTGATCAAAATGTCGTCTTTGTTCGCCGGGTTGATGCTGATCGAGGTGATGGTCCGGTTGGGCAGGCTCGGCGAGCCGGTGTTGATCTGGGTCCAGGAGGTACCCGCGTTGCTGCTCATCCAAACTTGGCCATCTGAAGCACCCGTGTAGATTCGATTCGAGTCCCCCGGCGCAACCGCGATCGCCCGGATCGTCCCGGTGGTCAGAGCCGTAGCCCCGAGGCGCGTTGCCCACGTGTTGGTGGAGTCGGTGTACCGATACAGATAGTTCGTGCCGGCGTAGAGCAGATTCGGGTTGTTCGGATCGAGCACGAACGGAGCGATGAATGCGACCGAATCAGTGCCGTAACTGGGCCCGATGCCGCTGCTGCTGCCCCAACTGTTGGTCGTCTTGTAGATATTCAGGTACTGAGACTCTGAATACTGGCGACCTGGCGAGGTCGGGTTGATCTCGCAGTAGCCACCGTCGCCGCCACCAACGTTATCCCACGTCCCCAGCGCACCGTTGCAGAACGGCGTCGCATTGTCTTGAGTGCCTCCGAGGAGGATGTTCGGGTTGGTCGGATGCGCGGCCATGCGATAGAACTGGGTGATGCCGAGGTTGCGGCTGAGGTAATTCCAAGCCCACGTGTTGCTCGCGGGCGTGTAGGTGAATCGGAAGATGCCGCCATCGCCGCCAACGAGCGCTTGGTTCGGATTCAGCGGATTGATGGCGATGCAGTGCTGGTCGTTGTGGACAATGGAGGAATTCGAGTAGGCGGGACCGCCGACCGACTGCCACGACGCGCCTCCGTTTATGGACTGGACGACATCGATGAGGCCCACGTAGATCACGTCTGCATTGGCCGGAGTCTTCGAGGTCGCCATGAAGAAGTCATAGCTGCCTTGTGACCAGTTGTAGTTGTTCGTGCCGTTGACGAAGCCTGCTGAAACGTTGGTCCACGAGGCACCGGCATTGGTGCTCTTCCAGATGTTCCGAGAACTCGGCGTTAATAGGTAGACCGTATTAGGGTCGACGACAGACGCGGAGATACAAAGGCCGCTTTGCGTTCCCGTGACCGGACTCGCGATCGCCGTCCAAGTCGCGCCTTGATTTTGGGATCGGAAGATCTTGCCGCCTGCCGTGTCACCACCGGCCGCGTAGATATAGCGCTGACCGCCCGAGGGGGCACCGACCGTTAAGTCACTCCAAGAGGCCGAAGTCGTGATGACGGACGACCACGTGATGCCGCCATCCGTCGAGCGCCACACGAAACCGTTGCCGCCCGCGCCGCGACCGGTCGTAACGAGCACGATCTGGGGATTCGCGGGATCGAGGAGTATTTTGTTGATCGCGCGGGTGCCGAATTGGGAGCGGCCGTAGTTGGTCCACGTCGCGCCGCCATCGGTCGATTTCATGATGCCCATGCAGTACGGCTTGCTGCCTGGGTAGTCGCCGGTTCCGACGTAGATCACGTTCGGATTGGTCGGGTCGACGGCCACACTGCTCGCAGCCATGACTTCCCACTTGTCGCTCAGCGGGGTGTAGTTAACGCCGCCGTCGGTCGTCTTCCAGACTCCGCCCTGCGCACCCACCAGATAGAACGTGTTGGCGTCGGTCGGATGGTACGCAACACCGTTGACGCGGCCGTTAAGAGGAGGAAGCCCGTAATAGATGCGATAGGGTGTGTCGAGATTGGTTGGCCCGAGGTAACTCCACGTGCCAACGAGGCCCTGTGCACTCGGCCCGTCGTTCCAGGCAGGCATCGCATCGCGATGCTGGGCAGCTCTAGCCCACGCTGGCCAATCAGGCTCGTCGTTGGGGTAGGCGCGCTCTTCCAGATAGAAACGGTGAGCTTCCAGGTAGTCGAGGCCCGGCGTCTCGCGCTCTTCTTCTTCGTCGCGCTTCGCTCCAGAACGCTCCTCGAAGGCGCGGTACTTGGCTTTGTACAAGTCGATGGCGCCGCTCATCTTGGCAAGTGAATTCGTGTCGAGGATGTCGGTCGCAAGTTCGGGCGCGACTGGGCGGAGGTTGGCCACCCTGGCATGGAAACGCAGTGCGGCAAGGGTTTCATCGAGTTGACCCCGAAGCTCTACTCGATAAACGCCTGATGGCTCCAAGCGCACGACTCGGCCACGATGACCGACAACAGCGGCGACCTCGTGGGCCTGTTCTCCCTTTCCTTTCAAATCCACCAAGACATCGAGCCGCTCGGAAAGGGTATTGCCCCCGAGCGCAATCATCATCGCAAACAGCATTGAAGACTCCTCCGGAAATTGGACCGCAAGAAATGGGCCGGAGGTTCGATCAGAGCGGAATCTTAATCAACTGATCCAGGAGCGCGAAGGCAAAAACGCCCATGGAGACAAAGCCGTTGAGCGTGAAGAAGGCCATGTTCACGCGGCTCAGGTCGTGGGGCCTGACCAGGCTCTGCTCATAGTACAGCAGCCCCGCCGCCGCGACCACTCCTGCAAAAAACAGCGGACCAGCGCCCGACATATAGCCACCAAAAGCCAGCGAGAGGGGTGCCAAGATGTGGCAAACGCGGCTCACCGTCAAGGCACGTGCTTTCCCGAGCGTCTGGGGCAGTGACCGCAACCCCATTTCCCGGTCGAATTCCTCGTCCTGCAAGCTGTAGATGATGTCGAACCCGGCCGTCCAAAGCATCACACCCGCCGTAATCGGAACGATCGCCCAATCGAGTTTGCCACTGACGGCGACCCAGCTCGCGGCAGGCGCGATACCCAGGCCCAACCCCAGGACGAAGTGGCACAAGGGCGTGAACCGTTTGGTCAAGCTGTAGCCGAGCGTCACCAGCAGCGCAACCGGACTTAAGGCAAGGGCAAGCGGATTCAGCAAGGCCGCCGAGCCGAAGAAGACGATCAGACTGCCAAAGAAGAACAGATTCGCTTGGCGCAAAGCCAGGAGACCAGCGGGAATGGCGCGCATCTTCGTGCGTGGGTTCTTCGCGTCGATATCTCGATCGGCGATACGGTTGTACGCCATCGCCGCGCTTCGGCAGGAGACCATCGCCGCCACGATGAGCCCGAAAACCCGCCAGCCCGGCCAAGGCGTACCGCTCGTCGCCACCGATCCCCACATCATACCGATCATCGCGAACGGGAGGGCGAAGATGGAGTGCTCGATTTTGATCATCTCGAGGTAGACCCGAAATGCCTTGAATCCGCGCACGGCGGTTGCCATAGGTGAAGTGTACTTGAGGCTCACCCCCGATCTGCGCTGACCGCCCCGACGCGCTCGGTCAGAAGCGAGCGGAGCTGGGCGGCGTAGGCATAGTCGGTCCAGTCGAGCGAGATGGGTGTAACACCAACGTAGCCCTCATTGACGGCTTCGACATCGGTACCCGGCTGGTCGCCTTGCATCACGGCGACGCCGCCCTGCCAGTAGTAGGGTCGGCCCCACGGATCGCTCCTCATTTCCAGGCGGTCTTCGTAGACCCGCTTGCCCATGCTCGCGATCCGAAATCCTTGAATCTCCTCAAATGCGATGGCGGGGATATTGATGTTGAGGAACATCAGCGGCTTCCAAGGAGCTTCGGTAAAGAGCGCGAGGTTCTCTCGTAGCCATCGCTCACCGGTTTCGTAGTGCAACGGCGCGCCGTCGACGAAGCAGGCCATCGAAACTGCGATGGAGCGGATGCCGTTGATCGCCCCTTCCATCGCCCCACCGACGGTGCCGCTGTAAGTCGTATCGAATCCGAGATTGGGCCCGTTGTTGATACCACTGAGAACGAGATCGCAGCCTTCTTCCCAAGCGACCGTTAGTCCAGCGTTAACGCAGTCGACAGGGAGGCCATTGACTTCGAAGGCCTCGACATCGGGGACGGGGAAGTCATAGGGCTTGACCCTGAGCGGATCGCGCATGGTCATCGCATGACCGCATGCGCTTCGTTCCGCGTGCGGGGCGGCAACCTTGACTTCGCCCAGTGTTTTGGCTACTCGGGCCAGGACTTCGATGCCCTCCGCGCGGATGCCGTCGTCGTTCGTGATGAGAATTCTCACCCGGTCGTTCTACCCCCCGGAGAATCGGAGGTGTTCGCGTCTTGCAGCATCTCGGCCAGGTCCACCAGCCGAATCTCCTCGTCCGTCACCTGCTTGATGCCCGCGTCGAGCATGATGCGGCAGAACGGGCAGCCGAGGGCGACGGTTTTGGCGCCGGTCGCGAGCAGTTCCTCGGCTCGGCGATTGCTCGGACGCTGCTCCGGCGGCTCTTCCATCCACATCCGACCTCCACCCGCGCCGCAGCAGAGGGTCTTGCGGCCGAAGTGCTCCGGCTCTGCCAACCGCCGATCCTCGGGGCCGTTGGCGACCCAGTTCTCGATCGGCGTCCACGCCTCGTTGTAGTGCGTCTCCTCGCTCAGTAGGGCGCGGGGGGCATCCGATTCGTTGTTGACGCGAGCGAGATAGCAGGGGTCGTGGTAAACGACTTCGCCCCGCTCAGGCTCGGCTGCCTTAAGTTTTCCATCGCTGACCAGTTGGTTAAGGAACTGGCTGTGGTGCATGACCTCGTACTCGCCGCCGAACTGGTGGTATTCGTTCTTGAACGTGTTCATGCAGTGCGGGCACGGGGTGACGATCTTCTTCACGCCGTACTTGCCGAGCGTATCGACATTGGTCTTCGCCATCTCCTGGAACAGGAACTCATCGCCGACCCGCCGGGCTGAGTCGCCAGTGCAGGTCTCCTCGCTGCCCAGGCAGGCGTAGTCGACACCGGCTTGATTCAGCAGGTCAGCAACGGCCTTGGTCGTGCGCATCGCACCCGGATCGGTCGCGCCCGCGCAGCCGACCCAGAACAGCACCTCGAACTCCTTCTTCTCGCGCGCCAGCGGCACTTCGAGGCCCTTCATCCAATCCTCGCGGCTGCCCGACGGGGTTCCCCAAGCATTGCCAGTGCTCGCGGTCTGGCGAAGCATGACGGCAGCCGTTCCGCTGAGCTGACCTTCGGCGACCAAGTGCCGCCGGGCGTCAACGATCAAATCCACGTGCCGAATCAGGACCGGACACGCTTCGACGCAGGCGTTGCAGGTCGTGCATGCCCAAAGCGCCTCGTCGGTCACAGCCTGGGACACCGTCGGGAGGTCGTCGCCAGTACGCGAAGCGAGCGATCGGATGTCCTGCACGACCTGCTTCGGGTTCAGGATCTTGCCCACGCCGTTGGCGGGGCAAACCTCGGTGCAGCGTCCGCACTCCATGCAGGCATCGAGTGACATCAGGTGCCAACGCGAATAGTCCTTGGGCGCGGCCACTCCGATCTGGCCGGTCTGCTCAACTTCCTCCATCGAAATCGGCTTCAGTTCACCCCACGGCTGAGATGTCGGGGCACCGGAGGCGCTGAAGCAGGCCATGACGATATGCCGAATCCGCATGCGGGGCAGGGTCGCGAAGAACACGAACACCCACACCATGTGGAACCACCAAATGCCGAGGTAAAGCCCGGACGAGACGCCGGGCATGATTTGCGCGAGGGCATACCCGACCACTGACGACCCATCGAACGGCTTCGGATCGTTGCTGATACGCGCGGCTTCGAGGACGTATCCGGTGACCCCGATTACGAGCAGCAAGACGAGAACCCAGAAGTCACTTGCATCGCTGGTTGTCCCTTTGGGCCGGAAAAACGCCCGTCGCACCATCGCCCACGCGACACCGATCACAAACAACAAACCAAGCAGATCGAAGGTCGTCTCGTAAACGAGGTAGTAGACCCCTCGATGGAAATTCGGCAGCCCGATGAGCGGTGAATACGTCGCGATGGAGAGGAGCGTCGTCGCCAAGAAGAGCGACAGAAAGCCGTAGAAAATGAGCAGGTGCATCGGCGCGCCGCTTCGGGGGCGGCTCGTTTGGACCTTGCGCTGGCCGAGGATGTAGGTCTTGAAGCTGCCCCACAGGTCCGGCTTCCAATCGATGGGCTTACCCTGCCGCCACACCCGGTAACGCTGCACGATCTGCCACGCCATGATGGCCAGGCTTAGGAAGATCAGGACGTAGAAGAGCGTCTTTTGCCAGGGTGGCAGGTGCAAGAATTCCGGACGCGTCGGCTCCACGCTCAGATTGTAGCCAACTGAGGCGCATAGCTCGAGAGTGGCACGACGTTGCAGATTTTGAGGTTCACTTTTGGGAGGCTCTTCTGTGCGGGGAACTTGCCCGCGCAGCTCTGGTGGCGAACTTACACGAAGCGCGACTCGTCCGAACTTAGCACATGGTTCGTCTACGCCTCTTTCCTTTGCTGGCCGCATTCATTGCCATCGCATCAATCCCCGCATTTCTGCTCCTCCGACCCAAGTCTCCGGGAGAGAAGCCCGAAGGGCCGGACCGGGCCTGGGCTTGGCGACGGCTCGCCTGGGTCGACGAAAACGGGAATCTCGACCACGGCGCGTATTTGCGATCGCTCGCTCAGCGCGATGCAATGCTCGAGGCGGGTGGCGAAGCGGGTATCCAGGCCACGACTTGGGTGGAAAGGGGGCCTGATAATGTTGGAGGGCGGACCCGGTCCCTGGCGATCCATCCGACCAACCCGAACATCCTCCTCGCCGGATCGGTCGGGGGCGGCATTTGGCGCAGCTCCAACGGAGGAACCAACTGGACGCCGGTCGATGACCGACTTCGATCGCTTGCGATTGGGTGCATCGTCTTTGATCCGACAAACGCGAACATCGTCTATGCTGGGACCGGCGAGGGCCACTTCAATGGCGATGCCATCGGCGGCGTCGGCATCTACAAGTCGACCGACGGCGGACTCACGTTCAGCCACCTGCCCAGCACCGTGGGCTGGGACAATGTGTGCGATTTGGCCATTTCACCCAATGGCACCACCATCCTGGCCTCCAAACGCTATGGCGGTATCCAGCGCTCAACGAACGGCGGAGCCTCGTGGTCGAATCCCTATTGGGCTCAGGGTAGCTTCTGTGTCGAGTTTGACCCGACCAATTCGAGCAAGGCGATCGCCCAAGTTATCGACTACGATTTCGGCGTGGGCAACTGGTTCCACCGCGCCCTGTACTCGACCAATGGCGGAGCGAATTGGAACGTCGCCGGTGGCCTCGGTCAGCTTTGGAACTTCGACAGCCGCATCGAAATCAAGTACGCCCGGAGCAACCCCAGCATCTGCTATGCTTCGGTCGCCCAAAACGGGGGCAAGGTCTGGAAGTCCACCGATGGCGGCGTCAACTATGCGCTCGTCACCACCACCGGATCGAGCGGCTGCAACTGGTACGCAAATCCGCTTTGGGTCGATCCCACCAACCCGAACAACCTCGTGGTCGGTGGCTACCACCTGTTCCGCAGCGCGAACGGCGGAGTTAATCTCAGTCAGATCAGCGACGGCTACATCCAGACCACCCAACCACACCCTGATCAGCACTTCGTGGTCAGCGATCCCGGTTTCAATGGTACGACGAATCGCCGCGTGTATGTCTGCAACGACGGCAGCGTCTACCGTACTGAGAACATCTACACCGCTAGCACATCGTCGGGCTGGACACGGCTTGACCTCGGCATGCGAACGACCCAGTACTACGGGGCCCAAGGAGACGGGCCGACCGGGCGTATCATCGGTGGCCTTCAAGACAATGGGACCCTTCGGTTATCCAACGGGTCAAACAGCGCCAACCTTATGTTTGGCGGCGATGGCGGATTCTGCGCCATCGACCCAACCAACGCCAACTACTGCTACGGAGAGTATGTAGCGCTGACGCTTCACCGCTCGACCGATGGCGGCGTTTCCTCGAATTGGATTTACAGCGGCATTGCCGACGCCAATGCCAACGCCAACTTCATCGCGCCGTTCATCCTCGATCCGAACAACGCGAACCGCATGCTGGCGGGTGGCGCGAGCCTCTGGCGCTCGAACAATGTTAAGGCGGGCACGCCAACCTGGGCAGCGATTCGGCCGGCAGGGTCCGACCTCATCAGCGCGATCGCCGTTGCCCGAGGAAACTCTGACATTGTCTGGGTTGCCCAAAACAACGGCGAAGTCTGGAAAACAACGAATGGCACCGCAGTGACACCTACCTGGACAGCGGTCGACAACAATGGAGGTTCAAATCCGTTCCCGAACCGGTATGTCACCCGTATTCTCGTCGACCCGGCAGATGCGAACACGGTTTATGTCGCCCTGGGCGGCTTTTCCCCGGACAATCTATGGAAGACGACGAACGGCGGTACAAGCTGGGTCGACGTTACCGGTACCGGGGTTACGGGACTGCCTGATGCGCCCATTCGGGGTGTCGCACGGCATCCCAACGCGCCCAACTGGCTCTACGTTGGGACGGAGATTGGCTTGTTTGAATCGCGCAATGGCGGGACAACATGGTCGACCAACGCCTTTGGCCCGGCCAACGTCAGCGTCGATGAGGTCTCGTTCATGCATGCCTCCAACACGCTTTTGGCGGCAACTCATGGCCGGGGCATCTGGACCGCGTCGATTGCGAATCCGGCTGGCAATATTACGGGAACCGTGAGTCTTGGCGATTGGGTTGGCGCGGTTGCGGGTCAGCAGGTTACGTTCGAAGTGATGGATACGGGCACCTCAACCGTCCAGACCACGGCAACCGCTACCCTCGGAGTCGGTGGCACCTACAGCATGAATCCGAACGTGCCGATTGGGACGTACGACGTCTACGTTAAGGCCAGCCACTGGCTGAGAAAGGCGCGCACAACGCTGTCGCTCACGGCGGGGGGCGTCACGGGCATTGGCTTTACCGTTACCAACGGAGACATCGACGGGGACAACGAAGTCGGAATTGGTGACTACGGCATCCTATCGGTCCAATACGGCACCACCAATCCTCAGTCTGATCTGAACGGCGACGGGGAGGTCGACATCGCGGACTACAGCATTCTGTCGACCCATTACGGGCAGGTTGGCGACTAAAGGGCGACGACAGCCAACCCAGCTGATTTCGGGTTGGCCGGTGCCTTCTTAGATCGCGGCAAGAACCTCCTCCGCATGGCCCTGAGGCTTAACCTTGTTCCAGACCTTAGTCACCTTGCCGTCGGCACCGACCAAGAACGTCGTCCGCTCGACGCCCATGTACTTCTTGCCGTACATCGACTTCTCGACCCAGACCCCACAGGCATCGGCCAACGTATGGCCTTCGTCAGCGAGAAGGGTGAAGGTGAGGGCGAACTTGTCGACGAACTTGCGGTGACTCTTGACCGAGTCGGGCGAGACGCCGATCACGCGGGTGCCGGTGAATTTGGGCAGCAAGTCGCGGAACTCGCAAGCCTCGGCGGTGCACCCGCTGGTGTCGTCCTTGGGATAGAAGTAGACAATGGTGGGCTCTCCGGCGAGGTCGGCGTTGGTCCAGGTCTTGCCGTCCTGGTCGGGAAGGGAGAAGGCGGGGAAAGGCTGTCCAGCTTCGAGCATGCCTTAGCTTACGTTGTTGGCGGTAGCGTCGTCATCCGGACACCTTCGGCCAGAAAAGCCACTGTTTGCCCTTCGGGTTCTCGTCACCGACGAGCATGACCGAGCCCGACGCCGACGCGCACCAGAGCGTTCCATCCGCGACCTTCTGCCACTTCGATTTCTTAGGATCGTAGAGCGCGATGACATCACGAATGACCTCGTCAGTTGCTCCCGGGAATCGATCCTTGAGTTTCGGGTCGTTGCCGACCTTAACACTGAAAGCGGCGAGAACTCTGCCGTCGCGAAGGAAGGACACCGGTCCGAGCGATCGAGTGAGTGGATATTGGGGCAGCCTGGTTCGCTTGTAAGGTCTGAGATTGACGAGATCGAGTCCAAATTTCTGTACGCCCTGCGTCTTCACTCTGGCCAGCATCCTGAGGCGCTGGTCATCGAACTGCGCGACAAAGCCCGGGTTGGTGGCGACTGGGATTTCGCATATGCGCTTGTTGCCTTCTCGAATCTCGATGCGAAAGGTGTTCGTGGGTGTACGCCGGACGATGAGTGTCCGGAGGCTGAACATGCCGGGAAAGTACTTTGCGATCGGTTGAGAACGTTCGGCAAACAGGATCGGCGCGGCCCAGTCTCCGCCGATCGTCACTTTCGAGACTCCACCGCGACTTGAAACTTCCTGTCCTGAACCGTTATGTTGAAGATTGGTGTAGTGACGGACTATCACAACACGTTCCGAAGGAGCGGACTGGATATTGCAGCCGGTGCTTGTCGCCTGATCCTTGAGGTCACGTCTCGGGACCGCGCGTACCCTATGCTTACCATCTGAGGCTTCCTCGAAGCCCAGATATTCCGATTCACCACTACCAAATCGGAAGCGCAAAGAGTGGTCCAGAAATATTGCCTGACCATCATCGGAGAGGACTGTATTGAAGTTTGGCTTTCGCGTTCCAAGTCCAACGAGGCTCACACTTTCGAATCTCCCGGGCACGAGCGTCCAGCCGACCGGTTGTGCGAGGATGAGAGCGGAGAGGACGCTGAGCACCATTGGAACGCACCAACAAACAACCTCATCGTAGCCGAATCTTGCCCGGCATGTTCGGGTAGCCTGATCGTCAAACGGATATGACGATTTCGCTTCGAATTTTCAGCTTCCTCGTGCTTCTGTGCGGCTTGGTCGGGTTCGCGATGGCCCAGGACAAGGTCATCAAACCGGGCGACAAGGTCAAGATGACCTGTGAAGAAGAGCCGTCGCTCAACCGTGAGTACACGATCACGAAGGACGGGTTTATCCTGCTGTCGTTCGTCGGCGCGGTCCAGGTCGGCGGGTCGACCGAGCAGTCGGCGAGCGACAAGGTCGCGGCCGAACTGGTCAAGCAGAAGATTCTGAGCAAAGCGACCGTCACCATTCGCCTCGTCCTGCCCGATGCGCCGGTCAAGTTCACGGGCGCGGTCAAGACCGCGAGCGAACTGCCCTTCCGCAAGGGATTGAAGCTGGTCGAGGTCATCAAGATCGCGGAGCCGACCGAGTCGGCGGACATGGAGCGCATCGAAATCACCTCGGCGACGGGCGAGAAGATCATCGTCAATTTCACCCTCTATCAAGGCCTCAACGAGCAGCACAACCCCGAACTCCGCCCCGGCGATATGGTGTTTTTCGTCTTGAAGGAGAAGCCGAAAGAAGTCTTTGTCCTCGGCGCGATCACCAACCCGGGTGCCCAGCCGTGGTCAGCCGGCCTGACCCTGCGCCAAGCTCTCCAGCTTGCCGGTGGGTTCACGAACATGAGCGACAAGGCCAAGGTCTCGCTGGAGCGAGCCGGTGACGTGATCGTCTACGACCTCAACATCGCCTCAGCCGACGCCACCCTCCAAGACCAGGACCGGATCACGGTCGACGTGCTCAAGGAGCGCCGATTCGTGTTCGTGGACGGCCAAGTCAAGCGCCCGGGCAGCGTCGAATACCGCGAAGGAAAAACGATCAGCCAGGCGATCAACGAGGCCGGCGGCCCCCAAGGCAACGCTAACCTTTCGCGAGTGAAGCTGGTCCGCAAAGGCACGGTTCAGGAAGAGTTCGTGAACGTGGACCGGATCATGAAAGGCTTCGCCCCCGACATGCCCCTGACCGCCGGCGACAACATCATCGTGCCGAAGGCGGGCCGGAAGCTCAACACCCTGACCATCATCGGTGCCGCGGCCGCGCTGTTCTTCTTGATAGGGCGATAGCCCCTCCGGAACTCCCCTCTCCCCGATGAATGGCGGGGAGAGGGGTTGGGGGTGAGGGCCTCCGGATGCCTACCGAACTTCTTTGGATGCCTCAGAAGCTGTCATCGTCCAAGCCGCGCGGTCCACTGGATAAGTTGCTGAGGCGCAACCTGAAAGGTCGACGCCGATGGACGAGTGTTGCCATGGTTGACATCGGGCGGATGGCGGGGTGCCGCTCGGATAGCTACTGAGGCTTGCCAAAGCGGAAGTCCCCTCACCCCCTGCCCCCTCTCCCCGCCATTCATCGGGGAGAGGGGGTTGCCGTACTCAGTCGTCTAGCGGCACGCCCGAAAAGCCTTCGTCGAAGTAGCGGCGAACCCATGACATCAGCGGACCGCACGCGTTCAGGTGGTTGAGGCCCTTGGTGTCCAGCGCATGGTAATTCACACGGTCGCGGGTTAGCCCACGCTTTCGCATGGCGGCGATGGCGTTGAGCGTGTTCTGAAAGACCACCATGTTGTCGCCGGGGATGCCGAGCAGATAGAGGGGAGCTTTCGGCGACCAGTCGATGCAGTCCTGCTCCAGCATCGCCTCGACTACGGCGTTCGACTTGTCCTTTGAGTCGATCGCTTTCTTGATCGGATCAGTAAGAACCCGGCTAACCGAGCGGAAAGTCCCGAGTTGGAGTCCCTTGACCGCAAGCTGCTTGACGTAGTCGTTGTCGATCGTAAAGTCGCGACCAAACACGACCGGCACGTAGGTTGCAAACGATGGAATGAAAACCTCTTCCAACGGCGGGGCGTTGTAGTTCTTGTTCAGCCCGTAGGCGAAGTAGCTCATGAAGAAGAGCCGCACGGCGACGTCCATGAGGCTGGTCTGGGTAGCCAGCATCCCGTCGGCTTGGGCACCGGAGAGATCGTATGGTCCAGACACGGGGGCCGCAGCGGTAAGGACGAGATCCGGGTCGTTGGCTTCCTCGATCTTGCGGGCCAGCCACATCGCATTCGAACCGCCTTCGGAGTAGCCGGTGACGTACAGTTTCGAACCCAAATTGCGATGCTTCTGTGCAGCGAGTTCCTTGGCGGCTTTGAGGATGTCGATGCCGGACGCGGCATTGACGCTGCCAAGGACATACGGGTGGACGCCGGGCGAATCGCCCTGGCCGATGTAGTCTGGAGCCGCGATCGCATAGCCGCCGTTGCCCAAGGCAAGTGTCACGAGCCAGGTTTCGTAGCTCCACTGCCCGTCGTAGCGCATCCGCGAAGGAACGTTGTCCCGAACCGCTGTCGTTCCGTGCATGAAAGCGACGAGGCCTTTGCACTTGGATATGATCGGCAAGGCGATCAGGCCACTGAGAAGGGTCTTTTCGCCGGTCACGCCGGTCGACCAGTACTTCACTTGGTACAGCTCGACCGCGCAGACCGGTTCAGGCTGGTTTTCGGCCATTTTGAAGCCTTTTGCAATCCCCGTCCGCGCCTCGCCCCGCGTCCATTCGTCAACGAGGTCTGCCTTCTGGAGAACCTGGGCATTCGAGGTCAGGACAGAACAAGCAAACAAATATCCAAGCAAGGAACGCATCCTCGGACTCTACCTCGGAGACGGACTACAATCGGGTATGGACGAATCGCGAGCCCTGGCCCTGGAATTGGCTCGCGACCTCGATCCGGCTCCCGAGCACATCCGCCGGATTGCGAGGGCAACTTCGAGTGAGGCTGCCTCTTGGGCGTTTACGCAGTGGCAGTTGCGGCGGGTTGCGCTCCGGAAGTTCGCTCTCGCGAACGAGATGCTGTTTGTTCGCGAAGCGCTGGAGCAGGCGACTGGTGAAGTATTGGCCGCGTATCGCGCGTCCCGGTTCGTAGCCGCAGGGGCAGCGGGTGGGGACAGCACGGGACTGATTAACGAGATGACGGGGACGAGTCGTCGATTGCCGTCCCATGCCACCCATTCCCAAGAACCGGAGCCTATGCCCCGCCCCCCCTCTCCTGCGCCCTCTCAACCCCAAAGTGCGCCTGACTTGGCGGCGGAGGAGAGGGGTTGGGGGAGTGGTGAGGGCGAATGTACTGCCGTAGGCGAGCCCCCTCCCCAACCCTCCCCCACCGGAGTGGGAGAGGGAGCACACGATCCTATGCCTCCATCCTCCCACGGATGGAGGCCACCCGCGGATGCCGTGGAGGTCGCGGACCTGACCTGCGGGATCGGTGGAGACCTCATCGCCCTCGCCCGCGTCGGACGGGCGACCGGATTCGAACTGGACCCGGAGCGAGCGGAATGCGCGCGGCACAACCTCTGCGTCCACGGCCTGGAGGCACGAGTCCGGGTCGAAAGCTGCCTCGACCACCTCCACGAGTTTCGGTACGCCTTCGCGGACCCGGCGAGGCGGGTCGGCGGGCGGCGAAGCACGGACATCGCCGACTTCCAACCCGACCCTCACATGATCGCAGCGGCGATGCGAGATATGGAACTCGGCGGTATCAAGCTCTCGCCCTTGCTCCCGGATACGGTACTCGCCTCATTCGGGGGGCGCGTCGAGTTCCTCAGCTTTGCCGGCGAGTGTCGTGAGGCACTCGTCTGGCTGGGGAGGCGGGCCGGCGAGCCAGGCACTTACGCCGTCTGGACGGATGGCTCGCGCGTCGAAGTTCTGCCCTCCACCGACCCCCCGCCGCACGAGGACCAGGCGATGGCCATGATTGCGGAGGCCGATCCGTCCGCTATTCGGGCACACGCACTCGGCAACTTCGGATGCGCGGCCCTGGGTGACTCGAACGGGTATTTGACGGGCGACGAAATCCCACCGAGCGTGTGGCTGCGCCGCTATGAGGTCTTGTTCGACGGCCCTTGGCGACCCAAGACGATCCAGGCCGAACTGCAGCGCCTCGGGGCAAAGGTCACTTCCGTCAAGACTCGGACCAAAGGGGCAGAGGTCGAGGAGGCATCGAAGAAGCTGAAGCCAGCAGGTCCGAAACCGGTCGTTCTCATTCTCTACCCGGTCGGCCCCAAGGTTCGGGCTGCGATCACGATCCCGGCTTGAAATGTCCGTGGGCGAGATACGTAGGCTAAGGCGTGCCAACGTGTTTTGAGCCCTTCGCTTCGTCGCTCATGTCCCTCGATAACCGACTCGTCCTTGCGCCGATGACGACGTATTCCAGCCACGAAAACGGCGAAATTCGCGACACCGAACTGGCTTACCTCGAACGTCGGGCGGCGGCTGGTTTCGGCATGACGATGACAGCGGCGTGTTACGTCCACAAGACGGGCCACGCCTTCCCCGGGCAGTGGGCCGCCTCCGATGACCGCTTCCTACCCTCCCTCAAAGCGGTTGCCGAGGCCATCCATCGGGGCGGCTCGTCTGCGGTCCTACAGATTCATCACGGCGGGAGGGCCTGTTCGGCGAGCCTCTGCGGCGAGGTCCTTTCCGCATCCGATGTCCCCGCCGAGCGACCAAATGCTGAAACGCCGCGATCGATGAACCATGGCGAAATCGAAACGATGATCCGTTCGTTTGCAGAGGCGGCACGACGAGGACGGGATGCCGGGTTCGATGGCATCGAAATCCACGGAGCCAACACCTACCTCCTTCAGCAATTCGTGAGTCCTCACTCCAACCGCCGGACCGACGAATGGGGACGCGACCGGCTCAAGTTTTCGCGCGAGGTCGTCGGTGCGGTCCTGGCAGCGGTCGGGCCGGACTATCCCGTGGGTTACCGCTTGTCACCGGAGGAGAAGGAAGTTCCTGGCATCAGGCTTCCCGACACACTGGCGCTCATCGAGATGCTCTGCCAGTTCCCCCTTGCCTGGCTTCACATTAGCCTCTCGGATCTTCGCCAATCGAGTTTGGTAGGGGATTTCACCGAGCCAACGCTTGAACTCGTGGCTAAGGCGATCGCCAAGAGGATCCCGCTGATCGGGGTGGGCTCGGTCAAGACCCGCGAAGATGCCGATGCCTGCCTTGCAATGGGTGCAGACCTCGTTGCCGTCGGTCGCGCCGCCATCATCGAACCGGACTGGCCGCGGGTCGTTCGAGACGGGCTCTCCAGACGACTCAAGTTTCCGAGGCAGGGTGCCGAGCGAGACCTCGTGCTGCCTGCTGGCCTTGCCAACAGAGTTTTGAGCGTCCCGGGCTGGTTCGAGATCGAGGAAGAGGTGCCATTGACAACCCCGTAGTGCTACCGGGTTTGCGGTAAATTTTGCGAGCGGGTTCCTTTACGAGGGCACGGCTCGGCTAAAATGCCTGCATTCGATGAGCTGCAATGTGGCGGCTCGCTTGAAGAAGAGAGGGAAATCAATGAAGTGGTTGAAATGGACCGCAGCGACCTTGGTCGTCGCCGCATCGAGTTCTGCGTTTGGTATCGTCGATTCTTTCGTGCTGACCCATAACGGAGCGACGTACGCGGAGGGCAACCTGAGATCAGGGGGAACCAACAACAATAATGGAGCGGCGGACTTCAGCACCTCCAACGGGGTTGACCAGCTTTCGCAGAACTGGTGGTGGTTCCGATTCGGTGACGACAACCGTGAATTCGCCCTCTCCAACCAGGTCTTCTCCGAGCAGGTCGATCCGAGTTCGATTCGCCTCGTCTATCGAGAGCGTGACGTCATCTTTGATCTTCAGTACACCTTGACGGCCCTCAGCCCTGACCATGCCCGGCTGCAAGCCGCTTTCAAAATCGAGAACATCCGTAACTCGAACGTGAACGTCGACTTCTTCTCCTACACCGACTACGATCTCAACAACACCTTTGCGAACGATAGTGGGTTCTTCACGAGTCCGAACTTGATGGATGTGTACGACGGAGCTTCGACCGCGCACGGAACTCTCACCGCGAGCGGCTCACGTCTCGTGGGTTGGGAGATGCGCGACTGGCCGAACCTGCTGAACCGGCTCACGAATGGTGCCGTCACGAACCTTAACGATGGATCGGACCCCAACCCCCTTGACTGGACGGGTGCCTTCCAATGGCGGGTCAGTCTGACCCCAGCCAATTCGGGCGGCTTTTCGAACCAGTTCGTCGGTTCCCTCGTGAAGGACATCTATACGCCTGTACCGGAGCCCGCGACTCTGCTTGCCTTGGCTCTGGGTGCCGGTCTGCTGGCCCGCCGACGTCGGTCGTAGATCCGGTTCTATCGGGGTCTGATCCAGATGTTCTGGAACCGGATCTTGTGGCCGTGATCCTGGAGCTTCAGAGCGCGGGGCAACGGACTTTCGGGTAGCCCCGCGCCGGTGGGGCGAGGGACGGGGACGTTGTCGTGGACCCGGTTGCCGTTGTGATAAAGCGTGACCCTCGCGTCGGCGATCTTCTTGTCACCGTCCCACTTCGGGGCTGTGAACTTCACGTCGTAGGTCTGCCAAACGCCGGCAGGCTGGGCCATTGCGAAGTCGGGAGCTTTGATGCCGTAGATGGCCGCGCACTCGTCGATCAGAGGTTCGCGCGGGATGGAGTTCAGAATCTGGATTTCGTAGCTCAGCAGCAAGTAGAGGCCTGAGTTGCCGTTGCCCTGCCCGGTCTGACCGTTGTCATCGACGGCGAACTCCAGGTGCAGGTCGAAGTCGTTGAATTTGTCGCGGGTCATCGCGTCGCCCGTCCCGCTCTTGACCTCCATCGCCCCATCGACCCAGGTCCACGGGCACGGATCGCCTTGCTTTCTTGCCGAGGTCCATTTGGCGAGGTCGGCCTCAGTCTTCAGCAGCCACTTGCCGCCCTTCGGAGGATTAACGGTGGGGTCACCGAGGTCTTTTAGGCGCAGGTTGCGGAACTTGACTTGCAGCCCGGCTTGGTCGCTCTGGTGAACCTGGAGGCCGATGAACCCGCGCGCGGTTTGGGCGTCGCGGAAGTCGGCCGCCGGGATACCGTTCACCCAGCTTTGGATGTGATCACCCTTCGCGACGACCCGGAACTTGTTCCACTGGCCATTCTTGAACGCCTTCCGCGCCGCATCGTTCTTGGTCAGGTCCTGCAGCCAGCCCCGCCGCCCTTCATCGTACAGCCCGCCCGACCACGCCCGCTCCAGCGGATCGATCTCGATCTGGTAGCCGTGCACGCGTCCGTTCTGGTATCCAGGCACGCTGATCGAGCGAATTTGCACGCCCGAGTTGATCTTCGGGTCGACCCACGCCTCGTATTCGAGTTCGAAGTCGGCGTAGGTTTTCTCGGTACAGAGGAAGCTGTTGGGGGAGCCTATGACCGTCCGCCCGATGATCACGCCCTTGTCGACCGTGTACGTCGCGGTGCCGTTCAGCTGCTTCCAGCCCTTGAGGGTCTTGCCGTCGAAGAGCGGCTGCCACTCCGGCCCCCCCTCTCCTGCGCCCGTGAGATTCTCGATGTCCCCCCGTGTGGCGGCGGAGGAGAGGGGATGGGGGAGAGGTGACGCGTCGGACCCGAGATGACGCAATCCTATGCCTCCATCCTCCCACGGATGGAGGCCCGAAGACGGAAGACCCGGACCCCCACCCCAACCCTCCCCCACGGGAGTGGGAGAGGGGGCGATGCTGGCGAAGACGAGGCTGGCGAGGGTGAGTGCGATCATCGTTTGTCCTTGGGAATGCGGTTCAAGGTGTACCACGTTTCGGTCGTCCACATCGGCTTGCCTTCGCGGCTCTTGAGGTCGACGAGGCGGAAGTGATAGACGTAGCCGGCCTTGAGCGGCGGCAGTTTGAGCCTCACCGACCGCCCATCCGTAGCAGGCGTGACCGAAAGCGGCTCGAAGCGCTCGACATCCACCTTCGGACCGCCGTAGAATTCCTTCGGGTCGTAGCGGAAGCTGGCGATCTCATAGGTTTGCTTACGGCCCAGCGCCGCCTGGTCTGCGGGTTCGGTGAAGTCGATCGTGAACCCGTCGGGGTTTGCCTTCACGCGCAGCATCTCGAAGACGGTCTTGCCGGTCGGGGCGAGGCGCTGAAGGCCGAAGCGATGGTTGAGGTGATTCCAGTTGCCGTTGCTCCCGATTCCGCCGACATACAGTTTCCCATCCGGCCCCCACGCGAGCCGATTGACACCCGCTTCAAGCCCCTGGGTCAGCCGGAAGACCGCGCCTTGATACACGCCGTCGACCTTCTCCATGAACGCGCGTTGGATGCCGCCGTAGGTCACGTCGCCAAAGAGCATCTGGCCCTTAAAGATGCCTTTCGGCACCACCACCGGCTCGCTTGGCGAGTTCGAGACCTCGCCATGCGGCAGCCAGAGCGCAGGCGGATCGGCCTTGCGGGTGCCATCTGGCGTGAGCTGGTGGCCATAGAAACCGCCCTTCTTGACGTGAATCAGCTTCGAACACGGCAGCCACGAGCCTTGGTTGTCGCAGACGAACGGCTCACCATCGACCCCAATCCCCATCCCGTTAGGGGTGCGCAAGCCGGTCGCGTAGACCGACCACCTCCCTGTCTTCGCATCGAGTTCGAGGATCGAGCCGGGGATGTCGGGGATCGGATAGGCCTGGGCTGAGCCTGGGTTGTAGTAGGTCCACCCCCCGCGCAGGGGCACCGATGTGCTTAGGTAGTACTTGCCGCCTTTCGGCACGAGGTTGAAGGTGAATTCGTGATAGTTGTGCGACGCCGGCCATCCGCCTGCCATCGCGTCGAACTTGTCGGCCAGCCCGTCGCCATCGGTGTCGCGCAACCGTGTGACCTCGCCCTTCTGGGTGACCCAGATGTCGCCGTCGATCACCGCAATCCCGAGCGGCTCGCCCAGGCCTTCGGCAAAGGTGCTGACCTTGACGTCGCCGGACTGCAGCCCGCTGATGAGGTGGACCGCGCCTTCTTGGTCCCAGGTGCAAACCGCGAGTCGACCGTCGGGCAGGAAAGCCATCCCGCCAACCGCAGGCGTGAACCCCTCGGGTCGGAAGGTTTCCAGCTTAAAGCCAGGATGAACCCCATCGAGGGGACGACCGTCGCCGGGCGCGCGCGGATCGGTGCCGTAGAACCAGCGCTTGATTCCCGGCGAAACGACGAAGGTCTGCCCAGCTTCGCTCAGCAGCGCTGACGAGGGAATAGCCGAGAACCCTGAATCACCGGGTCGGGCCCATTCGAGCTTGAGCTTGAAGTTGCCGCCGTCCTCATAGAACGGAATCTCAACCGTGTAGTCGCCCGCCGCAAGCTGAAGCGAGGTCTCGTCCGTGAACGCACTGCCCCTTTCCGTATCGAGGATTTCGCGGCCACCGAGGACCAGTTTTGCGCCGTCGTCGCAGGTTAGACGCATCCGGTACTTGCCGGAAGTCGGGACTCGCAGCCAGCCAAACGCGCGGCCAATGAAGCTATCCTTGATCTGCCCTTCTTGGCTTTCGAATCCGTCGACGACATCCAGGGTCTTGAGGATCGTGTAGGCATTCGGCACCTGCCCTTCTCCAACCGTCGGATGCCGCTCGATCTTGCCGTCCACGTCGTACACCCAGACGGTGAGGCCAGGTTCAGTTTTCGCGCTGCCGAGTTGGGTTGGGGTTTGGCCCCCCAGGTCCGTCGCTTCAAGTACCGCTGGCGTCCCGCCGGCTTCCCCACTATAACTTCCGCGCTCAGTGCCGGCGGGACGCCAGCGGTACATTAGCGGATTCGATTCCTCCTGCGTCGGAAGGACGAACAGGGAAAGAAGCGTTGCGATCATCGCCCTGCCTCCTTGATCGTGTAGGTCACCGTATTTTCACGCCTTCGGGAGAACTTCAATGCACCGTCAGCTTGGATGACATCACCTGACGCGCGCACCCCAGAACTCAGTCCTTCCCGCCTCAAGATCAGCACTTGGTCCATCGGCAAGCTGTCGATCGCCCAAGACTCACGCCAGCCGCCGGGCACGAGTTCAGGCGTTTGCCTGACGTCGGCCACAGCCCCACTTGGAAGCGCGAGCCGATAGTGCAGCACCACCGACTTGGTCTGCCCCACGAGATAGTAGCCCTCCCAACGCACCTCAAGTTGCTTCCCGTTACCGTCAAACCAGGAAGGTCGGTCGCCGTAGAGTCGGAGGCCCCTTAGCTGTTTCCCTTTGACCTTCGTCGTCACCTTCACCCGCATGGCCGCCGATGGATGCTCGATGCGCTTGAAATTCCACTGCCAGGCGTCTTCGTTGTCTACATGGGTCGCGGACTCGAACCACTGGGGGGCGCGGCGATCGAACGCGTCGGAGACCTCGACATGAAACCGGCCCTTGCGCGACGTCTCGTCGAAGGCAAGAAAGACCCTTTGCCACCCCGAGGCATCGACGGCTGGGCTTGTCAAAGTCGATTCCAGGGTGGAGAACCGCCAGCCGCCTTTAACCGGTGTGACTCCTTCTGCAGTCCATCCTTCCGCTATGGGCGGGGTATCTGACATACGCCAGATCTCATTGGGCGATGCGAGCCAGATCTTCCCTTGGGCACGCGAGTTGTCTTGACTGAAGTCCCAGACCTTGCCCCGAAAGTCCATCTTTCCTTGCCAAATCTTATGCATTGCCCCGGTTTCTGGATTGAACGCCATCCACCAGTCCTTCGCCATCGCGAGAATGACCATTCGGGTTCGGTCTTCGAAAATGCATCGAAACACCCAAGGATCTCGCCCTCGACCGTCCTTGCCGGGCCGGTCGATCGGCACGATCGGGGGCTGTTGCTGGAGAACTGCGATCGCGATCAGAGAGACCATGCTTAATTCTGCCCGATTGCCTGGCCCACGATAAAGAAGGCGCGGGCGGCGGACGCTTGATCGATGAGCGCAAACTGCTCTTGCTTTGGATTGCTCGGAACGTCGAATCGGTGGCCGTAGAAGCCTTGTTCGTTCTTCGCGTTGGTAATGAGCCACTTCATGGCTTGAGACGCTCTTTTCATGCGCTCTTTGTTGGGCACGTACGTCCAGCTTTCTAAGAGCAGATGGGCGAACTTGCCTTCATCGGCAAATCGTCCATTGACGAGCCACTTGGCCTCACTCGCGGCTGCCATTGCTTTGGCTTCTTCGCGATAAGTTTCTTTTCCTGTAATCCGACCCAGCTCTGCCGCCGTTCGAATCATGAGCGCCGTGTTGTACGACCACTTCGTCTTATCGATCTTACCGCTTAGTGAAATCGAATCCCAAAACAACTTGCCAGCCGGATCTTGCAGATTTCGCCTTGTCCAATCGTAGAGCGCAATTGCCTTATCGAGCAGACGACGATCTTTCGTCCTTTCGTAAACGGCAAGGCATGCCGCTGCCGATGGTCCATTGGAGCAGGTGTTCTTGCTCATCTTCTCATTCTCGCGCCAGTAGATTCCGCCTCCCAGTTTCTCGTCTTCCCCACTCAGGACGAAGGTGAGAGTTTCCTTTGCGTAATCGAGAAACTTGGGCTCTGATAGTATATCGGATGCTTCTACCAATGCCAGAACCATCCACGCATTGTCATCATAGTATCGGTCGGCGGGTTTCGGCATGGGCCACACATCGTAGCCAGGCACGGGTTTTGCCGGATTCCAGTAAGCACGCGTCGATTCGATTGTATCGCGGAGAGTCTTTCGCCATTTCGGATCAGCTTTCGCCGCTCCATTCATCGCCGAGATCAAAACCCCAACTCCCCAGTTGAAGAGAACCTCTTTCTTGGCACCTGGACCTGTGTTCTCCAAATAGTGCGGACTGTCCTTAGGTCGAAACTCTCGCTGAATGAGCTCGAGAGTTTGAATACCTTCTTGGTTGAAATCTTGAGGCATAAGCAGTTCAAGAACCAAAGCCACTGACGAAATCACGTGTGATACTCCGCATTGATTCGAACGTAGCCATAACCAAAGTCACACGTGTAGATGCGAGCCGTCTCTCCGTCGCCGAGGCGCAGATCGATGACAACATGATCGGATTTCAATGCCGTTGAAACTCGCTTGGCATCGAACGCAGCCGGTGCACCATTTTCAAAAAGAATGTGATCTTCGCCTGCAGACTGAATCGTCAAGGTTGCCAGGTTTGGATCGAAATCGACCCCCGATCGTCCTGCCGCCGCCAAAATGCGTCCCCAGTTCGGATCGCACCCAAACATCGCCGTCTTAACCAATGGCGATTCTGCAATGGTTCTCGCCACCCGTACCGGATCAGAGGTCCCAGTTACGACAACTTCCACGAGCTTCGTCGCTCCCTCACCATCGCGTGCGACCTGCTTGGCGAGGCTGACACATACTTCTTCCAATCCCGCTATGAGTTCCTCGTCGGAAACCTCGATCCCGCTTGCTCCGTTGGCCATGACGATTGCCATATCGTTCGTCGATGTATCACCGTCCACAGTCAAGCAATTGAAACTACGCTCGACCGCAATCGACCAGGCCTTCACCAAACGGTCAGTCGGCACCACGAGGTCCGTGACGACAAAAGCGAGCATCGTCGCCATATTCGGCGCGATCATTCCGCTGCCCTTCGCCACCCCATAGAGCAATCCGCCACCAACAGACGCTGAGGCCGATTTTTCGACCAGATCAGTCGTCAGGATCGCGTCCATGAAGGGCTTCGGATCGAACCCGAGTGCCTTCGAGGCCAAATCAATGCCCTTCTCGACCTTGACCATATCGAGCAGATGCCCTATGATGCCTGTCGAAGCCACCGCGATTTCGTCCGTGCGCAAGCCAAGCGCGGCACCGGCAAGCTCGGCCATCCGCACCGTATCCCGTTCACCTTGCTCGCCCGTGCAGCAGTTCGCATTCCCGCTGTTAACGACAATCGCACGCAGGGTTCCTGAGCCAACGACCTCACGCGAATAGTCAACGCACGCGGCATGAACCAGATTTCCCGTGAAAACGCCCGCCACTGATGCAGGCACTTCGGAGATGATAAAGCCGATGTCATTTCGGCGATTCTTGAGGCCACATCTGGCCCCTGCAAACTGAAATCCCTGTGGAATCATGGCCACACTCCTGCCAAAGGCAAACCGGTCTCCTCGGGCAAACCAAACATGAGGTTCATATTCTGGACGGCCTGCCCTGCCGCACCCTTCACCAAATTGTCTATCACGCCGACCAGCACGGCAAACCCAGTACGCTCGTCGACTTCGCATGCCAAGGCGCAGCGATTGGAGCCCTGAACTTCCTTGGTTGACGGCCAACCTTCCTCGCGGATGTCGATGAACGGACGATCTCGATACTGGGCTTTCCAACGCGCCATGATCTCATCGCGGGTAACGCCGGACTTCAGCGAAACATGGATCGTGCTGCAAATCCCACGCGCAGAAGGAATGAGGTGGGGTGTGAAACGAACCAGCGGACCCGCGAAGCGCTCAATTTCGGGCGTATGGCGATGGCCGACCACCGCGTAGGGCTTGAACCCGCCCGTGACTTCCGTGAACAAGTAGTCCGTCTCAGCCTTGCTCCGCCCGGCCCCGCTGACGCCCGACTTTGCATCGATGATCGGGATACCTTGAATCAGGTCGAGCAGAGGCACCAAGGCCAGCAACGAAGCGGTCGGATAGCAGCCAGGATTGGCGACGGCGCGGGCGGCGCGAAGTTCATCCGCGTCCGCCAGTTCGCACAGTCCGTAGACCGGCCAAGGTTCAAGGTGCGGCGCAGTGTGGGCTCGCTTGTACCACGTCTCGTAGCTCGTGGTGTCCGGGAGGCGAAAGTCGGCGGACAAGTCGATGACTCGGGCCTTCGAAGCCAAACGAGGCAGCCACTCCATCGCAAAGCCAGCTTCTTGGCACAAAAACACCACTTCGACGTCGAGCGAGTCGGCCTCAAAGGCCTCCAAAACAATGTCTGTCGCCAGCCAAGGACACGATTGACGGAGCCGGCAGCCCGCTTGACGCTCGGAGGTCGCGACGCAGACGCGCGCATTCGGATGGCGTTCAAGGAGGCGGACGACTTCGGCTCCGGTGTAGCCGGTCGCCCCGACGACGGCAACGGTGAGGTTGGGTGTCATGGCGAGCGATCAGGGTACCTGGTGGTACTCTGATCGCATGATTCGCCCCTCGATCGACCGCCCCGGTGCCAAGCTGCGCGAGATGATGGCCAAGGGGACCGTCACCATGCCCGGCGTGTTCAACGCGATCACTGCCCGAGCCGCGCACCAGGTGGGGGCCGAGGCGCTGTACCTGAGCGGAGCGGGAGTCACCAACGGCCTCCTCGGCGTCCCCGACATCGCCCTCGTGACCCTCACCGAGATGGCCCAGACCGCCGCGACCGTCTGTCAAGTCGCCCCCCTCCCCATCATTTCCGATGCCGATACCGGCTTTGGCGAAGCCTGGAACGTCACCCGAACCGTCATCGAAATGGAGCGGGCTGGCCTCGCGGGCATCCACCTCGAAGACCAAGTCAGTCCCAAACGATGCGGCCACCTCGACGGCAAGCAAGTCATCGACGCCGTGCAGATGTCGACCAAGATTCGCGCCGCCGTCGATGCCAAGAAAGACAGTTCATTCCTGATCGTCGCCCGGACCGACGCGCGCGGCGTTGAGGGGCTGGAGAGCGCGATCGAGCGGGCGAAGCGCTACGTCGATCACGGTGCCGACGCGGTGTTTCCCGAGGGGCTGGAGTCGGAAGCGGAGTTCGAGGCATTCCGCAAAGGCGTGAGCGTCCCGCTTTTGGCGAACATGACCGAGTTCGGCAAGACCCCCCTCATCCCCGTGTCTCGGTTTGCGGGGATGGGCTACCAGATGGTTATCTTCCCGATGACGGCGTTTAGGGTGATGCTGAAGGCGGTGTTGGAGTGCTATGCGGAGTTGGTTACGACTGGAACCCAGGCCGGATTCATGGATCGAATGCGGACGCGGGCGGAGTTGTACGAGACCTTGGAGTACCAGTCTTTCACGGCTCAGGATTTGGCGTGGTCGGAGAAGTCTCTAAGTTAGCCTAATATAAGCCCCAGAGGGGCCATTTCGTACCTGAGAACGCTCCCGCGCTCGGACCTTGATGGAGACGAGGAAATCAGCATTGGCGACTACGCGATCCTCTCCGGGAATTACGGTCTCGCAGGAGATTAGTGATTCAAATATTAACCGGCCCTGCAAAATGGGGCCGGTTCAATCAGATCGGGCGAAAGAAACTCTTCACCGACGAGCGAATACTCGCCAAGATACAAGAGGCCTGAGATGCAAATGCAGGAATGAGGCGAAAGCGGGCAAGACCATTTCGGAGGTTTCCTACTGTCCAACCATGCTTTCAAGCGGTCCTTTTGCGGACTGCCTTTCGTGCTCGTCGCCGCCTCCTCGTTCGCTCAGACTGCTCAAATCGACATGCAGGGTTCTGTGCGCACGGCTCGCGGGAATCTCTCCCTAACGCTTTGCGCCAAGCGAGTCGCCTACCCCAATACCAGCAACATTCCCGTTCTGGGGGGGTGCGCTGGAGCCTGACCTCCTTCCGGTGCCCAATTTCGCCGATCCCAATGCAGCATCCTTTGGAAGCCTCAAGTGCATCCCTCCTGCCGGTCCCCCCATCGCACTCAAACTGGTGGGGGCTCGACTCGACATCTTTCGGCGTGAAGGACGGATCCTCTTCCGATGGCACTTCACGACGAACCCATTTCGCTATCGTCGCGAGGGTGCCTCAGAACCAGACACGGCGGCAATGACCGCGGACGTCATGCTGGGCCCAGCTTGCCCATCGCCTCGACTTTCCTACAGGGTGTTTCTTGTCAGCAATCCTGAGGAAACGCTCGCATCGAGCGCAGGCGATTCGGGTGGTCCCTGGCTGCCGTTCTACGGCCGCGTCGCCATGAAAGGAAGTTCGGGAGGTGGAAACTAGCTCGGGTGCGAGGGAGGTACCTGCCCCGCAGGATGCCTCCCTCGTAGGAGCGACTACTCGTCGCCAGAGCGACCGTAGTTCGACGACAGAATCGCGTAGTCGGCGATGTCGACGACGTCATCCCTGTTGAGGTCGGCCGACGCGTTCCAGTTCACTTCCCCAGGTGCGCTTCCGTAGGCGGAGGACAAGATCGCGTAGTCACCGATTCCGACCTCGTTGTCCTTGTCGCAGTCACCGTTCACCAGATTCAGTGTGATCGGACCGGTGTTCACAAGCATGGTCCGGCGCAGCCAAGTGTCCTCTTTGATCGACACGTCCAAGGGGAGAGCGGCCGGCACGGTGACGTCGAAGCCACCCGTGGCATTCAGCGTCGCGACGCGCGTACCCACGACCATCGTCGTTCCCGGATCGCGGAACTCGAGGACCACTGGGTTGGGTTGTCGGGTCCGACTCGACAAATCGCCGAATTCGACGGTGCCCGTCAAGTGAACTTCCACGGTGCCAATCCAGAGAAGTGCCTCATACGGCGTGATCGTTTGAGAATGCCAGCCGAAGCCAACGATGTAGATGTTGGTCCCGTCGTCCCAGATCGAAGCGGCGGTGGCGGAGTTGAGGTGCGAAGGCAGGCAGGCGTTGAGGTCGACGTAGCCCTCAGCTTTGCCCTCCCACATGATTGCGTGGGGAATCCCGCCGATCGTCGCTTGCCCAACTTGTCGCGGACCGAAGATGTCCAAGGCCTCCGAGAAGGTCGCGCCGATGGGATGCAAACTCACCCACGAGTCACGCGATCCGTTCCAGATGCCTGCGCGCTGGACACTGTCGAAGGTCGCGAATCCGGCCTGCGTCGTTTCCCAGATCCCGTTCACGCGGGAGCGGGTGGATCCGGTGGGATTTAGGTCGACAAAACTGAGGGCCGTTCCGTACCAGATGGCAGCGTGGTCCTGTGTTCCCACTCCGAACTGGGCCCAGCCGCCCTGAACACCGGCGTAAGTGTCGTAACCGTAGGACAAGGTCGCCCCGAGCGGATGCAGGTCTACCCAAGAGGCGGGTGAGCCGGTCCAATATCCGGCATGCTGAGTGCCGCCGACCGTCACTGTGCCGACTTGCTGGACGCCGTCCGTGCCATAGGCTGCGGACCACGTAGTTCCGCTGGGATGCAGGCTTAGCCACGATGCAGCGGTACCGGACCACATTCCGGCTCGCCACACGCCGCCGATCACCGCCTGACCCACTTGCTGGGTTCCGGCGATGGCGCGAACCTCGGAACGACCAGAACCCGTCGGGTTTAGGTCAACGTAAGAAGCGGCCGTGCCCTGCCAAAGCGCGGCTCGATAGACGCCTCCCGAGTAGACTTGGCCCCCTTGTAGGCCCGGCCCTGAGGCGAAACCGTACGAGGCACTGGCACCCGCCGGATGCAGTCGAACGACCGACCAAGGTGCCGCAGTTGAAAGGAGGCCACAACCGACCACGAATACTAGGGCTACCCTCTGTAAAGGGGATCGGGATTGGCCAAAATCACGAAGTTTCATGGCAACCTCCCTGCCGAGCGAAACTCCGCCTTGGAGCATCGCTCCAATTCATTCTACGGGGGTCCTGGCCGCTCCCCCGTCGGCATTTCATGCGACATCCTCTAGGTCGGCTTCCTCAAGACCAGTGCAGTCTGAAAAGTGCCATACGCCTCTTCCGTGACTGAGACCACCTCGAAGATATCGCTGAGGTCTCGCAAGATCCACTCGCGGCAGTAGAACACTTGCGAGCCAATGGACCGACCGACCGTGAACACGGCATAGGGCTCTTTGATGTAGCTCTGATAGCTCTGGTCAGCGGCCAGGGCTTTACCCGTCGAGGAGTCTTTCAGGCGGCCCTGGAGGATGTCAATGCTGTGTTCGTCGTGAATCGTGACGTACAACAATCCGCTCGGCTTGAGTACGCGCCGCAGTTCCAGAAACCAGGAATCGGCTTGGTCGTCGATGTGGGTGAACAGGGAGCCCGCATAGATCAGGTCGAACGTGTCGTCCCCGAACGGCAGATGTGGTTGCGTGGTGGTGGTGGCGAACTTGAAGGGAGGACTTAGGTGCGTTTTGCACCACCAAATGTCACCCGCATGGATGTCGACGCCCCAGAACTCGGCCTTTTCGGCATCGTCCTTGAACCAGCGCAGGATCCGCGCGGTGGAGCAGCCAAAGTCGAGGATCGCTTGGCCTGGCTGGATTTGAAACCCCGCCTCGCCGAGGATCTTCATCATCATCGCATGGTCTTTCTTGCCGCCTTCCAGGTAGCCCTCGAGGGGTGACCACGTAGCCCCGCCCGGGGTGTGTCGCAGGTTCTTCTCATCTACCGGCGCTGGCAGACCTGGTTCGGCCATGGCTGACGGGCCGGAGCCGGTCTTTTTGATGATGAAGGAGTTGGCGTCTTCGTCGAAGGCGATGAACTTGCCGGTGACCGAGGGGATATCCCGCATCGCCCTCCGAAACAGGGGCAGTGTCTTCCGATAGATCCGCTTGATGATTGCGCGCGCCATAAAACTCCTTAGGGAAGTATAGGACACACGGCCCCCAATCCTCACCGGCTCTCATCCCCCGGTGTCCTGCGATGTCGGACCCGAGAGAGAGCGATCTGCGCCGACAACGGGCTAAATCAGGTACAATTTGGGTTCATCGAGGCACTCTCAGCGGCCCGTTTGGCCGCGTCTCAAAGCCACGAATCAACGCCATGACCGATCCCGAAAACATGACTCCCGACGAGCCGCAAGACGGCCACACCGCCGATGACGCGGCGCTCGACTCACACGTCGTTGCCGAATACACCGAGGACAGCATCCAAGTCCTCGAGGGTCTCGAGGCCGTTCGAAAGCGTCCCGGAATGTACGTCGGCGACAACGGCAAGAAGGGTCTGCACCAGATGTTCCGCGAGGTCATCGACAACTCGGTCGACGAAGCACTCGCCGGATACTGCGATCACATCAAGATCATCCTCCATTCGGACAACTCGATGAGCGTCGCCGACAACGGGCGCGGCATCCCGGTCGGCATTCACGGGAAGATGGGCGTCTCGACCCTCCAGGTCGTTATGACCGTGCTCCATGCGGGCGGAAAGTTCGGCGGCGAAGGCACCGGCTATAAGGTCTCAGGCGGTCTCCACGGCGTGGGCGTCTCGTGCACCAACGCCCTGTCTGAGTGGTGCGAAGTCCATGTGCGGCGCGACGGCAAGGAGTACATGCAGCGCTACGCGGCGGGCATCCCTCAGGGCGAGGTCAAGGAAGTCGGCAAGGCTGAGGGCACAGGCACCACAACCCGGTGGCTCGCCGACCCAACGGTGATGACCGAGACGGAGTACGACCTCCACATCATCAAGTCCCGCTTGCGAGAACTCGCCTACCTCAACCCCACGGTTACCTTCGAGTTCATCGATGAGCAGAACGAGGACGAGTCCGAGACTTACCACTACACGCGCGGCATACAGCAACTGGTTGAGGACGTCAACGAAAGCAAGGAGGCCCTACACAAGGTCATCTTCTTCCGGCGAGTGAAAGAGTCGTACGAAGTCGAAATCGCGATGCAGTATCACGATGGCTACAACCAGACGATCCTTGCCTTCTCGAACAATATCCACCAACCCGACGGCGGCACCCACGTTTCAGGCTTCAGCACGGCTCTGACCCGCGTGATCAACGCCTACGCCAGGAAGAACAACGTCCTGAAGGAAAAGGACAAGAACTTCCAGTCCGACGACGTGGCCGATGGCTTGACCGCAGTCATCGCTCTCAAGCTCGAAAACCCGAGCTACAACTCGCAGGACAAGGTCAAGCTCGTCACGCCGGAAGTCCAGGGCATCGTCAACTCGCTGGTCGGCGACGGCCTCTCGACCTTCATGGACGAGAATCCGCGCATTGCCCGGTCCATCGTCGACAAAGCCCTTACCGCTCAGCGCGCCCGAGAAGCTGCGAGAAAGGCTTTCGAGGCCGTCAAGCGAAGCTCCGCTATGGACAGCTTCGGCCTGCCTGGCAAACTCGCCGACTGCGTCAGCAAGGAGCCGGAGAAGTGCGAGCTCTTCCTGGTAGAAGGTGAATCGGCTGGCGGCTCGGCCAAGGGCGCGCGCGACCGAATGACCCAGGCGATCATGGGCCTCAAGGGCAAGATCCTGAACGTCGAGCGTGCCCGCCTCGACAAGGCGCTCGACAACGAGGAAATCAAATCGCTCATCGCGGCATTAGGTGTTGGATTCGATGTTTCCCTCGGCCGAGACGGCGGACTGGGCGAGGACCCGGCTGCTATCGAAAGCGACAACGGTCATTCCGGCAACGGAAAGAACGGGAAGGAGGAGGGCTTGGACCTCTCCAAGCTCCGCTACCACAAGATCATCATCATGACCGACGCCGACGTTGACGGCGAACACATCCGCACGCTCTTGCTGACGTTCTTCTACCGTTATATGAAGCCGCTCATCGAGAACGGGCACGTCTATCTCGCCCAACCCCCGCTCTACGTCATCCGCTCCGGCGTCAACGAGCGCCACTACGCGATGACGATGGAAGAGAGGGACGAGATCATCAAGAACCTCAAAAAGTCTCGCCGCAAGGAGCCGGATGTCACCCGCTTCAAAGGTCTGGGCGAAATGAACGCCGAGGAACTGGAAGAGACGACGATGAACCCCGAGAATCGTCGACTGCTTCAGGTTCTGCTCAACCCCGAGTTCGAGATGGAGATCGAGATGATGTTCAGTCGGCTCATGGGTGAGAAGGTCGAACCGCGTCGCGAGTTCATTGAGCGACACGCCAAGGAAGCCCTCAACCTCGACTGGCACTATTAGTCTCCCGCTGATCGGGGGTGTCCTCCCATCCCGTCTCGAGCCAGAAGTTAGGTACGCGTGCTGCGATAGCTTTATGGCTGGATAATGCGCATCAGAAAATCACCTCGCGCCTGCTCATTTTCTGGTACAAGGACGCAAGATGCGATGGCTCACGCTTGATTCCCGTCATCCCCAGGATGTCGCGCTCCGCCAGCTTTGGCTTGACAAGGTTGAGCGGTTCTGGCATAGATTCTTGACCGAAGTGAAACCGGCGGTCGAGTCGCAGCAAACGCCGGTTGGGCCAATGGTGAATGCACTTGCTGAACTGTCCGAAGAGATCATGTGGGAAATGGCTCCACCACCGAATTCCGAGTTGACGCTGACCTGCGAATCAGCTTATGGCCTGCGCCCTTTTGTTGACGAAATGATCGCCCGAGCCCCGGACGTGCCAGGTTGGAGGTTCTTTTCCCGCCGCCCTGCCCTACCCCTTCACCTAGTTCGCCAGAGCATCGAAGCCAAGGCGAGGAAGAAGTCATCGTTGGCCGGAATGTCGCTTGATCTGAATCTGATCGGCAATATTGAAGTATCTCTCGACTACCCTCTCATAGGCCACGCGGATGAAAAGGCGGATTTTGTCGGCTGGTGCGAAGGACTTTTCGGTGAGGAGGCTCTGGATCACTGGGTTACCCATGGCAATACCCGTCGAAAGCTCATGAAGGTGAATGACGACTGGCTTGGGCCGGCACGGACGAGGTTTGAAGCCCTCAAGGCTAAACAGCGCGCCTCCCGTCCCTCAGTTCCGTGGCGCGAGAACACTTCTACGAAGGGCGCATTGCTCCAGAAAACCACACCAAACGGCTTGACTCTGGTCAATACGCGCGACCCAGAACTTGGCACGGCTTTGGTCCAGGATCCGCTCTTTTGCTCGGAGCGGTTCAGTGTGTGCGGAGAGACTTTCGCGTATCTCCATCTACCGCGAATCAACGACGTGCAGGAGCGAACCCTCATCGAGGACCGCGTCGCTCACGACTTGGGTATGGCTAGGCTGGGTGGTGTAACGGGAGCCCAAACCAGGCCCGACCACTCTCGAATTGACCTTGCCCTGGAGGATTTGCAGCGATTGGATGAGGTCAGGTCTGTTCTCGAAGCGGTGGCCCTACCCAATCAGACTTGGCTCCGTTTCTATGATCGTGACCTAACGGAGGAGTGGATGGGGTTTCCGGACGACCGCAAAGCTCCGCCTTCCAATCCAGCGTAGAGGGACTTCCTTCCGGCAAAAATCAAAGTCAGTAGCCTCTCCGGGTCGCTGGTCGTCGCCGAGAAGCACGGGACTAGGGTTTCTGAAATTGGAAACAGGGCGAGATTGTCGTCCCCGAGAAGCACGGGACTACGGTTTTCTGAAGTTGGAAACAGGGCGAGATTGTCGTCCCATGCCACCCCGCACGAACATCTGACGGATTCGGTCCACGAGCCCTCTTCGGGTCTTTGGCCCCAAATGGCCTAGCCAAGAAGCGTAGTGTTTCCGTCGGCCGCACTATCTCTGCGCGGCGGAGGATTGAACCATGCAAGAAACACCAACGAAGAACCAAGAACTTACGGAGAACTTGAAAGAGAAGATCACGGGCGATGTCTGGAGCCGGGGCGACGCCGGATACGAGACCGCGCGTGCGGCGTGGAATCTCATCATTGACCATCAGCCCGACCTGATCGTCGTCGCTCAGAGCGAGCAGGACGTCGTCGAGGCCGTCCGATTCGCGCGAGAGCATGACCTGCCGGTTGCCGTTCAGGCGACGGGGCACGGCCAACCCCGACACTGCCGAGAAGGGATGCTCCTCGTCGTGCGCAACCTCAATACGGTCCAGATCGACCCCGTGGCCAAGACCGCGACGGTCGGAGGTGGAACCAAGTGGGGCGAGGTCATTCCGTTGGCCTGCGAGCACGGGTTGCTGCCGGTTTCCGGTTCAGCCCCCGATGTGGGAGTCGTGGGATACACGGTTGGGGGAGGCTATGGCATTCTGAGCCGCAAGCTCGGGCTTGCGTCGGACAGCGTCCTGTCCTTCCGCATCGTCACGCCGCAGGGAGAACTGAAAGTCGCGTCGCCGAGTGAAAACGCCGATCTCTTCTGGGCCGTGCTCGGCGGCGGAGGGGCGTATGGCGTGATCACCCAGATGACCCAGCAACTCTATGAGCATGGCGATCTGTTCGCGGGTTCGGTGATGTTCGACGCATCCTTGGCCGAGGACGTTTACCCCGCTTATGTCGCATGGACGAAGACTCTGCCCGACGAAGTCAGTTCTGCGATCAACATGATTACCTTCCCACCGGTGCCGTTCGTCCCCGAGTTCCTTCATGGCCGATCAATGGTCATCGTGGTGGCCGCCGCCCTGGCCGACCCTGCCCAAGCGGAAAAGATGCTCGCCCCAATCCGAAACATGCCGGGTGCCGAGTTCGATGCGTTCCGGCCGATGAGTTACACGGAGAGTGGCGACATTTATCGAGACCCCGTCGATCCGCTGCCGGTTCGAGGTCGGGGAGTGCTCATCAAAGACCTGGATGAGACCACCATTCGGGAGTTCCTCGCCGCCGTTGGGCCGGCATCGCAGTCTCCCAACTTGATGATCCAGATTCGTCACCTCGACGGCGCAATGGCAAAACCGGGCCGTCACCCGAACTCTACGGCGGATCGCCGTCAAGCCAAGTACCTGGTCTACTTCTTGGGCGTCCCCATGGGTCCCGTGACTCCGCAGATGATGACCGATCATGCAGAGGGAGCCTTCAACGCTCTCGGCGACGCCGTCTATTCCAGGGGGCCGCTCAACTTCCTCGGTGAAGGTGAGGTTGCCAGTGAGGACATTCGCCACGTCTATGCGGCCGACGAATATGCCCGGCTGCAGGCGATCAAGCACTCGGTCGATCCGAGCAATCGCTTCCGGTGGGCAGGTGTCGGGCTAAAGGACTAGCGGGCTCCATGTCGATTGGAATGGAGGAGGACCCTTGAACCCAAGAGTCCTCCTCGACTGAAAGACAAACGCGGGCCTAGCCCCCCTGGACGGCTCGCTCGATGCCCTCGATGGTCAACTGGGCACACCGTTCCCAGGTGAACTGTTTGGCCCGCTGGAACCCGGCGGAGATTTTCTGGTCTCGATCGTTGGAGAGGAGTTGTTCGCGCAACGCCCGAGCGATATCAGCCGGATCGGTTGGATTGAAGTAGCGCGCCAAGTCACCCGCCACTTCGGGAATCGCCCCCCCATTCGACGCCACGATCGGGGCACCGGCGATCATTGCTTCGAGCACCGGCATTCCAAATCCTTCGGTTATCGATGCACACACATAAGCCTCGCAGCGCGCAAAAAGCGCGGGCAGACTCTCGTCGGGAACGTATCCAAGGAACCGGACGGCATCCTGCATGCCGAGCGTTTCCACGAGATCGAACACGTGTTGATACTTCCAGCCCTTACCCCCGGCCACCATCAGCCTGACGTCGGCAAAAATAGGGTCAGAACGGAGGATATCCAGAGCCTTGACGAGTCCGGCCAGGTTTTTGCGAGGCTCCAGGGTGCTGAGAGTGAGCAGATATCGCCCCCCAACCGGCTCCCCTTCACGGGTGGCATGGGACGACAATCTCCCAGCTTCTCCGCTTTCCGAAGCGCTAGTCCCGTGCTTCTCCGCAGCTGGGAGAGGGGGCTGGGGGGTGAGGGCCTTCGCCAATTCTTCATCGGTGACCGAAGAGGCGGGCCGAGGCGCGATCACGTTGCCCGGCCCCAAAGGAGTGACCAGGATTCGGTTCGGATCATTGCCGAAGAGGTCGACGATGTCGCGCTTGGTGTCCTCACTGTTGGCAAAGAGGATGTCGCACACTCGACACGTTCGAGGCATCATCCGCCGATAGAACCCAAGCTGGTCCTCGGGAAACATTTCGGGATAGCGAAGGGGAAAGAGGTCGTGGATCATCACTCCCTTCTTCGCCCGACCCATCAAGGGCACCGTATGAGCGGTTGAGAACCAAAAGTCGAGGCCAAGCCGGTTTGATTCGATGCCGCCGAGGATCAGATTCCATTTGTTGTAAGCCTTCCAGGTCCGGTGGAGGCGGACATGAGGAGCCTGTCGCCAGTGCTCGGGTACGTCCAAAGTTGGCAGAAGGAAGAGATGGAATTCGTGGGGCGTGTCCCGCATCTGGACGAACGCCTCCACGATGGAGGCGGTATACCGGGCGACGCCGGCCTTCGTGAAGTCCTGGGCGGTTTGCAGCGTCATCGCCGCAACGCCAATCTTCATGATGCCGACCCCTGCGATCCTATCCGAGAGAAGCACGGGACTGGGGCCTCTGGAATTGGAAAGCGGGCGAAACTGTCGTCCGATGCCACCCGAACGACCGATCTCAGCCCGGGTTCACATCCCTGAGTCCCTTGTGCGCTCTGAATCTGCAGTCCAATCATCATTTGTAGGTACTGCCAACAACTCACTTGGGACGACGAAGAACCAGTGTCAGGCCGGGGCGGAGGGAGGGTGGCGAGTTATTTGCGATGAAATTCGCGAGCTTCGCTTTGGCCGATGAGACGTGCACTCCGGCGTGGCCGATGTACCGATAGTCAAAGTAACCGAGCCGAAGGGCACGCACGACCTCGAAGCCCGCTTGTCGCGAGTAGTTCTCGAGTTCCTTCAAGGTGTATTCGCGGACGTGCCCTGCATGCTTGTCCTTCTCGTAGATCAGCATGTAGGGGTTGCGTCCGAAAAGCATCTTGACCCGTTTGTGGAGCGCAACCGCGTTCGGGGTTTGCACGAGCAGGACGCCACCGGGCTTGAGAAGGCTCAAAAATAGCCGAAACGCATGCAACGGGGAGGCGTACAAGTGCTCGACCACCTCCGCCAGCACGATCACGTCGTATTGGGGAAGGTCGGTTGGCCACCGGTCGGGCTTGTCGCAGTTGTTGAGATCGAATTCGTATTGCTTGCCGCGCTCCATGGGCAGCGGCGGAAAGATGTCGAGGGTGTCCACATTGCAACCGAGGGTGTCCCGGACCATATCGGCGAACTCGGAAATGCCGACATCGAGGATCTTCGGATCGCCGGGAGGCGCGAATTCCTTGACAAGCTTGAGGAGGACGGCGTAGCGGGGCGCATGGTAGAGCGCGTACTCCCTCGTTCCGTACTCGCGGTGGATGGCCTGTTGAATCTGAGAGAGTGATTGGGTGGCGTCGATCATGCGTGGCTCGATTCGTGCGCGATTATATCTCTGGGCTCCCGCCGTCTGCCGGGCTGAAAGCCACCGCTTTGGCTTGTTGCCCTAGCTTGTGGTGCTCGTCCGACCATGCCTCCATCCTCCCGAACATGGGGGCATGGTGAAATAGTGGCTCATTCCCTGGAAAACCCCAGGATTTCTACAAAAACAGTGTTAACATGATGTTAATCCGGTGGGAGGCGCGGTGCGTTGCCCTCGGGAGGAGGATCCTTCATGAAACATCTTTTGAAACGAGGCCCGATTCTCCTGGCGTGTGCTGCCTTGGCTCTGGGTGCAACCAGCGTGGGCCAGGCGTATACCGAGAATTTCGACTCGTATGCCACGAACAGCACGATCATTGGCCAGGGTGGCTGGGAGGGCTGGGACGCTGCGCCCGCCGCAAACTCAACTGTCGTCGCTGGCGGCTTGAGTGCCCCCAATCGAATCCGCATCACGGGCACATCCGATACGATCCACCAATACAGCGGCTATACGTCTGGCAAGTGGGTTTATCGGGCCAAGCAATTCGTCCCGGCGACCTCGGTCGGCGACACCTATTTCATCTTGCTCAACCGCTACAACCATGGCGGTCCCTACTCGTGGAGCGTTCAGCTGCGCTGCAACGCCGCAACGCACACCATTCAAAACGACCGGGATAGCACGACCGGCCCGAGCCTTCCCCTCGTCACGGACGAGTGGAAGGAGATTCGCTGTGAAATCGATATCGACGCCAACCAGGTTTCGATCTACTACGATAACGCGCTTCTTTCAACCGGGACTTGGAAGCAAGCCACCGATACCGGCGCGCAGAATGCTCTGGCCTGTGTTGACCTTTATGCGGCTGGACCAAACTCGGTCGCCTTCTACGACGATATCCGACTCGATCCGGGCGGACCCATTCTAGCTTTCGGCAACTATCACACCCGACTGGGCGGAGCCGTGGTCGAGACAACCGGTACTGGCACCGACCGCCGCCTCCCGGTCCGGAACCTCGGCAGCAGTGGCGAAGATGGGGTGGCTATTGACCTCGGTCTCTCCGGCGGCGGCTGCCTGTCCTTGAATCCGATTGCCATGGCCGCCACCGAAGATGGTGCCTCGATGCGGGTCGATCTCAACGGTCTTCCGCCGGGCGAGCCGATCATTCGTGTCGCTTCAGTTCAGTTCGATAAGGCTTCCCCCTACATTTGGACCAAGTGTGTTGCGGGCCGAAGCTATCAGAATTTTATGATCGAGTGCTACCTCGAGGACCAGCTCGTGGCGACCTCTCCCGGCGGTGGCGGCGGCGAAGGACCTCAGCTCCTGAAGTGGCCCTACTGGATGGAAGGACGAACCGCGAAAGAGTGCCGCCCGTTCCACCATCGAGCAATCTTCGTTCAACCCGGCGACGACCATGATCAGGGCGACATTTGGCTCGGTCTGGGTGCGATGGATGTTGACGGCGACGGTATTCAGCTCGTCACTCTGCCAAGCGGAGCATCGGTGCTGTGCAACCTGATCCGATTCGTTCCGGCACCGCAGCCGTCGCTTTCCAAAGCAATCCATGTTGGTTACAATGTCAAGGCCAACAAGAAGGTCAGCGAGTTCACCGTCAACGGCGAAATGCGCTATGCCTTCGGCTACGCGACGATGACCCTAGGCGACAATACGGTTGCCCAAACCAACATGGCCGGTTCGACCCCGAGTCTGACCATTTCAAATCTGGGAAGCACGGGTCAGGATGGCGTGGAATTCCACTCGTGCCCGGGCAATGGCTGGGATGCGGTTTGGGATCCGCTTCCGGTGCCGCCGGTGGATGGCGCGACTTTGGCGATGGAGGCGATGGGAATCCTTAACGGACACCATTCGCGCATTGGCCAAACCTATGTCCGGTTCCGCCCCGCGTTCTTCGATGTCTTCGCCGATTTCACCGATATCGGTGCGGGCTCTATGCACGCGATAGGTCGTCTTAACGGGCAGGTCGTCTTCGACCAGACTGGCGTACCCAACGGACTAATCGGCAGCAGCAGCATCTGGCCGCGATGCGGTGGCAAACTCGGTCGACCCACGCCATGTTTCCGCTGGTGGTGGGGCGCGCCGTTCCCGTTCCTTCGCAACGGCCAGAACTTCCTGATCGACGAGCTTCTGCTTCTGGCAGACGGACCTCCTGGCACGACGCTCGATGACCTCGACGTACTGCGCTTCCGAACGAAGGACATTCCGTCGATGACGTTTACCGACGTCAGCTCGAACGAGTACAAGCGCGTTGAGATTACGCCGACGCTCGAAGGCTGTCCCGACCCTGTAGGTGAGATGGCTCACTACCAAGTCCGCGACGCAGACACGGGCCAAGTGGTGCAGGAAGGCGATGCTCCGGTGGGCAGCGACCTCAAGATCATCATCGAGGTCTGGTACAAGGGCCGCTGCATCATCCATATCGAAGTGGGTCGATACTTGCAGAAGAACACTGAACCGCGAGTCCTCGAGAACCTGAACTTCTTCGACGTCTTTATGACGGTCGGCGATGCTGACGGAGACAACGAGGTTGGAATCGGCGACTACGCGTTGCTAAGTGCGGCCTACGGCTCATCGCCAGGGATGCCGAACTGGAGTCCTCAGTGCGATTTCGACTGCGATGAGGAGATCGGAATCGGCGACTACGCCCTGCTTTCCGCCAACTACGGTATGGCGGGCGACGAATAGCCACGACCGTGGCATGACCGAGAGGGCCCGGGCGATTTGCCCGGGCCTTTTCAGCTTTGAAGTGAGGGAATGCGCTGGCTCCGACGCCACGCAAGAGCGAGCACAGCGAGCTCGGCGAGCAACGAAACCGTGAAAGCTCCCGCCGCGACCACGACGCCGGGCAGCTTCAGGGCCACAGCCAAGGCGAGGCCAGCCACCAACGTGCCCAAACCGACACCGATTGCCCACAGCCGCGAAACCGTCAGGTGGTGGGCGGTCAAAACACCCCGCAAGTAAGACTGCAAAGCTCCAATCAACGGCTGGAGGCTGCAGCCGAGAATCGCGATCGCCGCAGCGGCGGCAAGTTCGGGCTTCGCGTCCAGAACCCGCACGAAGAACCATTGGTCGAGGCCGGTCACATGGGCTAAGAACATCAGTCCGCTGCAGACGAGAACCACGGACAAGCAGAAGCGGTAAAGCGTTCGTGCCGCGTCACCTTCTCTGTAAAGCGTGATGACCACTTCGGGCAGCGCGAAGGTGACCGTCCGGAACAGCCAGATCAGCGTCATCGCGATCTGCCACGAGGCCAGAGCGAGAACCGCATCATTGGTTCGTGCAAGAGCGGCACTCGTCAAGGGATTAGCGCTCAGCAAGAGCAATACGGTGGCCGTCAAGGGCGCGTGAAATTTGACGAGACGCTTCCAGTTTAGGGCCTCTGCCTGGGGCTCTGCGGCGTGGGAGGCGAAGGCTTCGTGGACAGTCGGACGACTGGCCACATGAATAAAGATGGCCTCCGCCATGACCGAAGCAATGAGTCCAAGCGCCGCGATTTGAATGCCCGTCCACGGCGCGAACCGATAGAGCAACAGGCACGTGACGGCCATCGTACTCACGCGAAGCGCCGTGCCCAACCCGATCAGTCGCGTCTGGTGCCGACGAATCAGAATGCCCTGAAGAAACCGTCGCCACCCGATGAAGGCGCTCCACGGAATCATGAACGCGAACGCAACGCGCCCTGCCTCCGCGACCTCAGGCTTGAGGCCCAAGATGCCCAGGGTGACCCCGTTGTACAGGGCGGGAATCAAGGCCACGGCGGCATGGACGACGGTCGAGAGCGCCATGAGCGCCAAGGCGAACTTCCTCAGTGCGCGGTAGCGGGCGGGACTCGTCGCCAGGGTGGTTGAGGTCGTCAAGAGATCGATGACCGGGCTCTCGATCCACAGGGAGAGTCCCATCAAGACCAGAAACGCAGCCGTATTGACTTCGGCATTCGGAAGCCGTGAAATCACCCCGACGGAGATCGGACTCTCCAGCGCCATCATGATCCAGGAAAGGGCGAGCGGAGCGTAGAGCTTGAGGATACGCTGGCCGGTGAGCGGACTTTCGAGTTCGGCGACGATGCCCCAGAGGGTACCGCCGCCATAATGGGTCATGCTGTGCGCGATCCTCGCAACGTTCGTGAACCCTGATCAGGGGCCGACCCTCGCCGAGGTGGAGAATCGGCTCACCCGAAGCGGGTCGAAACCGGCTGGGCGATCCAACAGGGGAAAGCCATCGTCCCCATTCTCGACAAGATGCTCTCGAACGCCAAGAAGTACACCGACATCGGCGAATACACCGGCGCGTTTCCGTTCAATGCCGAGTACGTCCTTGCCCACATCGATGCCGCCGAGAGCCTCGTCGTCCTCAAGAAGCACAAGCTCAAGTTCGGCATTCAGGGCTGGAATCTGCGCCATTCGAAGAAGAGCCAAAGCTACGGCGTCGTCTACCAGAACGTGGGGCTTCACCCGCGCGCCAGCGCCCAAATCGGATCGGTGCTGATTCTCAAGCCGGGTGAGGCGGTAAGGATTCTCAAGCGCCGAGTCGAAAACGCGCGGGAGGAGGGACCGCGCGGTGGGCCGAGCCTGTTCGATGAGGTCGAAGTCCTCTCGTCCGGGCGGAAAGGCTTCGTCCAGCGGATGGGCGACAACTTCGATCCGTTCATGTAGGCACCCAGCCCCCTCTCCACCCCGGTGGAGAGGGGGAGCGCGCTTCTCTCTTTGTGCTCAAATCGCCGACAGCCTTGCAATGCCGGGTTTGACTCAGCCAAAACGTTGGAATGATTCAACTTGCTGTCTCGATACTCGGATACTTGCTCACCACGATGAACAACCCTGCCGCCAAGATCGAAGACCTCCGGTTCATGTCGGGAGCGTGGCAGTGCGAGATTTGGGGAGGCACGTTCGAAGAGTACTGGACTCCCCCAGCGGGTGGCGCGATGCAGGGCAGTGGTCGGCACTTGGCGGACGGCAAGACCGGATTCATGGAGTTCATGTCGATCGAGTCGGGCTTGGAGGGCCTCACGATGTACATCATGCTGGGCGCGCCAAGCAAGGGCGAAAAGAAGCCCGTGCCCTTCAGGCTGACATCGTTCGACGGCAAGACCGCACTGTTCGAGAACCCCAAGAACGACTTCCCCTCCAAGATCGCTTATGTGAAGGAGAGCAACGGCATGTCGTGCTGGATCTCGGGAATCCAGAATGGCAAGGAGACGAAAGAAGACTTCAAGTTCAAGCGGATGAACTGAAGCCAGCTTGACACCGTCCAAGGCCGCGCTACAATGATCTGTGAGCGGGCCGCCGATGCCTCGAACCGATTCTGAACGCTATGAGCGGTTGCTGCGCCAAGAGACGAGCTTGCGCGAGGTCATCGAGGCGATCAGCAGCGATCTCGACCTTCGATCGCTGCTGACGCGCATCGCCGAAAGCGCTTGCCACCTGCTGGACGCCGACAATGGTGCGATCGGCCTCGTGGACGACCTGCAGGGCGTCGTCCGAATCGAGGCAACCTACCGCATGCCGGAAGATGAGCTGGGCTCCGAGGCCCGTCCCGGCCAAGGGCTGATGGGGCAGGTCATGGAGACGCGAAAGCCCGTCATTTTCCGAAGCTACGGCGATGTCAAGGACCCGACGCGTCGCGACCTTCAGGACAATGCCGTCATCGGCGTCCCCATTTTTTGGCGTGACCAGGTCATCGGCGTTTTTGGCATTGGCTCCGAGCCTCCCCGCCAATTCGAAGATGCCGATGCCGATATCCTCGGACGATTCGCCAAACACGCGGCGATCGCCATCGAGAACGCGCGCCTTTTCGACCGAGCCCAAGCCGCCCTCGGAGAAATGCAGCTTCTGTACGAAACCAGCGCCCGACTGGGGGTGGCGCTCCATCCCGAGGACATCGCGGGCGCGTACCTGGAGCAGGTCGCGACGAAGGGCAAGTACGGCTGCACGATCCTGGAATACCTCTTTGACGAGGGAGGCCTGAGAACCGGCGTCCTCGTTCGAGGGCGCTGGAATCGCAAAGACGGGACCGTGATCGGCAACTGGCGCTTTGCATACGCTCGCGACGAACTGGACGACATGCTGGACGACGGTCAAACGGTGATGATCGACGATGTCGAAACGGATTCGAGGGCGACCGAGGAACTGCGCTCTCTGCAGCGTCGAGACGGCAACCCCGCGATTGCCATGATTCCACTCCTTGCCTCAGGGCGGCGTACCGGGCTTGTCGTCCTCACCTCGGATCGTGTTCATCACTGGGACGAACGCGAATTGCGCCCGTATCAGGCGACGGCGGCGTATCTCGCAATCGCCCTCGAACACCGCCATGAGCAACTCAACCTGATGCAGGCAGAACAGCAAGTTGCCGTGCTCGAAGATCGTCAGCGTCTGGCCCATGAGCTTCACGATTCCGTCACCCAACTGCTCACCGGCATCAACTTTATCGCCCAGGCCACCCCCGGTGCCATCAAACGCGACCCGGCCGAAGGCGAAAAACGGCTGGAGCAGCTGAGCGAACTTAGCCGCCGAGCCCTCGCCGAAATGCGCGCGCTCCTGGCCGAGCTTGCCCCGCGCGAGTCGCAATCCTCGTCAGCCCCTCCGTCGCCAAACGGGCTCGTCGAGCAGATACGCCATCACCTTGCTTCCTTGGATTCCGTTGAGCCCGAACTGATTTTCGAGCATCAAGCCTATCGACCCCAAGCCGAACCCATCGAACACGCGCTCTACCGCATGGCTCAGGAGGGCGTCAGCAACGCCCTCAAATATGCGCAGGCTACTCGGATTACGATTCGTCTCTGGGAGGAGGCGGGAAGCGCAATATTGCAGGTCCACGACAACGGGAGAGGACTTGGCGACCAAGGGGCGGCACCCAAAACGGACAGCAGCGGCCTCGGAATCCCGGGAATGAGGCGACGAACCGCCGACCTGCAAGGCACCTTTCGAATTCACTCCAATCCGGAAGAAGGCACGCTTGTCGAAATCCGGCTGCCCATCCAGCCGAGCCCCAGCTAGGGCGGCAGCACGGCGTCGACTTCGATTTCGATCATCATTCCGGGTGAGATGAGGCGGGCGACCTCGACCATCGTGGCGGCCGGGCGCACCTGTCCGAAGAATTCGGCGTGGGCCCGGCCAAACGCCTCCCACTGGGAGATGTCGGTGACAAACATTCGGGTCCTCACCACGTCGGCCATCGTTGCCCCCGCTTCGCGCAATGCCCGCTCAATCTTCTCCAGGCAGAAGCGCGCCTGGAGGTAGGGATCGCCTGCACCCACGAGGTTGCCATCGGAGTCGGCAGGAGCCGTCCCGCCGACGAACACCAACGAGCCAACCCGCACCGCCCGCGAATAGCCGACAATGGATTCCCACGGTGCTCCAGATGCGATGTTTTGGCGATCCACGATCACAAGACGGTGTTCCCACACTGGAGGGAGCTTTCCAGTTTTGTAGGTCGTCTGAACGAGGGGACCGACCGGGCAGACCGCCCCCAACCCGCAATTCTCAGGGCAAGGGTCGGGAAAAGTTCCCACAAGGCCCATAAAAAGCTGAAAATGTTTCGAATAGCAGGCAACCTGCTGGCCAGTCTGCCGTATAATGGAGGCAAGGTAAGTGCTTGTCGCAATGGAGCGACGGTGTCTTGAAGGCGTCAACAGCGCACCATGGAACCCTCGGTCCCGTGCCGGAGTCTCAGTGAAGGCTCTTCGGCACGGAAGTTGAGAAACGACCGGTACGGCCGAATATACGGTTACTCATTTAGGAGGTCCTATTCCTATCATGCGATCATCTAAGAGAGCGTTTACGCTCATCGAACTTCTGGTGGTTATCGCGATCATCGCGATCCTTGCCGCCATTCTCTTCCCTGTTTTCGCCCAGGCGAAAGAAGCTGCCAAGAAGACTCAGACCCTGAACAACTTCAAGCAGTGCGCCACGTCCATGATCATGTACGCGGGCGACAACGACGACCTGTTCCCGCAGTTCGCCAACATCGACAGCGCGTCGGGTGCTTGGCGCTGGAACTTCAACATCTCGATCCCGCAAGGTTGGCGCCCGGGCGCCTTCTCGGCTGAGCCGCGAAAGTCCGAAGACGCCGTTCACTGGGGCAACTCGATCCAGCCCTACGCCAAGAGCTACGAAATCTACGAAGCTGCGGGCAATCCCAAGGTCCGCATCGCCGGTCTTGCCGACTACGGCACTCCGGTCGTGCCTTGGAAGAGCACGAGCATGGGCTTCAACGGCCTTCTCCACGCTCAGAGCACTTCGGCCATCGCTCTTCCGTCGCGACTGACCCTCATTTGGCAGTCACGCGGAAAGGCCGTCCTCGAAGGCTTTGCCCTTTCCAACCCGGCCCTGAACTGTCCGACAGCCAACCAGCCCTGCAACTTCAATCCGGGCAGCGGCGCTCAGCCGGGCGGCAGCACGGGTAGTGCTTGGTTTGGTCTTAGCGGCACCGCTTGGATCTATGGCAAGGGTATGCACTTCATCGCCACCGACACGTCGGCCAAGTTCCTGAAGCTCGGTGCAGCGGTTGGCGCGAACACGTCAGCCCCGCTCATTCGAAGCGTCAACGATCCGTTCGCTCAGTACAACGATGGTACGCAAGCTGCGACGTGGGGAGCCGCTGGGACACCTGTGTCAATGTGGGTTTGTACGTTGGCCGGTGCCAATCCCCCTGCATCCTACTCATGCTTCTTCCGACCGGACAGCGAGTTCAACTACTTCTAAGTCCGCTGGTTGGAGATGCCAATCCAAGTCCCCTGGCCAAAGTGCCGGGGGATTTTTTCGCGTTAGGGTTGACAAGATTCGATCCGCACTGCTAAAGTTCGGCATGCGAAACATCACAACTCTTTCTATAGCTGCTTTAGCAGCATCAGGAATATGCCAATGCGATCCTCCAGAAGACCTGGAATACCTGCAGATCAACAGCCTTGTGGCGAGTATGTGCCTTACGGGCTCTAACGGAGCTGCGACGCCGCTTCGCCTCATGGATTACAGCTATGAACTCTGTCAGCTCCACACATATCCAATCTCGCTTGGCACGACACTCACCGTAAGCAACAATGATGCTTCCGAAGGCAGTCTTGTTGCCGATGATCTCAAGTATCTCTACGTGGCAGGCTATGACGCAGCAAACAATACATCTAGTGTCGCGGGGACGAGTGCTTCCTCGGTAAAGCGGCGAGTGCTCCGGGTTGGACTGGACTTGTCAAGTGCGGCTTCCGACTTCGGCTCCAGCTTTAGTGGGGAAAGCATTCGAGTTGGTACGGGCTTCAACTCCCTAATATGGGCATTGAGCCCATCTGCAGCGCGACACATGGCGTTTGATGGAACGCTGTTCCCAGCAGTGTATGAACGAAGTTCGGGACAGCCTGACTTGAGGTCAATGGTTCTTGACGAAGGCAAGATCGCCCTTTGCCGAAGTTCATCTACTTATCCATTGCTGAGGTCTTCTGCATGGCTATATCAATCCGGCGGCGCCTTCGCCAACCTTGTCTTCGCGCCTGGCGAGATTCCAGAAAACCCGACCGCCATGCTCTTTCGGACCGACGAAAACTACAGCTATTTGTTTCTCTGCGAGCATGACAGCCTCTATACGTATGTCCGGAAGTATCGTTGGGACGAGGGCAACAGTTACTGGGATCGCCTATACGGCTACGCGACCGTCATGACTGCTGGACCATTTCTCGACCTCGGTAGCATTTCAACCGCAGTACCCAGCGATCTCTTTGTAGTCACCAAGGGTTCGCTATCGAGGATCGCCGACAATGGATTTGCGATCACCTATGCTGACTCGGTTACACCGCCCGAGGACTACGAATTCCGCGGCGTATCTGCCGTGGGAGCAGCGCTCACAACTCCCCCGAATGCTATTTCTGGCACCGTCCATCTTCAAAATCTGCTTGATGAGTCTTTCGGGACTCTCGGCAAAAAGGTCTTCCTGCGATTCCGACTCTATCAAGAGGTTGAAAATGAATTTGAACTCGTAACCGCGCCAGAGATTGAAATGGATATCAATAACGCAGCAGGCCATTATCAATTCACCTTACCAAGTGGCTATGGTGCCGGTACATACACGTTACAATGCAAAGGGACATTCTGGTTGCGAGATACGATTGAAATCGAGGTGCGTGAACTGGAAGGGGGCAAATTCGGATGCTACAATGCTAACTTCAATGTTGTTAACGGCGACGCGGACATGGATAACGAGGTTGGTATCGGAGATTATTCAATGATCTCGGGCCATTGGCTTGAGGAGTGGGACGTAAACGCTAATGAGGGCTTTCCAGACCTCAACATCGACGGCGTCGTAGATATTGGAGACTATGCGATCGTTTCAGCTAACTACAATTTGGTCGGCGACGATACCCTTTAGGTAAAGGGACACAGTCGCTCCCTCGGCGGTGCTCCGACCTACTCCTGCTTCTTCCGACCGGACAGCGAGTTCAACTACTTCTAAGCTGAAAGTCCGACGATGCAACCGGCTGAACCCCTTGGGGCTCAGCCGGATTCCTTTTGGGGATCACAAGTGGCTTGGGTGGACCGCATCGTTCGCCGATGGTATAACGCAATCTGAATGCACGAAATCGTCCGGCACGCTGCCGAGGCACGACGCAACGCATACGCGCCTTACAGCGGGTATGCCGTCGGTGCATGCGTGCTTGGAGCGAACGGGAAGCTCTACCGGGGCTGCAACGTCGAAAACGCTTCCTTTGGCCTCACGGTTTGTGCCGAGCGCTCGGCGGTCGTGCAAATGGTCGCCGACGGATGCAAAGAACTCCTCGAAGTGGCGGTTGTCACGCGCGACGGAGCCACTCCGTGCGGCATGTGCCTCCAAACGCTGGCCGAGTTCGCCATCGAACTGAACCATGTTACGGTTCATTGTGCGTCGGCCGAAGGGACCGTCACGACCTACCAACTCCATGAACTTCTGCCCCACGGCTTTGCCCTGGGAGAATTTCACGATAACGCCGAGGAGACCGGGGAGTCAGAATAGATCAGGGTTTGTCCATGAAGTATTTACCGCTTTATCTCTTTGCAACGCTTCTTCTCGTGATCGGCTGTGGTGGCGGCGGCAGCGGCGGCGGCACGACGGGGCTCACCAACGGTGGGAACAACGGCACCAACAACAACGGCGGTAATAACGGGACGAACAATAATGGTGGCAACAACGGCACCAACAACAACGGGGGCAATAATGGCTCCAACAACGGGGGCAATAACGGTTCGACGGCAGGAGTTTCCGGTCGTATCGTCGAAGAAGGCACGACCGTCGGCGTCCAAGGCGTGATCATCCGGTTCTACACGGCTGCCGGCACCCAATCCGGACAAGCCACCACCGACACGACCGGCAACTACACCACCACGGTCGACCCGGCTTCCACGCTTCTCCAGGTCATCTCGACCTCGATCCCGCTTGGCTACCACAAGTCATACACGTACAACAAGAAGCGGTATGTTCCGTCCGACAACACGTGTCGGGCCCCATTGCCGACCCTCGGCTCCGGAACGACCGCCATCCCGTCGATCGCAATTCCGTCGGCGTCGAATCCACCGCCTCCACCTCCAACCGGGTGTCAGTAGTGGGTAGTGGGTAGTGGGTAGTGGGTAGTGGGTAGTGGGTAGTGGGTAGTGGGTAGTGGGTAGTGGGTAGTGGGTAGTGGGTTACTACTGAGTGGAGTCCGCCATTTTTGACTTCAGTGACTTTCTCAGGCCTGTGATCATTCGCCCAATTTCGTCAGACTGAGCCATTAGCGACTCCCGTTGCTGGTGATCTAGGAAGCCAAGGCGACTTGAGATCAGCATGAGGGTTTCCGCTTCGGCAAGCGAGCCCCTGGCAATCCCAAGAAATTGCAGGAACTCTTTCGTTCCAGCGCGTGCGGCACCTTCAGCGATATTCGACGGAACCGAAACTGCAGCCCGCCGGATCTGGCTTGTAAGGCCGTAGGCTTCTTCTCGAGGAAACGTCTGCGTTGCTCGATAGGCCGCCTCAGCCCAATCCACTGCCCTCCTCCAGACCTCCAAATCCTGATAGCTGCTCAACGCCATTTGGGGTAAGCATGACACGCCTAGCAGCACAACCACTCCCCACTACTCACTCGCCACTACTCACTCCCCACTCCCCACTCCCTACTCCTCACTCGCCACTCGCCACTCGCCACTCGCCACTCGCCACTAATCACTCGCCACTAGTCACTCGCCACTATTCACTACCCACTATTCACTACCCACTACCCACTACCCACTACTCGCCCCGGCGTATACTTGAGTACAGATGTTCCCGGTACTTTTCCATATCGGCAGCTTCCCCGTGCGTTCGTTCGGGATCTTGCTGATCATCGGCTTCTTCGTGGGGATGGTGATCGCCAAGCGGCGCGCTCCTCGCTATGGGATCGACCCCAATCGGCTCTGGGATCTCGCGATTCTGCTCATCGTGTTTGGCGTCATCGGGGCCCGCGTGGTCTACATCGCCCAGGAGTGGTCGTACTACTCTCAGCATCGAAATGAGCTGTTTTCCCTCAAGTTCGACGGGCTGACCAGCTTCGGCGGCCTGCTGTTTGGGCTGATCGTGATGGTGCTTTGGTGCAAGCGCACGAAGACCTCATTCTTAGCTGCAATGGACGTGTTTGCGGTGCCCCTGCTCGTCGCCCATGCCATTGGCCGCGTTGGGTGCCTTGCGAACGGATGCTGCTACGGCGGCCCAACGAACCTCCCTTGGGGCGTCCATTTTCACGACGTGCTTGGCGTGCACCATCCGGCTCAAATCTACGACTCGCTGATGTCGCTGGTCGGTGTCGCCCTCATTCTGCTCGCTGAACGCCGACACCTGGCTCCCGGGCAGTCGATGTCGCTCATGTTCCTCTTCTATGGCCTGAGCCGCTTCATCTATGAGTTCTGGCGGGCGGGGTCGAGCTCGACGTACTGGGGCTCGCTGCCGATCACGGAAGCTCAGGCGATGGCGGGCACGCTCGTGCTTGTCGGCGCTGTGATGTTCGTGATCTTCGGCCGCCGCCGGATCGCCCCCCAAGAGGCCCCGGCCGCATGAGCGGCTTTGGGCCGCTGCTGGACCGATTCAAGGGGATGCGGGCGCTCGTCGTCGGCGACCTCATGCTCGACGAGTACATCTTTGGACGGGCCACCCGCATCAGTCCCGAGGCGCCCGTCATGGTCGTTCGCCAAGTCGGTGCAAAGGCCGTCCCGGGAGGCGCCGCAAACGTCGCGTTGAACCTCGCAGCCCTGGGCTGCGAGGTGCATGTGACCGGTGTCGTGGGCACCGACAGTGCCGGGCAAACCTTGGAGCGAGAGCTGATCGAGCGAGGCAGCCAAGTCGGCTCCCTTGTACGCGACGGCGGACGGATCACGACCCGCAAGACCCGCGTTCTGGCCGACCACGCTCACCAAGTCCTGCGCATCGACGACGAGGAGGACGAGCCGATTCGGCCCGAAATCGAGTCTGAACTTCTCGAACGGATCGAAGCCGCGCTGCCGGGATGCGATGTCGTCGTACTGAGCGACTACCTTAAGGGCACTCTGACCGAGCGCGTCGTTCACGAGACCATCAACTTGTGCCATTGCCGACGGATCACGATTGTCGCGAACCCCAAACCCCGCAGCGCCGCTCTCTTCAACCGCGCCACGTTGATCAGCCTCAACCGCTACGAAGCCACCGACCTCCTCGGCCTCCGCTATCCCTTGGCGCTCGAGGACGCCGCTGATGCGGCGAGCGAGTTGCGGCTAAGACTCGAGGTCGATGGGGTCCTGATCACGCTCGGTGAAGCGGGCATGGTCGCGGCTGGTCGGGAGGGGACCATCAGTGTCCGCGCGCCCCGGGTTGAGGTTTACGATACGGCCGGAGCCGGAGATACGGTGGTCGCGACGGTGGCTCTTGGTCATGCGGCCAAGGGATTCGAAGATGAAGTCTTCGAACTGGCGGCCCAAACCGGCGCAAAAGTCGTGCAGCGCGTCGGAGTCGCCTGCCCAACGCCCGAAGACCTAGAAGACCTTCGGAGCAGCGTGAGATGATACTGACCTTGTACCGCTGGCGTCCCGCCGGCATCCGGAGCGCGTGCCTGAAGGGCAACCGCTTCACCTCTCCCCCAACCCCTCTCCTCCGCCACCAGGTTCACCGTAAGCCGGGCCACGAGGGCGCAGGAGAGGGGAGCATCCCGTACCGCTGGCAACCTGCCGGCGTCCGGTCAGAGTACGGCGTGCGCGTTGCCGGCAGGTTGCCAGCGGTACGAGGGGCAAGGAGCCAAGCATGATCCTCTCCGTAACCCTCAACCCCGCCGTCGACCATGCGCTGTTCGTGGATGGGCTCAAGATCGGCGACACGAATCGAGTCGTGCGCAACGAGATCGATGCGGGGGGCAAGGGCATCAACCTCTCGCGCGTTGCCGTCGAGCTCGGGGCGATGTCGGTGGCCACGGGCTTCCTTGGCGGTGGCACAGGCGCGTTCATCCGGAAGGTTATGAACCTGCAGGGCGTGCTGCACGACTTCGTCGAAGTCGACGGCGAGACGCGCACGAACTTCAGCGTGGAGGACGGCACCGGCTCACCCCCGACGACCTTCAATGAGCAGGGCCCAACGATCCAAGACGACTGCTGGGAGAAGCTCCAGAACAAGGTTCGCCACTATGCGACGCGTTCTCACTGGGTCGCACTCGGAGGGTCTTTGCCCCGAGGCATTCCCCCGGACGCCTATCGCATTCTCGTCGAGATCGCGCTCGAAGCTGGAGCGATGGTCGTCCTCGACGCTGATGGCGAGGCGATGAAGCACGGAATCCGCGCCCGACCGAACCTCATCAAGCCGAACATGAAGGAGGCCGGTCGGTTGCTGGGCGAACCCGTCGAGACGGTTGATGCGGCTCTGCACGCCGCCGCCGTTCTGGGCGAGGCCCACGACATCGTCATCGTCAGCTGTGGCGAAAAGGGGGCGGCCATGGCGTGCAGCGAGGGTGTATTTCGCGGCACCACGCCCCAAGTCATCGCCAAGAGCACGATCGCGAGCGGCGATTCGCTGGTCGGTGGCTTCTTGGCCGCCCTTGAGACGGGCCTTGACATCGAGACCGCCTTCCGATGGGGACTCGCGGCGGGGGCGGCCACGGCGACGACCGATGGGGCCGAGATTGCCCGGCGACCCGTGTTCGAGAAGCTCTTGCCAGAAGCCCGCGTCGAAGCGGTCTAGGGCTGGTCGCCGCGCAGGTTCTTGCCCTTGAAGAGCCGCTCGACGAAGGCCAAAAGATACTCGACCTCGGGCGTAATCGTGACCTCGCGCCGAACGATCTGGATGGCGTGGCTCAGGCCCAAGTTCGAATTGAACAGGAGCTTGCCCGCTTTGTGCAGGGCGGTGCGCGATTCCTGGGTCACTCCGATGCGCCGGAGCCCGACCGCGTTGATGTCGTGGACCTTCTGGTCTTCGCCGGAGACGATCATGTAGGGCGGGACATCACGGACGATGCGGCTCATGCCGCCGACCATGGAGACCTTGCCGATGCGCACCCATTGGTGGATGCCGGTCATGCCGCTGATATTGGCCCGCTCCTCGACGGTCACGTGCCCGGAGACGCCGACCCCGTTCGCGATGGTGACGTCGTCGTGGAGGGTGACGTTGTGGCCGAGGTGGACGAACGCCATGAGGTAACAGCGGTTGCCCACGACAGTCGTCTTGCCATCGCCGGTCGCACGGTGGATGGTGACGTACTCACGGATGTTGTTGTCGTTGCCGATGACAAGATAGGTCTGCTCGTTTTGGAACTTACGATCCTGAGGATCGCCGCCGAGAACGGCCCCTTGGGCAATCAGGTTGCGCTCGCCGACGGTCGTGTTGCCCTTGACGGTGACGTGCGAATCCAGCTTCGATCCGGCACCGATGACGACCTTCGCTTCGATGTAGCAAAACGGCCCGACGACCACGTCGTCGGCGAGTTCGGCGGCGGGGTCGACAACGGCGGTCGGGTGGATCTGGGCCAAGCGCTTACGCCGTCCTCGGCATCAACTTGAAGGTCATTTCCATGCTCGCCGCGACTTGGCCGTCGACGGTCGCCACTGCGTTGATCCGGCCCACGCCAGCCCGAATCCAAAGAAGGTCAACGTCGGTGATCATCACATCCCCAGGAACAATCGGGCGCTTGAACTTGACATTGTCGATGGCGCCGATCACCGGAATCGTGCTTCGGTATTCATCGCGCGTCAGCAGGATGATTGCCCCCGCTTGCGCCATCGCCTCGATGATCAGGACACCCGGCATGATCGGCAAGCCCGGATAGTGCCCCTGGAAGAACGGCTCGTTCATCGTCACGCATTTGAGGCCCCGGCAGCTCTTGCCCGGAACCATGTCGATGACCTTGTCCACCAGGAGCATCGGGTACCGGTGCGGAAGGTACTTCATCAGTTCCCCGATGTCCATTGTCGTCCCAACTTCGAGTTCCGTGGCCACGGGGAAGGTATACCCGACCCCGGAGCAGGTCCAAAGTCGCATTCGAATCGCGACATGAACCGGATCAGGGGACTGGTACACCCATAATCGATGAACATGAAACGAAAACAACCGGGACTCTGGCTCGCCGCCATCCCCATCGTACTCTTGGGATGCGTCGGCAAAGGTATTGCGGGCAGCCCTGAACGCCGACTCGAAACGGGTCAAGATCCCATGCAGGGACGCGCCAAGCCCACGGAGGAACAAATGCAAGCCGCACCCGGAATCGCCGCCAGTATGAACTCGTTTGGGTTCAACTTGATCGGTCAACTCAGTCCGCCGAGCCCGAAGGAGCCCAATCTCCTCGTCTCGCCCGCGAGTATCTCGCTGAACCTGCAAACCGTCCTGTGCGGTGCCGACGGCGCGTCCCGCGAAGGGCTCATCAAGGCGCTAGCTCTGACCGGAAAGTCCCCGGAGGAAATTCGCAGCGGAGCCTATGGCCTCGTCTACGACCTGCTCAAGGGCGAAGATCGGGTGCTGTCGATCGCGAACTCCGTCTGGACGATTGGGGACGCGAAACTCACGCCCGCATTCCTTCAGAACGTCCAGTCCTCCTATGCCGCCGAGGGCCTTAACGTCCCGGATCGCTCTGAAGCCTCGGTCAAGCGCATCAACGACTGGGTCAAGACCAACACCCGCGATCGCATTCCGACCATCATCGACGACCTCGATCCGATGGCCAAGGTCTTCCTCGTGAACGCCATCGCCTTTGACGGCAAGTGGGATGAGCCGTTCAAGAAGGAACGGACCAAAGACGGAGACTTCGACAGCATCGCGGGCAAGAAGGTCAAGGCCAAGTTCATGGAGCAGAACGGCGACTATATGTACGCCAAGACCCCGGAAGCCGAGGTCGTTCGTGTCTACTACAAGAAGGCCGAATATGCGATGATCTTGGCTCTTCCGAAGCCGGGAACGGGCGTCGATAAACTGCTAGGCACCCTCCAAGGCGGTGGCTGGGATACGCTGGTCGGATCCATGAGCAACCATCCAGGCCTTGTGCGGTTCCCGAAATGGACGTTGCGCGATGGCTTCATGCTGAACAGCCCGCTTCAAGCCCTTGGCGCGTCGGCGGCCTTCCAGCCAAGCACCGACTGGCTTTCGATGTCACCTGATCTCAAGCCCGAGGGCTTCATCGGCAGGGTGATTCACAAGACCTACATCGAAGTCGACGAGGAAGGCACGAAGGCGGCTGCCGCGACGGGCACCGAGATGCGAGCCACCAGCGCCCCAGTACCTCAGGAGCCGTTCAAGTTCGACGCCAACCGCCCGTTCGTGTACGCGATCCAGCACGTGCATACCGGGGCTTTGCTCTTCATCGGAGTCTGCGGCGATCCGACCGTGACCGAGATGAAGCGCTAACTCGCCGTGAGTCCGGGCAGGCCCGAGGGCGGGGCTGCCCGGAGTCGGTACACAATCACCTCGTGATCCGTATCATCGAAGTCGGCCCGCGCGATGGCCTTCAGAACGAGAAGCTGCCGATCCCGACGGAGGCGAAGCTCGAATTCATACGAAGGCTCGCCGAGGCGGGCCTGCGGGAGATCGAGGCGACGTCGTTCGTTTCGCCGAAGTGGGTACCCCAGCTCGGGGATGCGGCGGAGCTTTGGCCACAGCTTCCGGCAGGGCCACTCTATTCCGCGCTCGTGCCGAATGTGAAGGGCCTGGAGCGGGCGCTGGAGGTCGGGGTCGGCCGGATCGCGGTGTTCACGGCGGCGAGCGATGCGTTCACGCAGAAGAACATCAACATGACGGTCGAGGAGTCGTTGGCGGCTTTCGCGGAGGTCGTGGAGGCGTTCCATACCGCTGGCGTCCCGCCGGCTTCGCGCATCGGACAAGGGAGCGGTCCCGGGCTCCCCTCTCCTGCGCCCGACTGTTCACAGATTCCTCAGGGCCAGCGCGGCGGAGGAGAGGGGTTGGGGGAGAGGTCACGCGAGAGCCTTACGCAACCGGATGCCGGCGGGACGCCAGCGGTACAGGGTGCAGGCTTCGTGCGCGGATACGTCAGCACTGCCTTCGAATGCCCCTACGCGGGACGGATCGAACCCGAGCAGGTGGTGCGCGTCGCCCAGCGACTGCTCGCCCTCGGGGTCGATGAGATCAGCATCGGCGACACCATCGGGGTTGCCTCGCCCCGCGAAGTCGCCCGACTGACTCCCATGCTCCTCGACATCATGCCTTCGGAGCAGTTGGTCTACCACTTCCACGACACTCGCGGAACCGCCGTCGCCAACGTCGCCCAAGCCCTGGAACACGGCGTCCGAGCGTTCGACTCCAGCGCAGCTGGCCTCGGCGGATGCCCATACGCGAAGGGCGCAGGCGGGAATCTGGCGACGGAAGACTTGGTCTACTTTCTCGAACGCGAGGGGATCGCTACTGGGGTGGATTTGACGGCGCTGGCGCGGGCGAGCCGTCCGATTTTGGAGGCACTGGGACGCCCGCCGCAGGCGAAGGCTCAGGTGGCTGCGCTTGCTTCTTCCGATACGCCATAACGAGTCCCCCAGCAGCGAGGCCGAAAGCAAGCAGCCCGACCACCACCGTCGAAACTTTCTCCTGCGAAGTCATGCGGAATTCGCGCCAGTTCACGATCAGGACGGTCAGACCTATCGGCAGAAGCGCGGGGAGCATCGACAGACTGACCGGTCCGATCTGGACACCGCCTAAGTAGAGAACCACGAGCAAATAAGCTATCAGCACGGGAATGATCGCGATGAGGGTCTGGCGCGTCCGCATGTTGAACTTGAACAGCGCGACGAAGAACATCCCCAAGAAGAACAGATCGGCGGGGCCGACGTAGGCAAGCGTCTGAATTGCGGCACCGGTCGGCGGGGCTTCGGTCGCGACCTTCGGTACGCTCATCGCGACGGCTTGGAAGACCTCGGGCTGCTGCTGGACGAGCATCTTGGTCGGGCCGGTCGGCGAGAAGACCAGGAAGACATCGAACCCAGCCAGGAAGATCGCGATGGGGATCAGAAGGTTCTTGTCGGTGATCTTCGTGCTCACGAGCGCACCGAGCCCAAGGCACCAGATCATCAGCCCGGCCTGAGCCGCCGACAGCAGCAGAATGCCAGCCAGCCCCTGGCCGCCAAGCAGTCGTCCGCCGATCAGGTAGCCGCCGACGTGCAGCGCAACACCCAGCAGGACGAAACCCACTGCGTGTATCGCGGTCCAGCGGAACTTCGCGGCGGAAAACAGAGCCAGGATCGGTGCACCGACAAAGACGAAGGTCGCGAGGAGACTCAGGAATCCGGCCAGGGCGAGGGGAAGCGTAACGTAGGCGATCAGGACGCGCAACAAGAAGAGCGTCACGACCACCGCGAGAAACGGGGTCAGGGTCGGTTGCTTGCCGGTCTCCTCCATCCGGGGCGATTATGGATGAACAAGCCCTCGCCGGTATACTCTCGGTTCGTGAAGGCGGTCGTCGAGGAGAGGCAAGCACCAGCGAAGCGCCGATTTCCGTGGCTTCCGCTCATCCTGCTCCTCGGCTCGCTCTACCTTTTTTGGATACTCCCCTACCAGTTGGGCGATCGCCCGGTCGATGTGGAGTTTGAGCGCGCCCAGGAGAAGATGAAGCGTTGAAGGTTGGACTCATTGGTTTTGGCAGTTCGGGAAAGAGCACCCTCTATCGGGCGGCGGCGCGAGGCGTGGCGAAGGGCGATGTGACCGCAGTACCGGTCCCCGACCATCGGTTCGACACGATCGTCACCCAGGTCAAGCCGAAGAAGATCACACCCGCGACCGTCGTCCTGCACGACGACATCGAGGCAATTCAGGGCGGCGGTACCAAGATGTTCTCGCAGCGGTTTCTGGACTCGGCCCGGACGGTCGACCTCCTCCTGCACGTCGTGCGCGGCTTCGACTCACCGACCGCGCCGTACTACACCGATGTCGATCCGCTGCGCGATCAGCAGTCGGTCGATGAAGAGTGCGTGCTTGCCGACCTGCAAATCCTCGAAAACCGCCTTGAGCGGCTTGCCAAGTCACAGAACGCGAAAACTCCCGGTCACAACGACTACCTGGAAAAGCTCCTGTTCGAGCGGATCAAGCCCGATGTCGAAGGCGGAACCCCCATCCGCGCGATTGAAATGACGGAGGAAGATCAGACCATCATCCGCAACTACCAGTTCCTGACCGGCAAGCAGATGGTGGTCGCCTTCAACGTGGGTGAGGACGAAGCCGGAAAAGCCGGAGAGCGGATTCAGAAGCGCATCGACGAACTCGCCAAGAACGGCACCCAGGCCTTCGCCGTTTGCGCCACCCTCGAAGAGGAAGTTGCCCAACTCGACCCTGCCGACCAGCCCGAATTCCTCGCCGACCTCGGCATAACGCAGACCGCTGGCGCGAAGCTCATCAAGGCGGTCTACGACGCGCTCGGCCTGATCACGTTCTTCACCGCCGGTGAGAACGAGACCCGGGCGTGGCCGCTGCGCAACGGTTCGAGCGCGCTGAAGGCAGCGGGAACGATTCATACCGACATCGCGAAGGGCTTCATCCGCGCCGAGGTGGTGCACTACGACGACTATCTGGCCGCCGGGTCCTTGGACGCCGCCTATCACAATCAGAAGATGCACCTCGAAGGAAAGGACTACGTCATCCGCGACGGCGACCTGCTGCACATCCGCAACAAGTCCTAAGCCACGTGGCGAGGGCCGCCCACGCCCGAACCTGCGAGAAGCGCCACGCAACCCACGCGAGGAAACTGCGCCACTCTGTGGGCCAGTTTCCTAACGATCCGACCACAGCGGGGCGTGCCCCGGTGGTACCGGGGCCTTCTCCGGAACCAACGGGGCAGTCTCCGCTATCGTCGGAGAAGGCTCCGTCGTTCTCGGGGCTTTCTCCGCCTAGAACAGAGGTGTCTCCGGTATTAGCGGGGCCTTCCCCGGTTACAAAGTAGCCTTTCCCGGTATTAGCGGGGCTTTCTCCGCTACCGACGGAGGCGTCTCCGGCAATTGCGGAGAATTGGCATTTGTTCCCCACCCGCTCCCAATGGTGGCGAAACTCCCGGGTTGGCCGGGTGTTTTCGGCAGGAGTCTTGCCAATTAGGGACGGCGAGCAGGTAGGTTTGGGACAATCGTGGCCAAGGATCGATCGGCGTCGCACGGAAGTCTCGCCTCAACAAGAAACCTCCTTTTTGGAGTTTGGGTGAAGGCCTCGGCTACTTTGTTAGTGGCTGGCTGTGTGGCGGCCCACACCGTCTCGTTTCCACCGGTCAAGTCTCCGAACGGAAACCTGGAAGCACGGATCACGTCGTCCGAAGCGGGCGCCACGACGGCGCGAGCGATTCCCTTCACTGTCTCAACTTATTGAGGAGTATGGAGGCAAGACTCCCGGGTGGGCCCGTTGCTCGCGGTCCGAGTGTGCAAGCCTAAACATGCCGAATCTGACGAAAACCGGACCAGATTCCTTGGCAAAAGCGGCCTGGTTTGCTATCCTGTAGAAGATGAACCCGATTTCTCGGCGCACGATGCTGCGCGGGCTCGGCACCGCCGTTGCCGTGCCGCTCTTGGAAGGCATGCTTCCGTTGACCGCGCTTGCCCAAAGCGTGAAGCCGCGAACGTGCCGGATGGCGTTCGTGTTCGTACCCAACGGCGTCGATATGGCGAACTGGACCCCGGCGACGGAAGGGGCTGGTTACGCCTTGCCGAAGATCCTGGAGCCGCTGTCGGAGGTGAAGAACTCGGTCAGCGTGCTGACCGGCCTTGCCCAGCACAACGCTTTCGCCCTCGGCGACGGGCCGGGTGACCACGCGCGCTCGACGGCGGCTTGGCTCACCGGCGTTCATCCCAAGAAGACCGCAGGCGAAGGCATCAAGGCGGGAATCTCCGCCGACCAAGTCGCCGCCCAAAAGATCGGGCACCACACGAAGTTTGCCTCCTTGGAGATCGGGTGTGAGCGCGGCGCGATGGCGGGCGACTGCGACTCCGGCTATTCGTGCGCGTACTCCAGCAGCATCTCCTGGCGGTCGGAGACGACGCCCGTCGCGAAGGAAGTCAACCCTCGACTCGTGTTTGAGCGGTTGTTTGGCAGCGGTGACGCCGAGGAGGCCGAGGCGCGGCTCAAGCGCAACCAGGCCAACAAGAGCATCCTCGATTTCGTCCTCGAAGACGCCCTTAGCCTCAAATCGCGGCTCGGTGTCCGCGACCAACGCAAGCTGGATGAGTACCTGACCGGCGTGCGCGAGATTGAGCAGCGCCTCGTCGCCGCCGAGGGGCAGAGCTTGGCTATCGATCCCGGCAAGCGTCCGACCGGGGTGCCGCGCGATTACGGCGAGCACATTCGCCTGCTAAGCGACATGATGATCCTCGCGTTCCAGGCCGATTTGACCCGGATCAGCACCTTCATGTACGCCAACGACGGCAGCAATCGCAGCTACCCGATGATCGGCATCAGCGACGGCCACCATGACGTTTCCCACCATGGCAAGAACGCCGACAAGCTCGCCAAGAAACAGCAGATCGACCGATTCCACGTCGAGCAGCTTGCCTACATGCTGAACAAAATGGCGTCCATCAAGGAAGTCGACGGCAGCCTCCTCGACAACTCGATGATTCTCTACGGCGCCGGCATCAGCGACGGCGATCGCCACAACCACGACGACCTGCCCCTCCTCATCGCGGGCGGCGCGGCCGGGCGGCTCAAGCAAGGGCGACATCTGGTTTATCCCAAGAACACGCCGATGAACAACCTGTTCCTCTCGATGCTAGACCGGGTCGGGGTGAATGTCGAGACGCTGGGCGATTCGACGGGGAAACTGCAGGGGCTGTTCTAGGGCTGCATCAGACTCGATCCCATTCCGACGGATCGCGGTCGAGCATCGCACGGACTTCGGCGGGGATCGCTATGGCTTTGCGCGCCGAACCCATCATCACGTGCCAGGTGTAGCCCTCCGTGCAGAGTTTCCCCGTGCTTGTGTTCACGATCTCGTACTTGAACTGGATCGCCGCTCGACGAATCTCCGCGACCCACACCTTGACCACGATCAGGTCGTCGTAGCGAATCTCGTCTTTGTAGCGCACGTGCACTTCGACCACCGGCAGCATGAACCCCATGTCCTCGAGCTGCTTGTAGGTGAAACCTCGGTCGCGGCAAGCCGCGCCACGAGCTTGCTCGAACCAGAGGAGATAGTTGGCGTAGTAGGCATGCCCCATCTGGTCGGTTTCGCCATATCGAACACGAATCGACTCTTCGGTGACGGGCGGACTCATGGATCGATTGTGACGCGTCAGTACACGACGTCGATGCGCAACCCGTCGTACGCGAGGGCGATGCCGGGAGGCAATGCGGCGTTCGTGACGTCGTGGTCGTAGTCGTGGCTAAGATGCGTGAAGTACGTTTGCTCGGCGGCGAGTTCCTGGGCGACTTCGATCGCTTTGGCGAAATGGAAGTGGTTGGGGTGCGGCTTGATGCGTACGGCATCGAGAATCAACGTCTTCAAGCCTCGGAGTTGACTCCAAGCTTCCGGGGGGATTTCGCTGACGTCGGTGACATAGGCGAAATCACCTAGGCGAAGCGCGACGACCGGCAGTGAGCCATGGAGCACCCACATCGTCCGGATCGGCATTCCGCCAACGACCAAAACCTCCGGCACCGGGCGCAAATCGTAACGCGGGACCTCGATTCCTGGCGCGAACTCTTGGAAGGCGTAGGGGAAAATACGGCGAATGTCAGCGGCGGACCGCTCGTTGGCATAGACCGGCATGTCCTTTTTCGATTTGAGGCAGAACGACCGAAGGTCGTCCATTCCCATCACATGGTCGGCATGAGTGTGGGTGATGAGCACCGCCTCAACCATCCCGACGCCCTCGCGCAAGAGTTGAAGCCTCATCTCAGGAGCGCAGTCGACGAGCAGATTGCCGGTCGGCCCCTGGAGCAGGAGGGACGGGCGCGTACGGTGGTTCTTGGGGTTGGCAAGAAACTCGGGTGGGTAATCGATGCCGAGGGTGGGGACGCCGTTGCTGGTTCCCGAGCCAAGGATGACGGCAGTGGCCTTCACTGCGGATCGGACTTTTCGGCGACCGCCAGCGCGACGAGCACACTCGGAATTTCGCTGTACTGGGAGATGCGTTCGAGGCACCGCGCGTAATTGCGCTCCGCGAGATCGTCTTTGATCGGCATGGCCTTTCGCGCTTCCACGAGCAGATCGATGGCTTCCCGGAAGAAGTTCGCCCGGTTTTGGGGCAGTGACTTGTTGGGTACGGCGGCGTACTTCCGGCTGAGCTGATCGTAGATCGTCTCCCAACTGGAGCGCGACTCGACTTCGGCGCGCTGCCGGTTGATGGCTTCCTGTTGAAGCCGACGAGCCTCAGCATCCCTTCGCTTCTCCCTTTCCCAATCGGACTGCAGGGTTCCCGTGATCACCCGGAGCGTTACGGCAGCACCAAGCTGCTCGCCCATCATCTTCTCGATGAGGACCCGGGTTTGCGGCATCTTCAAGTGACCCGCGAGTTCCGACGTGTTCTGATCGATGCCGAGGACGAAGCTGCCTTCTTCGAAAGCAAGCGGCTTGGCCGAATTGAGGGCGGTCCAAACGCCGACGCCGGTGACTCCATTTCGGATCTCGGGAAGCACCGTCGCCCACATTTCCGCCAACTCAGCCATTGGGGTCATTATAATGCCTCGGGCTCCACGCACGCCGATCCTCGGTGGTGCCGCCAGGCGTCGGCGGAACTGAATGCCCTCCTGCTACCATTTCACTAAGTGGGTTTACCCACACCTCCAGTAGGAACCTAGATTGGGCTGAAAGAGGATTTTCCGGTCCATGGATTGACGATACCCGCTCTGGTCGCCAGTAGCCAGACTATCACGCCGGATCGGACTACCCCAACTCAACTCAGGGTCTTCAGTCTGATTTGGTCTCGTGCGCACGCAGGGTTAAGCAGGAAAGGTGTTGCCAGTGTCAGAAGGTGAAAACTGGAGGCTGACGGCCTGGTGTGGGGTCCAGTTTTGTGATCCCAGTCTGGGGCGTCACGAATTAGCGTGTTCGGGACTATTTTCACGCCGATTGTGCCATCCTTAACCGCAGGCTGTAAAGAGAGTTGAGAACGAATCATGGCAACTGAGAATAGGAGTGCTTGGACGAGAATCGCGCTTGGGCTCGCCAGAGGCCGTTCGCTGACGCCTGTTCAGCTTCAGAAGACGGTGTTCCTTCTCCAAGAGTTGGTCCCAAACCTCGTTCGTGCAGATCAATATCAGTTCAAGCCGTATAAGTATGGTCCCTTCACCGTTGAGGTGTACAAAGATGCCGAGCAGTTGGCGGACACTGGATTAGCTACTCTTGCTCAGGACCCAAGTGGCTACATTCTTTACAGCGCATCCCCCAAGCTCGTTGACGCCGTCGAAGTGACGCTCGGAGAGGCACCCAACGACATCCGCGAATTTGCCGAGCGATTGGCATCATGGACTCGGGAACAGTCGTTTCTTCAGTTGGTAAGGGCTGTGTACGAGAGATTCCCGGCGTACCGGGTCAACAGTGTTCTTGGGCCTAAGCAATGACCCTTGTCCTTGGAATCAAATGCTCAGACGGGATCGTACTCGGGGCTGACGGTGCAGCGACCTACGTCGCGGGCGGGAGCATGCTACCGACAATCCAACAGAACACATCAAAAAAGCTCAGGCTTATCGGTCGGGACATGATCTTCGGCATGGCTGGGCCGGTCGGGATGAGTCAATCGCACCATGAGAGTCTGCAGAACTTGATCAGGAGCACGGGCGACAAGTGCAACTTCAAAGGACACAATGATGCCAAGAAGAAGCTGGAGACGCTCCTTTGGGCCAATGCGAAGGATGCGTGGGAGCGGGCTGGCCTTGCGAGTCGTGCGGCCCTACATCCAGTGCTTGAGGACTGTGAGCACTCTACTCTTATTGCATGCGCGGTATCAGGTCAACCTGAGTTGATTCAGTTCACGGGCAAATGCAGTGGCGAATTCGCCACGGAAGAGCTGCCGTTTGTTGCAATCGGTAGCGGGCAACCAAAGGCTGACCCATTTCTCGCCTTTGTAAGAAGGATATTCTGGCCAGACCGATTGCCCGAGCTTTCAGAGGGGGTCTTCGCCTGCCTGTGGACACTGAACTACGTAATACACGCGGACACAACTATTAACCCACCAGTTCAAATTGCCACCCTCAAGTCAGAGGGTGGAGTTTGGTCTGGGCAGGAGCTCTCGGCAGAGCAGCTACAGGAACACCAGGAGCACATTTCAGCTCGTGAGAAGCTTCTCCGTGACGGACCTACCGGTCCAGCGCCTGAGGTTCCCGAGAATTAGGTTACTTATCTCGCCTCTTCCGCACTGCGATGTCGGTCCGTCGGCTTGCAATTACCGCCCGACCGACATAGGAACTTTCAATAAGATCGCCTAGTTTGCCAATCTTCAAGATTCGGAGCAGTTCGTTAGGATGAAGCGCGGTCGTTAAGTTTGCATGGTTAGAGGCTGTCGATCTAAGGTTCACTCTTGTATAACGCTGGAATGAGCGATTCACATATGGGACCTGAGAGGTGCTGGAAATCTCCAGAAGATGTAGGCATGACAAAGGCAACGCTTGAACTTGCCTCGAAGCTAAGAGTAATCTCTGAAGAACTCCAAGACCTCCGCGCACGCCATCGGAAAGAAGCCGAAGCTTTCGCCGAAGGAATTCGCGAGAAGGAAGAGTTCGGGCGTATACTTGCCGAAAGCCGACGTCCATCCAATTTGGCACCGTAATGATTGAGAGTTCGGGGTTTTAGCACGACCCCTCCACCGCGACGCCGACACTTATGGGTTACACTATCGGTTCGCGCATCTGGACCTTGACATTCCCCCGCACTGAAATGACCCTCGCTTGGTCAGTACTTGAGTCGTTCAGGCAGTTGGTCCTGCAGGCGCAGGAAGCGAAGAGCATGGCCGGAGAGGTAAGCCTAGTCTTACCGGTACTCGCAAATCTGGAACAGTGGTTTGTAGAGTATTTGAACCATCTGCGAGCCACAGAATCAGATTACTCGGACCAGGGTGCTGTGAAAGTCCTCCTGAATGAAATTGGGGTCCTACAGCAACGCCTTCAGTCCCGTTGACGAATCGAGGCCAGTATGAGTGTCCCCAATTCCTGACGAGTTTCCGGCGTTTGAACCTGCACCGGGGGTTCATTTAGGTTTACCTTGAGAGAGCGGTTCGAGCAATGTGGCCCAGTTAGAACTTGGTAATCCTCGTGCGGGTCTGGTCTTCAGTCTCAACGTAAAAGTAGAAGTACTGATCATCTGAGGACGCACCGATTACGTACTTGGGACCACCCTCGGACGGAAACTTCCACGCTTGCGGGATGTTGCCGATCTGTCCAGCTTTTACGAACGGGGTGATGTCTTCGGTTGGCACGCGAAGAAAGAAGTGGTACTTATCGAGCGATTCCGCCCTCACCTCAATCTCGGCCATGGCGGTTTCATCGCGCATGATCATACGGCCCGAATACTTGGTCATCTTTGAGGGGTCGTGCATTATGGCTCTAAGTTTACCCCCTGGTTGGGTTCGATCCTGATTATGCGTGGCATCCCGGGCGGACGCCTCAAGGCGCAGGTCGTAGGTGTGGCTCGCATCTCCCTATTGCTGATCATGTGTTGAGCGCGCTCACGACCCCGAACTCGTTGTCAGTTGACATCGTGATTCAAGACCCACTCCCTAAATCAGAAAGCCTCGCGACTGATGCTCTGTTGGATCGCGTCCTCCTCAGCCTTGTATGCTCGCAGGAAATCGACATCGTTGCCGATAGCATACTGACGGAAGTGATCTGGGACAACAGTGTCGTCGACTGGTTCCCAGCCGGGTAGTTCTGTGGCCCCTTCTACCCACATGTAGAGCATGGCTCCCTCGTCCTTTTTTAAGAACGTTCGCTGTAACGCCGAGGTCCCGTCAACAAAGTAGATCATGGCTGAGAGCATACCTTCGAAGGGCGCACGGTCCGCTTCCAGTTCTCACAGGTCGGCGATCCGATTGATGCCTTCAGATTCGATCTGGGCACTCTCGTTATGGGGCTTCGGAACTGCTGGTAGAAAACTCCGCTAGCTACTCACCCTGAGTCCGTGCAGGTGCTTCGTGCTCTAGCTTCGAAGAGACTCCATTTGACCTGTTCCCCGAATTCTGACCCAGATTGAGTGTGAGGTTCGTCTTGAATCACACAATGAGCAAAGGGAAACGATACTCTGAGGATCAGATCCTCGGGATACTGAAGGAAATTGAAGCGGGGG
>JAIBBE010000150.1 GCA_019694835.1 Fimbriimonadaceae bacterium | reverse complement strand
ACACCATCATCAATAACCTGCCGGTCGGTGTGACTTTGGCACTTGAGGTTGCAGGTCCGGAGAAGTTCGAATCGCGCTATATCGTGACCTCCGACCCGGAAACGCCGGGCACGGTGACGCAGCATCTTCTGGATGGCCAACAACGACTGACCGCGTTTTGGCGCTCGATTCACAACAATTACGAATGGGAAACCTTCTTTGTTTATTTGCCTCAGTTTGACCGAGGCGAGAGCAAATCCGGCTCGGAGGTAGAAATTCGCTGCATCCCCCGTTGGACGAATAAAAACCAACTGCGCATGCCGCGTTGGGCCGAGGAACCGGCGAAGTGTCTTGAGCGCGGCATGGTCCCCGTCTCTCTGCTGCGGCCAGGCGATCTCTCGAAGAAGATCGATAGCTGGCTTGACGATGCAACGAGGCCATTGAAACCACTACCCACGGATGACAATGCGTTCGCCAAGCTAGAAGCATTCAATGAGACAAAGAAGCGCATCAATGAGGAGATCACCACGCTGCGTGAGCGGGTGACACATTTCAACCTGCCGTATCTATCGCTGCCTGCGGACACCAGCAAGGACGTGGCGCTGCAAGTGTTCATCAACATGAACACCAACAGCAAGCCGCTGTCGCTCTACGACATCATCGTTGCTGAGGTTGAAAGCGTTGCGGAGCAATCGCTCCATGCGCTTGAAGCCAGCTTGATCGACAAATGTCCGAACGCTAGCCGATATGGCAACGTTTCGGATCTCATCCTGTCCACTTCGGCGCTGCTCCAGGAGAAGTTGCCGAATACGCGCGGCATGATCGAGATGGACAAGAAGCAGTTGCTTGCCAATTGGCCGAAACTGGAGCGTGGTCTTGAGCGCATGGCTTCGTTCCTTGAAGGCCAGCGAGTTTTCGACGAAACCCGACTGCCCACCAACGCGGTCTTGGCCGTTATCGCCGCTGCGTATGAGCTGATCCCCGATAACGGTGATTTCCTGGCCAAGGCGGAGAAGCTATTGCGCCGATATCTTTGGTCTGCCTTCTTTTCCGATCGTTACGAAAATGCCGCACCGACGCGGGCGTTTGCCGATTTCAAGGCAATCAAAGCGCTGCTCAAAAAGCCCGGCTTTACGGATGACGAGATCAGCACGGTACCGTCACTGAACCGGACCGACTACCCACTGGCGGATGTCGATTCCTTGATGGCGGCTGGCTGGCCGAAGGCGGCGGGTATTGAAGCCCGAGCGGTTCTCGCAGTAACCACCTATCTTGGTGCGATCGATTTTGCGGATCACAAGACGGCGACTTTCGACAGCATTCAGAAACGCGAGTACCACCACGTATTCCCGGATGCTTTGCTCTCAGAGGCCGAGATTCCGAGCTACTTGGCGTTGAACTGTGCCCTGATCACATGGAAGACCAATCGGATGATTGGGCGAAAGGATCCGTTGGAGTACTTGCAGGAACGTGTTCAATGGGCCGATGAGGCTGTAGTGCGTGAGCGCTTGAGATCTCACTTGATCTCTTTCGATCTGTTGTCGAAAGCGCATTACGCGAATCTCGACGAGGCATCATTCAAGAAAAAGCTGACCGAAGATTTCAATGGGTTTCTGCGTGATCGCGCGAAGCTGGTGGTCGCTGCAATGAACGCGCTGACATCTGGCAACAGTCCGACACTGGAAGCATTGTGGTCTGCGCACCTCGCCGAGGCCGATTCAACCGCGCCGGAGGCTGAAGCATGAGCATTGCCGAGTTTATTCGCGAGAGTGTTTTGCGCCCACGACTGAAGCAGTGGGGATGCCTGGTGGTGTATGACGCCGATAAGCGCTATCGCGAGCAGTGCTTTGACCTGGGTGCCGAAAAGGTGCGCGTGGTCGATACGACTGACAGCAGTATCGAAAGTCGTGAGTTAGCCTTACAGGCGCTGCGCGAGGTCGGACAACCCAAAGCACCGACCGAAGCGGTGCTGATCTATGTGCCTGGCAAACGGCCACAGACCGACGAACAAAAACAGATCGATCCTTTTGCGCTTTACGCCGAGTGTGGCGCGGTATTTCCGCAAGACGATGGTGACGAATACCTAAGCCTGTGCTTGCGCGCCAAGCCCGATCACGCCACGGATATTCGCCGGGTATTTTCCAAGACCCCGACTGGCCCTGCATTTGCAGTCATCGACGCGATTGGCGGCGGCGTCAGTTGGCCGCAATTGCGTGCCACCTTGGATGCGGTGTCGGGCCGCGAGATTTTGGCGGCATTGCTGGCGCCCAATGCGCACCAGGCCGAGGCGCTGAAGGCGCAAGAGGGATGGGTACAAGAGGCCCGAGACTTCCTCCGGGCAACACTGGCCATGACGGTCAAGACCCGAGGCAAGACGTGGACGAGTTTGGCTGACGAGCTTTGGCGCTACGTGCTGTTCAGCGAATTCGTCTTCGACTTGCCGGTGGCGTTGCCGGAAACCCTCAAGGGTGTGCCGCACGCACCGATGGAAGCCAGGCCGATCGTTGAGGATGTTTGCGAACGCTTGCGTAGCGACCCCAAGACGCGTTCCAGCTACATCGAGCGCGCCGAAAACGTTGAAAAGGAACTGAATCTCGCGCAACTGTGTGGTGACATTGACGACCTGGGCGTGCGTGACACCTTTCCATTCGAAGAGCGGACATTTCTGCGCACGGCCATCAAGGGCATTTCTGCGGGGGATACCGACCTAGTTCGTTCCATTCTGTCTCGCCGCAAGAATTCGGTGTGGCTCGGCATGGGTGAAAGCCAGGCGCAGTGGGAGTTGGTGCGTGCCGGCCTCAGTCTGGTGGAATCCTGCGAGGACTTCGAGCGCCAGCTACCAGAACATTCGCGCTCGCAGGCCGATCTCCTGGACTTTTATCTTGGCAGTCTGCGAGAAGCAGATCGACTACAGCGTGAGTTTGAACAGGCAGTAGGCGATTTTCTTGACCCGCATGGGCTGATGAACGAAGTTATTCAGCAGGCCCGCGACCGCTATCGTCGTCTGGCAGAGAAGGTGCAAGGCGTATTTGTGAAATACGTTGAGACTACCGGATGGCCACCGTCGGGACGTATGGCCAACGCCGATGCGTTTGATCGCCTGTTGGCAGACCGGCTGAAGGAAAACGGCCGCAAGGTAGCGTATTTGATGGTGGACGCCCTGCGCTATGAGTTGGGTGTGGCACTGGAAAAGTTGTTGTCCGAAGACGGACCGGTTGAGCTTCAAGCTGCCTACGCACAGCTACCGACCATTACGCCGGTTGGAATGGCAAGTCTCCTCCCCGGAGCACGCGGCGATTTGACCTTGGCGCTTGAGAACGGCGCAATGATCCCGAAGTTGGCTGGCGCTTCGGTCGGCAACGTCACCCAACGGATGGAGGCAATGCGCAAGCGCCTCGGCGATCGCTTCGATGAGATGCCACTCAACGACTTTGTGCGCGGCAAGCCCAAGATTGCGGAGACGGTGGACCTGTTGGTGTTGCGCTCAACTGAGATCGACAGCCAATTGGAAAGCAACCCGGAAACGACGCTGGGTTTGATCCCCGGCACGCTCAAACTGATTCGGGTGGCGCTGCACAAGTTGCGGGGCATGGGCTTCAAGGAAGCTGTGATTGTGACTGACCACGGTTTCTTCCTCAACGCCCAGGCCGAAGCCGGCGATGTATGCATCAAGCCCCAGGGCAATTGGCCGATTACCGCGCATGACCGAATGATGTTGGGCAATGGCACGAGCGATGGCCATAGCCTGGTGGTTGGCGCTGACAAGGTCGGCATTCGCGGCGACTTTGCGCAGGTGGCGATACCGCGCAGCATGGCTCCGTATCGCGCTGGGCATCTGTATTTTCACGGAGGTGCTTCGCTGGCCGAAGCCGTGGTGCCGATCTTGGTGGCGCGTCTCGACGCCGCTGAGCAGCCCGATGTGCGCAAAGTGCTGGTTGAGATCAGCTACAAGAACGGCGCGAAAAGAATTACTACGCGGCTGCCGGTCATCGAAGTGATACTGGTTTCCGACGATATTTTCTCGCAAGGCACGAGTGTGGAAATCTTACTGGAAGCTCAGGACAGCAAGGGCAACGTGGTGGGTGAGCCGCGCCCGGGTGGCGACGTAAATCCGGCAACCCGAACGGTGACGTTGATGCCGGGCCAACGCAAACAAATCGCCCTACGAATGGATGATGAGTTCCGGGGCAAGTTTTCGATTAAGGCACTCAATCCGACCACACTTGCCGCGTACAGCGCTCTGGCGATTGAAACGGACTACACGGAATAGACAATATGGACGAACTTGACCAAAAGCTGAACTCAACTTTCGACGGCAAAGTTCTGCGCAAGGACTTGCTGCACCGAATCAAGAAAGGCACCAACGTCCCGACGTTCGTGCTGGAGTTTCTCCTGGCCAAGTATTGCGCCAGTAACGATCAAGCCGAAATGGACGCAGGCATGGAGGCGGTGCTCTCCTCGCTGCAAGAGAACTACGTTCGTCCCGACGAGGCCAATGCGGCGCAATCCAAGGTGGCGACAAAAGGAAAACACCGATTTATCGACAAGGTGCATGTCCGTTACGTCGAGAAGGAAAAGCGCCACTGGGCTTCGTTGGAGAATTTCAATTCGCAGCGTATCGCGATCAATGAAAAGTTCTATCGCGACAACGACCGCCTGTTGGAGGGTGGAATTTGGGCAGAGGTCACGCTCGCGCACAACGACATCGAGGATGACGACTACGCGTTCTACATTGAAGACCTGCGACCGATTCAGCTTTCGCGCTTCGATTTTGAACGCTACACCGAAGGCCGCGCGGCATTCACGCGCGATGAGTGGATTGCAGCCATTCTGCGGTCAGTGGGTTTGGAGCCCAACAAGCTGTCGCCCCGCGTGAGGATGCACTTCATCGCGCGGTTGGCGGCCTTGGTCGAGCCAAACTACAACTACATCGAGTTGGGACCACGCGGGACCGGGAAATCGTATTTCTTCAGCGAGTTTTCGCCCTACGCCACGCTGATATCTGGCGGCCAGGCGACCAAATCAACGCTGTTCTACAACAATGCGCGCCGCAAGGTGGGTCTGGTGGGCTATTGGGATACCGTCGCCTTCGATGAGGTGGGCGGAATCAAGGTCAAGGATCCGGACACCATCCAGATCATGAAGGACTTCATGGCCAACGGCCGCTTTTCGCGGGGGGCCGAGGTCATTGCCGATGCAAGTTTGAGTTTCGTCGGGAATTTTGATGAGTCAGTGCAGCAGGTTGTGAACTCGCCTCAGCACGACCTGTTCCTGCCGTTGCCGGCGGAATTCGACTACGCCATCCAAGACCGATTCGCTGCTTACATTCCTGGCTGGGAAATGCCCAAAAATAGCAGCGAGTTTCTCACCAGCCGCTACGGATTCATTACCGATTACCTGGCCGAGGCCTTCCACTACCAGTTCAAGCACACCAATCGGTACGAGGAAGTCAGCAAGCGCATTCGCCTTGGTAAATCCATCGAGGGGCGGGACGAAAAAGGCGTGAAGAAAACGGTCTGCGCTTTCCTGAAGATTCTGCATCCTAGCGGTACGCCCACGGACGAGGAGTTCGAAGAATACGTTGCCTACGCGATCGAAAGCCGACGCCGGGTGAAAGAACAGATGAACAAGCGCAAACCAGATGACGAGTTCGCGCACATCAATTTGTCCTATTTCAAGGCGAGTGGTGAAGAGGTCGTCGTCTATTGCCCAGAGTCGAAGGATGCAACGGCCACCCAGGAACCTGCTCGGAGGCGACTGAATGAGCTCCAGGCACCGCCAGCCGAGGTAGTTGCTGTGCCCCCTGCCACACAAGTTCCAGTCGCGGCAGAGAATGCGCCGACGCCCGTACCTGCGCCGGTCACGCCAAGCGCCTCGGTTGCTGAAGCTGTCGTTGCTGATCTCAAGGAACAGCACTTCACCATTCTCTATGGTGATACCGGACACAGCTACGAGTCGATCCTCGGCCCATATCTGCGCGGCGCGAAGGCCGTCGTCATCGAAGACCCGTATATCAGGCTTCAACACCAGATCCAGAACTTTGTCCGCTTCTGTGAAACCCTTCTGAAGACGCCCTCGGTGAAAAAGATCAGCTTGATCACCGGCTATGACGACAACACGCAACTCGCCGATATCGCGGAAAAACTGGAGGAGCTAAAGCAGAGTCTCCTAGAACTCGACGTGGAGCTGGAAGTGAAGCTCAACCCCAATATGCACGACCGCGAAATCCGGATCGATAACGGCTGGGTGATAAAAATCGGCCGGGGTCTGGATTTCTATCAGAAGCCAGGGGGCTGGTTCGAGGTCGGCGCTAATGACTTGAGCCTGCGCAAATGCCTTGAGACCAAGGTGGATATTTTCAAAGCATAGTCGTAATGACGAATCTGGAAAATGGGTGGGCTTGACGAAAAATGACTTACCGACTCGATGAACTTGAGGTGCCAGCCGGCGACCCATTTCGATATGACTCGCTCGAACGACGGCCTTTGGTCGAGTTTCTCTCCGGACTAATCAAGCGCCTAAATGGCCCGTTCGTGATGGCACTCGACTCCCCCTGGGGCACCGGGAAAACCACCCTTGTCCGAATGATGATGGAGGATCTCAAGGGGAAAAACTTTCAGTGCACGTACTTCAACGCATGGAAGGTGGACTACGTCACCGACCCGCTGGTTGCAATGGTCTCTTCGATTGATCGAGTTGACCTCGGTACCGATGAGGCGAACAGCACCTTCCGCGAGCGTCTGAATACCGTCAAGAAGGTCACCAACTTGGTGGCAAAGCGGGTTGTGATTGCCGGTGCCAAGGCATTGACCCTGGGAGCGCTCGACGTTGAGGAAGAAATCGAATCAGTAGCCTCAGAATTAGCCGGTGACACGGTTGGCGACCTCGTCAATGCGTTCAATCGTGAAAGTGAGTTGCTGGAAAAATTCCGAGCCGAGTTGACCGCCGCTGTGTCCCAGCTACCAGTGGCTGGCAAGGAGTCTAACCTCGTCGTCTTCATTGACGAACTAGACCGGTGCCGACCGAACTTTGCCATTGAGCTCTTGGAACGGATCAAACACCTCTTCGACATCCCGAATATTATTTTCGTTCTTTCCATCGACAAGCAGCAACTCGAAGCCAGTACCGCAGCTGTCTATGGGGCGGCGATCAACGCAACGGAATACCTTCGCCGATTCATCGATTTGGAATACGGAATCCCTGCCGCAAACTCTAAACGCTACACGGAAAACCTAATGAAGCGTTTTGACTTGGATCCGATTTTCGCAGAACGAAAAGGAGCAGAAGTCGCATACGACAGGAATAATTTCGTCGAATTTTTTACGCTACTCGCCAATGCAGTGGGACTCTCGCTGCGAGCCCGAGAGCGATGTATCACCCGGCTGCGGGTCGTTATGGATCAAACGCCTTCCAACCACTACCTCGATCCCATTTTGGTGGCGTTACTGATTGTATTGCGATCCAATAATGCCGATCTCTTTACGCGCGTAATAAGTGGTGAAGCATCGGCTGAGACGGTGATGAAGTTCTTGGTATCCCTGCCTGGAGGTAAAGAATTCCAGACCGGTCGCCCGGGCACTGTCATACACGCCTATCTTCTGGCGGCAGACCGAGACCATGAGCGTGCAAAAGGTTTGGAAGATCAGCTGCGTAACGATGTGGAAAACGAAAAACTACCCGAAGAGACCAGACGTCGTGCTGCTGACCTCTTGGAGATGAAGCGACACATTAACGGAGGCATGCGGATGGGAGTCAGCCTAGCTCCTGTCGCCGCTAAGATCGACCTGGCTGCTATGGTTCGCGAGTAACGGAAACTTATGGAGTTGCTATCTTGCTCAACTCCGCATAAGCAACATTTCCGTTTCTCGTCGTGTGACGAGTCCGGGCAACACTTTCCCGCCGCCATAGACCCATCGGCGCAGTTCTTGTCCGGCTGCAGCCCAGTCCCGCTGATTGATCCGTCGCCGCAAAGTAGAAGTTTGCAATCGTCCTGCACCGAGATTGAAAGTGAAGTCGACGATGGCTGCGAGTCGCCCCTCATGCTCTGTTGCCAGCACCGGGCAATAACGCAGAGTCGCTTCCAGTGCCGTTTGCAGGTCACGTACCAGATAACCCTCGGCCTCCGCTTCGGTGATCGGCGGATGCTTCGGGTCGCATAAGTGGCCGAAGCCAATCGTCCAGTAACCCGCCGGGCAGATGTAGGGAATTGCGGTGATTTCAACCCCACGCTTTGCCTTGCGTTCGAAACCTTCGAAACGCTTGGCGAGATCGATGGCCGCCTGCGGCACCGCAATCACGGCCGCACCCGGTCAAACACGCGCCCAAGGAACCAGAAGTTCAACACCCCGGCCCACAGCGCCTGATCGGCCTCCGTCCATGCGTGCAGGATCGCCGTGCCCCAACCAGCACCAGCCGTCACGGCAGCGGCAAACGCCGCTGTCTTGGCCGCGCAGTAGAGTGCCATGAACCAGTAGGTGATCACCGGTCGCACGCTGACCGACAGTGCATCGGCCCAGCGCACACCGGATCGCTGTCCCTGGGCAGCAACGGCTTCCTTCAGCGCCTCGATTGCCCCGGTATTCCATGCCGCATCGGCAGCGGCACCGATCTCTTCCATCCGCTGCGTCCCGCGCAGTTTCTCGAACTCCAGCGCCTTGTCCTGCATGGCCAGTTCGTGGCTGCGCTCGCCATTGCGATCCATCCATTTCAGAATTTCCGGGGCGAGACGGAATGCCCCGCCGAGGAGGCCACCAAGCAGTGTCTCGATCATTGCCCACCTCCGAACAGTTTGAGTTTCAGGAACGCGCCGGCCAGCAGCGCCATCACCAGACCTGTAACCAGCATCTTCACGATGGTCAGGCCGGCGGTTTTTTTGGCCTCGTTGAACGCGTCGAGCAGATTGCGTAGTTCGCGGATGTCATGGGCCGCGTCCTCGCCATCAAGTCCAACCTCATGCAGTGCATGCCGGGCTCCACGCTCGGCGGCACGCTCCAGCATCGCCTCGAATTCTTCCTGCGGGATGGTCACCATCTTCCGGCGCTCGGTTTGGGTCGAATCCATTTTTCGTCCTCCAGAAATGCGAAACCCGCCTCGTGGGCGGGTTCGGGGGTGTGAATTGGGGTTGCCTTGTCGCTACGGCTTCTTGCCGCGTCCTTGGGCTGAACGCCCTGCCTTCCTGCTGGCCACGACGGCAGCGCCGCCTACCAGCCGACGCATGGCCAGGGCCCGCTGCTTCGGATGCACGTCACCGCGCTCGATGGTGTCCTGTGCTTCGGCCAGGGCCAGCAGCGTGTCCTTGTCGGCCCCATCAGGCAGGGCGTCGATGGCGGGCCTGACCCGCTCCAGAAATGTCATCGCTTGCTTCACTTCGATTCCTCCAATTGTCGTTAAACGGGAAAGACCTGCTTTGCCACCGGTGCCTTGGTGGCGATGCCGTTCTTGACCTGCACGCGGTCGCCAACGACCACCACATCGAGCGTCCGGGCGGTGACCGCCCCCCGCTCGGTGGCCACGCGCACGACCGCCCCGTCGATGCCGACCACTGCGCCCACCACCGGCGTATCCGTGGCCAGCAGACGGGAGAGTTCCTTCAACGCAAAGCTCATCGCGGCTGCTCCAGGGAGAGTTGAGTTTCAATGGCCGCTTCCGACACCGTGATCTGGATACCCGTCACCTTGGCGCGATAGGGGCTCGCCGTGGAAGGGTCGGTCGCCTCGACGATCTGCCCGAGGCGTATCCCCGGCTGGAAGACCACCGCCATCTCGACCCGGTTGAAGGCGTGTGCATTGGCGTCCATCTCGGCCACACCCCGATGGATCAGTGCATCGTCGGCGAGCAGCGGCTCGACGATGTGCGAACCCTCACGCGCACCGTCGCCCCGGTAGACCTCGATGATCACGATGCCGTCCCCTTGATCAGGGCCAGGATGGAAAAGTCCGTCTCGCCGTTGAGCGTGGATGGCGACGACAGGGCATAGACCAGCGCCAGGGCGTCGTAGGTGACCTTGGCCACCGCCACGCCCTTACTCGATGCCTTCACCGTAACCTTGTCGGACTGAAGCGTCAGACCACCGAGGCTGCGCCCATACCAGACCGACTGCGAGAGGCTGGAGCGCGCCGGCTTGCCCAGCGTCGCCGTATCGGCATCCTCGAACATCAGTTCCTCGGTCACCGTCACCACAGAGCTGCCTTGCGCCGAGAGCGACCCGGCCGAGCAGATGGTGTCGGTGATGCTAACGTTGTCGGACTTGTAGACGAGGATGTAGGCAGTTTCGCCCGGGCTGAACGAACTGCGGCCGCCGTTCAGGCCATCGGGCCGGGTGTCGACCTCGGCCGAGAGGTGACCGTCCGAACCTGAGCTGTCCGGATTGCCGAATTGAACGCGAATGGTGGCATTGGCCATGATGTGTCCTCAGGCATCGACCAGCACGAACTGCACTTCCTCATCGATGGGAAGTGCGACGCGCCAGTCGAGTGACGTGGTGGTGTAGGTGATTCGAAGCAGGCTGTAACCACTGGTGGCCGCCGTGAGGCTCTGGCCCGAGGCGGTCACGTCGCCCAAACCGGTGTGCTGCCAGGCGAGATTCACGATGGTGGTCACCGGGTATCGGGTGCTCGCCTGCCCCTCAATGAACTCGACCGTCTCAGTCTCGGTGCGGGTGATTGCACCGAGGGTCGCGATGACCGTGGATGGATGCCCGGTGTGGGCCAGCACCACCGCGCGTGTGGTGGCGAGATAGGCGCGCACCTTGCCCTGGTAGGCGTCATCGGCATCAGCCACGTACTCGATCCGGTCGGCGGACGCGCCCGTACCGCCATCCTCATTAGCGATGGTCACTCGGTTGTAGCCGCGCATCGGCGCGATCTGCGCCTGTGCCGACATCACATCCGCGTCGAACAGACTGTGGGCGACGACGGCTTGCCCGTACTGTGGGATGCTGACTGGGTGCCGGCGGCGGCAGACTACTCCACCGTCCGGGTTGCTCTCGACGATGCCGCCGATGGCCGCGACGATATTGCGGGCGGCCGTGAGCGGCGTCGTTCCTTCCAGCATCAACCGGCCTGCCGGGATGATCCAGTCGGGCAGTTGCCAGTCCACCGGGCCGATCAGGAACTCCACCGCTGCACGCGGGGAAACCGCACCAGCCTCGTAGTAGCGGATCGTGCCGGCGAAGGGTGAATCGAGCAGCGCCACGGGCGAGACTGCTGTCAGCTCCATCCGTTGTTCGGCGACCGAGGCACGCGACAGCGTCTTGCCATCGACCACTAGCACAAAGGTCTCCAGCCCCAGAACAAGAGTAATCGTGTCGCCGATGCCAATGGCGGCGAAATCGGTGATGGCCGCGATCTCGACCCGTGCGATCCAGACCGGGCTCTCCTCGTCACAGGAGAGCGTCGCCTCGACGATGCGAATCCGCTGGTCGTGCCAGACGAGTTCCGGGCTGTTAACCACTGCCTGCAGACGGGCGTCGTCGAGGATCGACCAGGACGCTGTGAGTCGCTTGGCGACCGGATCGACGTTGGTCACGTCATACCCGAGAACCTGTCTGGCCGAGACCTGCCGGGTCAGCCAGTACGCGGCCCGCATCGATTTCCGACAGGTACCGAGATCGGTATACGGAAGGACGTGGCGCGCCTTGGTCTGATGCACGTCGCCCCAGGCCGCCAAAATGCTCCGGCGGTGCTGGCGCATGTCACCGTAGGGATACCGGCTTCCACCCTCGAGCCGCAGCCCGTAGGGCGACTGGAGATTCTGTGCAAATCGGATCGACCAACTTTCCGTGTGCTGCCACGCCCGCTCCCGAGCCAGTTCCCACGGTGTAGCATTGGCCACGAATACTTCCGTCTTGCCCCACGCGGTCTCGAACCGCCGCTTGAGGACGGTTGGCCCCGAGTCTGCGTAGAGCCCCGCCCCCAGCGTGAGGGCGAGCGAGATGCCCAGAGTCATAGTACGGTGAAGCTGGCAGGTGCCGGAACGGCGTAGGGTTGATCCCAGTCATCGCCGGTCATCGCCACCCAACCCG
>JAIBBE010000022.1 GCA_019694835.1 Fimbriimonadaceae bacterium | reverse complement strand
CGTTGGTGGAGGTTGGTGCCGGCGAGACGCCAGCGGTACGGCAGGGAGCCGGCAGGTTGCCAGCGGTACAGTGAGTCGACGACCGATTGCGCGGATTCGGCGTTGTGGGCTCCGTCGAGAATCCACAGCTTACCGTCCACCCAGCGCTCTTCCATCCGACCCGGCAGGCGAGTCCGTCCAGCGCCTTCCGAAATTTGAGAAGGGTCCCGCACGGCCCCCGCCGCATGAAGTGCCGCAATTGCCACAGCGAGGTTGTGAGGCTGAACGGCACCACGAATCCCCGGGTGTAGCCCGTCGTATCGAAACCCGGGCCCCTCAACCCAATCGGCTCCGAACTGCACGTCGCGTCCAAGAACCCAAGCCGGACTCCCCCGCTCCGCCGAGATATCGAGAATCGCCTTCAGCGGCTCGTCATCCATCACTCCGATGACGACCGGGCACCCAAGCTTGATGATCCCCGCTTTCTCGACTGAAATCTCGCGCAGCGTGTTTCCCAGAATCGCCTGGTGGTCGTAGCCGATGCTGACGATGGCGGAACACGCCGGGGTCACGACATTGGTGGCATCGAGTCGCCCCCCAAGCCCGGTCTCCAGCGCCACCCACTCGCAACCCGCTTCCTTCCACGCCGCAAATCCCATCGCGGTCTTGAACTCGAACTCCGTCGGCCCCTCGAACGGCGTGCCCTCCATTTCCACCGCGATCGGCCAGAGCCTTTCAGCGATCGCGGCAAACTGTTCTCTCGAAATGAGTTCACCGTCGATTTGGATGCGCTCCCGGACATCGTAGACATAGGGACTGAAGGTCGCGCCGGTCCGATAGCCTTGGGCCACGAGCAAGCTTTGCAGGAACGCGGTCACGCTTCCCTTTCCGTTGGTTCCAGCGACGTGGATGAACCGGGGCCGTACTCCCCTCTCCACTCCGGTGGAGAGGGGTTGGGGGTGAGGTCTGGGGTCCCCATCCCGGACGGGCATCCATCCGTGGGAGGTTGGACGCGCATTGTGGGGGTCAGGCTTAGCTGCGTGCCCCAAGGCATCGTCCAAACCCGCCCGTCGCAGGAACTCCTCCATTCGATCCAGCCCCAACCGCCAACCCTTGGTCTGCAGGCTGGCAATGCGGTTGAGCGCCTCCTCGAAGGTCATGACGGGGATTTTGGATGATCTCGCTGCGCTTTTGAAATGCGCTCCAAATGTGGCAACGACCCCCACGAAGCTCGTCGTATACTGGGAGTGTGAGGCGACGCGCGTTTACACTCATCGAACTGCTGGTGGTCATCGCCATCATCGCGATCCTCGCCGCCTTGCTATTCCCGGTCTTCTCTCGTGCGAAAGAGGCGGCGAAGAAGACGCAATGCATGAGCAATCTGAAGCAGATTGGGGCCGCGATTACGATCTACATGTCGGAATATGACGACATCTTTCCGCACGCCGTTGATCCCTCCGACAAATTCACGCCTGCAATTTGGGACGGCTTTCCTGAGTTCCAGTCCCGCATCCCCTACATGCCCCTGCTTCACGAAGCGCTGCAGCCCTATCTAAAAAGTAAAGAGATCTTCAAGTGCCCCTCCGACACCGGATCGGCGGTGCTCGACAGCCACCCCTGGATGCCTTTCCCGACCGCGCCTTCGATGTACGCGACGTACAACACGAGCTACCTCTACCGCACCGAGATTGCCTTCAAGTACTTTTCGCAGACGACCTTCGAACTGCCCGCCAACGTCAACGTCCTCTTCGACGGTTCCGGAAACTGGCACGGACGCACGCGACGGATGAACCTGGGCGAACCTCCCGCTAACTGGGAATCGCTCTGGAACGGCTATCGCTATGGCACACTCTTCGGAGATATGCACGCGAAGTCCCTCACCTACGATCAACTCCAGGCTGCCTGGTCCACCAACCTGTGATTCTGCGTCCATACGGAGTCGTCATGGATGGCCGTCTCGAACTGGGGCTTGAAGTCGTCGTGAACGACGAGGACGGCTCACTTTCGCTGCGTCCTCATACTGCTATCCCGGAGCCCTATGTGTTGTCGCCCGGGTTCGCCAACGCGCACTCGCACCTCGAATATCGCGGCCTTCAGGACCGAATCCGCCATAAGGAGTATTGGCCCTGGATTCGGGAACTGACCCGCCTCAAGCGCGACCAAGATCCCGAGGAAGTTGCTGCCGATGCCCTTCAAGCCGCGATCGAGAACTACGCCGGTGGAGTACGGACGATCGAAGAGCATTCGGATCGGCCCGTCGCCGGTTTGGCCATTCGCGAGGCTGGGCTGGACGCGGTGATCTACCAAGAGTTGATCACCTTCTTCGAGCAGAAGAGCCCGGCGGAAAAGTGGGCTCAGGTCGAATCCAACGCCGAGATCAACTCGTCGTATGGCACGCTGACCCACATCTCGCCGCATTCGGCGTTCTTGGTCGATGAGGCGAGCCTGCGGCGTTTCGCTGAGGCGCGCCCGTTCAGCATCCACGTTGCCGAGACGCCGTTCGAAAACGAGTTCTTCGGCGAAGGCAAAGGCCCGATCGCCGACCTCTACCGTGCCCAGGGATTCGAGCCTCGCGTGACGGGCGAGAGCGTCGTTGCCTACCTAGATCGCATTGGCCTGGTCCACAACATGGCGCAGTTCGTGCACCTTTGCGCGGTGGATGACGACGATATCGCGCGGCTTGTGGTGGGCGGTGTACGTATCGCGCATTGCCCTCGCTCCAACGCTCGCCTTGGCTGCCCGATCGCTCCGATTCGGCGGATGCTCGATGCCTACTTGAACGTCGAGATCGGGCTCGACTCAGCGGCAAGTTCAGGCCCAGTCGACATGTTTGCCGAGATGCAAGAAGCGCTTGAGCAATCGCATCAGATCGGGGAGCCTCTACGGCCGGAAGAGGTTTGGAGAATGGCAAGCATCGGGGCTCCGAAGCGCCAAGCGGACCTCATCGCCATCCATGTGCCAGACGCACTTTCGACCGAAGACCTCATCATGCGCGGCTCACCCGAACTCGTGGGCTAGAATCTGAACATGCTCACCGCCCTCGCTTTGCTCCTCGCTCAGACCAAGCCTGCCGATCCGGAGGAAGGCTTCATCAAGATGTTCAATGGCAAAGACCTGAGCGGCTGGACGGCCAAGATCAAGGGTTCGAAGCTCGGCGAGAACTTCGGCGATACCTTCCGCGTGCAAGACGGGACGATCCAGGTTCGGTACGACAAGTACGGGGGCAAATTCGAGGGCCGTTTTGGGCACCTGTTCTACAAGGACACCTTCTCCGATTACATCCTCCGGCTGGAGTATCGGGTCCTGGGCGATCAGCTTCCGGATGGTCCCGGTTGGGCGTATAAGAACAGCGGCGTCATGATCCACGGCCAAGATCCCAAGTCGATGGGCCTGGACCAGGACTTTCCCGTCTCATGCGAAGTCCAAATCCTGGGCGGCGACAAGGAAGGCGAGCGAACAACCGCCAACGTCTGCACCCCCGGTACCAACATCATCATGGACGGCAAACTTTGGACGCAGCACTGCACAAACTCGAAGTCACCGACTTTCCGCACTTCGGAGTGGGTAAAGCTGGAGATCGAGGCGCATGGCAACGGCGACATCATTCACCGGATCAATGGAAAGGAAGTGCTGCGCTATTCGGGAGTGCAGTTCGACCCGAACGATCCTGACGCGCAGAAGTTGATTAAGGGCGGCACCCTGAAGATCAATGGAGGCTCGATTTCACTTCAGTCGGAGAGCGCCCCGATTGACTTTCGCAACGTTCGGATCAAGCCCCTCGATCCCTAGCTAGCGGTGCTACTCTGTCGGCTGGACGACTGATAGGAACGCGGCCGGAGAGAGAATGCGGACTTCGAACGCAGAGGCCAAAGTGAGTAGATCGTCATCACCAGAAACGAGGAAGCCGGCCTCCCCAGCACGGGCCAATTCGAGGAGGTGATTGTCTTTGTCATCTCGACACAGCGTGATAGCCAGGGGTGCTTCAACCAGCCTGGATGATCTCGATATCGATGAGAATGCTCGAGCCCGCGTTTCCTTTGAAATCCAGCGATCAAACTTCGGCCTTCTCAAGACATCAGCCAGCTCGTCGAGTGTTAGCACCGATTGCAGCAAAGTCATCTCGGCCATCACATACGTGAGAACACGACCAGGTGCGGATTCAGGGAAGATGAGTCCGCTGATAATGACGTTGGTATTGAGAACGACCCCGAGCCTAGGATTCGTCGGATAGGATGCCATCTAAGGTTGCTTGAGTCAGGCCGCTCGCCGTGGCCTCTTCGGACATTCTCCGACGGGCATCATTGAACTCGCGGATCGCGTCTGCACCACCACGAGGCTTGATGAAGTCCACAAATACCCGAATCGCCAGCTTGCGCTCTTCTTCTGAGGCGGCAAGAAACGCGCGTGCGATTTCGGGGGGGACCTGGAGCATGATTTCCTGAGATTGCATCATAACAATTATACGTTCAGCAGGTCCCGAATTCGACCTTAATTCGCGTTCGTCGCGTTGAGTAGCGCGCGGAAGAACGGGAAGGAACTCGTATTGAGGTAGGCCTCATGCTTGATCACATTTCCGGTCCGCGAGTTGAACCAGCAGAGCAAGTATCCGTTTGGCTCGTCACGTCGATAAACGTAGCAGTTCCAAGTCCGGCCCGCTGCGGCTATTTGTTGCTGCCCCACATTGCGCATGATGATCCGGGGATTCAAGAACATACCGCTTGGAAAGTGACTAAAGGCCGTGCTTCGACTCCAGATTCCTTCCAGCAGCAACTTGGACGGGTTCGAGGTATCGCCGCTATAGAGATTGCCACCCGAGGCCTGCGAAATTCGATGTGTTCGGTACTTTCTCCACGCGCCCGCGCGGTCCTTGTCCCAGAGTTCGCAGTCGAACCGTCCCGCGCCGCCTGCCGACTTGAGGATCGTGCGGCCATAAAGGGTGGCGCCGTTGGTGAGCGAAGTGTAGGCGTACTCCCACATGTTGCCGTTGATATACGTCCGGAGATTGGTGTCGAATGGAACCTGAGCCAGCCCCAACGTGGCACTGCTGACTAAGGCGAGGATGCTGAACAAGCGAAACACAAACTTCCTCCCGTAAAGACAATTATTGGTTAGACTGCGGACTTCTGCCTTTGGTTCGCAATTTTGCTGGGCAAAATCCGCCACAAGTGTACTATACTCTTGAGTGAGCACTCAACTATGAGCGACGAACCAACGACACGAGAACGACTGATCGAGACGGCACGGGACTTGTTCCTGCTCAACGGCTACCACTCGACCGGCATCGCCGAGATCGTGCAGCGGGCTGGAGTCCGGCCCGGCAGTCTGTACTACTTCTTCCCCACCAAGGAAGATCTGCTCCTCGCAGTCTTGGAGTGGTATCGCGACCACATCTACGAGGGTCTCCTCCAACCCATCTATGAGCGGATCGACGACCCGATTGAGCGGATCTTTGGGATTCTGGACGGCTACCGACAGATGCTCCTGCTCACGGCCTACGACCAAGGCTGCCCCATCGGCAACCTCGCCCTGGAGATCGCAAACACCCACCCCAAAGCTCGCGACCTCCTCGTCGTGAACTTCCGGCAATGGGCGGACGAGATCGCCAAGAACCTGGAGGCCGCATCGGGGAGACTTCCCGCAGAATGCGATCGCAATGGCCTGAGCGAGCATATCCTCGCCGTGATGGAAGGTGCAATCCTCCTGGCCAGGACTTATCGCTCCATCGAACCTTACGATCAGGCCATTCTTCATCTTCGCGATTACATCGACCGCCTTTTGGCCGACGGGGCCGAGTGGAACACCTCGAGCCGAATACGACGCATCACTCAACTGGACTAACACTATGAACCTGTCACTCCTCATCGCTTGCCATCTGCTGAACCCCGGTCAGCCCATCCTCGTGCTCAAAGGCCTCGATCCCATCGAACTCGCCCAAGGCAAGGAAGTGGCGGGCTCAACTCAGCACACGGCGGTCTACTGCTCGCACGAGTATCGATTTGCGTCCAAGGACAATCTCGCGAGATTCAAAACCGACCCTATTCGCCATGCCGTTCAGACTGGCGGAGCTTGCGGCAAGATGGGTGCCCTTACCGGTAAGGGGGCACCCGATCGATGGGCGGTTGTCGACGGCAAGATCTTCCTTTTTGCCTCGGATGGCTGCCGCGAGACGTTCCTCAAAAACAAGGACGCCTACTTCAAGCCGATTCCCAAGCCAGTGCCCGGAACCGCTCAGGAGATTCTTCGTGGCAAGGCGCTGTTCAAGGAAGCTGGGACTGCGCACGGACTCGACAAAGTGACGCTTTCGTCGTTTGAGTGGGCTTACGCGACGAAGTACAAGGACGACGGCAGGGAGAAACTCTGGTGGGAGAAGGCGGGCTACTTCGGACCGCAAAAGATGGCGATTTGGTCGGAATGGGACGCAGGGCGAACCTATAACGTTGTCGATGGCAAGGGCGCGTTCGAGGGCGTCCGGGACGACGTGTTTCCCATGCACCCCGACGAGGCCCGTGCGGTTCGGGCCCGCGTGTTGCGGCATCCGTTGGGCATCCTCGTCGGCTCAGCACTTGAGGTCATTCGCAGCGACGGACCATACCGGTTCGTTGTAAGGACCGGCGACATTTTCCGGGAGGTTTGGCTAGACCCGAAGACCAAGCGCATCGACCAGATCAGCTACACGGATCGGCGAAGCGGCCCTGTCTCGGACGTCGAGACCAAGTTCAGCGATTACACCGTTGTGGGCGGGGTCTGGGTTCCCAGGTCATCGCAGAGTCGTGTCGATGGCGGCGACTGGAAGCCCAAAGCGACTGCTGAGTACGTGAAGGTGAACGGCCCTGCTCCAGATGTGTTCGGGATGAAGTAGCGTCAAGACGAGCCTTACGAGTACGTGGGTAGATGGACTCGGGCAACCAGGGCGCTATGGCTATCAAACCTGGTGGCTGGCAGAACCGGGGCGCACCATTCATCACGCCGGCCACCCAGATTTGTCACCGCCTGTCGACTTGCATGTCAAGCCGCGAAACCCGGGGCGTTAGTCCCGCTTTCGCGCGGAATTGGCGTTCTCCTTGGAGTCGGCACAGAGAATGCGCCAAACTAGGGATATGAGAAGCCTAAGTCGAATCCTGCTCGTCAGCTTGGCCGTCGTCGTTGCCGCCACCGCCCTCGCGGGCGATCAAGGCAAGAAACTCAAGATGCGCATCGCGGTCGCGCCGCTTGACTGGGGCGATCATTACATGATCCGAAGTTGGGAGATGCCGCTCGAATTTCGCAACGCGATTTACGAGAAGTTGGTCAAAAAGCTCCTGGACACCGGCAAGTTCGTCGTTCTGGAGCGTGAAGCCCTCGACGCCTTGATGACCGAGAAAGCGATCAAAGAAGACAACACCGGCGAGAGCCAGAAGGGCAAGATCGTCCCCGCGCAAGCCCTCGTCAAGGGTGCCGTCACCGACTTCACGGTCGATGAGAAGGGTGCGGGAGGCGGCGTTTCCGTTGGCCCGGTCCGGGTCGGCGCTAGCGGTGGCCAGGCCCGCATGAAGATCAACGTCCGCATCTTCGACGTCGATACCAGCGAGATGCTTGCCAGCGAAGAGGCGTCCGGAACCGCTCTGGCCGGCGGCTTCAACATCGGTGCCAACATAGGCAGCGTCTTCACTGACTTCGGAGCCTACGACAAAAGCCCCCTGGGAAAGGCAACCACGACCGCGATTGACAAAGCAGTCGAGAAGATCATCCTGAAGCTGGGCAAGACGCCCTGGCAAGCGATGGTTGCTGACTACGACGGGTCGAGCAAAGAAGTGACGATCAACGCGGGCGAAGAGCTCGGCGTCGCTGAAGGCGACTTCTTCGAGGTCTATCGCGTGACCAAGGTCATCAAGGATCCCGAAACCGGCGCCGTGCTTGGAAAGAAGACGAGCAAGGTCGGGTCGGTGAAGATCACTTCGGTCGAGAAGAAGTTTGCCGTGGGTCTGCTGGTCGATGGAACCGAATTCCAGGCTGGCGACATTGTCCGCGAATTCAAGGGTCGCGGATGAGCCGCGCCGAGCAAATCGCGGCCTATGCCACTGGACTTCCCTATTCTGAACTGACCCACGAGGCCGTTCACGCGACGAAGGATCGCATCGTCGACACCATCGGGGCGATGTTGGCGGGCTGGCTCTCCGAGCCAGCCAAGATCGCGCGGGATTACGCGTCGCTGCATGTCTCGCCGACCGGAGCGTCGGTCGTCGGTGTTCGAGGGATGTACACCCCTGAGGTCACCGCGTTTGCCAACGCGATCCAGCTCACCGCCTCCAATCTCGGTGACGCGACTCCGGATGGTGAATTCTCTCCATGCGAAGTCGTACCGCCCCTGCTGGCCTTGGCCGAAGCGCTCGGCACCAAGGGTGAGGATCTTATCCTCGGTCTCGTGGTGGGTTACGACATCGCGGGAGTGACGCAAGACCTCTTTGCATCGGGAGTGGCGGGAGCGGGGGCCATGCTGGCGCGAAGCCAAGAAGAAGTGATGCTCGCCCTCACTTTCCCGACTGTCGCCGGTCTCACGGCCATGAACGCGCCTTGTACCTCTCGCGACGTTGTGATGGCGACGATGCTCGCTGCAATGGGGCTCGGAGTCGACGATGCGGAGGATGACGGCGTTGACCTGGCTATGTCGGACCGAGGCGCGAGTCACTGGGTCGAGCAGGCTCTCTACACGGGTCCCGACGGCGAGATGGTGCTCCTCAATTCCGATGAGATTGCCGAGAAGTTCGTGACCTTATCCGGTGAGTTACTTCGCGACCAGCAGGTGACCAACTTCTTCGAGTTGATGGCTCACCTGGACGAACTTGAGGATATCGGGATGCTCATGGAATGTCTGGTGGTGTAGACGCCGGATACTCCGGCACGCCGCTCATCAAAAAGATCGGCATCAAGCCGGGACATCGAGTCTGCTTTGTCTCGGCTCCCGACAACTGGCCCGAGTTGCTCGGCCCGCTGCCGGAAGACGTCGCCCACGCAGAGTCGGAGTTGGATGTCGCCGTGCTGTTCGTCACCACGCAGGACGAGTTGCTGGAACTCTTCCCGAAGTACCAAGCAAACCTTGCTCCCAAAGGAATGCTCTGGGTCGCCTGGCCGAAGAAAGCAGCCAACGTCCCTACCGACCTCTCTTTCGACCCGGTTCAGAAGATCGGTCTCGCATCCGGCCTCGTGGACGTGAAAATCTGCGCCATCGATGCCATCTGGTCGGGACTGAAGTTCCTTCATCGAAGAAACCAGCCCATGTGAAATGACCGGCGAAATGTGGAAGAAAACACTTGGGTGCGGCTGCGCCTGGGGTGATTCATGTCGGAAGCATTTAGCTGGAACAAAGTGTTGGGTACTGAGGAAGAGGCGCCAAATCCGGCCAAACTCGAAGGCTTGGCCATCGATCCGCGCAATGGCGAACCCGTCGTTCCTCAGCTCGAGGTCATTGAGAACAAGGAAGCGCACAAATACGCACAGCATCTGCCCGGTGCGGTTCCGCTTGAAGCCCTGATTCCTGAAGTCAACGAGGCAAAGTACGAGATTCACGCTGATCGGCCCGCCGACTTGGTCGTCGAGGATGCGAAGCCCGTTTCCGACGTCCACATCGACGAAGTCCTGCGCATGGCGATCGAGCGGAAGGCAAGCGACATCCACCTCAGCGTTGGATTGCCTCCAATGGTGCGTCTCGACGGTGAAGTTGTGCCCCTTCCGTTCGTCCCGATGCAGCCTCAGGATACGCGTCGTATGATCTACGACACGCTGACAAACGAACAACTAACGAAGTTCGAAGAAACCCACGAGCTTGACTTCGCCTATTCGGTCAAGAATCTGGCCCGATTCAGATTTAACGTCTATATGCAGCGGGGTAGCGTTGCGGCCGCACTTCGCGCCATTCCAACAAAGATCCCCTCTTTCGAGACCTTGGGACTTCCGCTAACGATCCGAGAGCTTGCAAAGCGATCGAGCGGTCTGATCCTCGTTACCGGGCCAACCGGATCTGGTAAATCGACAACGATTGCAACGATGATCGATGACATCAACGAGAATCGTACGTCGCATATTCTGACGATCGAGGACCCAATCGAATACCTTCATGTGCATAAGAAATGCATGGTCAATCAGCGCGAAATGCACAGCGATACCTTCAGTTTCCACAACTCGCTTCGCGCGGTTCTCCGTGAAGATCCCGACATTATCCTTGTGGGTGAGCTTCGTGATCTGGAGACGATTGAAGCGGCGCTAACGCTCGCTGAAACAGGACACCTTGTCTTCGGAACTCTGCACACTAGAAACGCACCGTCTACTGTAGACCGCATCATCGATGTCTTCCCGTCTGACCAGCAAGATCAGATTCGCGTTCTGCTTGGAAACACCCTCGAGGGCGTCGTCTCTCAGCAGCTATTGCCCAAACTCGGGGGCGGTCGAATTGCCTCGATCGAGATCATGATTGGCATTCCCGCCATCAAGAACCTTATCCGCGAAGGCAAGACGCACCAAATGTACTCGGTCATCGAAACGAACGCTCAGATCGGAATGCAGACGATGGACAAATCGCTGGCCGATATCTTCCGTAACGGCTTTGCATCCTACGAGGAATGCATGATGCGCTCCGTCGACAAAGAGACGTTTGCTCGTTTGGCAAAGGGAGCCTAGTCGGGACTGGGCTCCTCATCGCCCCGAATGGCCCAGCCGAGCTTCTCGATATCGCGAACGATACATGTGACCAACATTCCGTTCGAGGTTTGAGTCGCATTCAAAGTAGCCGCGATCGGAAACTCGGACCCGTCGGAACGGAGTGCAACTGTTGCTTGGTGCTGCCCCATTCGTCGGGCGGAGGGCTCATCCATGTAGGTTTGCATTAGGGCAGCGTGGGCCGTTCGAAAACGTTGGGGAACCAAGTCACGAATGGGCTTATGCACCAAGACATCCGGCTCGTATCCGAACATACGACCCGCCTCATGATTAGCCATTCGAATTCGGCCAGATTCGTCAACAACGAGAATCGCATCCGGAGCGCTGTTGCAGAGATTCTGAAACATGTCGAGAGTGGCCTGAAGTTCCAGTTCCTGCTGGGCCTGGCGCTCAATATCTTCGACCAGCTTGCGGTTTTCAGAGCGAAGCTTTTCGAGCACTTCGCCTGCGCGTTCCCGCACGTAGTGCGCGACCAACTCCGCTCGATTGACAGGTCCGAGCTTTGTCCGGATGCGCCCCCAGTAAGTGCTTACCGTGTTGCGCGTGATTCCCAGTCGATTCGCGATCCCTTGATCGGTGAGGCCGTGGGCGGCCAATCGTAGAATCTGTTGCTCGCGAAGCGAGAGGTCAGGATGGGGAGTAATGCTCATAATGGACTAACTTCCCTTCTTGGGACTGAATTGGGGCCATGCATAATCGCCCTTGGCTCCCGATATCTCTTTTTCTCCAGTGCCATCGGTCGACACCGTGAAGATCGCTCGATTGCCCTTAGGCCCACGCTTGATAAACACGATCTTATCGCCGTTGGGTGACCACGACGCCTCGCGAGCCTCGCCTTGTACGACGGGACGGCTCTCGCTCGCACCGTTTTCTTTGAGTGGGCAGGTCAGCATCATGACGGGCTCGATCTCTCCGGTGTCCTTGAGATTTCCCGCAATGCACAAGACTCTCTGGCTATCCGGGCTGATACGGGGTTGGATGATAACTTCTTCCACGTTGGGACTCACGACGATGTTCTTGACTCCCTGTTCGGGCTTCGCCGGATTGAAGAATGAGAGGGCATTCTGATATGGCTTAACCGCCTTTCCTTCCTTGAGGTACTCGGGAGGGATCATCTGTGGATCGGGAAAGGCAAATCCCATCGTCGTGAAGACAACGTCTCCCGACTCGGCCACATCGAACTCGATTCTCTCGCCCGCCGCGACCGCCACTGGAGGAGCCACGCGCTCATTGCCGTCCTTGTCCTTGACCGGTAACATCGATTGCAGCAGGAGAACTTGTTCACCGGACTCTCGTATCATTACCGCAATGATGGACTCTCGGTTCTTCCCCCACTTCGCTTCTTTGAAGCTCTTGCCGAGACGGCTGTAGATGAGGTCGAACTGGCTGCCGGAGCCGCCTTCCTCGCCCGAGCCCGCTACTTCGCCCGTTGGTGGAGGCAAAACCTGCCGAGTTGCGCCTGAGCTCGGATCGAGGGTCATCACGAACCCGCCAGCCATGATCAGGGCATCGTCGTTCGCTGCCGGGTCACCGGGAGGGCCGAACCAAAGATTGCTCTTCCCGCGTGAACCGAACGTGCGCCTTTCCACCAAGTTCCGGTCGGGATCCCACCGGAAGATGTCGAACGTGGGGCTTACGCGATTGCTGGAAAAGAAGATGAACTTGCCGTCCGGACGCCAAACAACACCTTGATCCTCGGAGTCAGGCTTGTAGTCGGCCGAGTCAATCTTCGCGCCATCGGGCCAGAAGACAACTGCCTGCGAACCGCCGTCCTCCCGCCGTTCGATCGCCGCAATCCAGCCCGCCGTGTTCGTTGCACCAGCAAATTTTCCGACGAGGTCAGCCCCAACGCCCCGGAACCAGACGTAGGCGAAAATCAGCCCCGCCATCAGGAATAAACCGACAGCAAGACGGATTGCGAGCTTCTTGTTCATCTGCTTCGATTCTATCCGAGATCGCGATTCAAGGCACCGTGAGGAAGGACCGCATGCACTCCCTGCACTCCGTTGACGACCTGAGTAATCCGCAGATCGACCACCAGACTCGCCAGCGATAGGGCTTCCGAGCGCCCGATACCGTACTCGTCGCACATCAGATTCAGCATGTCGTCGACCGCCAGACCCATCGCGGTGTCCAAGTCTTTGGCGAGGCCAAACGTAAGCCAGCCTTCCGCGGTCTTGGCCCTCGGACTAACCAAAGTTGGACTATCTGTCACCGACAATCGCAGTTCGACCTTGCGCATCGGGCATTCGATGGCGGTGCTCGACACCTCGCCGTCCCCTTGAAGGCCGTGGCCATCACCAAAAGAAAAGAGCGCGCCATCGACCGGAATCGGAAGATAAAGTGTCGTGCCCGCAACAAGTTCCTTGCAATCTAAATTCCCGCCCCACACGCGGGGTGGAAAAGTCGAGTGGTGGCCGGGCTCGGGGGGCGGCATTCCCATCACACCTAAGAATGGCCGCGACGCCACGCGCCAACCGCTGCGGCTCAACCAATGAGCTCGCGCCTCATCGAGGTTCCAAACGCTCAGAAACTCGGGCGCATCGGATACACCGAGGCGATCGTTGAGTGGCGTGGACCACGCACCGGCAACATTCCAGCCGTAGTCGCCAGGCTCAACGGCGATGATCTCGACGGCCAGGGTCTGCCCCGGCCTGGCACCGCGAACCTCAATCGGTCCCACCAAGCAGTGGCCACGATCGCGGGGAAGTTCTCTCGGCTCGAACTTCTTCCGTGGCGACCCGTCCTTTGGCGGTGCCTCCACGCCCCAAGCGGCGTCAAGTGTGGAAGCAATCACGGTGTCGCCGGAGTCAATCGTTAAGCACGGCTCAAACTCCATCGAGATGCACCCGCGCAGGGTATCGGAAGTGGGTTCAAGGTGGTAGGTCATGGTTTCCAACTAAATTCGACGGGTCGACCGATCTGCTGTACCGCTGGCATCCTGCCGGCAACCGTCCGACTCCCCTCTCCTGCGCCCGACTGACTTGCAAGTTCCTCCCGTGCGGGGGCGGAGGAGAGGGGTTGGGGGAGAGGTGCCGAGGCCGTACTCGCAAGAGCCCGGTCCCTCACCTGAATCTGCCCGCGCAACACGACATGCTCGACCGAGCCGACGAAGGTGTCGCCTTCATACGGGCTCCAGCCGCACTTGCTCTGCAGCCAATCCGACTCAATCTTGTGACGCTTGCCGAGATCCACGAGCGCAAAATCCGCGTCGAACCCGACCGCCAGCACCCCCTTCCTTGCGATGCCGTACAGCTCAGCGGGGCGGAAGCTCGTCATGCGAACGAGCGTCGGCAGATCCAAAAGGCCTTCGTGGACGAAGTTCATCATAACGGTCAGAAGGGTCTGCACGCCGGGCATACCGCTCGGACTGGCGGGGTAGGGCTGGGCTTTCTCCTCCAGCGTGTGCGGCGCATGGTCGCTGCCGATCACGTCGAAGAAGCCTTCCAGCAGAGCCCGCCGCAAGCCGTCGCGATGGGCGGCATCGCGGATCGGGGTGTTCATCTGCACCTTCGTTCCTAGCCGCTCGTAGCACTCGGGTGCGGTGAAATAGAGGTGCTGGGGCGTGACTTCCGCCGTCGCCCGAACGCCGCGCTTGCGGGCATCGGCGATGATCCAGGGCTCGTCGCGGGTCGAAATGTGGAGGATGTGGACAGGGCGACTGGTCTCCTCGCTCAGCCCGAGAATCCGCCGCGTGGCGAGAATCGAGGACTCAGGATCGCGCAGGAACGGGTGCTCGCGAACGTGGGGATTTTCGCTGATGAGCGCCTTCCGCTCACGCAGCCGAAACTCGTCTTCGCTATGGATAGGGCAGGGGCGGACGCCCGAGCGCAGAACCGCGCGTAGGTGGTCGTCGTCGGGGACGAGCAGGGTGCCGGTCGAGCTGCCCATGAAGATCTTGACGCCCGGAGTGCCGGGCATCATCTCGAGGGCGGCAAGCTCGGCCGCGTTTTCGGTCGTCCCACCGACGAAGAACGCGTAGTCGCACCACGTCCGCCCCTTTGCCCTTGCGAGTTTGTCTTCCAGCGCAGCCTGGGTCGTGGTGGTCGGGTTCGTGTTGGGCATTTCGAACACCGTCGTCGTCCCCCCCATGATCGCGGCGCGGGTTCCGGATTCCAGGTCTTCCTTATGCTCCAGACCAGGCTCGCGGAAGTGGACTTGGGTGTCGATCACGCCGGGCAGGATGTGCAGTCCGGTAGCGTCGAGCGTCTCCCGCGCCGTCGCCGATGACAAATCCCCGATCGCCGCGATCTTGCCGTCAACGACTCCGACGTCCGCCCGTTGGACACGCTCGTGATCAACCAGGACGCCGCCGCGAAGCAAGAGATCATAGGTAGTGGCCATACTCATCTGATTCTGGTTCACCCTGGGTCTCGGCCGCAGGGCTGATGCTGCGAGTTTCAAATGGCAACGCTTTGGCAGGCACTCCGAAACAAGTGGACACGCTACAAACGCATCGAACCCTTCTTCTACGTGGATGGCGAGAATCTGACGTGGAATGAATACGATCGCCATGATGTTTTGACCAAGCGATGGATGTTTACCGCCGATGATATCGTCAAAATCGTTGCCTACAAACTGGACCTCTTCACGGTTGATCGAGTACAGGTCGATGTCACCTTTCGAGGAGGCGCGGAAGTCACCCTGACCGAAGATGGGCAGGCCCTGATGGCGTTTGACCAGTATTGCCGTGCCAGGCTGGACGGGTACGAGATAGATTGGAAAGAAAAGGTCATCTATCCGGCATTCGAACGCTGTGAGCGAGTAGTCTACGAGAGATCTGAAGCTGAATCCAAGGTAGAATAGATATTCCTGTGGCCAAGCTCATCGTTATCAATCCGCATATTCGGTCGGAAGAATCACGAGAAAAACTCGTGATTCGCTCGGTCATCTCAAGCTCCGCATGCGAAGGTGTTACTATCACGGAGAGTGATCTCGCTCGCCGTCCAAAGCGGAGGAAATCAGACTTTCCAACTGATCAAAATCCTTCGTAAAGGCCTTTCGCAGCGAAGCGAAGTATCGACTCCGACGTTTCTCCGTTTCAAGCTCAAAGCCCCATTGCAAAGGCGCAGATCCTGCTTGTAAGGCCATCAAGTCAGTAAGCCACCGGGCCAGCCGACCGTTACCTTCGCGAAACGGATGAGCCAAGATCAGTTCTGCGTGAACGACTGCCAAGGACCTAACCAGTTCCGTTCGCTCGAATGCTTTACAAGGTGTGTATTGCGATAGAACTCGATCAAGTTCAGACAGCGTTTGGTCGAGATGAATAACAGGGGCGAACATCACGCCGCCTTTGCTGACGTTTACCCTCCGAATCTCGCCTGCAAATTCGTAAATCTCACCCAGCCACTGTCGGTGCATTTCCCGGAGCTTCAGGACACCAAAGCGAGTGTCGTCTTCGATTTCTAAGAGACTCAAGGAGATAGCGTCGGCAAGGGCCCAGGCTTCTCGCTGGTCCATTTCCGCCGGAGTTGTGATTCCAAGCAGATTTCGAAGAACCCTCTGCTGGGAGCCTGGCTCAAACTCATCCGACTCGTTGCTTCCCAGGGAGTACCGACTCATCACGCTTACGATACCGAAGCAAGCTCCGCACGTGCGCGGTTATCAAGTCGGGCACCTAACCTTCGGAAACGCTGGTTGGCACCGACTTCTCGGCTTTCTCGTGATGTCGGCCGTCCATCACCCAACGTACACCCAGAAGAACAGCGGCAACCGTGATGCATGTATCCGCCCAGTTGAATACAGGAAAATCAATGGCGCGGATGTAGAACATGTCGGTAACCTTTCCCAGCCAAAGCCGGTCGATGAGGTTGCCTATGGCGCCGGCGGCGAGCATGCCCAAGGCGAAGTGGCCGAGGCGTTTCTCTTGCGGATGCTTCATCGAGTACCAGCCAGAACCGATCGCGATGACGATCGCAATCGGAGCAAACAGGACGCCCGCACCCTTGAACAGCCCAAATGCGATGCCTTCGTTATAGGTCAACGTCAGTTCAAAAACGCGTGGAATCAGGGTGACGCTCTGGTGCGGAACGAACTCTGCGCGCACCCAGGCTTTGGAGATCTGGTCAATGGCGAGCATCGCCACGAAGACGATCAAGTACATCCAAAACCCGCGATGGGCTTTCAAGCGCCGACCACCTTCCGACAACGCTCGCACAGGCTGATCTCACCGACGGCGACGACATCCGGTCGGCGCAAGCGGCAGCGGTCGCACTTGAGGAAATCGCTCACGCGAAACTCTACGGTCCCGTCGCCCTCCGCGATCTCGATCCAGCTCATCTTGAGGAAATTCGGCAAGTCTTCGCCAAATGACCGCAGCATAGCCACAATGTCTGGGCGGTCATGTACCGATGCGATGACATCTTGGCTGTCCTTGACCTCACTTGCAGCCTTCCACTGCTCGAACTGAGCGAACAGTGTCGCTCGGAACTCAAGCAAACTCGCAAATCGAACTTGGATGTCGTTGCCCTCGATGTCCTCCAACCGATCCCCGCTTGGCATCTCCAGGACTTCCATATGCACGCTCGGCAGCCGATCGATCGCAGGAATGCGCTCGTAGACTTCCTCCGCCGTGTGAGGAATGATCGGGGCGAGAATCTTGGTCAGGGCGAGCAGCGCATGGTGGCAGGCGGCTTGGGCGGATCGTCGCGAGGCCCAGTCTTTAGCATCGCAGTACATGCGGTCCTTGATCGCGTCGGCGTAGAACGCGCTGAGTTGCTTCTTGCAGAACGACACCGTGGCCGAGGCGACGCCGGCAAAGTCGTACTCTTCATAGCGTTTCATGCAGTCAGCAGTCAGTAAATCGGTTTGTTCGATCAGCCAAACGTCGACATCGAGTACGGCGTCGCCGCCCTCGTAGCCTTCCAGATTGGCGAGCAGGAAGCGCATCGTGTTGCGCAGGGTTCGGTAGCTCTCGCCGAACTGTTTAAGGATGTTTTCGCTGCACGCGACATCGTTGGTATAATCCACGCTCGCGCACCACAGACGCAGGATATCGGCACCGAATTGGTCACAGACCTTGCCGGGATCAAGGGCATTCATCAGCCGCTTCGACATCTTTCGCCCCTCCTCATCGAGGAGGAAGCCGTGGGTCAGGACCGCTTTGTACGGCGCCCCGCCACGACACGCGGTGCCGATGATGAGCGACGTGTTGAACCAGCCGCGATGCTGGTCGGAGCCTTCCAGATAGAGGTCAGCGGGCCAGGGCTGCTTCCACGCCGGTTCGACGCTGCCTTCAAGCACACAGAGCGAGGTGGAGCCGCTGTCGAACCATACATCGAACACGTCGGTCTCTTTCCGGAATTCTGTTTCGCCCGTCTCAGGGTGCGTGTAGCCGGGCGGGAGGATTTCGGCGGCGGCCTTGGTAAACCACGAGTCCGAGCCCTCGTTGTCGATCATCGTCGCGACGCGCTCGATGATGTCGAGTTCGAGTAGCGGCTGACCGGTGCTCGCGCCATAGAAGATCGGGATGCCGACGCCCCACGGACGCTGGCGCGAGATGCACCAGTCGGGACGATTGCCGATCATCGCGCGGATACGGGCCTCTCCGGAAGCAGGAACCCAATGCACCTTATCGATCTCGGCGAGCATCCGCTTGCGAAGATCCAGTTCGTCTATCGAGACGAACCATTGCTCGGTCGCGCGGAAGATGACCGGCTTGCCATCGCGCTCTGCATAAGGGTAGCTGTGCGCGTAGTCACTGCGGGCCATCAGCGTCGAAAGCTGGTCCATGCGGGCGATGACGGCGTCGTTGCACTCGATGTACGACATCCCCGCGAACTCGCCCGCTTCCTCGGTCATCACCCCGCGATCATCGACCGGGCAGAGGACGGGGAGGCCGTACTTCGCGCCGGTGTAGAAGTCGTCGCGACCGTGGCCGGGCGCAGTGTGGACGACGCCCGTGCCGTCCTCGGTCGTGACGTACTCGGCCATGACCGCAATCGACTCGCGCTCGAAAATCGGGTGGCGGAACTTGGTGCCTTCGAAGCTGACGCCGAGCAGTTCCTCGACGACCTCGTACTCCTCAATGCCAACTGCGCCCATCGTGCGCTCAACGAGGTCGCTGAGAACGACGTAGTGCTGGTCCCCAGCACGGACGATGGCATAGGTGAAGGCAGGGTGGAAGGCGACGGCTAGGTTCGCGGGGATCGTCCAAGGCGTGGTCGTCCAGATGATCGTCCACATGTTGTCGAACTTCTTCGCCCAGCCGTTGGCATCCTCGATGAGCGGGAACCGAACATAGATCGCAGGGCTGACGTGGTCCTGGTACACGATCTCGGTGTCGGCGAGTGCCGTGCGCGAGGTCGGGCTCCACAAGACGGGCTTGAGGCCACGATAGACATAACCTTCGGCCACCATGCGCTTGAAAACCCGAACGATTTCCGCCTCGAAGCGGTAGTTCATCGTCGCGTACGGCTTCTCCCAGAGGCCAAACACGCCGAGGCGGCGGAACTGCTCGGACTGCACTTCAATGTACTTCTGGGCATGAGCGCGGCAGGCCTTGCGCAAGGTCTCGACATCCGGCTGCTCCTTCCGTTCGTGGAACTCGCGCATGACCGTCTGCTCGATCGGCAGACCGTGGTTGTCATATCCCGGCACGTACGGCGCGCGGAATCCCATGATCGTCCGCGACTTGACGACGAAGTCCTTCAGAATCTTGTTGAGCGCAGTGCCGATGTGGATCGGACTGTTCGTGTAGGGAGGGCCGTCGTGGAGGACGAACACCGGTGCATCTTTGCGGGCTTCCTGAATAACGTGGTAGAGCCGCATGGCGTCCCACTTCGCCTGAATCGCGGGCTCACGCGAGGAGAGGTCGGCCTTCATCGGGATCGTGAAGTCAGCGGAAGGCAGGTGCAGGGTGCTCTTGAGGTCCAACTCGAGGTGCATGGGAGTCACGCAGTTTACCAGCGCAGCCAAGACCGGCCCCAGAGTGGCGCGGGTATCCTGCCCGCGCTCGTTGAACTCGGAATTCAGGGTGAGGTTTTTGCGCGGTTCGCCACCTCCACAGGTTTGCCACGGTCAAGTTGCTGGTTGAGGGGAGTAGGTGCTTACGGTGCCTACCGACTTGGTGTTCGTGCGATCATCTGGAGTTCTCCCGAGAGCGGGCCTCCGAATACTTCAAGCAAAACTCATCCAGCTGAGCCCAGATCGTCTGAGCCTGACGTGTAGAAAGACGGCCTGGGTCGCAGTCTAGGGCCTCACAGACGGGTTTGAGATCGGGAAGCAGGTCGCGACATTCTGCAGGTTCAGAAATGAGTCGAGTGATGGAAGTCAGGCTTGCCCTATCCTTCACCAACCGATAGAGGGTCCTAACCAGGATACAGCGCACAGCCTGCTGGCGCGTCGGGAGTAGCCCCATCTCTGTCAGTGCTGCCTCAAATCGAGGTCTAACCGCGATGTCAGGGAATGAGAGAATATCAACGAGGTCATCTTGCACAAACCCGCACTCAACAAGCATCTTGGCAGCTGAAATGAGGTCTTCATCCTGAGTATGACCTAGGACACATTGACATCCCTGCAACCAGATAAACTCTCGTTCCTTTACTGACAGGCTTTCGTTCTCCATTCGATGTTGTCAGAGTCGCTGCGATATGCTTATCATCTGAAGTACGGGGTCGGCAGTACCCAGCGTTGCAGTTCTTTCGGGTCCTCAACCACCACCGCAAAACCCAAGCTCTAATCGAACTTCAGGACGATCTTGCCGGCTTTGCCCGCCTTCATGATCTCCATCGCTTCTGCGACTTCCGTAAACGGCATCTCGTGGGTGATGATGGGGGTAACGTCGAGGTTCTTTTCAGTCAAAAGCCAAGCCATTTGCTCCCACGTCTCCCAAATGCGGCGTCCGACGATGCCCTGCATATCGATGCCCTTGAAGATCGCCTTGTTGAGGTCGAAGCACTCGATGATGTCGGGGAAGACGCCGAGGAAGGAAATTCGTCCGCCGGGGCGGGTGTGCTCCAGCGCGAGCGGGATTGAAGACGGGTGGCCGGACATTTCGAGCGTGCCGTCGACGCCTTGGGGCTCCATCCGTGAGAGGGCATCGGAGACGTTGTCTTTGGCTGGATTGAGGATGACGTCAGCGCCGAGTCGCTCGCCAAGCTCGATCCGGTAGGGGCTGACCTCGGTCGCGTAGACCTTCTCGGCCCCCAGCGCCTTGCAAATCGCGATGGCGAACAGGCCGATGGGGCCGAGGCCGGTGATCAGGATCTTCCGTCCGACGACCGGACCAGCCATGACGGTGTGTACGGCATTACCCAGCGCGTCCTGCATGCTGGCGACGTTGCGCGGCACGATGTCAGGCGTCGGGCGCGCGTTTTGGGAGGGAATGACGGCGTAAGGCGAGAATCCACCGTCGATATCGACCCCAAGGATCACTGTATTGACGCAGACATGACCCTGCCCGCTCAGGCACTGTCGGCAGTGGCCGCAGACGATGTGTGACTCGGTAGCGACGAATTCACCGATCTCCCTCCCCTCGACACCCTCACCGATCTCGACGATGGTTCCACAGAACTCATGGCCGATGACCCGGGGCGGATGGATGCGCTTGCTCGCCCATGCGTCCCAGTTGTTGATGTGGAGGTCGGTCCCGCAGACCGAGCCGTGTTCGACGCGGACCTTGACGTGGCCAGGCTTGACTTTCGGTTCTTCGACATCGATGATTTCCACGCCCGGCGCTGGGCGGGTTTTGGCAATTGCACGCACGCCCTCATGGTACCGGAGGCTCGTGGGTGCAGGCTAGCGAAGCGATTTTGAACCTGTCGCACCCCATTTAAGACTAAATTAAGACCCCTACTTGTAGAGTACAGGCGCGCATTGTGGCGCTGGAGGAATACATGAAGAGGACTTACGTCATGGCGGCAGCTGCTGTCTGCTCGGTGTTTGGCGCGGTGGTCTTAAGTACCGTCGCGATGTCGCAACCTACTGCAAAGTCGCTGGTGATCTTGCAGACGACGACCCCTGGAACCCCCCAGGTCGGACACGTTAACTTGAGTGGGACGGTTCGGGCGGGGAGCTTCACAGGTAGCGGAGCCGGTCTCACAGGGATCCCGACGAGCGCGCTCACCGGCACCATGCTCCCTGCCCAGCTCAACCCTAACATGCTCACCACGTTCGGAGCTCAATCCATCACCGGGGTAAAGATCTTCTCCGCCACACCGGCTTTCACCAGCTCGACGCCGTTCACGGTTTCGTCGACTTCCGTTAAGGTGAACAACCTGAACGCCGACTTGCTCGACGGCCTTGACTCGACCGATCTGCTCAATGCCAGCAACTTCACCTCGGGGACAATTCCGGATGCGCGACTCAGCTCGAACGTCGCGATGCTGGGCACGATCCAGACCTTCACAGGGGCAAAAACGTTCAGCACGGCGCCGGCATTTACAGCGGCTGGGGTTCCCTTCACGGTCACCGGAACGGGAGTGGTGACCAATCTCAATGCGGACAAGTTCGATGGCTACGACTCAAGCGACTTCATAAACGCTGGGATGCCCTTTAGCCTTACCGCCAGCGTAGCGTCTCCTGGAAGCGTCCTTTCGGTGACCAATACGGGCACCGGTGGCACGGCTCTCTATGGCAAAGCTACAGGAACCGGTGGCATTGGTGTCAAGGGCGTTGCCGTTGACGCGACTGGGTGGGGAGGAATGTTCACGGGTGGAAAGGGCCTTTATGCCGACCACCTCAACGTTGGCGGAGCGCTTAATGACGCGGTGGTTGCACCGCTCCAGCTATCCGGGGTGCCCGGAGAGAAGATCTCTTTCGGCAGCAGTCTCACCGCCAACATTGGCATCACCGTCGGGGACAGCCCGGACCGCCTGACGTTCCACACGGATACTGCGAATTCCAATATCCGTTTCGATAATGGTCTCACGACTACAGGCATGATCTTCCAGATGGACACGGGTTATCTGGGGGTTGGAACGGATGCACCCACTGCGGCGCTTGATGTCAATGGTTCCCTGAAAGCCGACAGTCTAAGGCTGACAGACGGCGCTGCGGCCAATACCGTGCTGCTTGGTGCCGACGCTTCGGGATACGCTTCCTGGGGCAAAGTCCGGGCCGAGCATCTCTCGACGCAAGGGTCCATGCTATCCAAGGTGACCGGCGGAAACTTCTCCATGGGTACCGATGGGATCGAGGGTGACCCCGGCAAAAGCATTAAACTCTCGACCAGCACCAATCTCCGAGTCCTGCTCGACCCCGGTGATGCCACCCAGGGCGGAAATCTTACGACCTATGGTCCAAATGGCAACGAGAATGTCTTGCTTGGTGGGACCATGAACAGCGGATATGTTTCGGTTTGTGATAGCAACGGTACTGTGCGTGCGACGATGTATTCTAACGGTCAAACCGGGAATATCAGCGCGACGATCAAGAACTTTCGAGTTCCGGATCCCGAGGATAGGACCAAGGATATCGTTTACGCCTGCGTCGAGGGTCCTGAAGCGGCGATGTACACTCGGGGCACCGGTCGTTTAGTCAACGGCGAAGCTCACATCCAGTTGCCCGATCACTTCCGCAAACTTGCTTCCGCTGAGGGCATCACCGTCCTCCTGACCCCGAGAAGTCGGCAATCCCGCGGAATCATCTACGAAGATGCCGGTCCCAGTGGATTCAGCGTCTACGAACTCGAAGATGGCAAGGGCACCTATGAGTTCGATTGGGAAATCAAGGCGGTCCGCAAAGGTTACGAGGACTATGAAGTCAGCCGACCTTGGGACTCGGATCTCACAGGCGATCGAGCCAAGCAGTGGACGGCGCGCGTGAAGTCGATCGAGTCCAGCAAGGCGACTCATGCGGCCAAGCAGCTTTCATCGTCGATGGTCGCGTTGTTCAAGAAATCGATCGGAGGGCAAAAATGACCAGCAATCGACTCCTTATCGCGGCCGGGGTGATCCTCCAGTTGGGATTGGCAAGAGCGAGTGAGGCCCAATCGCTCCTGCAATTGCAGGCCTCAACTCCCGGTAGCGCTCAGTCCGGAAATGTCAACATCACGGGCGTTTGGATCGCAGGCCAGTTCGTGGGCTTGGGCTCTGGTCTGACAGGCGTGCCCGTATACCTTCTCGTTGGCACGTTTCCGGACAGTATGTTCGACGCAAGCGTCTGCCGATTGGGCTCAAACGATACGATTACCGGCATCAAGACGTTTGTTGGACAGCCAGGATTCAACACCACTACTCCGTTTACAGTCAGCTCGACGGGCAAAGTCATCAACCTTAAAGTGGATAAGCTCGATGGGCTGGACAGCACCCAGTTCTTTAATCCAACAAGCTATACGGGAACCTTCAACAGCTCCCTAATGAGCAGTAATGTCCTCCTCTTGTCGGGTGCCCAAACCGTTGCCGGGCAGAAGACGTTCTCGGCCCAAGCTTCCTTCACGGCCGCAACACCGATGACCGTCGTCGGAAGTGGTTTGGTTGCGAACTTGAATGTCGATCGTTTGGACGGTCTCGATTCGAGCCAGTTCGTCCATGATGGTCAGCCATTCACCCTCGATCTTTCGGCACCCAATGATCGGCTCGTTTCGGCAGTCAACACCAGTGTCAGCGACAAAACTGTCGGTGTAGTTGGCACGGCGACCACTGGAGCAGGCATTGGCGTGCGGGGTGTTGGCGAAGTCGCTCCCGACCTTAGCGACCCAACCGTCGGCTGGGCCGGTGCGTTTACGGGTGGCCTCGGTGCCTACGCCAGCAGGGCGACCATTGGTTCTGTTCAGAGCTCCGATCCGAATGCGCCGCTGACGATACACCCGAACAGCACAGGAGGGGCAATCCGACTGCACGGGCCGGATAGTCTCTATCGAATATCCGCCTCCGCTGGCAACTACAATGGCTTTGACCGACGCTTCCTGCTGCTCGGTGTGCCTACAGGTGCCGACATGGCATTTGGCTACGGAAGTGGCGCATCCATGGTCACCAAGTTCATGCTCAAAGGGAATGGCAACTTTGGCATTGGTACCACCACACCAAACTACAAAGTCCATGTCAACGGTGCCATGACCGTTACAAAGCTAAAGTGGTTCGGAAATGTGGCCTTGGGCGACGACGCGGGGAATGTGTCCAGCGGTACGGTGGGCGAGTCTCGCCTTGCAAAGGACCCTGACTCATTTGAAAAAGTTACTGGAGGCCAGTTCTTTATCAGCAATGCGGGCGACGTAAACAGTTCCTCAAGGGCCAGCATCAAATTCGCTTGGGACGCACAGGATTTAGGTTATTCGCGATCCCTACTCGACGCGGGAACGTCGACCACCTCCGGATCACTTAAGTTGCGGGCATATGATCCTTTTTATGTTGAGATGGTGCAACTGACAGCGGAGGCGACCCGCCCAAACGATGGTTCTGTCTCGATTTGGGGCGACCCAGGAGGACTGCCCGCGACGCAGGTCCCTTTCGCAAGGATGTTCGTCAACGCGAACGGAGACGGCGTGATTTCAGCGACCGGCCTTAAGAACTTCCGCGTTCCCGATCCCGATGACTTCACCCGCGATCTGTTCTATGCGTGCATCGAAGGGCCAGAGGCAGCGATGTATGCGCGTGGCACCGGAAGACTCGTCAACGGGGAAGCCCACATCGAGTTTCCCGATCACTTCAGAAAGCTCGCGGCCGAGCAAGGCATCACCGTCATCCTCCAGCCGCGCGGCCGCAAGTCGCGTGGGCTTGGGGTCGAGAACACGAGCCCGGATGGCTGCACCGTGTTCGAACTCAAGGGTGGACAGGGCGATTACGAGTTCGACTGGGAAGTCAAAGCAGTCCGCAAAGGCTACGAGGACTACCGGCCAGTCCGTCTCAGGAACGAGAATTAGGACAGAATTGGCAGGTCCCACCGAACTGAACCGGTGGGACCTGCTGAACTCTGCTCGTTGAGGTGTCGGCAAAGACATCGCCCGTCGGACAATGATTAGATACCGAGCGTCATTTGGATCATGTCAAAAGAGATCCCGTTCTGACGTTTTGCATCAGGCTCGATTCCATAGACTTCAAATCCAAGGCGTTCATAGAGAGTCTTGGCGACATCATTGCCTCCAATGACGAAGATCTGAAGTCTTGTTAGTCCTGGAATTCTTCTCGCTTCGTCGAGCAGTGCCTTCACCAACTTCCCACCGATTCCATGCGCACGATATTCTGGTACGACATACAATCCAGTAACAACCGCCTTATGGCGTGATTTGATTCTTGTCTCGCGAATCAATCCAATAATGCCGACGAGGCGTTCACTCTCGTTGAAAGCACCGACAACGAAGTGATCATCTGACCATTGGCATCGCTGCGCTCTTACTTCCGCTGTAAATGCAGATTCCTCCTCATATGTTGAACCGTAGGCTTCGGGGGACTCCTGTAAGGATTGCAGCCGGATATCCCAGTAGGCCTCGCATTCCGTTGAGAAGAGTCGCCTTACGTTCATGGCTCAAGATTACTCGGCGGCACGCTGCTTTGCTTATGCATCCATCCTCCCACGGATGGATGCCCACTACTCATCCGCCCACTGATTGATCTTCCACCACGCGCCCTGGTCGTGGGGGATGAACTTGGGGTGGGTCAGGTGCTCCCAGGCAGGGAGGTAGCCGAGGGAGCCGTTGCCGTAGTCGCGCAGGCGGACGATGACGCGCTCGACGTGGTCGCGTGCTTTGATGCAGCGGTCAACGTCGGCGAGGGAGCCGCCGATGCGGGTGTGCGTGCGCCGCGCGATCTTGGCAAGTTCATCGAACAGGGTGCGGGCGATGGCGAGTTTGGAGATGGCTTTGGCTTCGTTATCGGTCGCGTAGAGCACGCGTGCTTCTTCGGCGAGTCGAACGAAGTCGATGGCGTTGCGCACGAACAGCGTCACCCCCCGCTCGGCTTCGCCGGGCGCGACGTGCAGCGCTTGCTCGCAGATCGCGAGGGCTTTGTCGCCGCACTCGCCCGAGAGTTCATCGCCGTGGTGCAGCCAGGCGAGGAAGGGATTGGACTGCATGAGGAGGCGGGACTTGAGCGAATCGCGGCGTCGTCCGTAGGCGAATGGCCCACCCGCGGATTGTAGAGTCGTGCCCATGAGTCGCATCCACTCGGCGGCGTTTACGCGATCGTAGGATTCATAAACCTGGTGGTTCAGATAGGCACCAAGGTTTCGCCCGCCAAAATAGTACTTCGAGAGTGCTAGTTCGATTGCTTCTGAAGTCGCCAAGGCAGGGACCACGCTACACCCTGACTGTGACGCAATTGCGTCCTGCGCATCGATGTCATTGATGTCTGACATAGCAAGCCAGAGAGTCGTCCCTTCTTGTTTGACCGGAACAACCCGATATCGGAATGCCAGTTCCGGTGTGATTAGCTGTATGACTTCCTCCTTGATCTGCACACGGTCAATATCTACAAACGCATTACCATTCTTGGCGGCCAATAAGGATGCGCGCATTCTCTCATCGAAGACGACACCCATTTCGGCAAGTGCCATCTCGGCCTCAACCATCTCGAGCTCTTCCTTAAGGCTCTTCGGTGCCCAAGGATCGACATGTTTGCTCTGTGCTCCGCTTGCCTCCTGCAACACCCCTCCGACCGCCCGAATCGCCGGAAACAGCGTGTCGTACGCCCCCATCAGCCCGCACTCCCACGTCGTCATGCAAACCCCGTACAGCCCCATCGACCACGTATCCTCAACCACTTTAGCGACGTTATGGGTCGACTCCGGCACGTGCAGCCACGGGGCGTTGAAGGTCTGGAGCGAGGGGCAGGCGACGACTTCGAACCCTTCCCGGATGAACACCGACGACGTCTCCGCCACGCCCTCGTGGTACTCCCAGTCGAAGATCAGGGTCTCTTTGGGCAGGTATGCGAGGGCTTTCGGGTGCGAGAGGAGCATGTCGCCCCAGACGGCGGGACGTCGACCCGCAGCCAAAACCTGGCGAGCAAGCGCGCCGAAATGCTCACCCCATAGACCCTCGACTCCTTCCTGCTCGGCGCGTGATTTGCACAAGGGGCACTTGCCTAGCTGCTGCGTCTCGTCGCCGCCGAGGTGGACGATATTGGACGAGAAGCAGGCGAGCGTGTCGCGGACGAGGGCCTGGCACAGGGCGACAAACGCGGGATTCGAGGGGCAAGCCTGCATCCCCCGGAACATCTCTTCCCGAAACTGCTTGCCCCACTCGGTATAGAGAAACCCCTCCATATGCCCGAGCAGGTTGATCATCGGGATGAACTGTAGCGACGGGAACTCGGCTTCGAGGTCGCGGACCACCACAGGTGTTAGTGCGCCAGTGCCGCGAATCCACGGCACGCTGGGGAACGCGAAACGGTGCTCGACATACAAGCCGAGCGCGTTGTAGCCCGCATCTGCCGTCATCGCCGCGATCTCGAACAGATGTTCGCGGGTCGGGCACTGCTCGCGAGCGAGGTCATAGCTCCACATGCGTAATCGCATATCGGAGTTTGGCACCGGGCTTCAGGAAACACACTGGCGAGGTCGCGGACTTTCGGGGTTGCTCAAGTACGCGCGAACCTCTCGCCGGACCACTCAGGAGTAGGACTCTCGCATCATGTTTCGATATTTATAGAAATATCGGGGTACAATGCCAGTGTGGACCACAGAGACACCGCAGTCATGTTCAAAGCGCTCGGCGATCCGACGCGGTTGCGCATCTTTTCCTTCCTTCAATCCTGCTGCTGCGCGGTCGCAGTGGAGGAGTCGGGGGACGTCCGGCCAGTCGACGGGCCGACGGTGGGAGAGGTGTGCTGCCAAGTCTTGGGCACCGAGAAAATCTCATCGACCCTGAGTTTCCACCTCAAGGAGCTTCGCAACGCCGGGCTCATCACGATGGAAAAGCGGGGCAAGAACATGATCTGCTCCATCAACCCGGAAGCGGCCGCCGAATTGGCCAGCTTCCTCCGACCGACATCCACATCAGGAGATAACCATGTCGACTCAATCCACCGACTTAAATGACCTTCGCGACACCGTTCGCGAGAAGTACGGCAATGCGGCTCTCGCCGTGAGCGAAGGCGCCACCGCCGTCTCATGCTGCGAAAGTTCGTGCTGCAGCGGCACGACCGAAGATCCGATCACCTCCAATCTCTACTCTGACTCCGAAGCCGCCGAGATTCCTGATGCGGCTCTCCAAGCATCGCTCGGCTGCGGAAATCCGACAGCCCTCGCGCAGCTCAATCCCGGCGAGACCGTCCTCGACCTCGGCAGCGGCGGCGGAATCGATGTCCTGCTCTCGGCCAAGCGAGTCGGCCCGACCGGGCACGCTTTCGGCCTCGACATGACCGACGAAATGCTCGCCCTCGCCGCAAAGAACAAGGCCGAATCGGGCCTTTCGAACGTGACGTTCCTCAAGGGTCATATCGAGGAGATTCCGTTGCCGAACAATTCGGTCGACGTGATCATCTCGAATTGCGTCGTCAACCTCTCCGGCGACAAGGACCAGGTGCTCCGCGAGGCGTTTCGCGTCCTCAAGCCCGGCGGCCGGTTCGCGATCTCCGACGTGGTTGTCGAAGGCGAGATGCCCGATTCGATCCGCAAGGATATGGAGCTGTTTGTCGGCTGCGTGGCGGGGGCCTTGGAGTACGACGACTATCTGGATCGGCTCGCCAAAGCGGGGTTCGTCGATGCGACGATTGAGGCGACACGGCGCTACGAGTTCTCGAAGATTGAGGGCGCGTGGGCTCCGAAGGGCGTCGCTCACCTCACCGAGGACGAGAAGCGGGGCCTCGACAACCGCATCATGGGTGCCTTCATCCGGGCGGTGAAGCCACGGTGACGAAGGTGCTGTTTGTCTGCGTCCACAACGCGGGGCGCTCGCAAATGGCTGAGGCCATCCTGAATCGGATGGCCTCTAATTATGGTCTGCCCTTCAAAGCTGCATCGGCTGGGACGGTTGGTGGCAAGACGATTAACCCGGTAGCCTTGCAAGTAATGGACGAGATCGGTATCTCAATGGCCGACCAATCTCCCAAATTGCTCACACAAGCGATGGTCGACGAGGCTGACTTGATTGTCACCATGGGGTGTGGCGTTGACGCTGAAGCTTGTCCCGCCAAGTTCCTGATCAGTGAGGACTGGGGACTCGATGATCCGGCTGGACAGCCGGTCGAGGTCGTTCGGCGCATTCGGGATGAGATACAGGCCCGGGTCGCGGGGTTGTTGGGCATGGAGTGAACTGCCAAGGTGCCACGCCGTCTTCACCTTCATGTCTGCCCTGCTCTTGGCTGTCGTCCTTGCTCAGACCCCGATCGAAGCATTTCGCGATCTTGAGTATTCCAATGTGGATGGAATCAGTCTTAAGCTGGACCTTTACGTGCCGCGCGGTGGGACCAAGAGTCCCCTCGTGATCTGGATTCATGGGGGTGGTTGGCAGTCTGGCGATAAGAGTAACTATCAACCTGCGCGAGTCCTCCAACAGCGTCATCCGGATCTCGCTATCGCGAGTATCAACTATCGATTGAGCCAGCAGGCCATCTGGCCAGCACAGCTTATCGATTGCAAGCATGCGGTGATTTGGCTTCGCGACCATGCGGCTCAGTACGGACTTGATCCATCTCGATTTGGTGTGTGGGGAAGTTCGGCAGGCGGTCACTTGGCAAGTGTTACCGGTTATTCCAATGAGTGGAGCGGATTCACCCAAGCGGACAACGAGCGAGCCAAGATTGGAGTAGTGGCTGACTACTATGGACCTACTGACTTCATTGCCCTCGCCCAAACTCCCGGGTATGAAGGCCACGCCTCGGCGAGCTCCGCTGAGTCTCGCCTTGTTGGTGGACCCGTGCTCACGATGGTTGAGCAGGTGCGGTCGGCCAATCCGATTACCTACGTCTCAAAAGATGATCCACCTTGCTTCATCGTTCATGGCTCGGCTGATCCCGTTGTTGCCCCCGGTCAAAGCGACTTGCTGGCAAGTACATTACGAGCTAAGGGCATCTTCGTGGACCATCGCGTCATATCCGGCGCGGGACATGGTGGCCCACAATTTACAGATGGTTCACTTGTCGACGACATCTATAAGTTCTTCGTCAAGTCCTTCAAGATTACGCCGCGCGGAAACTGAGTTTGCGCCGATATCGCAGTGCGACGTTGACGAGCAATATGAGGGCGGGTACTTCGATGAGTGGTCCCACCACCGTTGCGAGAGCTTGTCCGGAGCCAAGGCCAAATACCGAGACGGCTACCGCAATCGCTAACTCGAAGTTGTTGCCGCTGGCGGTAAAGCCTAGAGTCGCTGCTTGTTCGTATGGCGCCCCGGTCCGACGAGCCATGAAGAAGCTCGAGAAGAACATCAGCACGAAGTAGATGACGAGCGGAAGCGCAATGCGCAGGACATCGCCCGGCGACGAGACGACTTTCTCGCCTTGCAGACTGAACATGAGAATGATCGTAGCGAGAAGTGCAACGAGCGTGATGGGGCCAATCTTGGGCAGGTACTGAGTCGTCAGCCACTCCTCTCCCTTGTACCTCAGCGCAAGCCTACGAGTCAGATATCCTGCCGCAAAAGGAATCCCCAGGTAGATCAGAGCGCTGACCGCCAGTTCCTGGAAACTCACCTGCACAACCGCCCCTTGGACACCAAAGAAAGGCGGCAACACCGTGACGAAAAGCCATGCCATCGGACCGAAGGACAGCACTTGGAAGATGCTGTTCAGGGCAACCAATCCCGCTGCGTACTCGCTGTCGCCCTTGGCTAAGTCGTTCCACACCAAAACCATCGCGATGCAGCGTGCCAGTCCAACGATAATCAGGCCGACCATGTATTCTGGCTTGTCACGCAAGAGCGTAATCGCCAACGCGAACATGAGGACCGGACCCACCAACCAGTTTTGAATAAGGGATAAAGCGAGAATCTTCCTGTTTCTAAAGACCTCACGCAGCCGCTCATACTTCACTTTCGCCAAGGGTGGGTACATCATTAGGATCAGACCGATCGCGAGCGGGATATTGGTCTTCCCAACCGCGAGTCCATCGATCCAGCCAGCCACGCCGGTCGCGAAGTGACCAATCAGGATCCCGACGCCCATGGCAATAAATATCCACAAGGTCAGGAGTCGGTCCATCACGGACAAGCGCTTCGCCTCAGCATCCGCCATCGCGGCCACCCTCCTCTTCTAGCGATCTCAGATAAGCAATGACCATTTGCACAGCACCCGAACGGACACTGCACACCATGAACTTGCCCTTCTTCTCAGCGTTGATGAGACCGGCAAGGCGAAGCTCGCGAATGTGAAAAGAAACAGTCGAGCTGAACTTGTCAGTACCCGTTATATGACAGCAAACTTCGCCAACGGTAACGCCTTGGAGCGAATGGACATCCCCTTCGTCATCCACCGCAACCGGCCCGCAACGCTTGGCGAGGAACTCGAAAATCCGCCGTCTGGTCGGGTCGGCAAGGGCTCGAAACACCTGTGTGAGTTCGTCGCCACCCATCGATCCCATGATACCACGATATATCGATAGCTATCGATACGTGTACACCAAGCCCTGATGGTGGGCACCCAAGCCCAGGCTAACGCCCCTTGCGAACGGACTCGACCGGCTTCAAGTGCAGGTTGCGGAACTCGACCGTCATGTCAACGCCGCCGTGCAACTGCAGGCCAATGCAGCCCTCCCGGCGACCCTGCGGGTCGTCGATGTCGACGGTGGTGTGGCCGTTCAGCTTTACGACATAGCGCGTTCCGATGGCACTGACGTCCATATCGGTCCATGCACCAGGTTTGAACTTCGTCGCTGCGTGAATCTCAGCCGTCGGCTTGGAAACCCAACCGCGCCCCGCCGTCTCCCAGATGCCACCGACATCCTCGATCGCATCGACTTCCGCTTGGAAACCCTTGACGAGCGGCTGTTCCTTGATGCGCTCAGCCCGGAAGTAGAAACCGCTATTCCCTTCGGAGATACGGAACTGGAGCTTCGCGTTGAAGTCGCGCACCGGCTTCTTATAGATCAGCACGCCCTGCTCGTCGCTCTTGGTGCACGTTCCCTTGAGCACGCCATCGGCGACCGTCCACTTCCCTCCTCCGACGACTTCCCAGCCGTTCAGCGTTCGTCCATCGAAGATGCTGGTGTCAGAAGCGATGCAAAGGAGAAGGGCAAGCATGAACCTATTCTGACCGATTTCGGGCTTTACCTCGACTCATGGACACCGTCACCCAAGGCCGACATTTGGCTTTGACTCGGGTCGCTAACCTGAACCCTTGAGGCCGATTTGGGGGACGGCAGACTTGTATTGGCCACCGGTTCAGGTTCAAATCGCCTTGCCCGCGGAGAATTGCCAGCTTTCAGATTCTGCCAAATGTTCACACAATGTATCCGGAGCGCGATCGGGCGCTCTTATCAGAAGGAGCGGCCCGACGTCGCCCTTCGGGAATGGAAACGATGAACCTGCTTTTCAAATCCGCTTTCTTCATTGGACTCACTCTCGCGCCTTGCGCCTTCGCTTGGTCTCAGCCCGGGATTCCGCAACCACACAACTCGTGGCGCTACTACCGACCCAGCAATACGGGTATTCAAGGGGACTTTTGCCAAGCGCTTTGGATCGCTCCCAACGGTGATCCATGGATCGGTGGATACGACGCATCCTTCGAAGAGGGCGGCATCGCAAAGCTCGTACAGTCGACGAATTCATGGGTCAACGTTTCCAATGTTGACTATCCCGTAATAGGACATCCCGATTTCACTGGCATCGTCAGAGTGTCGGATATCGACGTTGATTCCAGTGGCCGAATGTGGATGGCAACTGGTCGGGGAGCACTCCTCTATGATCCCGCGATTGGTCCAAAGTCCTTGCGACGGTTTGGAGACGACAATTCTCCTATTCCAGGTGGCTGGAATCGAGGCGTCGAAGTTGCTCCAGATGGAACGATTTGGTTTTCGTCCTATTCCACAGTGTGGGGATCAGGCGGCTTAGCACGCTACACTCCTAGCACGAATCAATGGCTAGTTTTTAACGATTATGGTGGAGGGCCACTCGCGATCCAGCCCAAACCCGGCGGTGGGTATTACGTGTGGACAGAGCAGAACGACGCTGCTCGCTATGACAGCACAACGGGAGTGTGGACGGTCTATCCCCGGCAGAACAACAACCCGGCGAAGGTGCCCGAGAAGAACTTAACGGACTCGGCTGGCAATACGTGGATGACCAAGTGGTCCGATGCCTCAATGAACGAGTTTCGACTTGATCTCCGACGCCCCGATGGCACATGGGCAAACACTCCAGAGCCGCCTTTTGGCATCGCCGTAGCCGCCATCCGCGCCCTTGGGCCCAATCAGGCCCTCGTCGGTGACGGCGGGGGCGGGGTGTGGAAGTTCGACGGTACGGCGTGGCAATCGCTTGGAGCATGGCAACTTAATCCGGCTACCTACGATGTCGACATAGACGCGAACGGCAATGTTTGGGTGTGTGGTATCGGTGGGGCGGCTAAGCGTGACGCGATGACGGGTTTGTGGCAGCGCTATCGCCTCACCAATACAAGCCAGTTCGACTTTTTCAACAATGATCTCACGCTCGATCCGACCGGTGGCCTTTATGCTTGTGCCAACGCCGGGCCTGGATATGGCGGCATGGTCCGCTTTGATGGCTCACGCTGGATCGGGTTCAACGACTACCACTATGGCCTCGGCCACGATTTCCCGTTCCCCACGGACAATAGTGAGAGCGTTTACATGCGTCCGTCGAATCATCAACTCGTCGTGAATCCGATGTTCAACGGTTTACATACGTGGGATGGATTGAATTGGTCGAACCTGAACATTGCGAACGACTCTGTGAAGGATGTCGTCGAAGACTCGCTGGGTCGACTCTGGATCACCTACTACGGTGTCGTCGCCATGCGCAACGGCAATACTTGGACGAACGTCTCCGAGCAGGGTGGGTTCAAGCTGACAAGGGATCCCATAATTCCAGGTGCGGTTTGGGCTCTTGGAGACACTACAGTCACCCGCACGAATGGTACGACTTTGTTCACACGCAGTATCGAAGACTTTCCTCAACTTGATCCGCAAAGCGATCAATTCAAGGGAATGGCGATTGAGAGCAATGGCACCGTATGGCTGGGCGCCAATACCATCAATCTCCCAGACAACAGCAGCTTGATCCGCCTAAATCCGACCACTGGGGCTTACACCATCTATCGAAGACAGGCTGGATGGCCATTCCCCGGTGAGTATCTGATGCCGCTTGCCGCCACACCCGACGGCCGGATCTGGATGCAGTACGATTCTGACTACCTCACCGCCCAGCGTGGCTTGTGCTGGTTCGACGGCAAGTCAGTTGGCGTTTATCCTGCTCCTCCCGGCGGCGAACCTCAGTGGGGAGGCCTTCCTCACGCGGCCATTCTCGACCTCGAGGTGAAGAAGGTCCCCGGAGGTTACGAACTATGGATGAGCTGCGCAAGCAGGGGAATCGCAGTCCTCAGCGTACGCACCCCCACCAGGCCACGATAGCAAGCGTCCTTCGTTAATCCTGCCCGCGACGACTAAACGCCTTGTTTTCGAATGCGTTGGCTAGACTTCTTGGGGGAAAGTTTGCCAGCGGAATTCGGATCAATTGGACCCGACTTATCAACCGACTTGCCCTTGAGCTTCTCGACGGCCTCTTTGATCTGCTTCTTTGAGGGTTTATTCACGCCCACAGGTTACTCCAAATTCATTGCACCCCAGCGATTTCGCCTTCTCCGGTTGACTCCCGAGATTCTATGCCAAGGGTATCGTTGGGGGGATGCTCATTGCCCGCTTCACCGAAATCGCACCCAGCCTCAACGGACGGCTCGAGGGTCCATGGGACAGTGCGGAGCGGTCCAACCACTTTGTTGACATGGCAACAGGCAACCCCGCCATTCTTAGCACGCAGGCTGCGCTCCTTTGGGACCATGAGGCGTTGTATGCGGGCTTTTGGGTCGAAGAGCCCTACCCCACTGCTCGGTTAACTGAGCGGGATTCACTCATTTTTCGAGAGAACGACGTTGAGCTCTTCATTGATGGCGGCGACTGTTACTATGAGCTCGAAATCAACGCGTTAGGCACGGTGTACGAGATGTTCTTCATTTGGCGCGACGCCTACCATCGCTTTGACCAGCAAGTGTTTGATGTTCACCGTAGAATGGCTTACACGTTCGCAGGCGATTTCGACCGAATGCCGGATCACTTTTGGGATGGCAATCACCCCCGCGGAGCCCGGTGGGCGTTTCGCGACTTCGACATGCCTGGGTTACGAACGGCAGTGAATGTGGATGGGAATCTGAATGATGGAGCGATGAGAAGTAAAGGATGGACCGCCGAAATCGGCATACCGTGGAGTAGTTTGGCCTTGCTTGCTAACGGCCGTTCGATACCGCCCAAAAATGGAGACGTGTGGAATCTCTTCCTTGGTCGCTTTCAGCAAATCCTCATTGCAGATCGGACCGTACAAGCGGCATGGTGCGTTACACCTCATGGTCGATATGACACCCATATGCCGGAAGCCTACACGCCGGTCGTGTTTAGCTCGGCAGTCACGGCTTAATCGACTTAATTAGAGCTCGTACTTTGGCGTCACTGCCCTTGTCGGCACGTATGCGCTTCGCCGAGGAGTAGTGCATAAATCTCCTCAGAGCATCCTCTAGTGCAGGCATGAAGCCTACGCCGAGCTCTGTTGGCTCAGAATGCCACCTCCGCAATTCGAGGACGCCATCCCTACAGTAAAACTCTACTCGCGCCACCAATTCATCACCATAAAGAACAGGCAGTACATAGTATCCCCATCGGCGCTTTGCCTCAGGTACGTAGATCTCCCAAATGTAGTCGAATCCGAACACGTGAGCAATCATCTTTCGATCCCACATGAATTGATCGAGTGGGGCGACAAAGGTAACCCGGGGTTCCAAAGAAGGCTGATCAAGTAGGGCAAGAAACTCTGGCGTCACATGCGCTTTGACGCCCTCGACATCGACCGGAATGATCTCCCTAAGGTCGACGAGCTCAGCAATCGCATCCTTCTTAATGTGTGCGAGGATCTCCATCGACCATACTTCGGGCGGAGCAGCCGGTCGAACAATGCCCATCGCCCGGTGTCGCTCCAAGACCAATTCACGTTGTGCATCTTTTTCACTCAGCGATGGTTGGTCGAAGAGAGATTTAGGGACGACTCTCTCGGTCAGATCGTAAATGTGTTGGCCGTTCTTTCGACCCGAGGTCATAATTATTCCCGAGTGCCATAGGGCTCGCAGAGTTTGCTTCGTCACGCTTGGCCCAAACCACGAGCCTTTCCATTCGTCCCGACGCTGCTGAAACTCGAAGTCTCGAGGCATGAGGGGTCCCCGATTCGTAATTTCATTGAGGACCATTTCTACCGCGTCACGGTGCTCTTCGAAGATCTTCTTCTCGAACCAGCGTCGGTGTACCGTGTAAATGTGCCGACGAAGAGGCCATCCTTCAAAGGGGACGAGCGAAGCTTGCTTATCCCATCCATCATAGATAAATCGATCTTGGTAGGCAAGTTCGTGCCAGTCTCCTATGCGATAGTCGCGCACCCGAGATTGCAGAACCAAATCGTGATTGCACCCTACCGGAGCAATCGGATCGAACTGGATGCTCCGCAGGCGTCGAAAGGCTTCGCGAATATCGTTGCACTTCGAGAAGTGATAGCGAACCATCGCGCGTCGGACGTCCGACTTTGACAATTGGATTGGAGTCGACACTTTCATAGAATACACGACGGCCCTGGCGGAGATGAGCTATGTCTTGGATAAATCAGGGCGCTGAGCTTTCGCCAAGAACGCGGCCCAGGGGAGAACACAGACGCACCCCATCCAGATGAGTTGGGCCAACGCGAAATCGCGCTCGGAGAGAATGAGCAATTTGATCAAGTGTGTCGCAAAGTGAACGATCGCGGGTGGCCAAATCGCGTTGCCCCCTAACTCGAAGAGTCTTGCCATCGGGAATGAGGTGGATACAGCGGTCAAGGTGGCTGCCGTCGCAACGATTGGATCCATCAGCAGAAACAGGTACAGGTGGGCAAAGACAAAAGGCACCGTCGAGAGCCAGGCTGCTGCCCAGAAGGTCCGGCCCACACGAAGCTTGCGAAATAGGAACCCACGAAACACCAGTTCTTCGGACAGGCCACCTTGAAGCGCGAGCCCAATGGCCAGTACCCCCCAGGCCTCTCTCGCCGACGCGGCAAAGGTGAAGGCCAAAGTGCCGAGTACGATGAGCAGCCCGCACGTGATGAGCAGCGAGGCACGCATACCAGGCCACAAGGGCCGGACTACACCTGACTCTCGCATTGCCTCGACCGGCATCTGGCGAAATAGAAAATATTGAATGACAACGAGCGCTGCAAGCACGGCAGTACCAACTATCGCGCCCCCTTCGCCATAATTGCTCCGAGTCATAGTGGCGGTAACGTTCAGAACTCCGTAAAGCGCGAGAAAGCCGACGAACACCAGCACCAAGGGAGGACGCAGAACACCTCGCATGATGAACATTGTGACAGTAAAGGTCCTTGTGTCCATGGCCACCGAACCAAACCACAACCAAAGGCAGGTTCGAGGTTGACTGCGCGCTCCGGCGGTTTCGCCCCGTGAAGTTGAAGGGGCGGTCCATTAGCGGGGCCATTGGCGACCTCTTCCTTGCGTCGAATCGGGGTCTGCTGCTTGACCTTTTCGTTTTCTTGTTGAACTTGACGGTCATGATGGCGCTGTCGCGGCTCTTCGTCGGTGTCATCCATCGGGCGTCGGCGGGAGATAGGGCCGCGACGAACCTCCTCTTCGGTATGGCGGTCGCCCTCTTTGTCCTTGCTCCCCTCGGTGCGACCCTCAAGCGTTGGAGCGTTCACCAAAAAGGGCGGCCTATCGCCGATCCCTTGGACGGATGCCTCTTCAACCCCATTTTCTACTTCTGCTTGACGGCCCTCATCTTCGCGTCGGTCAATGCTTTCGTTCTTCAGAGTGTGTATGGCAAAAAGGAACCCGATGCGGGGGTTTTCGTCGGCTCGATCTTGGGGGGAATCGTCCTGATGGTCACCCATACGATTTTGGTCTATCGGTACTTTTCACCTCCAAAGCGGCCGCCTCGAATCGCCTTTCTGCGCAGTTCGACTTCGGCATGGCTGGGGGACGCTTGCCTCTTCGCCAACATGGTCATGTACCAACTGATTTGGAACTTGCTGTCGACCGCTGACCTTCCGCGTCCCGCAGGGGTTCTCGACTTCCTGTTCCGATTCCTCGTGGTCTGCTTCCTTGCGATGCTGCTCTACTTCCCGCCTCGCATGTTCTACTTGGCGGCAGATATCGGCAAACGAAGAACCTGGTTAATGATTCTCCTCGCCAACTCACCCATTCTCGTACGCGTTCTCTTCGGCGTGGGATCGGGGGTGCAATGGTAACTGAGGTTCGCGCTGGGACTTTGGACCCGTTGTAAGTGAGTACTTACTTATTTGTGATATCATGCTCGTGTCATGGAAGCACGAAAGCGAATCCCGGCGGTGGACCGGAAACATGAGATTCTGGTGAGTTCACTGCACGTCTTTGCCCAGCGCGGCTTCGACGGGGCAACGACCAAGGATCTCGCCAAAGCGGCAGGCGTGTCGGAAGCTCTTCTCTATCGGCATTTCCCCACCAAGGAGGCCATTTACAACGACCTGGTCACCTTGCTCGGCAGCACCAAGGAGGTCGTCATCAGGCGCTTGACTCAAGATGAGCCAAGCACAGCCGCCTTCGTGAGAACGTTTTTTGTCCTCGCACGGGTGATCATCTTGGGGCAGCCGGGGCGGCCAAAGGATGTCAGCATCGACCGATTGATGGGCCAGAGCCTGCTTGGCGATGGCGCCTTCGCAGCCGCAATCCTCGACAGCTTGTTTGTCCCGATGGTTCCGTATTTGTCTCAATGCCTTGACCTGGCTCGGGAGAGCGGCGAGGTCGAGGGTCGTGACGCCAGCCCACATCGACTGTGCTTTCTCTTTCATCACTTCCTCGGGGCGATCGCGTTGTATTCCTTGCCGAAGACCCCGTTGCTTCCCTACGACGATGCGGACCAAATGCTGCATGACGTCGTGCGGTTCGCGTTCCGCGGAGTCGGTTTCACGGAGACCGCACTTGACATCCACTTAGACTTTGCTCGCCTCAAAAGCGAGTGCGCCAGCCTCCTCAAATAGAAAACTGCTACCATGAAAACAATCCAACTCACTCGCCAACTGCTCGTCGTCCTTTCGGTCACGTTCGCCGCAGGACTGCTCTTCACGAATGTCTACAACTCGCTCATCGATGCTCCCAACTGGGGAAAGAGCCTACCGGCTTCGATCGAAACGACTCGCGCTTACTTCAGCACCCGGAACCCGGGTGATTTCTATCGAACGTTCTCACCCGTTAACCAGATTGTCTGCCTTCTCGCCGTAATCTTCTGCTGGAACCTTGGTGGTCGCGTGCGAATGTGGACCCTTGCCGCCTTGGCCGTCTCGGTCCTCGGCGATATGTTCACTTTCGCTTACTTCTTCCCACGCAACGCCATCATGTTCGAGGCACCGATTCGGGCGAACATCGATGCCATTCGACAAGCGCACGCGGAATGGTCAGCCATGAACTGGGTCCGGAGCGCCTGCGTGGCCCTGAATCTCGCCGCCGCTTTTGGATCTCTGTTCGCTCTGACTGGACTGCGGCAAGTTCGCCTCGTTCGAGGTCTTGATGCGAAGGATCAGCAAGTGGCGGCATGACGGCCCGAAAGGCGGACCCTGTTCCCCATTTGATCCGCCTCCCCACCTAACTGGGTCTGGTCCTCTCGGCAACGGCGGCCCAGGGGACCAGACCCGTTGAATTGAAGTGATTGATTGAAAATGCTCTTGGCGAATCCACCCTTTTGCGCTAATATTGACGACAGAGCTTTGGGCCGATCGCCCGAAAAGGAGTTGGAATGCGAAAACGAACGATGATCACTGCTGGGCTGATGTGCTTGGCTGTTCATAGTATTGCCGTCACCCACGACGTGATGATCATGGACTTTGCCTTTTCCCCGGCGAACATCACGATCCAGCCCGGTGATACGGTGAGATGGAGTAATCACGACTTCGTGCCGCATACGGCAACCGCTCTCAACGGACTGTTCAACTCGGGCACGATCTTCTCTGGCGGCACGTGGTCATTCACCTTCACCACGGCTGGTCTGGCCAATTACCGCTGCAATATCCACCCGCACATGACAGGGTCGGTGAATGTCGCGTCCACCTCCGCAACGGTCTCAGGCAACATTACTTTGGAAGCCTACATTCCCGGTGCCAGCGGACAGCACATCATGTTCGAGGTCCGAGATGGTGCAAGTGTTGTCGATACCCAGATGGTCATGCTTGGCGCAGGCGGTGCCTATTCGTTCGCGACGAGCCAAATCGGCACCCGCGCGATCGCGGCCAAGGGAGATCACTGGCTAAGCAAGTCGAGCGGGAACGTCACTTTGGCTGCGGGCGGGACGACGTCGGTCAGCCTCACCCTCCTCAATGGTGATTCCGACGACGACAATGAAGTGGGAATCGGCGACTACGCTGTTATTTCTTCGGCTTACAACAGTGGTCCTGGAGACGCGCAGTGGGATGCGCGTGGGGATCTCAATGGCGACGATGCCGTGGACATCGCCGACTACGCCATCCTCAGTCAGAACTACGGTCTCATGGGAGATTAGACCTTAGCTCGGTGGTGTAAGGAGTGCGATCCCCAGCATCCTCATGGCAAATGACCGGACGATTGCCTGATCGCGGACGGACCGGTGATTGACGAGATCCTTCAAATGTTCGATGAGCCCTTTGAGGCGGTCGGCCTCCTTCTGGATGGCGGGGCGCTTCGAACGAACTCTCTCGTTCAGTTGGGCAAGAAGCAATTCTAACTCCGCGTTCGGGGCGTCCTGTACTGCCACCGCTGGGTTCAAGGTCGCATAAATGACGGCGGACACCGCCGTGCTTGACTCTGCGACCGGCAAGCTCCAACCCGGCCCATCATTCGTACACTGAATGCCCGTTGTGAAGGCCGACTTCGCCAGATCGGCGAGAGCTGAAATCAGGTCCTCCATGAACTTCTGCTCCTTGCGCGGGAGACGCAACAGCAAGGGCGCATTGCATTCCGTCAGGGCCAAACCATAGACTTTTTCCGCAAGGACGCGCCCCTCGATGCCAGCACGGCTCTGATCGCAATACCATTTCACGAAGGCTTCGTGCCCCATCCTCACGACTTGGAACTCGGTCTTCCCGAAACGCTCGATCGTCTTCCACTCTTTGGCGTGGAAATCTTGTTCGGCGAATGCTTTCGTGTAAAAGGTCTGACCGTGAGCGAGGGTGAAGAGGACCAACAGACTGGCGATCAAAGCGAAACGCATAGGTCTAGGACGCACGAGGTGGAAATGGGGTTTCGGTCATCGATGCAACGCTGCCAGCGTCCGGAGTGTAATGGATGACAGGATGCGTGCTCTCACCTTTGCGGGTCTCATGATGTGTACGGCGTTGACCGCCCAAGCCCAGGGCGACACGGGCGTTTTCGATTCGCAGGGTGTGAAAATACGATACTTCGCCGAGGGGAAAGGCGAGGCCGTCGTGCTGATTCACGGCTGGATGAGTGACTCAAGCATGTGGGGAAAGGATGCGTACGGCAAACCTAAACTGCGTCCACTCGATGGGTTCCAAGCGATCGCCCTCGATTGCCGTGGACACGGCCAAAGCGATAAGCCTCACGACAAGGAGAAATATGGAGCCGAATTGGCTGCCGATGTCATTCGCCTTCTCGATCATCTGAAGATTAAGAAGGCCCATCTGATCGGCTATTCGATGGGGGCATTCATCGCTGGTAAAGTCGCGGCTGCTCACCCAAATCGTGTACTCAGTGTTGTCTACGGAGGCCAGGCTCCACTCCTGACCGGCGAATCGGGGTCGCGCGAAATCGATGTTTTTGCGAAAGCCGTCGAAGAGGGAAAGGGCCTTGGCCCCTATCTTATCGAAGTCACTCCGCACGATAGACCGAAACCCACTCTCGCACAGGCCAACGCGATGGCTCAAGTGATGTTCGCTTCAAAGGATGTGAAAGCATTGGCGGCGGCTGGACTGAGTTTCGGCGGCCTTGAAGTCAGAATTGATGATCTTAAGAAGTGCGCGGCGCCAATTCTGTTCATCTACGGTTCAAAGGAATCGGAGAAACTCAAGAGCAGAGTCTCGGCGCTGATCAAGCAGTTCGGCAATCATCAAGTGAAAGTGGTTGAAGGCGGAGATCACATCACGACGCTCGCCAATGCAGAGTTCGGCGCTGCAATCAATTCGTTCTTGTTGGCAAACAAGGGACGATAAGGATCAGCCTTCGTCGAGACAGATGACCGGTACTCCAGTCATCTGTCCGAATCGACGTGTCCATGTGGACTTTCCCGATCCTGCACAGCCAAGAACCACGACTCGCACGGTCGAGATTCTACTGCACAGAACTTACGTTTGAGTTAGCGGCGACGCTCACTCACCGCCCGGAACGTGATTTGATCGACGATCATCGTCTGAAGCGTTGATGTAAATCGCATCGTTGCCCGACCATTGGAAGACACGAATCGCTCAGGTGCCTTGCGAGTGCGCAGGACGTATTCGTCGCTTCCGAGGGTAGGCAGCTCGACACTCGCCACATCAGTCCACCGCTCCGCGATGTAGTCGAACAAGTACATCTTGATCGGACTGGACTTCAGTCGCGAGCCAATGACACTTATCTCAAGATGGCTCACATTCGTAGGATTCTGCAGTCCATAGAACGAGCACGACCAATCGAAGTGGTATGGGCTGGCAATTTGGTTGGTTATCCGAAAGAACCGCGAGTCATTCCCTCGAAGTTCGCGCACTCCGCCTGTCTCTTTTCCTTTGTGGATGTCAACTTTGAAGATGATCCCCGTAAGAGCTTGAGCAGAAAGTGCGGAAAGTGCCAGCGCGACGACGACAGAAAGTTTCAGTGTGTGTGTCATAGTTGTTTCCTAAGGTGTTCGCTATTGCGATACAACCGTGAGACGACACACTCAATCGGGTGATCCGAGGAAGGGCCCCACGTCTCATATCGTTTGACAGGGGCCTTTCATCAGGGGTCCTCTATGCGTGCGGGAGGTCGAATCGATCCAGGTTCGTAACCTTGCTCCATGCCGCGACGAAGTCGCTAATATATTTCCCTTGGGCATCTTCACTCGCATAAACCTCGGCGAGTGCGCGCAGCACAGAGTTGGAGCCAAACACGAGATCTACGCGGGTTCCCACCCATCTCAGTTCGCCCGACACTCTGTCCCGACCCTCGAACAATTCCTTGGCTTCCGAAACGGGTGTCCACTTCGTTCCCATGTCAAGCAAGTTGACAAAGAAGTCTGGAGTTAGCGAACCTTGGCGATGCGTGAAAACACCGTGTTCACTTCCATCGGCGTTAATGTTGATCGCGCGTAAGCCCCCAATAAGAACGGTCATCTCAGGCGCGGTCAGGGTCAGAAGCTGGGCCTTATCAATCATCAAGGCCTCCGCAACCACTCCGTTACTGCCCGAATGGTAGTTGCGGAAAGCGTCGGCAGTTGGCTCGAGCACGCTAAACGACTCGATGTCGGTCTGATCCTGCGAAGCATCGGCTCGACCCGGGCTGAAAGGAACTGACACCGAGTGTCCAGCCGCTTTTGCAGCTTGCTCCACCCCAGCGTTGCCGCCGAGCACGATCAAATCGGCCAAGGAGACCTTCTTGCCGCCCGCGCTCCCATCGAACTCGGCTTTAATCGCCTCCAACACACCGAGGACCTTGGCCAGTCGTTCGGGCTGGTTCACGTCCCAGTCCTTTTGTGGAGCCAGCCGAATCCTTGCTCCGTTGGCTCCACCCCGCTTATCCGACCCCCGGAAGGTCGAGCAAGCTGCCCAAGCTGTACCGACGAGTTCCGAAACCGAGAGACCCGAAGCGAGGATCTTGCCCTTAAGGATCATTTGATCGCCTTGGTCGATCAGTGGATGATCGACCGGCGGCACCGGATCTTGCCAAAGCAACTCCTCCTTCGGCACTTCCGGTCCCAGGTAGCGCGAACGCGGGCCGAGATCGCGATGAGTCAGCTTAAACCAGGCACGGGCAAACGCTTCGGCGAAGGCCTGCGGGTTCTCGTGGAAGTGCCGGGAGATCGGTTCGTAGATCGGATCGAAGCGCAGGGCAAGGTCCGTGGTCAACATGGTCGGCTTGCGTTTCTTTGCCGGATCATGGGCGTCGGGAATGACGGCTTCCGCGTCTTTCGCTTCCCACTGGAAGGCGCCGGCCGGACTCTTCGTGAGTTCCCATTCGTACTTGAAGAGATTCTCGAAGAAGTTGTTGCTCCATTGAGCGGGAGTCGTCGTCCAAGTCACCTCCAAACCGCTCGTGATGGCGTCGCCTCCCGAACCGCTGCCAAAGGTGCTCGTCCACCCCAGCCCCTGCTCCTCGAGATCGGCCATTTCGGGGTCGGGCCCCACGTGGTCGGTGGTTCCCGCGCCGTGGGTCTTGCCAAAGGTATGTCCGCCTGCAATGAGGGCGACCGTCTCCTCGTCGTCCATCGCCATGCGAGCAAATGTCTCGCGAATGTCCTTTGCTGCCGCGAGAGGATCGGGATTTCCGTCGGGGCCTTCGGGATTGACATAGATCAGACCCATCTGCACTGCTGCCAGCGGATTCTCCAAGTTTCGATCGCCCGAGTAGCGGCTGTTTCCGAGCCAGGTGTTTTCCTTGCCCCAGTAGACGTCCTGATCGGGCTCCCATGTATCTTCGCGGCCCGCGCCGAAGCCAAAGGTCCGGAATCCCATGGTCTCGAGCGCGACGTTTCCGGCGAGGATGAGCAGGTCGGCCCACGAAATCTTCTGGCCATACTTCTTCTTAATCGGCCAGAGAAGTCGGCGAGACTTGTCGATGTTCACATTGTCCGGCCAACTGTTCAGCGGCGCAAACCGCTGCTGACCCCGACCTGCGCCACCTCGACCATCGCCAATGCGGTAGGTGCCAGCGCTGTGCCAGGCCATTCGAATGAACTGCGGGCCATAGTGGCCAAAATCTGCCGGCCACCAGTCCTGCGAGTCGGTCATCAGCAGGCGCAAGTCGTTCTTCAGGGCTTCGTAGTCGAGCTTTGCGAACTCGGCACGATAGTCGAATGATTCACCAAGCGGATCTGACTTGGAAGAGTGTTGATTCAGGAGGTCGACGCGAAGTTGGTTGGGCCACCAATCGCGATTCGACGGGCCGGAAAGGACTCCAGAGAGCGGGCATTTTGTTTCAGTTGACATGTTCTTCTTCTTCGAATGGGACTCTGTTTTGCTGACACGAAGGGCATAGACCCCAGTAAACGACTTCGGCTTCGTCGATCAAGAATCCGTGGTCATCCATGGGCTCCAGGCAAGGGGCTTGCCCCACCACGCAGTCGACATCGACGGTGGCCTGGCACTTTCGACAGATGAGATGATGGTGATTGTCGCCGGATTGCATCTCGTAGAGAGCTGGCCGACCAGCTGGCTCGATCCGGCGCAGAATTCCGGCACGAACAAGCGCATTAAGGTTGTCGTAGACGGCCTGCCTGGACAGCGAGTTCAATCGCTGGCGGGCCGCAGCAGCGATGAACTCTGCATCTCGATGCTTGCCTTCCTGCTCGACGGCACTTAGGACCGCCAAGCGCTGAGGTGTCAGGCGCAGGTTCCCCAGTCGAAGCTTTTGCCGGACTTCTTCGTGCACGTCCCTAGGATACCTCTATCTGGACTTTGTACAGATAACGGTCCGCAGCACGATCTTGGGTTGCGGTGCTCACGATCATGCCGAAGTATCCTCACTCATGATGCCAAAATCGAAAGATGTCGGTACGGGATGCGCTCACAGCCCATTTCAAGGAAGTCTTTGAAGGCACTTCCCCAGGAGCAAATGGGACGTGGTTTGTCCAAGGCGGGGAGGCACTGGAAGAGACCCTGTCGACGCTTAACGCCGAGGAAGCGTCCTGCAAGCTGACGCTTGAGATGCTCCCTGAATCACGAAATCCCTTAAACACACTCTAGGCCAGTTATATGAAATTCTTAGTTGCTATTCACCACCCAGCGGACTACGATGGCTCCCAAGAGCCTGAACAGATGGGCCGCGAGATCGATGCTCTTAACGATGAAATGGAAGCGGCGGGAGTACGGTTCTTTGCCGGCGGCCTCCAGCCACCACACTTAGCGAAGTCGTTGCTGAAACAAGCTGATGGCAAGGTGCTCGTAAAGGACGGGCCATACTTAGAGAACAAGGAACACGTTGGCGGCTTCTGGATACTAGATTGTGCCAGCTTCGACGAAGCGCTGGATTGGGGGCGCAAAGCCACCATTGCCTGCCGTGCACCGGTTGAGGTTCGCCCGTTCCATTGACCTACTGCCTAAGGACCCAGCCGTTCGGGTCGATCGTGGGGGCGTCTCCCGTGTAACTGACCGAGCCGCTCCCGCGGATCATCGGGACTCTGACGGTCTTGCCATCGACCACGACATCGATCGGCATGGGAAACGGAAGACCGTCTGGAGCAACCCACTCGAGCTTTAGCACGCCACTCTCAACCTCGGACTTAAGGACCGGGAGTTTAGCCCTTCTCAGGTAAACCTCGAAAAACCAGCGCAGATCCTGCTTGGCTTCGGATGAAGCGATATTCACGAAGTCTTCGGTGGTCACGGAGCGGAGCGCTCGACCATCCGTCCACTTCTCGGATTCGGGTGTGGGATACGCCATCCGACGAATGGAACGAAAGAACGCATCGTCACCGATCAAGTAGCGCAAGGCGTGGAGGGTGAGCGCACCTTTGTCATACATGTCACCCCCGTACGCGGCACTCGACGTCTCTTCTCGCGGGGCAACCGGTGCTAAGTTCCGGACATTGCGTTTGCGGTTCTTCATCGCCGCGAAGTAGGCCGGCTGGCCGCGAAGTTGCCCGATGTAGAGCGTGTCCATGAAGCTTTGGAATCCCTCGTGAATCCACATATCCCGCCAGTCGACGTTCGAAACGAGATTGGCCCACCACTCATGTCCAAACTCGTGGAGGAGCAGCCAATCGAGACCGTCGGGATTGAAGCGATACTTGTTGCCGTAAGCAATAGCGGTCGAGTGCTCCATGCCGAGATGCGGCGACTCGACGATTCCACACTTCACGGTTCGAAACGGAAACGGTCCGCAGTATTTCTCCATGAAGGCGAGATATTTCTTCTGCTCTTCGATCAGCTTCGGCGCTTTGTCCTTGTTTTCGGGAAGAACGTAGAAGTGGATCGGTATCGTCTGACCCGCTACCGATCTCTGTGAATCCTTGACCAGCACATAGGGCGCAGCATTGAAGACAAGCGAATAGTTATTGATGGGGAGCGGCATGAACCACGTGAAAGTGGAAGTCTTATTGGCGTTGTTAACGGTCTTCTGGAGTTTTCCAGGACCGACTGCGATGAGTGGGTCGGGGACGGTGAGGCGCATGGTGGCGTGATTGGGACGGTCGGACGGATGATCCTTGCATGGGAAGAGAAGATCGGCGCCAGCACCCTGAAGCGCGACCGAAACCCAATCTGCTCCGCTTGGGGTCTTCGCCCACATAATTCCGCCATCCCAAGGGGCGTTCTTGGCCACTCGCGGCTGACCCTCGTAAGTGACTTCAGTGTGGATTGGATCTCCGGGTTGACTCGAAAGCGGGAAGTAAACCCGGAGCGTGTTGCCCTGCCGATCAAACCGCAGGGGGATCTTGCCGTCCGTGACCTTCGTAACGGTGTAGGGATCGTCCAAGTCGAGCAAGATGCTCGCCGTCGGGATCACCGTCTTCGCATCCATGATCGTGGTCCCTTTGATCGTCTTATTCACCGGATCGACCTGAATCGCGATGTCGTAGGAAAGCACGTCATAGGCGGCTTGCTCCAGCTTCAAGGCTCCGCCAGATATCGGTTTGGCGACGGGTGGAGTTTGAATGGCGAGGAGGAGCGGCAGGGCGGCGAATGGCATCATGGCTTCACAGAGTATAGGCCGAGGAATCGGAACCCTACTTGTGGGTCAGCATATACATCCACACGGGCTGGAAGATGGGCTTGCCGGACTTATCCGTTGGCGTCACTGCATCCTGGATGACTGAGGTGTGGGCCTTGACCGAAGTCACGGGTGTTCCGGGCCAATTGGTGAACAGCACGTGCGACTTGTTGAACGGCCGTTTCACCTTGTCCACATCGGCGAACGGAGCCAAGGCAATCAGGCCGAGCGACGTACAGTTCTGAATCTGCTCCTGATAGTCGCAGCCTTGCTTGTCCTGCATGTTGTTAAAGGTGAACATCAAGTTCTTCGGCGTTGCGGATTGCATCGTGTAGTAGCTCGCTGGCGAATTCGTGGCACGATCGTAGTCCTTCGGGCCGCCGAACATCACCGCCCGAGAGACTTTGTGCAAGAGGGCGATGACGCACGCATGGCCCGCACCTTGCGACAATCCGGAAACGACGAACTTTGACCAATCAATATCGCCGCTCGAAGTCAGATACTGCCCCCAGTTCTCATTCGGCCGCTTCGTGGTTAGGTACTGCAGAAGCTTGATGAGCCGGTTCTCGATGCAGTTGGTGCGGTCGACGCTGACGTACGTCGACAGATCTTTGCCCTCGATAATCTCGCGTCGGAAGTTTATGAACGCATTGGGATCTGTCGATTTCGCGGCCATGGTTGCCGGAGTCGTGTCGGGGTACATCAGATTGATCACCTGGAATCCCTGCTCCGCCGCAATGTTGCTGAACTTCGACACCCGCCCCGGCTTGCCGTTCGTGCCTGGGATGAAGAGGAGAAGTTGGTTGTTCGGCTTTGCCGTCGTGCTCACGGTGATCACGTGCGGGCTGTCGAACTCTTTGATCCTCGGGTCGGTCGCGCTCGGTACGACCTGAAAGGTCTGGAGGCCCGCGCTGGAAAGGAGGATTGAGGCGAGGACGGTCAACGGCATAGGAATAGTATACGTTGAGTGCCCCCTATTGGCGAGGCTCCAAGTCGCCACTTAGACGAGACGATCGTACTCGGCGTGGGTACCAATCCAGAACCACACGAAGCTGGTGCCTTCTTCAATCGCCAGAGCGCGAAAATGTAACCCGATGCGGACCGACCAAAACCGGCCTGTCTTCTTGAAGTGAAGCGATGGATGGCGGGGATCACTCCTGAGCAGGTCATAGCAGCGATCAGCCAATGTTCTTGCATCAGGGGGCATGCGATTGTAGAGCTCCCAGAATCGCGGCGAGGCCCGATGCGTCACAGTTCCTTGCAGCGACCTTCGCGGAAATCCGTGAGCGCTTCCTCCGCAAGTTTGTCCAGCCTACCTGCCGCAACGTCGCTCTCAAACTGGCGATCCCACACTTCGGCATCGAACACGGCAAACCAAGCCCGAAGTTCTGCAAGGCTCTCAGGAGGTAGTTTGCGAATCGCCGCTTCGATCTCGTTGACGTTGCTCACCACTAGATTATACGCTTGAGTCCTCCAAGCCCTTCACCTCCCGTTCCCAAACGGGGCAGCCATCCTGGCTTCAGAGATCACTTCGCGCCGATTTGTGCCGTCAATAGCCGTCTCCCACAATCCGCGTGTTGGCACGCCAAATCCGCCACTTCGCCATGACTCAAGGAGAACGAGCATGCGACCGTTTGGCAGGAATTGCACTTGCTTAGCCCCGTAAGTATTGGGCACAATCGACGCCTTGGTGCCGCTAATCGGAGCCAATTCGACATGAACATCAGGACTGTAAGTTCCTGTTAAGAACGCGAGCATTTTGCCATCCGAATTAAACGCTGGACTGCTCCCTGCGGGCAAGACGACCCGGTAGTTAAGGGGCAGGCTCATGGGCGCGATGCATATCCCCTGCGATTCAGACCAAGCCAACCATTTGCCGTCATTGGAGATCATAGGGTCAGAAGCACGGCGCTTCTCCTCCATGAGAACTCTTCGCTCCCCTGTCCGGAGGTCCATAATCGCCAAAGCCCCGCACTCGTTCCAACTCGATGCCAGCCCACCCCAACGGTAGTGAGATTCGAGGGCAAACACGATGCTCTTCCCGTCTTGGGTAAACGTTGGCGAAGTGATGTTCTCGTCAGCGTCGGTCAATTGCTTGATGGATCTCGACGACAAATCCATCAGGCAAAGCTGATCGGCGCGGACACCATCTTTGCCTCGCGTAAAGGCGACGCGTTGTCCATCCGGAGAGAGTGCAGGCATGAGCTCATACTCGGGACTGCTGGTTAGCGCTTGAATCTCGTTTGAAGCGATATCGAGCAGGTAAAGATCTCGACCACCTCTGCCCGGTGCGGCAAAGACGACCTTCGAACCATCTTGAGAAACGTCGAAGGTGACGTTGCCATGACCGACCGGTCTCGTGTGCTTTTGGGCACAGCCACGCAGAAAGACAAAGGCGAACCCCATGAATCCGCCGCAGGTGACGAGGAGAAGAGCCACGCCCGCTTTTGTCCTAACTTGACTCACGGCTTCCTTTTCCGCCCATCACTTGTGCGACTCGACACCATTGAACATTGAAATACTGCCCGACCTCACCCTAGTACGCTCATAGCTCTCTCAATTTGCCAATACGCCAGTGAAAGACCATTTGCGACCTCAGCCGTACGAGAGACATTGTCTTGTTTACCCAGTTGCCCTATAATGGGGCATGCGACGGCGGTTGCTGATGATCCTTGGCGAGGCGCTTCTGGCCGCGCAAGCGATGGCCTGCAGCGGCCCAACGTACAAGACGTGATGCGGACACAAGAGGAAGTGAGCGCCATGAGTGCGCGCATTCACCTTGCGGTGGTCGTGATCGCCGCCGCTCTGCTGGTTATCCGAAAAGTGTCACTGTGGACTGCTGGATTCCTCTCCGCACTGCTTCTCGTTCACCCGAGTTGGACGATGAGCTCTTACAAGGGCGATTGCGGTACGTCAAAAGGTGACATGACCAGCCTCTTCCTTGGGTTGATGTGTCTCGTTGTGGTCTGGACGATTGCGGGCAAGTTCCTCCGGGGCAAGGGCTCGACCAACGGGTAGCTCGGCTTGAAGTCCAGCCAAGGGCGCTCCCCAGAAAGCCTCACTGACAGTTCTCAAACGCTTCAAACTCGGCTAGATTGGCACGAATGTAACGGTGGGTCGCCTGCTCAATCTCTCCCGACGCCAGCATCAGTTTCTGCTGGTTCGCTTCGAATTCTGCACTCGATTCATCGAGGGACTTCGATTTTTCAATCGCTGCAACAATATCATCTAGACCCATCGCCGTCAAGCCGCTGATCGTGTGCTGAACCTCATTTTCACCCAGCTCAAAGAAGCTCGCCAAGCCATCCATGTTCACGATCTGGAGAAACTGATCGGTCAGGTAGGCGGACATGAATGTGTTGGAAGACACCGTTTGGGGCGAGTGATTCCAAAAGTACGTGAGCCACTCGGAGACGGCGAGATCAGGTCGTTCGTCGTCCAGACATGCTTGCAGCTTTGGGATCACTTCCATGATGCTAATTGTAATCGACCTCCCCCTTCCAGACCTCAAGTCACTTCACACGACGAAAATCGAACTTTGCCGACTCACCCGGTTTGCCGTCCTTGAAAGTCTGCCACTCGCTCACGACGTGGTCGGGGCCGTCGAAGGTGAACGTAACGCGGTGCATGTGCATGTCGGTTGGCTTCATGTTCGAGCCTCTCACGAAGTCGAAGAACACGACATTCGCGTCCTTCCCGGGCTTGAATTTCATGAACGGCTGATTCCCCGCGCCGCAGTAGTGGGTCATGACCAGGCTGTCCCCGTCCATGTGGTAGACGCTGACCATCTCAAAGGGCGACCCTGGACCGAGCGTTTCGACCAAGGCAGTGTTGCTTCCGGTGAGCCGATACTCGACGGTCGCTGGCATCGCGTCCGCCCCCTCCCCCATCGTCCCCGTCCACTTGCCGACGAGGGTCTTCATCTTGGTAAAGGCCTGCTTCCCGGCGTCGTCCGGAGTTCCGATCGACGCAGCGGGAACCATGAGTGCGAACAAAAGGGAAGTGAGCGTGACAGTTTTCATGTGGCCTCCAACGATCCCGAGTATATCCCGACGAGGTCAGAAAGCAAACCTTCTTTGACAACATCACCCCGGCAAATGCCCGTAGCCCTTCTCCTTCAGCACGCCGTTGACGTAGATCAGTGAGAACACATAGGAGGGAGCGAGGTCGTCGGGGATGACCGCAGAGTGGTGATAGAAACGGATTTCTCCAGTGAATGAGTCGCGCGTTGCCTTCGTCGCAGTCCAGTCCACATACGCCCCAAGTTTTCGAATAAAGAACGTGCCGTATTTAGTGGTCCTGTGCTCCGGGCTGTCTTTCGTGCGGACGCGGATCCGTTCTTCGACTTCTGAGCCGTCCTCGGACTCCTTAAGGCCTTTAATGAGACGCCCCGTCACCCGTACCGATTCGTCGCCTGGTGGTCTGCCTTACCTGAAGAGTACAAACCAAAGATTAGTTGCGAGTTACAGTAGTTTCGGCATGAGCGTTCCAGGTAAGGTCCAAGACGTGGGTTCTTTCCCGAGCTTTTGCTCGGACCTGAATGCAGCGGAGGGATAAGATGAGGTTTCAAACTTGCAGGGCCAAGGCATCGATTGCGGGCCTGTTATGCGTCGCCTCGACGATTTGTTCGGCGCAGCTGACTTCGCAAATGGGAGGGCACATTCTCGACTATCGGGGTGGATATGCGTTAGCGCCCTTTAGTTTTCAAATGACGGCGCCACCAGGCCCCAATACTTGGATCGACTATCAATGGGGATCAATCGACCGCGGGGTCGAAGGCAAGGTGTACACATTTCCATCAGAGGTCAGAGCAGACGTGCAGTGCATGTGGTCGTGGCCATTCGAATCGCACATCCTAGGCACCTCCACGCTAAGCGACACCATCAGAATTGTCGGCACGACCGGACCCGTGATTGTCGATGTCGTCGTGTCGAATCGTTACGCTATCGGAGGATATGGCTCTCAGTTCATGGCGCGGGTCCAGATTCAGGGTTCAACGATCTTCAACGATGCCCTTACGCAGCTGAACTACGGGATCATTTCCTTGCTTAACAACTGGCGCGGTTCGTTCATCTTGAACGCAAATGAAGATTGCGGTCTAAACGTGATGGCCCATGCTTCGGTCGGGACCTCTTATTCCTTGCCGCTTAGTCATGCCGGGTTGGCGAGGACCGATCTGAGGTTTGGGCTCAAGCCACGACAAGGAACTTTGGTTTCTTCATACGGTTGGGACTACCGCCGGACGTATGAGGCCCTCGTTGAGGCGATGGGTCGAAAGCACTGACCAAGAGTCCGCGGTCTGGTCCTGACTTTCTCACATAGGTCACGCCCCGGTCCGTGCCGTCGCCGTTTGGGCTCGGCATCCCGACGCGACGGCCACGGCAAACTGGTTGAGTCTGTCCCTAGTCCTCATTGAAGAATATCTGGCGAACCTCGATTGGTCGACGAGCAACCAGGGCTCCCTGACGCGCCCTCTCCAGTGCCTCCTCCATGCTGGCCGCATCCAAGATGTAGAAGCCTCCGATGTGCTCCTTGGTCTCCAGATAGGGTCCGTCGGTGACGAATACGTTGCCATCCGGCTCAGGACGGGCCACCTTTGAGAGGCTGGCTGGCATCAGGCCGCACGCGAAGAACAAGGCACCAGCAGCCTCCATCTTCGCGTTGAACGCGTGAATCTGGGGACCTAGTTCGGCGTCCTCAGGGGTCGGCTGGTAATCGTCAGGGAGGTGTGCAGTGACTAGAAACTTCATGGTGAATTTCTCCTTTTGTGGCGGGCTTGCTGGCCCGCTTCATGCATTAGTCGAACGACGGCGCGGGAATTCGACAGGGGTCCGAGTTCTTTTGGGCTAGTTCCAAATCTCGGGGGCGAAAGTCCATGCGGTGCGCTTATGGGGACGTACCGGCGCTCCTCTTATGCGACTCTCTGCTGAGAATGACCCAAGCGAGTAACCCACCCATGGTGATGTCGATGCTGGAGCAAAAGGGCGGCCACCAGACCGGCATGCCGGGGTTGGAGATTAAGTAGCCGTGGACACAATCATAGAGGCCATGCCCTACCAATCCCGCCACCACAAACCACTGGCTGCGTCGGTAGCCAAGAGCCGTGAGAACGAAGAACACGACAATCGCGATCGACTCGAGTAGCAACGCATTAACGGAACCACCCATGACCGCAAACAGAGCGTAGTACAAAGCAACAACCGCCAGAATCGTCGCGTAGTACGCCCGATCGCGGTCTAGGCCGACGAGGCGACCGAAGATCCAGACCACGAAGCCAAGAATGATGCCAACCAGGAGTGCCATTGCATGCAGATGCTACCACCGCACCTTGCGAATCGGCGAATCTAACTGAAGCTTCGCCAAACCCCAGAGCTATGTCAAGATCAAATCTTATGAAGGCGGTTGTCTACACCCGTTATGGTTCGCCGGATGTTCTGGATCTTCGGGAGGTTCAAAAGCCTACTCCGTTGCCGGGCCAAGTTCTCATGAAGGTCCACGCAACCGGAGTGAATGCAGGTGACTGGCACCTTCTTCGTGGCAAGCCCTTTCCAATGCGCCTCATGGGCTTTGGCCTCCTCAGGCCGAAACACCACATCCTCGGGACCGATGTTGCTGGGGTGGTTGAGGCAGTGGGCGAGAGTGTCATGAGTTTCAAGCCTGGCGATGAGGTATTTGGCGATCTCTCCGCCAGTGGCTTCGGCGGTTACGCCGAGTACGTCTGCGCCCGTGAAGATGCGCTTGCCCTAAAACCACAAAACCTCTCTTTCGAGGAAGCGGCTGCTGTCCCAACTTCGGCCTTCACCGCGCTTCAAGCCCTTAGAGACAAGGGCAAGGTTCAACCGGGTCAGGAAGTCTTAATCAATGGCGCGTCAGGCGGCATCGGGTCATATGCCGTCCAAATCGCCAAGGCGCTTGGCGCTCGCGTGACGGGGGTTTGTAGCACGAAGAACCTGGACATGGTCCGCGCTCTTGGGGCGGACGAAGTGATTGACTACACGAAGGTGGACTTCACGATGTCCGAAAAGCGTTACGACGTTATCCATGCCGCAAACGGCTATCATCCACTTGCCCATTACAAGAGAGCGCTCAAACCAAGCGGAATCTACGTGATGTCCGGGGGTTCAAGTCGCCAGCTGAGCGACGTGATGTTCTTGGGTCCGTTCATGTCCATGTTCGGGGGCAAGAAGATGTGCAACCTCATGATGAAGCCTCGGCAGAGCGATTTGCATTACATCGCGGAACTAATAGAATCTGGCCAGGTAAAGCCGGTCATCGAGACGTGCTATCCGTTAGCACAAGTGGCTGAAGCAATTCGAAGAACTGAAGAGGGTCATAATTCAGGCAAGCTCGTCATTCGAATCTGAGTCTTGCAGAGATTGGTTCGCAATCGAATAGAAAAGACTAGAGTTGTGACCCCACGTAGAACCTAGCCACCGCTAACCGCCCTCGCGCCTGAATTCGTAGCGACCAGGAGTTCCCCCCTTGGTGTAGCCGATTGTAGCAGTCAAAGCGCCCTCGGCCGATAGTTCGTATACGATACGCTTCGGGTAGTCGTGGCGAGGGTTCTCAAAAACGGCGCGCTTCCCCGTCAGCTCGCTGAGCACGAATTCGGTCGGAGCCGCGCCGCCGGGCTGGGCGATGTAAACCAGCCCGCCATCGCGCTCGACGATCCGCAGGAATTCAAAGGCGAACATCTTGCCGCTTGTGTTGACGGAGCGCGACGTTGCGAGCATCGCACCGCCCTTCGGTGGGCTCCAGCGCTCCTCAATCGACGACCCCGTGCTTCTCTTTCCGACCCAGTCGCCGGAAAGCCACGCCAGGTCCCCAATCGTGGCCTTGGCCGGCGTGGGCATCGCGATGTCCTGGGGGTGGCGGTAAAGGCCAACGGACCAAACGCCCGGCGTCAACTCAAGATTAGAGCGCACGATCAATCCGTCCTTCGTCATGCTGAATTCTCGCTTGATCTGCCCCTCGGGCAACCCACCGGCTGCGCGCACGAACTCAACCTCATACGACAACTTGCCGTCCTTCCAAGCGCTGCGGTAGCGTGCAAAAGCTCCGGCCGTGGCACCCGGCACATCCGTCGGAGAGCCGTCCAGCAAAATGCGCACATCCCGATGCCCTGAGCCATGGCCACTCACCAAGATGAGCGCGCCATCCTGCGTGCGCATCGAGAATTTCGAGCTCATGGGCGGATTCATTTGCTCGAGCGCTCGCCCCTCGGTGCGGTCCTCGACGAAGATCCAGTCGCCATCGAACGCGCTCAGGTCGTCGGTCTTAGGGGGGTCTTGGGCTGCACGGATGGTTGAAATGGTGGCAATAACTGCGAAGAAGACCGTGAGGAGCTTCATAGTAGGTGAACGTTACCCCGGTGCAGCGGCAACGGCGCATCTTGGACTCGGATTGAGTGCATACCCATGCAAAAAAGCAGAAACGGTCAGCGGTGCGGTGGCCGAGCACCTTCACCTGCGATCAACGAATGTCCCGTCGAACGTATAGACCGAAATCCACCCTTTCGCTCTTCGGCCATAAGACGGGGGGCGTATGGGTGCTCGATTCGATGCGGCTTAGCGCGAAAATTACGAACCAGTCCGATTCCGGGAAAATCTTTGCCGCTATCCCAGTTGAACGAGTGGTCGGTCGAATTCCAGAAATAGCGCATCCCGCTAAAGCCCTCGGACTCATCAAGCCCGGCCTGCCCTTTCAATTTTGATCTTAGCAAGCGAACCGTTTTGTTCCAGTCGGCGCGAAAGGTATAGACTCGGATCACGCCGACAGTATCATCCACTGTGGATGGCCCGTGGACCCGAATTAAGTAGCTGCCAATTGGCTTGTGGTGCGCCATGGCTTCAAAAGCCGTAATCTGCATGAGAGATACGTGGGCCAAAAGAAGGATGAGGATCATCTGCAATAGCTGCCTATCCTAAACAATACGTTCCTCCAGGTTCTTCAGGATGTCGGGCCTCTCCAGAGTCTCCGCGTAGTCACGAACGATGGTTCGAATTCGATCCTTGTCCAGATCCGGATATAGGTCGACAAGAGCTATAACGTCGTACAGATCTCGGCTCCTTGACGCGATAAGTTTCATGATGATCAGATCCTCAGGCGTGATTACCCGACCCGTCACGCCCTCGCGCAGGGTCATCGCGGTGGCGCGCTTGATCGCTTCCTGCTCGAAGGGCAGGAATCCCAGAAACACGTCGACGGCAGTATCGTCGTCCGCAAGCAGGTGGAGGATTCTCGAAGCTCGCGCGGTGGCCAGTTGGTCAGCATCAGCCAATCGAAAGCCGCGTTCTCGAAGTAAGCCGACAAGTTCTTCAAGGCGATCATCCAGATTCCAAACGAGAGCATCAACGTCTCGCGTGTACCGGTCATAGCCATGCAGAACGACTGCCAAACCTCCCACAAGCGCGTATTCGAATGCGCCTTCGGCCAGCGCAGAAAGGAGTCGCTCAGTGGCCGAGGAGACGTTGGGGGTGTCGGGCAAGCCATCGCTCCTGGATTTCGTGATAAGGCGTTCGGTGAACGTAGTCGTCGGGCTTGGCACGTGACAGCCCCAACTGCGCGTCGCCTTCTAGAAAGGCCTGGTGGTTTCGGAAGCGCTCTGCAGGCGTTCGACTGCGCGCAACCTCAAATTCGAGCCGATTGAGTTCATCCATGCCAGCCTTCCACTGGCGCACTCGCTCCCGTAGCAGCAGGAACTCGGCTTCTGCCTCGGGAGTACGCTGCATTCGGCTATCCACACCTGGAGTTTACCGGGCACCTCAACAAAGATGCCAGATTCAGGACTTTCGAACTTGAATGACTGGTACTCCCGACGGGATTCGAACCCGCGATCTTCGCCGTGAGAGGGCGATGTCCTAAACCGCTAGACGACGGGAGCACGCGAGGACCATTTATACCCGAACCGAGCCCGCCGCGCAAGGACCGGGCGGGCCATAATGCGCCGTGCGTCGCTTCGAACTCAACGGCCATTCCCTCGTGCTCGACCCGGCGCGCGCAGCCTATTTTCCTGACTCGTCCCTCCTCGTCGCGGCCGTGCGAGGCGAGACCAGCTTGTTCGCCGAATGGGATCGCGAACTGGTACGCGAGCGCCTTGCCGAGCTGATTGGCCGTTTCGCACCGGAGACCCTCCTGCTCCTGATCGAAGGCGACTTCGAGTTCACCGACCACCCACAAACCCTCCGCGTCGGCGATGGCGGGCTGGCGTCGGCCCAGATTGGCGACATTCGCTTCGCTTTGAAACCCGATGCTTCGGATGGCGCGCAGGTGATCGTCGGCGGCCTGCCCGGCGGAGTTTTCGCTATCGAAGGCGCGCGGCTGTGGCTGCCGTGGCTGGTGGGTAACGACGGCACCGAAATGCCCCCAGCATTCGAAGGCGAGATCATCGATCCGGCCGATTTGAGCCATAGTTAAGCGGTGACGGGCGCAAGCGGACTTGACCGAGCAGACATCCTCGATCTCCTCGGCTCCTTGGTGGAGAAGTCCCTGGTCACGTTCGAAAATGGCCGCTACGGGATGCTCCAAACGGTCCGCCAGTACGGGCGCGAACGACTGCGCGAGGACCCCCTTAGCGCCGAACTTTCTCTCCGACACGCTACATTTCTGCGCGATGTTTTGGAGGGCGCGGATGAGGGGCTAAGCGGGCCCGACCAAGCCGCCTGGATGGGGTTGGTTGATCGCGAACTGGATAACCTGCGCGCGGCTCTTGACGCGATGCTGGACCCCAGCAGCCCAAGCCCAGAGAGTCTCGCGACCGCGCGAGAACTGGCCGTGTCTACGTGGAAATACTGGTCGCGCCGCGGCCTAGGCGGTGAAGGATTGAGCTACCTTCGGCGATGCGCCGAGGGAGATGACGGCGATCCCAGACTTCTCGCCGCCGTCAGCAGCGCAGCCGGAGTGCTGGCCACCTACCGAGGGGATAACGCCGACGCGGCCACATTCCTTGAACGAGCATTGGACCTTCGACGAGGCCTCGGAGATCCCGATCCCGTGGCCCGGACTCTCAACAACATGGGAATGCTGGCGACCAACGTCGGCGAGTTCGACAAAGCCCGAGGACACTACGCCGAAGCCATCGAACTCATCCGGGCCAATGGGCCGAGCTATGCCTACGCGACGATGCTGCTCAACCTGGGCAACCTCGAACGGTACACCGGCAACGACGACGCGGCAAGAAGCGCGTACGAGGAGTGCCGGAGCGTATTCCATCGGGTCGAGGATTACGAAGGCGAGGCGCTCACCCTCTACAACCTCGGCCTCCTCCACGCCGACCATGGCGATCAACCGACCGCGATCGAGTTTTTCGAGGAAGCCTTGAGGGGCTTTGAAGACGTGGGTAATGAGCGCATGGCGGCTTGGACGTTGGCGGCAATCGGGAGCGCTTGGCTCAGCACCGGAGATCGTGGCCGAGCCCTGGAACCCCTGAAACGGTCAACGAGGATGCGACTCGAGATGGCCGAAAGGCTCTCGGTCGCTCTCGCTCTGCAAGCGTGGGCGGATTTGATGGCATTCGATGGCCGCTATCGCGAGGTAGCGTTGCTCCTCGGTGGCTTCGACGCGCTTCGCGAGGACTTGGATATGTCGCTCACACCAGCTCAAATCACCGACTACGAAAAGATGACGGCAAAGGCGGTGGCTTCATTGGGCGAAGTGGAGTTTCGCGACCTGCATGCGCGGGGCGCTGGTTTTTCGCCCGCCGAATTGCTCGCAGCTTGCCCAGCCGGGGCTCATCGGCGTGACGACTAAAGTCCCGGGAAGAACCCGCGAGGAGTCTAACCGGTGGAAAACGAGGCAAAGGCCGGGTTCGGGGACGATCTACAATAGCATGAGGAGTAATCAACCGACTATGAGATGGACGAATTTGTTGGCGATGGCGGTTGCCGTGATGCTGATCGCTCCGGCTGGGTGGAGTCAACCAGCCACCGATAATGCGACCAAACAGGCCATCGTAACCGCCGTCAGTACCTACCGCGCAGGCAAACTCGACGAGGCGATTTCGGCCTTCGAGGCGCTTCAAGCCAAAGTGCCCGATAACCCGGACGTCCTTGCGTGGCTCGGATTCTTGTATCTCCGCAAGGAACTCCCCGCCAAGGCGGTTCCCGTTCTCGAAAAGGCGGCGGAACTTCGCCCCAAGGACCTGGAAGTCCTCAATAACCTCGGGAATGCTTACGTCGCCACGGAGCAACCCGACAAGGCGCTTGCGATGTATCAAAAAGTCGCCGAACTCAGCCCCAAGATGTTCGAGCCCTGGTACAACATCGGCAACATCCTTCTGGCCAAGCCTGACTTCCCCAAGGCGATCGAGGCCTACAAGAAGGCGGCGGCGCTGAAACCCGACGACGCCTTCGTACAAAACAACCTCGGGGCCGCTTACGAAGGGCAGAAGCAGACCGAATTGGCAGCGGCGGCTTACATGAAGGCCGCCACACTTCGTCCCGACAACCGCATCTTTGCCCGCAACGCCGGATTTGCGTACCTTCGACTGCGGCAAGACGAGAAGGCGCTCCCGTACCTAGAGCGCGCGGCCGGCGATACCAAGGACGGCCAAGTCATTCTCGCCCTCGCCGAAGTGTACGGACGTCTCGGACGTAGGGCCGAAGCGCTGAAACTGATGGAGGGACTCCAAACGGACCTCGGCGCGAACCCAACCTATTGGTTCAACCTTGGGGTCCTGCGGGCTCAGTCGGGGGACAGCGACGGGGCCGAAGTCGCGTATCGAAATGCCTTGCAGCTTGACCCGAACGAACTCGACACCCTCAACAACCTGGGCCTTATGCTCTTTAAGAAGCGGAAGTTCGACGAGGCGGCCGATATGTTCGACAAACTCGCCGGCCTCAATCCGAGCAGCGGAACCGCCAAGCTGAACCTCGCCTCCTCCCTCGCGATGGCGGGCAAGCTCACCCGAGCCACTGAGATCTGGAAAGAAGTGATCAAGGCTGAGCCGAGCCGCATCGATGTGCGCCTCGATCTCGCCGCCGCACTCTGGAAACTCGGGGACAAGGAAGGGGCGAAGTATCACTACTCGCAGATCCTCCTCCAGGACAAGAACAACGCTCGAGCCCTGAATGGAATGGGTCTGATCAATCTCGACGAGGCGAAACTCGCTGAGGCCGACGCCCTGTTCCGCCAGGCGATGAAGGCGAAGAAGGACTACATCCCTGCCTACGTGAACCTTGCTGTCACCCTGGAGAAGCTCAACCGACGCGCAGACGCAATCAAGGTACTGGAGCAAGCCCTCGCCATTGATCCCAAGAACGAAGACGCCAAGAAGAACCTGGCGCGCATGAAGGCTGCAGGCTAAGCGAACCCCAATAGGGCGTTCGCACGGGACTTATCGGGTGGCGACGGACGTTCTGCGGAGAATGTCGTCCCATGCCAACCGGAGCTAGGCTTCTTCGGTCACGCGTAAAGCAAGCTGAAGGGCCTTGGCCGAGGAGAGTCGGGCTCCACGGGCCAAGGCCTCGCCAAAGCGTTCGCGGCCCAGGGCCGTCTCCAATTCTTCGCGGCGCGCACTGTTCTCAGCCTGCTCGAACAAGTGGATCGGAATCGAGAACTGCTCCCGGATGCTCTCGCTGGATCCAAGCAGGACCGCCGCATCTTGGATCAGACCCAGCGCGGCGGCGACTCGACTGGCCACCTGAAGCCCTCCGGCAACAAGCGTGGGAGACTCCTGGGACATGAGAATCTCCAAGGATTCCGCCAGGGCGACACTCGCCTCACCGATGCGTCCGCGCCTCAATTCAAGCTGGGCAATGTAATTCAAGGTGAGGGCAATGCCCATCGGATGCCCAACCTGTCGCTTGAGGTCGAGGCTGTCGGACAGCCTCTCGGCAGCTTCAACAAAGTCCCCACGTTGGATCGCCACGATGCCAAGTGAGGTCAGGTTGTTCGCCTGCCAGTGATGGTTACCCGTCTCCTGATTGACCGCCAGCGCGCTGAGAAGGTATTGCTCGGCTGCTCCAAAGTCCATCATGGCGCAGGCAATATTGCCGAGATTCGCGGCGATCATGGCTTCCCCGCGAACATACCCACGCTCTCGGTTGATTTGAAGAGCCTGATCCTGATGCTCTCGAGCCTCGTCGTAAAGTCCACAGGCGAATTCCAGATTGCCGAGGTTATTCAGGGAGTTGGCGAGAAGGTCTGGGTCGCCCACTGCCTTGGAGACCGCAACGCTTTGCAGGAGCGTCTCTCGTCCCAGTTCGAAGTCGCAACAGCGGTCGTACATCACCCCCAGACCGTTCAGCGCGCGGGCATAGATCGCGGTGGGCGGGTCGGGTCGATAGGCCCTGATCGCCCTCTGACCCCGGTCGCGGCCCTCGTGATAAAGGCCGCGGATATGCCAGAACATCCAGAAGCCAGCCAAGATTCGGGCAGCGACCTCGGGCTGGTTCTCGCTCGCCCAGTCGAGCGCGGCCAGGGCATTGGGACGCTCCAGGTCCATCCTTCTCAGCCAAACGCCCTGTTCAGGGCCACGGACTCCTTCGTCAGCCCGCGCAGCAAATCCGGCGAAGAACTCTGCATGTCGCAAGCGGTTTGAGTAAGCCTCAGCCTCGTCCTGCAGGCCTGCACCGTATTCACGGATGGTTTCGAGCATCCGGAATCGGAGCCCGAGGTCGTCCTCGGTGGCCAAGATCAAGGAGCGTTCTCGGAGCTGCTGCAGGCCATCGATGGCATCGAGACCCTCAATACGTGCAACCTCGACAGCTGCATCAAGCGTAAAGCCCCCGCGAAATACGGACAGGCGCGAAAAGAAGAGCCGGAGTTGTTCCGAGAGGCTCTGAATGCTCCAGTCGATGGCGGCTGCCATGGTGCGGTGGCGGGCGGGTAGATCCCGGCGTTGAGCGGCCAGAAACTCGAATCGCCGGTCAATTTGATCCAACATCTGATCAGCCGTCAGCACCGGAGCGCGAGCAGCAGCCAGCGTTAGTGCGAGCGGGATGCCTTCGAGACGCTCCACGAGTTGGGAAACGGCCGCCGAATAGGCAAAGCCGGGGCGCGCGGCTCGACTACGTTCCAGGAACAGTTGGACGCTGGGACAATCTTCGGGCGACACTCCTTCGGGCAATGGAAGTGGCCTAAGCGGCAGTTCCCGCTCAGCGGCCAGACAAAGCAGCACCCGTGACGTGACAACGAATTGTAGGTGCGGGCACTTCTTGAGGACCTCTGCAATGACGCCCGCCCCGGCGTCGACAATCTGTTCGAAATTGTCTAAGATGAGAACGCCCCGAACTGCTTTGAGGCGGTCGCACAGTTGATCCAGCGCCTCCTCGGCACCGATGCGTTTGAAGCCAGAACCCTCCAAAATGGCTGCCGCCACTTCCCCACCTTCCTGGAAGTTCTCGAGACCAACGATCCAGACGGGTCGATCATCGATGCCGACGATTGCTTGGGCGAGAGCCTGCGAAAGCCTGGTCTTTCCGATGCCGCCAATCCCAGTGATGGTCAGCAAGCGCGCCCCCTCCTCAACCAGGGCCTGGAGCGCCTCTGCGAGCTCGGCCCCTCGTCCAAACAAGGGTGTGTCAGGTTCGCAGAGCGACGGAAAAGTGTGCTTCGACTCGGAAAGCCCGGACGTCAAGTCGTCGGCCAGGGACGAAGTCGGTCGCGGAGCGGCACGCCGGATCGACTCTGCCAAATCGACCGTCTCCTGAGATGGATCGAACCCAATCTGGTTTTGCAGGGCTGCACTGAGTTCACGGAAGACCCGAAGGGCATTGGGTGCCAAGCCTGCCTCGAAATACTGCGTCATGAGCCTGCGAGCCACATCTTCGCGAAGCGGATCGTAGCGAAGTACAGCGGCAAAGGCATCAGTGGCTTCGGTGCGTTGACCAAGCTCAGCGAAGATCGATGCCGCGTTTTCCATAGCCTCCAAGCGCGCAGCGCGGTAATGATCGCGCAAAGATGCGGCCCAGTCCTCGGTAAATCCGGGTAGAAAATTTTCACGGATCAGCGCCGCCGCTTTGGCGAGTACCCCCGCCTTCTCGGAGGGGTCGGAGAGCGTACGCGACCGCTTGGAGAGCCTTTCGAACTGCGAAACGTCCGAATCGACTTCCGCACTCAGGCGCAAGTCCACTCGATCCGCTTCGAGAAAGTCGTTCGCGTCACCGAGGGCTCTTCGAAGGGCGGCAACGGCCTGTCGGAGGCGGGTGCGTGCGATCTCCGAATCTTCGTAAGGCCAAAGGATTTCGCAGACCGCGTTTCGATTCCATGTCTTGCCTGGCTCAACGGCCAGGACGCCAAGGAGCAGCGCCGTCTTTCGGGTTTCGAACTTGGAAACAGCGAGCGTGCCGCAACGAAACACTGGGCCTCCAAAAAGCTCGACAGCGCAGCGCGGCATGGCAGTAGGATAACCCAATTGACGCAAAGGTGCGGCAAAGGCTACAGATCGCGGATAATCGTGTAGAGTTCGCGTGGATTGAACGGCTTGGTGATGTAGCGGTCCGCACCAGCTCGCGTGCCTTCCTCGATGTCGGCGTCTTGAGCGAGGGTACTGAGCATGATGATCTTGAGGTGTCCCAGATGGGGATTGGATCGAACCCGTCGAAGGACCTCTAGCCCGTCTACGTACGGCATCATCCAGTCGAGAACCAACACGTCGAGGCTCTGTCGGTCGAGGCAGTCCAGTGCTTCACGGCCATCGTTGGCGACAAAGACCTCATGCCCCTCTTTTTCGAGGCTGGACTGCAGAAGCCGGGTGATGGGCTTCTCGTCATCGCAAATGAGCACTCGTTTGTTCATGCATCTCACCTGATCTGTAGCGTTAGAACGCTTTGAGACGCAAGAGGTTCGGATTTTACGAGGATTAGGCACAAGGAATCAGGCGATCTTGCCGTCCCGCATAATGGGCGGGATGGATGCAGGCTTCGATATTGGGTTTTTGGGCGGAGGACAGTTGGCGCGGATGTCGATCCAGGCGGCCCAGCGAATGGGACTGACCTGCATCTCCCTTGACCCCGGCGAAGACACCCCTGCGGCCCAAATCGCCCCGAGTGTGACCGGTGCCCTCAATGACCCCGAAGCGCTGCTCGATCTGGCCCGGAACTGCGCCTTTCTGACACTGGAGAACGAGTTCGTACCTGCCGCCGCGATCCGTGCCGCGCTGCAAGAGGCCAGTCGCGAGGAGAACATCCTCACACCCGGCCTCGACACGCTGGCGACTATCCAGGACAAACTCCTCCAGCGGCAAGCCTATGCAGCGAAAGGCGTCGCAAGCCCAAAGGCGGTGGCGATCGAGGACGACGGGACTGGAGCCATTGCCAAAATCGGGTTTCCAATGGTCCTCAAAGCTCGAACCGGCGGCTACGATGGGCGAGGAACCCGCACCGCCAAGAGTGCCGAGGACTTCGAAGACCTCCGCCGTACGTGGAGCGATGGCGGTTGGCTCGCCGAGGAATTCGTGCCTTTCAAACGCGAGTTGGCGGTGATGGTGATGCGGTGGGTGTCCCCGACTTACGATCCGCTGAATCCGCCCAAGGGGTCCCCCGAACTCAGAGTCGATGTCGCGACTTTTCCGACCATGGAGTCCGTCCAGGCCAACCACATGTGCGATCTGGTCTTCCCTGCTGATGTCGACGCCTCGGCAATTGCCGTTCAGGCGGTCGAGGCCGTGGGCGGCTTCGGCCTGTTCGGCGTCGAACTCTTCGAACGTGAAGATGGGTCGTTCGTGGTCAATGAAATCGCGCCTCGCCCGCATAACTCAGGTCACTACACCCTCGACTGGGGCGGTCCCAGCCAGTTCGAGCAGCATGTACGACTCACGATCGGCCTTCCCCCCCTGCCGATCGATGGCTTTCCGACGTGCATGGCCAACCTCATCGGACAACGCAACGTTGGCAACTTCCGACGGGGTCTTGCCGCCGCACTCGCCCAAGATCCCGGCGTTCAGTTTCATTGGTACGGCAAGGCTGTTTCTCGGCCGGGACGCAAAATGGGCCATATGAACGTGGTGGGCGAACACGGGCGGGCAAGGGCCGAAGCGGCCCGGGCAAGGTTTTATGAGGGCTGGAAAGTCCTGCTCGAAGAAGAGGATTCTGAGCCGGAATCGTAGGTTCGATACGGTAAACTCGACCCAACAGATGAAGACCGACGGAGCTTCACGCACGCCTGTCACCCGGACGCCTGTTCTCGGCATTCCGGTCGATTGCCTTACCATGGACGAGGCTATCGATCGGCTTGAGGATATGATCGAAGCTCGCACTCCGAGCCTTGTGTTCACTGCCGACGCGAGTGGGTTGGTGATGGCTCAGGACGACCTCTTGTTTCATGAGATATTAGAACAGGCCGCCCTGATCACTCCCGATTCTTCCGGAGTCGTGTGGGCGATGAAGAGGGCTGGATGCGCAAACCAGCAGCGCGTCAGCGGCGTTGACCTCGTCGACCGACTCTGCGCGCGCAGTGCAGACGTCGGCTATCGGATCTTCTTCCTCGGCGCAGAGCCCGGGGTCGCCGAACTCGCTGCCGAGCGGATGCGCCTTCGCCACCCGGGGTGCAACATTGTGGGAGCGCGGCACGGCTACTTCCCTGCCGCGGACGACGACGTGGTCGCCCAGGACATTGCGAAGACTCACCCGGACGTGCTTTTCGTCGCCATGGGGATGCCGCGACAGGAGCAGTTCATCCTCAAAACCCAGTCGATCATTCAAGCACCGGTCGCGATGGGAGTAGGCGGCAGCTTCGATGTGTTCAGCGGCAAGACCAAGCGCGCGCCAAAACTGATCCAAAAGATGAAGATGGAATGGTTCTGGCGACTGATTCTCAACCCCAAGAAGATGTCGAAGGTGAAGTACCTCCCCCGCTTCGTCCGGCTCGTGCTGACCTCGCAATGAAGATCTACACCAAGACCGGAGATGCGGGCGACACAGGCCTTATCGGCGGAGATCGCATCCGAAAGGACGACGACCGCATCGAAGCAGTGGGGACCATCGATGAACTCAACGCCTGCCTTGGGCTCTGTCGGTGCTTGAGCGAAGGAATGGGACTGGACCACCTATTGGAGCGCATCCAGAACTTGCTTTTCGACGCAGGGGCTGAACTCGGCGGCCCACGAGATGGTCGCTATTACCGAGCCGCCTTCGACGGCGAAGACGTGCGGCTCCTCGAGGTTTCGATTGATGAGCAGACCGAGGCCCTGCCACCGCTCAAGAACTTCATCCTCCCGGGAGGGGTGCCCCTGGCCGCTCACTTGCACCATGCACGCACCGTCTGCCGACGTGCTGAACGTGCGATTTTGCGGCTTCATCGCCGCGAACCCGTCGAAGAGCTAACCCTCATCTTCTTCAATCGTCTATCCGATTGGCTATTCGTCGCTGCGAGAACAGCTAATCGCCTTGCCGATCGCAAGGACGTGATTTGGTCTGCCAAAGAGGTGTAACTAACCATGCTCAGTCTATGTGTCGCCGTCGCCCTGCTCACGCCCCAAGAGTCAGCCGCCGAATTGGTCGGGCGGATGCTTCGCCACTATGACGGCGGAAACAGCTTGACCGGCACGATCCGCATGGTCCAGAGCGTGCAGAACATCTCAATCGGCATCGACACCTACGTTCAGTGGGAGAAGCCCTCCAAGCTCTTCATCCGCCAAGACCGAAAGAACAGCGAAGCGCGCTCGTTCTTCGTGACCAGCGATGGAACCCTCTTCAGTTACGATTTGCCCGAGGAGCGCGTGGGTGCCCCCGGCGAGCGGCTGGTCGAGCAGGTCACGCAGGCCGGGAAGCAGCTCACCTATCGCGAGATTTACGCCGTAGCTTCGCGCTCGCTAGCCGACCGGTCTGCGCCCCTTGACATCGCGATTGCGCGGACCGATGACCTCAAGTACATCCGCAACCAATGGGCCACGCTCGAAATGCTCGACCGAGAAGTACCCGACGGGGTCAAGGCGGTCGGCGGAAACTGGCGCCTTTATGCGAGCTCCCCCGCCAGCGGAACTTACGAAATGTGGATTGAGTCTGCAACCGGCAATCTCAAGAAATACATCCACCGGGAGACCTTCCAGCCCAACACGACCACGCTCGATGAGAAATTCCGTAGCCGAAAGGTCGATTTGAACGTCGGACCGATCACCATCGTGACCGTCTGGGACCTCGATCTCAAGGTCGGTGGTTCGCCTGATGCGTCACTATTCAAGGTGATCAAGTAGCCGCTTGGGGTATGTTGGCTGGACAAGGATGATGAAACGATTCGGGCTGTTCATGGCGGCATTGGCCGTTTTCGTGGTCGCAGGATGCGGCGGTTCGACGGTCAGAGGTGAGGAAGCTCTTCCCGATCCGACGATTAAATTCGTCAATGCCTCTGCGGACAGCGGAGCCATCGAGTTCTATCTCAACGATGAGCTCAAAGGTGCCAACGTCAACTACCTCTCGGCCTCTGGGCCTTTCACCAAGGTGCCCTTTAAGAGCGACCTCGACGGCGGCTATGACATCTCCTCGCGGGTCCCCGGTTCGCTCGACGATATCGATCGCATCAGCAATGTTCTTGAACGAGATAAGCACTACATCGGGATTACCCTTGGGTTGCTCAATCCAGCGGAAGGCGATGAGGAGAAGTCCGCGCGAATCGCACTGACTGAGATCGATCGCGTCGCGCCAACCGGCGACAAGGCCCACCTGTACGTTCTCCATGCCTTCAGCCGCCCGCCCGGCGACGAGACTCCTCAGCTCAATTTCCAAACGCCCGGCGACAATCCGCAGTTCAAGCTCGAGAACCTCGACTTTGGTGGCAGCCAAGACATCGTCGTGGATTCAGGGTTCCAAACCTTCGAGGCACGGCGCGCCGACGTCGACGGTGAGAACATCTACGCGTCCACCAGCATCACCCTGCGAAGCGGCGGAATCTACTTCGTGATCATCGGCGGAATCCAAGACGACGGCAGCGCACCTCCTGTCATCCAGTTCATCGAACTTGAGCCCAAGTAGAAGCCAGCTTTCGTGTTTGGCGTTCGCACGGGACTCATTGGGTGGCGACGGAAGTTCTGCGGAAGATGTCGTCCCGTGCCACCCGGATGCTAAGCGGCCCCAATCTGGCGTTCGCACGGGACTCATTGGGTGGCGACGGAAGTTCTGCGGAAGGCGTCGTCCCATGCCACCCGGAAGCTAGCTGGTCGGCGGAGGAGGGGGCACTTCGCCACCCCCGCCAAGCTCACCCGGCTTGATGTTCTTGAACTGCTCGGCGAGTTTCTTCATCTCCTTGTCGAGCGCCGCCAAGAACGCGGCCGGTAGCTGATCGCGCTTGATGGGCGGGCCATTGACAAAAACGTCGTCACTCAGCGTGTACTGCCCCGACACCGTCGTCGAATACGTCAGGCTGATGGCGACGTCGCGACGGTTGGCCGCCCGAAACAGGTCCAGATTGGGGTTATCGTCCGCCCAAGGAAACAGTTCGGGATGCTGCTTGTAGAAAAGCTGAGCCGCGATACCCTCGATTTCCTGGCCGTAGCTGTAGCCACCCCGTTCCTCGGCCGCATCGTAACCGTAAAGCACGTCCTTCTTCTCCGCAGACCAACTCAACGTGGCTCGGTTCGGAATGCCACTGGGTAGGAGTTCGGTGGGTTCCGACCCGACGTCGTACATGGAATAGCTCTCGATATCCTCGGTTTCGACAGACGGGGCATCGGACTCCCCGCCGTTCTTTTGGAGATAGACGTCTGAACCGAAGGTCAATCGCCTTACGAACTCCCTCTGCTGCGGATTCATTGAAGCGATGGGCAGTTTTCCTCCCGCATTCAAATTCTGCCGCTGAGCGGGGCTCATGGTCGCGTAAAGTCGCAGGGCGTCCTCGTCTCCCTTTTGCCAGAAGTCCGCACTGGCCCCGGGAACGAGGAGGCCCAGCGTCGTTTGAGCACTGAAAACCGGCTTGCCATCATTCTGGAGGAGAAACGTCGCGAGACTGTCCAACGTCACGCGACCGTCGTTGCGCACTTGTCTGAGGAACGAGCCCAAAGAGGCGCGGTCAACACGATCTCGCCGGCATTGAACAGGATCGTTAGGGGTCAAATGAAGCCACCCCTCTTCGATCTTCATGTTCTTCGCGTAAACCTGCTGAAGCAAACTCGCCCGGAATCCTCTCGTGTCGTTCGCACGGCTTCGAGTCCAGCCGGTCCAGTTCTCTTCCATCGCGCCAATCAGATCAACGCCTTTGCGGTCCGCGTACTCAAGGAAGGCATCCGATATCGGCCCGTTCAGCGGATCGCGGACCTCGGGCTCCAGAAGCAGGCCGACAACCTCTGCCGGGGGAACCGACCAGACCTGCGGATTGGTGATCGTTCCATTGCGGTTCTTCATGAAATCCAAGATCGCGGTGGTCTCGGGCGAAAACGGAAGCAGCGGCTCTTGCGGGTCCTCCTTCGTCTTCTCCGCTTTCATCGACCGCTCAACCTCCTGTTCGTCAACGGCAAGGCCGTTGATGTCGAGGTTGGCCGATCCGAGAGACTTGCCGTCAGTCGCGATGACGTGCAGGGTGCCGTCGTTCGCGACCTCAGACCAACGGTCGCGCTGAATCACCAGCAGCAGCTTGCCAATCGGCTTCTTGAACTCCTTCGACGGCGTCTCGAATGCGCCGAAAAAGATTCGCTCAGCACCGTCGGGATTGGGTGCCTGTGCCTCCTTCACCTCAACGTAAAGCTTCTGCTCGGCGACAAGCGCCTGCCCTACCTGTGCCCCCCCGTTCAGCGGGCGCTGCATGGCATTCGGCGAGGTCGAGAACACGAGGCGCCCCCGCTGGGGAATGTCGATCAGTACCTTCGGATCGATCTGGACGAAAAGGCGCATTGCCGCCCTCTGGAACGGCCCCATGCTCGCCAGCTTCGAATACGTTCGCCAGATCTCGTAGGGCACCGAGCCGCTCTGCATCCGTTTCTCAGTCTCTCCCTGCTTCTTCAAGTTTGCCTGCAGCGATTCGACGGTATAGGCGCTGGCAAGGAGCTTTCGTGCTTCGGCTTGGGCTCGTTGGATCTGGTCGAGCAACTTCTGACGCGACTGTTTCTCCTGCTCGAGGATCTTCTGCTGATCTCGCCCAAGGACGTAGACACCATCCACGACCTTCCACTCCCCCGCTACTGCCTCCGCCATCTTCTTCATGACCGTATTGAGATCGCGCGTGCGAGAACTCAAAATGATCACCTCGTTCTCGTAGAACGGAATCGTCTTCATGGCAACGCCCGTTTGCTTGGAGAGGATCTCGAGGGCCACCGGAACACGGGTCGCTCCCAGCCGAATCTCGACCGGCTTTGAGAGGGCCTCGGGCACCTGAGACCAAGCCGACGAACACGCCAGCAACCACGCGAGAGGAATCCAATACGTCTTCATAGCCCTATTGCTATTGTAGATGCGAAACCAGCCGTCGAGTGTTCCGTCCCCGCCAAATTTGTGTCCTGGATTGCCGGAGGAAAGAAGACCATCACCGACCGATACGGCGAGTCGGGTAACACAGTGCCCATGCACCTTGCCCGCCCATTCACTCTCGCCCTTGCGTTGACGCTCGTCGCCATCGCCGGCTCTCAAGAGCCGCTCAACCTCGGTACGGCACAGTCCAACGTCAAAACCTACTACAACAGCGGACGATACGAGAAAGACCTCCGCGTCGTGATCAACAAAGCGACACGATTCCTGAAAACCGCGGCCGCCAAGCCGGGCAAGAAAGCCATCGTGTTCGATATCGACGACACCTGCCTTTCGAACTATCCGATAGAGCGGGAAACTGGCTTTGGATTCGTGCCCTACCTTTGGAATGACTGGGCCTTCGGAGCGACTGCCCCCGCGATTCAGCCCACCCACGGGCTCTACGAACTGGCGCGCGCAAAGGGCGTCGACGTCTTCTTCATCACGGGAAGAAAGGAGAATCTTCGCGGTTGCACCGAAGAAAACCTGCGTCGGCGCGGATTCGGGGAATACACCGCGCTGATCATGAAGCCGGAAACCTACGACAAGCCGAGCGTCATCCCGTTCAAGTCTGGGGCAAGAAAGCAGATCGCCCAGCAGGGATATCGGATCTTGGCGAGCGTCGGGGACCAGTGGAGTGATCTCAAGGGCGGTTATGCCGAACGAACCTTCAAGCTTCCCAACCCGATGTACTTCATTCCCTAGTCAGTGTGCGATAACATAGAGGCATGTCGCTCTCTCGCCGCGATCTCCTCCGCCTCTCGGGCCTCGGGCTTGGAGCAACCGCCTTCCCTGTCCTCGGTCAGGTTACCAAGTCGATGCCGAAGCGCAAACTCGGCAAGATGGGCTGGGAGGCCTCGATCTATGCGGTCGGAACGGCGGAGATTCCCGGCGACGAAGAAGCGATCATCGCCCTCAATCAGCTTCTGGAAGGCGGTGTCAACTATATCGACACTGCCCCCAGCTACATGGGCACCCGCAGCGAGAAAGCCATCGGGATCGTCATGAAGAAGCGGCGCAAGGAGGTCTTCCTCGCCACCAAGACACTCGAACGCAGCGCCGACGGGGCATACGCCGAGGTCAAAGCCAGCCTGGAGCGGCTCCAAACCGACCACGTGAATCTCCTCCAAGTCCACGCGGTCAACGACACCGGCACACTCGACCAGATCCTCGCCAAAGGCGGCGCGATCGAGGGACTGGAGCGCGCGAAGAAGGATGGACTCATCCGTCACATCGGGATCACCGGCCACACCCGACCCGAGGTGATCCTCGAAGCCCCCAAGAAGTACCCCTTCAACAGCTTCCTCGTCCCCGTCAGCGCGCTCGACAAGCACATCCACGACTGGGCCGACGAGGTCCTGCCCGCCGCTAACAAACTGGGCATCTCGATCGTCGGGATGAAGTCGCTCAAGGGCATCGAACGAGCCACCGGCGGCAAGTTCGAGGCCGAGCCACTGCTGCGCTACTCCCTGAGCCTCCCGATCTCGACCCTGACCATCGGCCTTCGCCGGGGGATGGAGGTCGGCAAGAACCTGGATGCCGTCCGCGCCTTCAAGAAGATGTCCTCGGACGAGATGGCGAAACTGGAAGCCGACATGAAGCAGCACGCGAACGTTGAAACACTGTGGTGGAAGCGCCGCTAGCGGGGCAGCCGATCACGAGTTGCGCCCATATGGCGGACCCGCAAACAAGGTTGGAAATCAATCGTCGCCGACCGATCCGTAGTTGGCGCTTAGGATTGCGTAGTCGGCGATGTTAACTGACAAGTCCTGGTTGAGATCGGCCAGTGGATCCCAGCTTCCATCCCCAAGTTCTGTGTTGTAAGCGGCAGATAGGAGCGCGTAGTCACCAATCCCGACTTCGTTGTCACCATCAGAGTCGCCATTCTTCAAATTGAGAAGCTGGCCCAATGCATTGCCAGACGAAGCATCGACCTGTATCGTTCTTTTGAGCCAGTGCGTTGGCTTAGTCGAAAGCAGGAATGATGACCAGCCATCAGGAACCTTCAACACGAAGTTTCCACTTGAGTCGAGACAAGTCGATCGCGTGACGGTCCCGTTGATACCGCTAAGTTCAAATGCTATCGTGCCATCGACCCAAGACTCCGCGTCAATTCCCTCAAGGATCGCGCGTCCGGCGACGTACCGACCGGGCAGTTGCGCAAGATCGGCGGCCACCCATCCTTCCCATCGCCCGAATCGGTTCTTTCCATAGCCCGAAATGGTCGTTCCGCCGCGTGAAATCCCCCATGGAAGAACGAGCCACCAATCTGCCACATGTGCGCCATTCGCCGTTAGGAAGTCCTGGAGGTCATGCCAATCCAAAGTGCCCGGCAACCATACGCAAGCCGTCGTTCCGTCATGAGGCGGGCTCCCGGCGTACGTCCCCACCACGGTCCCTGACGTACTTACCGCTCGCGGCCACAGATTCGGTCCCAGGTCCGTGTCGCCCGAGGCAGACCTTGCCGTGCCGCGCCCCATGCGGTTCCCTACGAGCCAGGTACCGTCTCGAGAAGGGTAGGCGGACTCCCATCCGACTTCTTCAAGCACCCCGCCCGTCCACTGGACCGCCCTCTCACCACTCGAAAGAATGAGACTACCGTGGACTTTGCCATTGTCCGATGCTGCGACTGCATTGCCGTAGATCGTGCCAGGCAAAAACGACAGAGCGACAAGACCGGAGCCAACTGCCCATTTGAAAGGCACCTCCGACGGAGTCGGGCCTCGACTGCACCAGCCGACGACGACTTGACCGTCGCTCGAAATGCCATAGCCCTGCGACCCGGTGTAGGCTGGGAGTACTCCGAGGTTCAGAACGCCCGACGGGGCCCAACGTACTGCCGTACCGTTGTCGCCGTTCGAGATCGACAGCATGACCCCGGAAACATAGGACCCGTCCTCGCTCAAGTCATACCCCGTGCCCACCGGGAGGGCTCCTGGTAGTCCCGGAAGCCGCTCAAGTGCCTCTCCAATTCGCCATCGAAATGGGCTGCTGCCCATCTCCGATGTGCCGGGGTAAGTACCGCCGCCCGCTACCGTAGTTCCATCGCCGGACGCCCCGTAGACCCTCGACCACTGGCCGGGGCCGGTCTCAAAAGCGACTCCCTGGAAGTGCCAGTCACTTGCCCAGCCCGCACTGGTCAACCCAACGAGAGCGATCAATGGCGTGCGATAACGCATGCTCAAGTCTAGCACCTGTGCCCGAAAATATCGAGCTGAGATCGCTGAAGCACCGCAACAAAAGGGCGCGGCGTCGGCACCAGGAAGTACAAACGCAAAGAGCGCGGTCAAGACGCAAAACGAAAGCAAAGACTTCCCCTCATTGCCCTCCGGACGAGAACCCGGGGGGCTTCTTTTCGCTCCGCCTCCGCTACACTAGGCGCACGGTGCGAAAGAAAGAAAGTCCAACGAGACCGCAACAAAACGGGCATAGAGCGGCACCATACCTTCATGGGACTGATGACAATGCCGAGACCGCGGGCGGAAAGGCCGCCTCTGGCGGACGCCATGATTGATCGGTACGCAACCGAGGCCCTTCGACTTGAGGCCGCCCAGCGGGGCGACCGCGAGGCCTTTGACCGGCTCGTCGCTCCGTATCGCTCGAAACTGGACTCCTTCCTGCGCACCCGAGTTCGGGACGCCGATACGGCCCAAGCGCTGACTCAATCGACGTTCTACGAAGCCTACCGAGCCCTCTCGAACTTCCGGGGCGAGTGCCCGTTCGATCGGTGGCTGTGGCGCATCGCATTGAGAGTCCTGAGTCATCAGTACCGGTACGAGTCCTCGCGACGGGCAAGTTCGCTGGACGACATGCTGGAGACCAGGGACTTCGAGGACGAAGACCAGTCGAGCGAGGAGATTGAGACGCATCGCTGGCTGGAGGACCTGCTGGCGATTGCCCGTGAAGTCTGCTCGGAGGTCCAGATCGCCGTGCTGCTGATGTTCGCCCGAACCGGGTCGTTCGACGAGACGGCTGAGTTGCTTCAGTTGAAGCCCGCGACCTGCCGAAGCCACTTCCTTCGGGGACGCGCATTGATCCTCGCCGAAGTCATCGTCAACCATCCCGGTCTCGTCGGTGGGTCGGAAACCGTCCATGCGGTTGCTGAGAAACTGAAACGTATCGGACCGCCGATTGGCCTTGACCAACAGGAAATCGACGCCCTCGTAACCGCTCGTGTCCGCACCGCCTCTTGTCAATCCGCGTGCCTCAAAGTCGCCCGCGAACTGCCCAACCCCCTTTCTTCTTGGAGCGCATGATGAACTCAATGAACTTAACCGCCGTCGACGAGGCCATCGCCTCCGCTCTCGCCACCTATGAGCCGCAGGTTTCGTTGCCGCTCGACGACATCATCGCCGCCGCCGAGCAGGGCCGCCGCCATCCCCGCTATGATGCGATCATGGTCGAGGTCGGCCTCTCCACCAGCGCGTCCACGCTCTACCGCGAGCTGCATGCCGTGCAGTCCTCGTCGCCAGCGCCAGAGGTTTCGCGCTGGGTCGAGGGCATCAAGGAACTGCCGCAGCGGATCGTCGACCAGCTTCGTAGCTTGTTCGCGACACCCGCCTTCGTACCGGTCTACCGAGGCAACGAGAGCGAAACAGCATTGCCCGTCGATCCTGCCAATCAGACCCTAACGCCAGGCTCTCTTGACGGTCTACAGGCTGCAGAGATTCGGATCAATGGCTCGGTGGTTGAGGGAGATGCTTCAGCGAACGAGGGTGACGTGGTCGAAGCCACCTACTTCGTCGCCAACGACGACGATTGGGTCGCCGGACAGACCAAGGTCGTCGCCTGTTTCATGACGATGTCCGCCGACGAGGCCTTTGACCTCGCTTGGGCCGAAGCCGCCGCTGAAGAAGCCCCGGTCGTCTCCGCGATGCTGATGTACCGTTCGGGACGATTCGGCCAGGCCGAAGCTCTCCTGGAGCGATGGCCCGCCGACGAGTTCTTGGCCCCCTATGCCCAAGCCGTCCGAGGCTCCGCCTCGGCGAGAAGGAGGGATGCAGGAACCCTCTTGGACTGACGCGACCGCCGACGAGATCGAGGCGTTCGTCAAGCACGTCGAAGCCCAAACGGAGATTCCGGTTGGGCTTCGGCGACGCCTGCTTTCGCAGAATCTATCGGACGAACATCGGGGTCGAGTGATGCTGGCGTTGGGGAAACATGCCCGGCTCAAGGCGCGGTGGGTGTCATCGGCGCGGTGGCTGCGTAGGGCTGAGAAATGCTTTCAGGCATGCGGCTACGGGCTTGGTCACGCGTGGATCGCCAACGTCCGTGGCGCGATCGCGGCGGAGACTGGAAAACCTGCGCTTGCTCGGAAGGCCTATCAGCGGGCCTTGCTTGCCTTTCGCGAACTCGGCGACCGGCGCGGGGAGGCGGCGGCGACCTTCAATCTCGGCCTTCTTCAGGCCAAGAGTGGGGCTGGATTGTCGAGCTTTGAGGCTGCCGAGGCACTTTTCGAGGCCGCAGGAGATCGACTGGGCGTCGCGATCTGCAAGCTGAACATCGGCAATGCCCACCGCGACGCGGGTCGTCGGCCGGAGGCCTTAGCGCTTTACCTTCAGGCCCGGCAGATGTTCGAGGCGCTCGGCGAGGCCAACCGCGCCGCGCGATGCGCGATGAACGCGGCGAACTGCCTCGCGGACATGGAGCGGCTTTCGGATGCGGTTTCGCTTTACGGTCAAGTGATCGAGGTGTTTCGTACCACGAAAGACGAGCGGATGGAGGCCGCCACACTCCTTAACCTCGCGTCAAGCTTGGAGCGTCAGGGTGATGCCGAGACTGCGTGCGACGAAGCTCGTCTGGCGCTGGTGGTGTTTGAACGACTTCAGGACTACCAGGGTGTTGGTGAGTGCCATTTGGTACTGGCACGGGCTGACCAGGATGGCTCAGCCGACGAGGCGAAGGCCGCCTTCAAGCGAATCGGCGATCCGGTGGGCGAAGCGCGCGCTCTGGCCCTTGCGGATCCGGCAAAGGGAATCGGCAAGCTCGCCGAATTGGTGGGTCGTGGGAGCGCCGACGCGGACATTCTTGAGCAGGATGCCGCCTGGCTTGCTTTTCGGACTGGGGACTTTGAAGAAGCCGCTCGACTTCTGGCCCTCGCTAGCCCCAGTCGCCAGCCAGCTCTTAGGACTGGATCGACAAGTCGTACGCTAAGACAACTTCAATCCGACGTCCTAACTGGATCGAAGGAAGCCCGGCGCAAGCTGGACGAGTTGATGGCCAGCGTCAGGTTCGAGCCGGGTGACTTCATTCCGAGTGACTGGTCTGACCTCGACGAAGTGCGAAGGCGACTGCGCCCTGATGAAGCGTGGTACGCGTTGTGCGCGACCGGACCTGGCATGATCGCGATTGCGGTGACTTCAGAATCTGTCGCCGCAACCTTCACGACAGCTGACATTGACGCGACCCTGTCGGGACTTCACAAGCCGGGATCGGATAAGAGGCTCAATAAACTCGCCGACCTCATGCAGCCACTTGCCTCATTTCCGGCCGTTCAGCGGGTGTACACGCTCGCTCTCGGCAAGCTACGGGACTTGCCTTGCGAGCCGGTGGCACAACTCGCCGGTTTGGAGAACATCTCGTTCAGCAGGATCGGTGCCTCGGGGCAGAAGGACCTGCCGGAGTTCGCCGAGACGGCGAAAGTACATTCCGGAGTTCGCCGGAACGGCGAAAGTACATTGTGTGGGCTCCCGGTGGTTCTTGGTCTTTCAAAGTTTCCGGGTACCACCCTGCCCGACCTGACCGGCGTGAACCGCGAAGTCGACGCAGTAGGACGAGAGTGGGCTAGGCCGACGAAAACTGCCACCGGGCAACAAGCGACAAGAAAAGCCCTTCTCCATTCTCTAAAAACAGCCCAATGGGTTCACGTCGCCACCCATGCGGTTCCCGTATTTGACCGCCACCCCGGCAGCGGACTTGTGCTGTCGGATGGGAAGGGAAACTACGAGATCGTCTCTGGACTCGAACTAGCCCAAGGAACCTGCAACGCCAGACTGGTCGTCCTTTCTGCCTGTGCAACGGCACCCGGGGGCCGAACCGGCACCGCGCTGAGCCTGGCCCAAGCGCTCATCCAAGCCGGAGCTGGGTGCGTAGTGGCTTCGCTCTGGCCGGTCGAGGACTCTGCCGCCGCCCTGTGGATGCGAGGCTTCTATCTGGCCTTGGGTCAGGGCGGCGCGGTCGAGGACGCGATGCGCCAAGGGGCAAGAGAATGCCGCGAGGGCGGATTCGACGATCCGCACTACTGGGCAGCCTGGCAACTGTACGGTGATTTCGGCGTTTCCTTCTCGCTTCCTCTATAATAGGGTCATTCAGTTGTTGTCGAGAGGAGAATCCAGAATGAGTCGGCGTTTACTGTTACTCGCGTTTTTTGTAGCTTCGTGCTGGGCTTCGGCCAGCCCGATCGTCCGCATCGGCGACAGTCGGCCCACGACATGGACGCAAGGCGTCACCAACAACAACGTCAATCCGGCGACTACCGGCCTTTCCATTCAAGCCAGCAACTATTACTCAACCCGAGCTGCCGCCAACGGACTCGGCGGAGGACCGAACTCGGTCGTCCCCACCCTAACACCCGACATTCTCGTATCCGATGGCAGCACCACGCGGCAATCGCTGGTGACTTCCTGGAACCCAACGGGAACGAACACCCTCGAAGTCGCCGGATGGGAGTACGACTACAACGGTGACCCAGACCTAACCGGTTTAACCATCGACTTCGAGGTCTACTCGCCTCCCGGCATCGACTCGCTCGGCATCGAGTTCATCGACATGGCGGGTTTGACCAAGAGTTGGTTCCGCACCCTGCCCCTCGATCACTGGGACCCATCGTACGTCTTCAATGCCAGCAGCGGTGGACCCATCCCGCCCTTCGACTTCTTCGGAATGGACCCCGGTTTCGATCTCGCGACGGTCATGAAGATTCGATTTACCCAATCGGCACGCTTTGATCGAGTGTTCGTTCGCCAAGACCCCACCGGCAATGGAACGCAGTGGGGCGCTTGGGCACACCTAGAGGTCGTCCCCGAACCGGGAACGATGCTGGCGTTGGGGGCAGGGATCGCGGCAATCGCGATGAGACGAAGAATGCGTAAACGCTAATATCGCAACGACTGCAACACTTATCTAAGAGGCTGGCACCCTTCTCACGAGCATTCGCTCCAAAACTTTACTTCCCTGAAAGGAGAGAGTTTCGAGGAGGAGAACATGTCACCGCAATCCAAAACGCTCGCCATCTCAGCACTCGCTCTTGCACTTTCCGTCCACGCTAACGCGTTCACAACTTATAACATTGCGCATCAGTTCAACATTGCTTCGTCGGCACCGAACGTCAAAACAGTGCCAAGATCAGCTATGAACGATTCGCTTGAACAACTTCGACGCCTGTGCTTAAGCCACCCCAGCGTGGAAGAAAGGCTGAGTCACGGGGAGCCAACCTGGTTCTTCAAGGGCAAGCGAAGCTTCGTCATGTACGCGAATCACCACCACGGCGCTCGGCTCTCGTTTTGGTGCGCGGCACCTCCAGGTGCGCAGGAGGCGATGATCGAGGCAGAGCCTGCGAGGTACTTTCGGCCACCATACGTCGGCGTTCGTGGCTGGCTCGGCGTGTACCTGGACGTCGAACTGGACTGGGAGGAGCTTGAGGGGATTGTTGCCGAGGCGTATCATCTGGTGGCGGGGAAGGCTCGATAGCAAGGCGATTGCCTGAGAGGCTCCGGCATGCGCGGGCAAGATGCCCGCGCCACTCTATCAAGCTCCTCAGCGTCAGCAAAAGCGCGACCCCTACTCTTAAGAAGCAGGGCCGCGCTTAATTGTCTTCGTAACTATTGAGTTACTCGTCGCCCGAGAGACCGTAGTTTGCAGACAGAATCGCGTAGTCTCCGATGGAAACTTCGTCATCTCCGTTCAGGTCGGCATACGGATCCCAGTTGATGTCGCCGGGTGCTGAGTTATAGGCGAACGACAGAATGGCATAGTCACCCACGCCAACTTCATTGTCATCGTCAATATCGCCGTTCGCCAGCGTGAACATCAGACCCGATTGGCTCGAACTCGTGTCGACAGGGCCAACGTTCTTGCGCAGCCACGGACGGGGTTTCACCGAAACTAAGTAGTTGCCCGGGACAGCGGGCAAATCGCCGGTGGAGAAATTGCCGAGGCCGTCAACGGCAACGTTCATCGCCGTGTGGGCGACCGTAAAGTCTGGATTCTTGAACTCGATGTTGACACTCGAGGGGAAGTTTCCGGCTCGGTCGCTGAACACGATCTGCCCCGAGACCGACGTCGAGGTCACGGAGCGCAGATGAAGGGCACCGAAGTTGCCCTGCGAGCCAGCGGTGCCGGTATAGCTGCCCGTCCAGCATGCGCTGACTTGAACGCCATACACCCCCGCAGGTCCGCCCGTTGCCAAGATCGCGTCGATGCTCCTCGAGGTGCCCGTGAAGCCCTGATGGCGAAGCTCGATGAGCAGATTGCCGCCAAGGTACAGGTACCCCGTCTGGAAATCGATCATCGTGCCCCAGGCGTTCGCGTTGGGAGCCACCGCGCCAGACGGATAGGCATTGGCCAGAATCGTGAGCGGCCCGGTTCGAACCAGAGTCTGCGAGCCCACCACGTTGTTCGCAAAGGTCAGCGATCGCGATGCCGGAGCAACGGACGCGCTGACGCGAATGTCATACGTACTGTACAGAACATCCGCCGTCGGCCAGGCCGCCGTTGCGGAAGCCGGGAGACGCATCGCCATGCCGTCGATCACACGACCGACATGCGCCGTCAGCTGGTCTTCGGCAATCAGAAACTGATAAGTTCGCGCTGCATTGGCAAGAGGCCCCAGGAACGTGCCGCCAGCGTTGGTGCTGCCATAAGCGTTCGGAACGTCGTTATAGACCTGGGCAGTCGAGAAAGCAGACGTCACCGCAAGGGCAAACAAGAAGACAGATCGTAACTTCATAGATTCCTCCATTAAAGAAAGGCCACGGCAACTGCCGCAGCAAATCAAGTCTCTTCCATTCTACAAGACTTTTTTGTCCAGGCGAGCAGCATTTTCGCTCAATCCCCCATCGGGATGGATTCTTTCGACTCCCACCGCAGGTCAAGACCCCATCGTACCGCTGGCATCTTGTCGGCACCACCTGCGGGAGAACCTCCACACGGGGTCCGGCAAGATGCCAGTGGTACAACGGAGAGGCCGGGGTGATGATCCTGCACCCCGGCGTAGCCACGTTCCGAGTTAAGAGAGCTACGCAGCTTTCTTCTTCGCCGGTTTCGCATTGCCGCTCTCGATCGAGAACGATACCGGGAATACCGGCAGCGGGACGAACTCGGTCATCTGGCCGGTCGACGTCTTCACGAACCGATAGGCTGCAGCATAGTAGCCAGCAGTCACATCGACGTCTAACGTCAACGAACCCGACGTGAACGCCTTAAAGCCGGCGTGCTCGTAGGCCTTGTCATTCGGCGTGCGATTGCGACTGGGCAATCGTTGCAGCAGCACTTCAGTCGTAACGCCAGCCGCATTCGCCCCAGTTGCCTGGAACTGAATGATGCCCGGAGTTTCGCTTTGCGCTTCCAGCTTGATCGTGTCACCCAGGAAATCGCTGGTGGGCGGCGTGACCGGAATGGTTCCGGTGGGATTCAGCTGCAGGAATTTCGAAGAAAGTCCTACGAACACGCTGATCGCCGTCGGCTCATACGACATACCCGTGATCGGATCCTTAACCGTCAACGAGCTAGCATAGTCGCGCCACGCATCGGCCTGAGCCGTCGTCAAACTCTCGAACGTCTTGGCAGACTTCGTGAGGTTGTTTCTCACTTCGCGCTGCGCAGAAGTTCGCGGGTTTTTCGGGGTTACGTGCGGGGTAAGCATGAGCCCATTCCGCCCTTTCCGAATCACGACAGGCCCGTCCTTGCCTCTGAGGTCAAGGAACGCCATGGATAGCTTAGCCTTCAATAGACTGTTACCTCCTTATTTTATTCTGGCTCTTCGAAATCGCCTTTTCGGCGTTCCTCGGTTTGCCGGTATTTGTTATGTCGGAGGTGCAGTTAGTGGTCTTTAGGGCACATGTCACGATTTTTCTGAAAATGTGTATTGTGCACTCCCCAACTCCCCTCGCCCCGATGAATGGCGGGAAGAGGGGCTCGAGGTGAGGGGCTCCGGTCCCGCTCCCTCTCCTGCGCCCACAAGCCTTTGCCAACCGAAGCAGGGGCGGCGGAGGAGAGGGTTGGGGAGAGGTCCAGGCGAGAACCAGCAGGCGAACGGTTCCCTGAATGCCGGCGGGACGCCAGCGGTACGGTCCGGCGCTCCCCTCTCCCCGATGAATGGCGTAGAGAGGAACTGTGGGTGAAAGCTTGCCCGACTAACGCCTAAACGTCGTCCCGCGAACCACGAATCAACGCCTTCTCTGGCGTCGGTGAAAACGCACAGAGGTCTTCACGCGAAATCTCGTACCAATTCGCAATCCCCGCCAGCTTGCCGTCGACCATACCGCCGCATAGCGAAATCCACGCACGCGCCTCGCTGAGATCGCACACCACCCAAAGCCCTGTCTGATAAGGAATCCCCGCGATGGGTCGCTCCTGCAAGATCACGTCTCCGAGCTCGAAGTCTGGGCTCATGCCGGGAGCTTACCCATGAGGAGGGTTGGCCCAAGCCCCCAGCGTACTGCGAGTTGGTGTTCACGTACGAATGGCGATTTCTGAAACCGCGTACTTGATCCACCGGCACGTTCGGCCCGTGCCCTCACTGTCCATCCCACGTCGAGTGGGCCACATCGCCAAGGCCAGCGGCCCCTCAGCTTGCCCGGACGCTCTGGACGAAGTGCGGCCTATGCGAACATACTTGGGCATGGTTCTTGCCATATTGGCCTTGTGGACAACCCGCGCCGCCGCCGCGCTCCAATTCGACGGCAACACTTGTGCCTGGGTCGCGGACTGTCCGGCGTTGCGATTGACCGACGAGCTCACCATCGAAGCGTGGTTGAAGTTGGATGAGACGATCGTCAATCGGACCTTTGCGATGGTCGTCAGTAAGAACTGGGAAACGACCGGGTACGAGTTGACGGTGCTCGACCGCCCGAATCATCGTCTCCACGGCACCGACCTCGTCCCCGGTCACGCCGACAAGCCGATTCTCCCGCTCGGTAAGTGGATTCATGTCGCCTACGCGCGCTCGCTCAGCAAGGCGAAACTTTATGTCGATGGCAAGCTCGTCACGACTCGTCCGACGGGCTCGCCGCTTCTACCCAATGACCTGCCGATGTGGATCGGCAGCAGCAACCTGGTGGATCAAGAAGGCAAGCCGTGCCGGTTCATCGGTTCGATCGCAGAGATTCGTCTGTGGTCGGCAGCGCGATCCGAAGCAAACATCCGTCGCACAAGGAACCGCCGTCTGCATGGCCGCGAAACGCACCTCGTCGCCGTCTTCGACTTCCGAAAGGGTGGCGGCCAATTGATCGCCAATCCGACCCGCAAGACCGGCCCCCTCGTGCTCGGCACGACCGCCGAACCCGACCCCCAAGATCCAACGTGGGTCTCGGTTGGTAATCTCCCTTCTCGAGTCAAGTAGGGCTCGTAGTTCCGAGGGGGATTTGAGGGGTAAAAGGCGCCGTACCTCCTCCTACGCCGCCCACCGCCTCGGCATCGGAAGCAGTGGCGGCGGAGGAGAGGGTTGGGGAGAGGTCCAGGCGAGAATCAGCAGGCGCGAGAAACCCGGGTCCGGCTCCCTCTCCTGCGCCTGCAAGCCTTTGACAACCGAAGCAGCGGCGGCGGAGGAGAGGGTTGGGGAGAGGTCCAGGCGAGAATCAGCAGGGTTCCCGAATGCCGGCGGGACGCCAGCGGTACGGTATGGCGCTCCCCTCTCCCCGATGAATGGCGGGTAGAGGGGTTCGTAGCGAGGGGCTCCGGTCCGGCTCCCTCTCCTGCGCCCACAAGCCTTTGACAACCGAAGCAGCGGCGGCGGAGGAGAGGGGTTGGGGAGAGGTCCAGGCGAGAATCAGCAGGGTTCCCGAATGCCGGCGGGACGCCAGTGGTACGGTCCGGCGCTCCCCTCGCCCCGAAGTCTTGGCTCATGAAGGGTCTTGCCTTTGTTCAATAGTGGGCGAGTTCAGATCGGGGTCGAGGAGAACCACCTGCCCGTCGCGAAGCACTACGATCCTAGTCCTTCTCGCTCGTGCCCGTTCCCGAGCTTGAACAGCCGCCCGCCGCAACGCCGCTTCAGTCGCCTTGCGGAACCACTCCATTTCCAAATCCGTCACCCGTCCGGTCATCGCCTCCCTTCCTCGAGCCGCAAGGGCTCTTCGCCTGAATTGTCGTACAGAATCCATTGATCGACAAGATCTCGGTAGACCTCCAGGAAGTTCGTCCAGCCCGCTGAATAGCGACGCCTAATCACCGGCTCGGGGACGTCATGCCCACCCTCCTGGACGCGTTGTCTGACTCGCTCGATGGCAAGCTCGGGCGAACTCAGCTTGAGGAAGATCAGTTGGACGCGATACTCGCTCGACTGCCAGCGTCGGATCATCGGTGCGTACGACCTTCCTGCAAGCGTCGTCTCAAACCCAAAACTGAGGTCTGCCCGGACCAATTCCTCGATCCGAGTGAGCATCAACCGACCCGCCTGAACCTGTACTGCTTCAGGAGCAAAAGGCGACAACCCGGCCGCTATGAGATCGGCATTGACGAAATGTGGGCACCCGGCTTCTCCGGGAAGGAACTCCCTCGCGAAGGTGGTCTTTCCCGCGCCATTGGGTCCAGCGAGAATCAAAATCGACTTCACGCCCAAGACCTTGCCAGCCGCCTCCTCGGCATCCCAAAGTCTCCCTGCGGCACGAGGCGATCCCCACATTCAGGTCCCATAGACCTCCTGAGCAAGCGCCTCAGCCACCTGGCGGAAAAGTGGTTTCTTGGCTGCATGCCACTCCACGACATCCACCCGCCGACCGAGAAGCTCTTGGAGGTCATATTGCAGCCCGCCCAGGTCCAACAGGCTACGCATAGGCTCCAGTTCCACCAAGAAATGGAAGTCGCTCGTCTCCGCATCCCAATCCAACCGCACCGCGCTGCCAAGAACGCGCAGCCGCAAAACGCCGTAGCGTCGGCACAGCGCCGCGATATCGTCGCTCTTCGACTCAAGGAGAGCCAGCGGGTCATGGAAAGGATTATGGCTTCTGCTGGAACAGATGCCTCATGCGCAACCCCCGAACCTCCCCCTCCAACGCCGCCGGATCGAAGCACGCGTGATAAACCCACCGCCGCTCGCCGTAGTCCGATTCACCGCAACCTGAAAATGCCCGAACTTACGGCGGATGACTGACGTTTTCGAAGATCTGCAAAGCATCGGCCCGGCTGATGACGGTGTCATACAGCCCAATCTGATCCTCGTGGTGCTTGTCGATCCCCGTGTAAACCAAACTCGAATCCTCGTATCGCTTGAACTTGTACACCGCGTCGTTCATGAGCGCGCTATTGAATAGCCCCAAACTCACGAGCAGTTCGAAGTCCTTCACCACCAACCCGGTAACCCGCTTGAAGAGCGAAGGCTCCAGTTTGGTGATCACGTCCTTGAGCGTTCGCTCGCGATAGTCGGTCAGGTACATGAACACCGGGATGCGGGTGGCGAACTTGATTAGCTTTTCCTGAATCTGCTTTCGCTTGGTTTTGTACTCCTTCTCTTCGTCTGAAAGCTCCTTCTTCTCCGCTTTCGTTAGCTCCCGGTCGTTAGCGTCCTTTTTGGCCTTCTTCACCGCTTCGGATTTGTTGATGATCGTCTCGATCTCTTGGTTCAAGCTGCGGAACCCTTCGATACCCATCAGCGCGTCCATCGCTTCTTTGTTTGCCATCAAGCGCTTTAAGGTGTCGTTGTCCACGTTCACCAGCAAGGCGCTCTCCCAGCGGCGTGCGAGCAGCGTGGCGGTGGTGCCACTCATCGCCATGTCGAGAATGCCCGCAGCGTCGATCTGGCGCATCGAACTGCCGTCGTACGCCAGCACAGGAAGAAAGTCGATGAACTCCGATACCTTCTTCTCCGCGCTGACGGCTTCGTCCAGATTGAGCCGGCAGCTGATGTCCGATATCTGCCGGAGCGCCCGGTCGGGGGCAAAGTCAAACACGTAGCAATCCTCTTTGAGAATCGCTTCCTCGTTCGGGCTTGTCCCGTCGGGGTTCCAAACGGTCCAGGGAGACTGTACGCGGAACGCTGCCTGGAAGTACGTCTCCGTACTCGATGTGCTCCGCAGCATGAGGATTCCCGTCCAAGGGCGCACGGTCACGCCCGTCGTTAGTTTGCCGCACGTCAAGGTAATCGTCTTCGTCGCCAGCGGATCGTCCATCTCGCGTAGGACCGGACCCAGCGCCGCCGCACCGCCGCCCGCACCCGAGCCCGCCGCGACAATGACCTTGTAATCGCGATAAAACTGGTTCTGCCGCTTCTTCAGGAGGTTGGACATCGCGTGGCAAGCCGCCACGCCCGGCAAGAACCAGACCGTATGCGACAGCACGCCCAGCAGGCGGATGTCCGAAAACGGCATCGGCGGCTTTTCGGCACCGAGCTTCAGGTTATCGACCGTCGCGGGGGCGAACGCCCCTCGAATCAGGTCGAGCCACTTTTGCACTTCCTCTTCGTACTTGAACTTCGCGTTATCGCCGCGTCCGGACGCGTCGAAGAACGCGTTGAGGTCGAAGCCATCGAACTCTCCGCGCAAGGCCACATCGCGTATCTCGTCCGGCAACTGGTACGTCATGAGCACCATGCGCGGCAGCGAGGCGTAGGGGTTGTTCTCGCCCTCCCACTGCGACTTCGCGCGCTGCTCGTCGGTATAGGTCCAATTGAAGATCTGTTCTTCGATGAACTCGCCGGAAGCGATCGCTCGGAACGGCGTCCCCGACAGGTACAGATAGGCCCGCGTGGTAATCGGCATCAGGCCCTCGTCGAAGTAGCCGATACCCTCGCCTTCTTCGAAGTCGAGTTGACCTTGGTCCTCACCTTCGAATAGGTCCTTAGCGTTCTCGCGCCACGCGCCGTAGTGATATTCGTCCAGGACGACCATGTCCCAGTTGATGGCGTGCACCCATTCGTTCTTCGTCTTGATGCCGCCCGTGCTTGGGTTCTTTCCCAGGAAGTCCTGGAACGAGCCGAAGCACACGAACGGTCGGTCTTTGTCGGCGTCTTCGTACGAGAGACCGCCCCGGCTGATGAACTGCCAGCCCTCGAAGTCGGTATGCGTCTTGAGGTCCTCTTCCCACGCACTCTGGACGGCCGGTTTGAAGGTCAGGACGAGGATACGCTTCCAGCCCATGCGCTTGGCGAGTTCGTAGGACGCGAAGGTCTTCCCGAACCGCATCTTGGCATTCCACAGGAAGTGGGGAGGCTTATCGGGTTGCTCCCCCATAGCTTGGGCAAAGTACGCCGCCGTCTTCTCTACCGCGCGCACCTGCTCGGGGCGCATCGGGAAAGTTCGGGTCCGATTTTCCTCGTTCTCCTTCCCATCGACCAGCGCGAGGATGGCTGCCCGCACATCTTCGGGCGTGCACTTGAACCACTCGCCTTCCGGATTGAGAAGCCCCCGCTTGCGGAGCAGCGGTGCACGTCGCGATCGGTGAAGGCCGAGCCGTCGTTGCGCATCGCCGATTCTTCGAGCACGATTCGATACGGCAGTTCGCCCGGCCTCAGCGTCGGATTCTGCTGAGCCACCCGGACGGCAGCATTCAAGGTCGTGTAACCGACCTTGAGCAGCCCTGCGTACTGCGGGTTCGTGTCCTCGTACGCATAGATGGTCGGATTGGCGTTGGGACGGGAGGGGAAAAAGTCAGCGCTCATGAACTAATGTGAGAATATGTCACAGGCTTTCGTAGCCCCGCCGTATGATGTGAGCCATGAGCCGCCTGCGCGCTTCGAGAAAATCCGTGTACGCCATCATTTCCCATCTGTCCGGCAACGCATGAGTCTCGTGCATGTTCTGCCACTCCTTCAACTCAAATCGACCCCTGAGTTTGGGAACGTAAACGCTCGGTGGATCATCGCTGATCGAGATGTTCTCGGGCCATTCGAGAAGGGCGAAATTCGCTAGCTGATTGATGACCTTGAGGTCCGTCTCGCCTTGGGATTCCAGCCAGGCACGGGGAAAGAGGTGATGCCGTTCAAGGGCTTGCTTCGTCGATCTCACCGAGGGGTCTAAGAGGTCACCCACCTTCTTGTGCGAGAAAAGGACCGGCGCCGACAGCCGATTCTGCGCCGCCATATATGCGAACAGTTGCGGACTCCGTGCGGACGAGCTCTCCAGAGACACCGGAAGCGTGATGGTCCAATAGTCGTTCGTCAGGACACTCTCCATCGCACCCTCGAGCACGGCCACAAACTCCGATGCGTCTTGCAGCCCGCCGATGCGGTTGAGGTCGCTGTCCATCACCGTCTCCGGAGAGCTCGAATACCGGCCGGTGAGCGTCGCGAAGAAGAACCACCGACCGATGAGCTTCTGCAGACGGTGCTCCTCAAGGCCGCATCGTAGCCGGCCAATGAGATAAAAGGCGTAGGCGTAGAGCAGGGCATTCTGCGACGAGATCATTCCTCCGGTTCGGAACCCCGCACCCACGAGAGCGCTAAAGAACTGGTGCCAGTGCTTCATGTCGAGGACCGCCGATTGCGCATTTCGCAGGATGGCGAATTGCTCCTCCCGTCTCTCAGCAGAAAACGAGTCGGTTTCTAGGTCTTTGCCGCGAAGGACTTGGTACACGCTCTTCAAGCGTCCCCGCCGGAAGCCCAACGCGACCGAGACACGCAAGAGCTGATCGGGGTCAGGGTGGATGAAGTGATTGAAGGGTGATGGCGGCGCGCCCGGTCCAACCGGCTGGCGCGACTTCTGACAGAAGGTTTCGAGCGCGGCGCGGCCCTCGTCCCAGAACACCGACAACAGCGTAAGGATAAAGTCGGCCTGGTTGAGCGTTACTCCCTCACTATTGATGCGCACGAAGATATCGGCCACCTGCTCTTCGTCGACCGAGGACGCTATCTCCAGCGCCGTGAACGGATACTTCTGAAGGTCGAACAGCCGGTCCAAGTTATGGCTGATCTGCTCTTCTTCCTCTTCCGAGAGGTCGACCTTGCTCTTCAAGCTGGTCAGGAAGCCCTTCACCATCGTGTAGCTGGACTTGCCTTTCGCCCATAGCTCGGAGATGTTGGGAATCCACTCGGGGTCCCGGCGAATGGCGGCGTCTGCCACCTCGAACTTGCCGTCCCGAGGGCGGAACGCAATCTCGATCCGCCGTTCGCTGTAATCGTCGTCGAGCACGGGGTTCCCCCGGAACACCGCGTAGAGCGAGGTCAAGCGCTGTTGGCCGTCGACGATCAGTCGCGATGCCACAGCGTGGGCATGGTCTCCGACCCCGATCTGCCTCGATCCGTTCGGCTGCCCGTTTTCCCAGAAGAGGAGGTATCCAACGGGAAAGCCACGGTACATCGAGTCGAACAGGTCGCGCACCTTCGCGTTCTTCCATACGAACGGCCGCTGAATGTCCGGCAGCCCAATGTCCCCGATATCGAGGTAGTGCAACAGCCCGGACAGGTCGTAGTCGACTCGCTTAAAGCACGTCTTTAGTTCACTCATGGATCCCTCGCATCCATTTTGTCCGCTGGGAAGGATAGCGCACCGAACGAGCGATTTATGCCCGATTGGTCGGAACTTCTAGAAGTTCATCCGAGCCCGCAAGGTGCAAGTAGGTGACCCCAATGTGGGCCGCCATGGGGCGCCAACCTTTGGAGACTCTCTCCCGCACCATGCGAAATGCCTCTCTTTCGAGTGGATATGAGTATCCATATTTGTCATTTGCGCCAAACGAGACCACCAGCGCATCTACTCCGTAGTGATCGTGCTTGGCAACGAGCCGCGCAGTCTCGGCAACAAACGAGGTGTCTGAGTAAGCTTCAGGCATGAACCCGACTACCTCGAACTGATTCAGGGCAGCACGAACTGAAACAGGACCGAAATCGTCAACGAAGGCGCAGTAACTAAAGCCGGATGGGGCGGTCTTGATCCCGATGTTCGGAAACGGGTTCGGAAATCCCTGTTCGAAGTCGTGACCGCGCTGACCCTCTAGGAACGGCTTGTACTCGCCAACTTCGACAGCCAGTTCCTCCGCCTTTCGCCGAACGTGGTTAAAGTCTTGCAACCGACTATTCGGCGGAATCCATACGCCCAGAGTGGTGCCATACAAGTGTCGCCTTCGGTCCTCAGATAGCGCATAGATCTGATCTGAAAGGCGTCGGATCATCGAAAAATGAGCTCTACGCTGCGTTAGAGCGAAAGCCGTCATTTCGACACCGAACAGACGCCCTTGTTTGACTACCCTAAAGTCCGGCGTCTCGCCACAATAAATAACACCGTCGTCAGCGAAGTCTTTCCCCGACATTCTTCGGAAGGCGCGCGTAAAGTCGGAGAAATGCTCCAACTCGAGGAGCTTTTTTGGAAATTCTATCGGTTCCGTCGGCAGAAACCTCTGTTCTGGTACCTCCAAAGAAACGAGCGATACCTCCTCATCGGGATTACGCCGTGGTCTGAATATGCCGGCCATGAAGACGGGCGCGCCGGAGATCGTGGAGGTTTGAACATTCATTCCACTAATTTCTCCGGGCTCGACTACGCGCATTGGGTAAGCGAAGAGGCCAGTTGGCATATGCACCAAAGAGACTACCTGATGGGTAGCCCAGATACTCATCCGGTAGGTCCTTCGGCCCGGTCTAGTTTGAAGAGGCAGAAGTCCTACTGGGCTTTTGGCGAGAGGTACGCTCTCCACACTGATATGGCGTCAATTCGACAATACTTTGAGACTGACTTTCCCTATGCCTTGCGAGTCCACGGAACGATCAGAGTGGATGAAGAAGCTGTGGAAGCGGCAGTCCTGTATGATCTTTCCGGTTACTCTTGCTTCCTGGCAGTATTCGTTGAAGGTCAAAGAAAGCGGGCGTTCTACGAGCGATTGTTGGAGAAAGTAAAATGGGGCGGGACAGAGATTCACTTTTCAGACAATATCACATTGCCCCTCGCCCGTTTTCACCCGGGCTCCCTCACGATCGGAACTTCGGAAGGCTTAGAGATCACCTCCCAGTTCTTTGGAATGCAGGCTCTATCTGACACAAGGCTGGTTTCATCGAGCAGACGAATCTTCATTTATGCCGAGTGCGACATTTCAGTTGAAGATCAGTTACAACTCGTTGAGGTAGCTACTTTACGGGAACAATCCTTGGAGCTTCGCACACCTTTGCATGCGGAGATTCGTTCACGGAGTGAGCGGCCTTTCGTGTTCATCTCGTACGACTCGGGCGATAGAGATGTAGCGATTCAGATAGCACGTAGCCTTGACTCTTTCATGTGCCCAGTCTGGTATGACGAATTCAGTCTTAAGGTAGGAGACAATCTCCGGGAGAGCATTGAGAAGGGCTTAAAGCAGTGTCGGTATTGCATCCTCTTGCTCAGTCCCCGCTACTTCGCCAACACCGGTTGGACGAAGACCGAGTTCGATTCCGTCTTCGCAAAGGGTTTGCATGAGGACCGGGCTGTAATTCTGCCTGTGTGGCACGGGGTCGGCCCAGCCGAAGTCTACGAATACTCTCCGTCCCTCAAGTTGGTCGTCGGCTTAAACTGGGCCTCCCTTGGGGCTGATGAGGTCTGCCGACGACTACATCAGAAGATTAGCTCGGACCCTGAGTACTTCGCTTAGAGAGCTGCCTGCACTATTCAGGTACCGCCTAACTGACTTCCTTCGAGGTCAGCAATCATTTCCCCCAAGTCTTCGCCGCCCACAAACCTGGTCGTTGCGGCGTGGATTAGACCGGCCGCAAGTCCCTTGGCTAGATCCGCGTCGGCTTTGTCGACATACGTTAAGCCCTGGTGCACAATCCTGCTACGCAAGTCATAAATGCGTTTAATGTGACCGTACAAATTGAGTCGCTCTTCTTTCGTAGAGCCACCGCAAGCATGGATTAGCCGTTTAGCAAAAACGTCCGCCGAGTTTGATTCGCCATCTTTGAAAAGAAGTGCTTCCTGTGCGACCACGCTTGACATTAGGGCGATGGCATCAGTATCTGCGGTACTCGCGCGGCCCACCCAAGACACAGCAGTCAAAATTGCGCCACCGAGGGGGCTAGGAATCTCTATCGCTAGTAGGTTCGAAAGCTCATCCCAATGACACGCCTGCTTGACCCACTGAGCCTTTTGCTCTGTCCATTGAAGATTGTAGAGCCCAAATCGTTCAACATGGAAGTTGAACGCTCCCTCAGCGAAGCAGACTGTTCCCGAGGCACTGCTGTGAACGTCCTGCCTCGTTCCAAACATTGGGAAGTGTGCTCGATCCTCAGTCCAATAGCAGAAGTACCGAAGTAGCGAAAGAACTCGGCTCAATTCGCTCAATGCGATGAAGTGGCCCCTACCCTCACTGGCAACGACTGGCACGAACCCCAACGCCGTAGCGCCCGCGAAGCAGGAGTCTATAGTTGTAGCTGTCTCGTGAAAAACAAGTGCGTGCCTTTCTGGGCTTTCGGCACTTTGGTTAACTTGGCTGAGAACGCGTGCATACACCGATTGGGTAGCTACGGTGAGCGGTGCAATTCGAACCCTTCCAAGGCGAATCTCACCCACGGCGGCAAGGTCGATACCATAAATGGGGACGACCACCTCAAGTTGAGTCACCATCGCTCGGAGACCCTTCAATACATCCCTCAAACTGGGTTCGTCCAGCGATGTCGTGCTACTTATGAGATTTCGAACAACCTCTGTCAGTGCCCCATCAACTGGCTTACGGCCAACTAGTGGCCCGATTGTACTGTCCGATAGGACTTCGTCAACAGCGGACTCATACGCCCGAAGCGACTCTCCTGTAAGCACAAATGTTCTCTTCGTTATCTGGTCCTCCGGAACGGGAGGCGGTGGCTTCGGTGTGCTGCCGGGTGGTCCAAATGCAATCCGGACATCGTCTCCGCCGAAGACGCGAAAATTCACCTCACTGTTGGGTAGCTCCTTTGTCGCTCCGGCAGCTGCTAACTTGAGGTTTTCGATGATCGTCGCCTTGTTCACACTGAATACTCCTCCGCAGCACTAACGCCTTCCCTCTCGGCGACATCCACGGCTGCTGGCGGCACTTCACTCGTCGTACCCCGCGCACCCATCGGGGCGACGGTGGACTCGATGAATTGCACTTCGTCGCCGGTCAGGCCGTACCGCTCGTAAAGGGCGGCGTCGGTCCAGTCGCGGTCGAGGGGGATGGCGGGGACGAAGGCGTAGACGTCTTTGGCGGCGTCCTGCGTCGCCTTGCGAAGTGAAACGAGGAATCGTACGAAGCGGGTTCGCAAGTAGGTCGCCAAGCGCTGAGCCTCCGGCTCGGCGTCGTAGCGGCCAGCGACGACGTACGTTTCGGTACATGCTTCGCCTGGACCTGCGACGATGGGATTGCTCAGGTACATCGTCTCGACCGCTGCGCTTGTGCCTTGGACACGTGTCATCAGGACCTTCCAAGCATCCACCCACTCCGCGTTTCTCTCGATCTCGGATCGGTCGATCCAGGAGATGCGCTGCGAGCCGTGGAGCTTGACAGGGTCTTTGATACCGTCCGCCGTCTCGGCCCCGTGAAAGTCTGTGGCAAAGGCGAAGGGTTTACGACTCGATACCCGTTGATCCATCGTCGGTTCCGGCTGGCCGTTTACACGATAGGCGAGAACTTTCTTCAGGATGGGAACGGCTTCGTTCCGCCGTACCAGTACATCGAACTCGTCGAGACGTCGCGACACCGGCGGACCGAGAGGTTCGCCGTCCCACATCGTCTGCACGGTGCAGGGACCGGTATTGTCGCGATCCCAAAGGAAGTAGGAGATTCCGCCGCGTATCTTGACACCTGGGAACCCATCGTAGAGTTTGGGATAGTCAACAAGATGGCGTAGCCGCTGTTCGTTAAGCATCCGCTTCCGGAAATCGTCGAGTCCCTTGCCTCCCGTGAACCACCGCGAGGGCGTGATCATGAGAATGAATCGCGGCTGCAAAGCGATTGCGCTTTCAACGAACTTATGATAGATCGGCGTCGCGCTTGCACCGAAACCTCCATCACCCAACTGGTACGGAGGATTACTGACAACTACATCGAATTGCATATCGAATATCGCCCTTGGGTCGGTGGTGTGTAGGAAACGGTAAGCGTGGCTTTCGAGATCCTCATCGCGCTGGTACTCCGACTCCGGAGCATTGCAGAAGACGCACCGCCCATTCCTCCACGTGTGCTCCATCCGCTCGAATCGGAGGTTGCCCTCCTCATCCTCGAACTGGGTACATACCGAATACTTCCCATTCGCTATTCTCGAACAGTACAACGAACGGCGCGCGAGGAGGGCGGTGATTTCGGTGATGGGGAGGCCGAAGACTTGGTGCTTCAGGATGTGGTCGATCCGCTTCTGCCGGTCCGGGATTTCGGGCTCCAGGCCCTCATCCAGCCGCCGCGTGATCTCGCGCAGGAACACGCCCGACTTGCACGCCGGGTCGAGGAAGGTCGCCTTCGGATCGCGCCAAATCTCGGGCGGCAAGAGGTCGAGCACCTGGTTCGCGACCACCGGCGGCGTGAACACCTCGTCGCTGCTCAGGTTTGCCAGGCACGACAGGACGTCCGGGTTGTACTGCGTCTCATTCAGCACGGGCGATCTCCAACCACTCTCTGGCTCCTTCCGGCGTTACCGGCCCGCTCTCCACCGCAGCTTGCAGCACCTCGCGCAACGAGGCTTCGACCGCATCCATCACCAAGGCGTCCAACCCATCCCGAGAGCCGCTCTTCTGCGCCTGCTCCAAGCTCGTGATATAGGCCAATCGTCGTTCAACGGGGAGGACGGCGATCGGGTAGCCGGACCGCATCAGGGCAAGGTTCAAAAGAAGTCTGCCGACTCGACCGTTGCCATCATGGAACGGGTGAACGGTCACGAACTGCAGGTGCGCCTCGCTGGCCCAAAGGACAGGGTGCGCGTCGGCGGGCGCGTTCCACCACGCGATGAACGCCTCGGTCAGCTCGGGTACCCGATGGTAGTCGGGATAGCGAAACTCCGTTCCCGCCGCCATGACGTTGATCGTTCGGAACGCCCCGACGTTCCCATTCCCCTGACCCTTCATCACCAAGCTATGGATTTCACGTAGCGTCTTGGCGTCGAGCAGGGTTGCCGAGTCGGCAAGCTCCTGTACGAACTCTAGCGCGTCGCGGTGGCCAATGACCTCCAGATGTTCTTGCATCGACTTCCCGCCAATCGTGACACCCTTTTCCAAGACAATCTGGGTCTCACTCTGGGTCAGGGTATTGCCTTCGATGGCAGTCGAGTGGTGCGTCAGCCGGACTTCGAACCGCTCACGCAACTCGGCGGTGACTTCGGGCGGCAGAGGACGGCAAGCATCCAGCCAAGCCTTGGCGCGGGTGAGGGCCTCGAGCCGATCAGTCATCGCGACGCCCCAGTTCCAAGAAGTGAACGAGAGGATACTCCCGCACGGGTTCGGGGATGAAGACGCTCTCGCCGGTGTCGCTGAGCGTCGGCCCGGACGGTTCATCGAACAGCGAACTCTGATCCTCCTCGAACAGCGACGGCTGCCTCGTCCCGAAGCGCTGGGCGTCGTCCCCGTGCTCCTGGTTGACGAGTTCATGATAGGCGAAGTCGCGCCGCTTGAACAGGCTCCCATTCACCGGCGACCATTCCGAGAACACGATCGGCCCGGGATCGGCGCCCACCGTGCGCAGTGTCAGCGCATCCCCCCACACGATGTTGCGCCGGAGCAGGAAGCGCACGGTCTCGATGCACTCGGGCCGCATACGCTTCCCAAACCGCGCCTCATATTGTCCCCGAAACTCCCCCAGCAGCCGCGCCCGGCACGCCTCGACGTTGTCTTCGAGGATGTCGATGCCGTAGAGCGACGACACGGCGAACACCGCATTCCGCTCCCACTCCAACTGGCTGCTCCGGTACCGCGCCTCGACGACCGCGAGCTTGCGGCGCAGGATTTCGATGAGGAAGTTGCCGGTCCCGCAGGCGGGCTCCAGAAACCGCGACTCGATGCGGGCAGTTTCCTGCTCGACGAGGTCGAGCATCGCCTTCACCTCCCGCTCGCCGGTCAGCACCTCGCCATGGTCGGCGACGCGCTGCTTGGACTTGATCTGCCCCTCGCCCGGAATAGTCGCCATGGCTCTATTGTCGCACATGGCTGGGGCCGTATTTGGTCCTTCGGAAGACCATCTGGCAACCGGACCCTGCGTGCCCCATCTGTGCTCCACCTGTGCCCCATCTGTGCCTCAACACCGGGGTTGGAGCACAGATGGAGCACAGATGAGGCACCGATGGAGTTCAAGAATACGGACTTGGGTGCCGATAATGTGGGTATGGCACGGGCGCGGTTGGGGATGGCGTTTCAGGACGTTCGCGGGACGATGGGGTCCGAGGTGCTCGTCGGGACGCGGGCGGGGCTGGCGGTGCGGGGTAAGCAGCGCTACAAGTACCCGGTCCAACCCAATGTGCGCGCGTGTGCGGGGCGCATGGTGCAGGCCAACGCGGCGTGGAACGAGCTGAGCTTGGAGCAGATCGAGGCGTGGCGGCGGTATGCGGACGGCCTCTCGCGCGTCGATCCGGTGACCCTGCAGCGCTACTCCCCGACCGCGAAGAACGCCTTCGTCGGCCTCGCCACGAAGTTCCTTCAGATCGATCCCTCGGGCACGATCCCGGTTTGGCCACCTTCGACCGATTTCGTCGGCGATTCGTTCAACGTCTCGGTGACCGCCGCTCCGGGCGGGGTTTTGTTTGCGGCGAATGGCGACAACACCAGCGGCACCCTGACCGAGCTCTTGGTGCAGCCGCTGAAGAACATCCGCCGCCTGCCCGGGCGCGATTACAAATCGCTCGCGTTCCACGCGTTCGACGGTTCTTCTTTGTTTGTTGCCTTGGAGCCCGGCGCCTACGCGTTCGCCTTCCGCTTCGTCCGGGCGTCGACGGGTCAGGCGACGATACTGTTGCGGCTCGGCGTCGCGACGGTCTAAATCTCCCCCTCATTCCCTTGAGGGGGACCTGCGTGAGGAGGAACGACGCTGCGCTGAGGGGAGTGTCAAAGGACGGATGCCCCCTGGTTCTCCGAGATCGCACCGGCGGCATCCAAGAGCTTTGCATGCGAAGGGTAGTCGCCGTATTCGTTTGCAGCGGCCAAACCTGCAAGTTCCATGAGCGCATCAGGAAAGTGATGCTCAGTGGGTAGGTCAGCCACTACGCGAAAGTAGCAATAGCCGCCTAACATCGTATCCACGTAGGAACCCGTGTGCCGCCCTTGGCCGGCAATATGTGCAAGGGCTAGACAGGCATGGGCAATGTGGCTTGAATGGTTTAATTCAAGCGCGGTCTCCAAGACACGCAAGAAGTGGCGAGATGCGGCAGGGAGGTCGGACTCGCGGAGGTCGATATCTCCTAAGCTCAGTTCGGCGGCTGCCAATCCCCAGTATTCCTCGGCCTTACGAAACTCTTCATAGGCTTCCTGATAGTTGATTCGCGCATTGAGCAGATCTCCGCTATGGTAGTACGTATCCCCGATGGCCAGAAGGGCGTGTGCGGAAGATGCTAAGTCATGCTTGTGTTGGAAGGTTAGCCGGGCCGCATAGTGCAGCTCACGCGCCTCCTCGTGTCTGCCCAGTCTCGACAGTACCAATCCTCGGTTGTTAAGCGAGAGCGCCAGCCCAAAGTCATCGCCAAGCTCCTGTCGGATATGGATAGCTTCTTGGAGGCACTCCTCGGCTTCGGCAAGATTGTTGAGCCTCCAGAACAGAAGGCCCAGGTTGTTTAATGTGACACCGATATCGCGAGGAATACCGATTTCCCTTCTGCTTTTGAGTGCCGCTTGCAGGGTGGGTACTGCGTCGGACAACTTCAAAGCATCCATTTGGATCGAGCCGAGCGCCGAAAGGGCGGACGCTTCCGCTCGGACGTCATTCGCCTGGCGGGCCACTACCAGTGCCATTTCGGCCGAGTGTTCGGCAGCCACGAAGTCTCCCTGTTTCCAAGCGAGATTGGCTAAACATGTATGAGCTCGTGCGACGAGGTCGTGCGGGGCGCCGCTGGCATTGCTTAGGGCGTTCTCCAGCCATGCCCTTCCTTCGGACAGTTTGGCCCGAACAAACCAATATCTCCAGAGTGTCGTCGCTAAGATGAGGTTGCGCGGAGCCTGAGTAACGAATCGGCCAAGTGCCACTCTGAGGTTCGCTTCCGCGAGGCGCAGTTCTTCTAGTGCGCTGTCTTGATCCTTACCAACGAGTGCTTCGTCCTGCGTTCTCGCCCAACTTGCGTAGTGGTCATAGTGACTTTCAAGAAGGTGGTCAGCACGATTCTGTCCGGCTAATCGTTGGGCTCCATACTCACACATACTTTGTAGGGCACCAAAGCGCGCGGAATCGGTAAGACAATAGATAAGGGATGCATCAACCAGGATCTTAAGTTGGTGCGTGAACTGGTCATACGATTCACTGCCACGCTTGCAGACAGCATAGCCGTCTGCGGCAGTCCACCCAGGGCGAAAGACGGCCAGGTCGTAAAACAAGTCACGCGCACGATCAGGCAGCAAACCCGCGCTCCAATCGAGCATGCTCTCAATCGTCTGTGACCTCTTTGCGGCTGTACGATATCCGCGCGAGAGCAGCTCGAAGCGCTGCTCTAACTGATCGTAGATTTGATGAAGCGTGAGGTCTGAAGTGCGTGCGGCCGCCAACTCAATCGCGAGGGGCAGCCCGTCTAGTCCAGCAAGGATTGCTGCGAGCACGGGCCCGTCGGCCAATTCGATCTTGAACCCCGGAGTGCGTCGCCGTGCCACGTCCAAGAACATTTGTCCGGAGTCAGAAGCTGCGGCGGCCGCAAACGTGGCATCGGCAGGGCACGACATGGTGCCCAGCCTAAACTGGGTTTCACCGGGCAACTCCAGTGGCGTCCGGCTCGTGGCCATCACCTTGAGCCCAGGGCAAGCCGTCAAAAGGTCCTCGATGAGCGGCGCAACTGTATCAAGAACGTGCTCGCAGTTGTCGAAAAGGAGGCAGACTTTTTTTGAGCGGAGTCGCAGTTTGAGGATCGCTTCGATGGAAGAACCTCCCGCCTCTTCGGCTCCCAACGCCTCCAATACACTTGCCGCGACGGCCTGATCGGTCACATTTTCGAGTTGCACGCGGAAGATTCCATCTTCATAGGATTCCAGCACCTCGGCGGCAACTTGCATAGCGAGCCTTGTTTTGCCGCAGCCTCCCGGGCCCAAAACGGTCACCAGCCTTGATTGGGACAGAAGGGACTTGAGTTGCTTTATGTCGTCCACGCGTCCAATGAACGGGGTGGTGAAGTGGGGAAGGTTGTTTGGCGTCGAACTCAGACCTTTCAACGGAGGGAAGTCGTTTGGATACTCCGTCCATGCAATTTGGAAGACCTGCTCGGGTTCCATAAGGTCCTTCAGTGCCTGGAGACCGAGGTCACGCATGAACGACCCCGGCGGCAGCTTCTCGGCCACTTGAGTCGCAACTGCAGCAGAGACAAGTATCTGCCCTCCATGGCCAAGCGCCCGCAGGCGTGCGCATCGGTTTACGCAAGAGCCATAGTAATCTGAGCCCGTAAACTCGGCCTCCCCAAGATGGACAGCCATTCTCACCTTAAATGGAGCTTCTTCGGGCCAGGGCTCCAGACTCAGCCGCTGCAGAAAGTCCAGCGACGCGATCACGGCGTCGAGAGGTGTAGAAAAGACCATGAAGAGGCTGTCTCCCTCTCCCCGCTCTTTCAAGAGAAGGCCATTGTGACTTCGAGCGCTCACCTCGCCGTGATGGTCGTGACGTCGAATTGCCGCCCGCATTGCGAGGGGAAAGCGCTCCCAAAGGCGTGTGCTTCCTTCGATGTCGGTCAGCAAGAAGACCGTCGTTGCCAGAATGCCCACTTGGGGCTTAGTAGGGACCGACCTAGTCATCACCCACGAGTCCGAAGTTGTCCGACAGGATTGCGAGGTCGCCGATGTCTACCGCCAAGTCACCGTTGAGATCTGCTCGCTCATCCCACTGGGGATCGCCGAGTTCAGCTCCAAAGATGCTCGACAACAAAGCGACATCGCCGATAGCCACCTCGTTGTCTCCATCGACATCGCCGTTGACGAGAATCCAATGAAGGTTTGTTTCAGCAATCTGCACTCCGCGTAGCGTCTTCCGCAACCAGTGCGTACCTTTAACCGCGACGTCATAGGTTCCGTGCGGCGTTGTTGAGAGGTAAGCGAAGCCACCGCTCGCACTCAACTGGACATTTGCATGTTCGAGGGGCAAGGACGTTCCAGGGAACCGCACCTCTAGCTCGATTGGCACGCCTTGCACGTTAGCATCAAGGTTTGAGAGTGTTACCGTCCCGCGAACAGTAGCATACTCAAGTGGATCGATACGATAAAATCCAGAGCGGAGTCCGAGCGTGCCGGAGGACATGAGGTCGTCGTGCGAAGTTCGTGCCGATATCGCCTGGCCAAAGGTGGTGGACCACTCCATCGCTCCCGCCGTTCCATGGACGGCACCCGTGGCAATAGCCGCCGACTGCAGGCCGACCTCATCCGTCAGTGTGAAAGCACTATTTGCTGAAGTAGAACTCCATTCGATATCACCCGCGAAACTCGCACTTAGGATATGTGCACCTGAGGTGTCCGCTATGGCTCGATAGTCGAGCCAGGCCAATCCTTGCAGAGTGGTGGTACTGGTTCCAACGACGTTGCCGTTTAAGCGGAATGTGATAACTTTGCCGGCGATTGGCAAGGACGCAGTGTCGCTCAGAGTTGCCGCGAAACCTCCCCCTGATTCCTTCGAAAAGCTGGCAGCGTTAACCGTTAGTCTGCATGGGAAACGGCCGACTCGCAGTGTTCCGTTTCCGACAACGTTCACGCCGAACGGATTGGGGGTCTCAACCCGAATAGGCCAGTGGTTCGCGGCGAAGCCAATCGGAACTGCGTAAGGTCCTTCGGCCTTACCCGACGACCCTTGTCCGCGAATCGCCAAGGCGGGGAGATTGTTGACGTAGAACTGAAAGATGCGCGTTGTCGGATCGGGCACCCAGTCTGTGCCATCCTGCCGTTCTAGCCAGGCGCGGAGAGTTGCCTGCTGTCCTGCAGCAGCAACACTTGTATCTACGCGTACCCGGAAAGACTGGGCTACACATGCTGCGGGTCCAAGGGCCAGGATTAGTGCGATTGACAGTCGAATCATCGCTGCTTCCTCACCTCGAATGAATCAATAGGTTCTGGCAACGGTCATCGCCTCCTCGTGATGGGGCTCCGTGCAATTGCCCTTTCAAGCCTGAGGAGCCTTGCCTCGAATGCAGCATTCTGCCTTCGGAGCAACTCGTTCTCTCGGCGGAGCGACTCCATTTGATTCTGCTGCTCTCGGATTGCCTCAACGGCGAGGGCGTCAAAGCCGATTGGATTCAGAAGCTTGAATCCAAGGTTCGACTGGGAGACCCAACCTGGAAAGACCCTTTCGGCTTCCTGTGCAATGAAACCCATCTGTTCGCCAGGATCTGACTTAGCCGTTGAGGTTTCTGGCCTCCAGCGAAAGTTGCGACCCTGTAATTCCAGCAATTTACTTAAGGCGTGATCGATGGGTCGAATGTCTTGCTTTAATCGGCGATCACTGGTTGTCGCCCAGGTATTGCCGCCAGCGTTCTTGTAGGCTGTCCCAAAGACCGAAAGACGGTGAGCATCAACGTTATCACCGCCGATCGAGACATTCGTGGACTTAATGCGACCATTGACATGAAGTAAGCTGTCCGGGTTCGTGGTGCCGATTCCAACGCGCCCCGTGTCATTTTTGATGTAGAGTCTGGGACTCACACCTTCTTCTAGGATTGAAAAGTCGCCCAAAGTTCCCCAGCCGGCGGCGAACGACCATCCTTGGACAGGATCGGAAACGTTGATTCTACCTTCCCCTGAACTCGCATAGCGAATGCCGAAAAGATCGGAACCTACCACATCCAGCTTTGCTATGCTGTTTCCAGTTCCGATGCCAATTCTTCCGCTGGTTTGAGCCGTAAGCAGGCCACCGGAGACTTTGACCAGGGAATTGTGGTCTGCTGTCAACCGATTGGAGTCGATCGCTCCAGCCATGACCTTGAGGGTTGTAATGGCGTTGTCAGCAAGATCTGCGTTAAGGACATTACCATCGAGTATGGTACTTGAAGTAACAGCACCCCATCCTAACCGACTAGCGTCGATCGCTCCAGGCATGATCTTCAGGGTGGTAATGGCATTGTCAGCAAGATCTGCATTGAGGACATTACCATCAAGTATGCTATTTGAAGTGACAGATCCTCCCGCCAACTTGTTCGTAGTCACGGCTCCATCCGCCAGACGAGACGAGGAGACTGATCCGATAGCGAGCTTCGACGTCGTAATCCCACCGTCGGCAACAGTATTGGCGATCAGCGCCCGATCTGTCCAAAATGCCCAGGGCACGGTGGTCAAGGGAGTGCGAGGGCCAAGCGGCAGCTGGCCAGTAGGCTGGACTTCGACGAACGTTGCGCCACCTGAGAAGATCGTTTGGGAGAGAGGAGTCTGGGTTCCGAGAAGCAAGGAGATGACACCGCGTTTGCTCTGTACCGTGACGGTTTCACTCCATAGGGGCGTCGTCGCCGACACCGAGGCATAAATTCGGACCGTCACCGTCTGGTTGCCATCAGGAACCGGCACACCATTGGGTTGCACCAACCGGCCCTGATAGCTCAAATAGGGAGAGGGTTGGGCCAGCACAGTCTTGCCTGCAATGACGAGAAGGATGACGAGGAGAATGTGTCTCATATTAGTCTCCGACCAGGCCGTAATTAACCGATAGGATCGAGTAGTCGCCGATGTTGATTTCGCTGTCGCCATCAAGGTCGGCCATCCCATTCCAGCGAGGTTCGCCCGGACTTGACCCGTAAGCGAGCGAGAGCAAACTGTAGTCACCGATCGCGACCTCATTGTCACCATCGCAGTCTCCGTTAATGAGGCTCACCGTGATTTCCGCAGGGTTAGCGGCCCCAATATGGATCCCATTATAGCGACGGGCCAACCAGTGTGATGCCTTAACGACCACATCATAGGTTCCGGTTGGCAGCCCGGACGCGAGGGCAAAGCGGCTGTTTGCGCCCAGAATTGCTGGCCAGGTGCCGACGACCGTATTCGTCCCCAGTTGCCGTAATTCAATTGTCAGCGGAATTCCTGAGGCGACTCCAGCATAGTCCTGCAAACTTACGAAGCCCGAAAGGGTCGTATCTCCGGGCACCACATCGAAGGTCACAGAGACGGGGTCCCACGCGGTGGGGTTGAGACGAATAGTCACGGTAGTTAACGTGGAAACAGGTTGCGTTGCTATGCGCAAAGGAAAGTCATTCTCATGGAAATCGATTCCAGGCAAGCTAACAGCCTGGGCACCTTGCGTCACAGTCAGAGAGACCCGCTCAAGGTTTTCACCACGATACTCTAAGAGAATTTCCTCGCCCCCTACAACTCGCGGCTTGCTGATCGAAGCATCTCCGGTCCCTCGGCCCCGTGGGTATCCCGGGTCGGGAGCTGGGTTCAGTGAGCGCACCAGAAATGTGGCTTTCGGATTTCCGCCCGTGAGCCCCATCACGGCACCACTCTTAAGCCTGCAGCCAGCACCGAAGAACTCGGTGAAGATCGTTCCCGATAAGCGATCGTCGATGAAATACTCGACAGGTGGTGCGGCCATCCGCTGCCCAGATGCCTGCCAATAGCCCACTCCCAGGTCTTCGATGGATCCTATCAAACGTCCCGGTAAGGTGGCGTGGACGTCCAAGAGAGCTCCAGACGGCGACCATATCACCCCGTAGGTCGACCCCGTTGTGAGATTCTCGATCCAACCGACTGGAGCGCTTGCTCCGAATCCGTTCGATCCGGCACCAGTTGCAAAGCTCGAAAAACCCGTTGGCGTTTCAAGAGGAACCATTCCTGCCGTTTCGGTCCATCGGAACGCCAAGGTTCGACCCTCATCGGACTCAGCCCAGCCGTAAACCTCTCCTTCCTTAGTTATGCAGCGCGCCAAGCTGTACGACCCGCCGAGGGTTCCCAGGTCGTAGCTCACTCGATTCTGCCAGAGGCAGGCATGGGTTTCGCCATTCGGCATTTGGGCCTCGCCGGCAATCCAGCCATTGTCTCCGATGTCGTAAGCCTTGGACGTATCTCCGCCAAGAGTACCGAGGTCGATAGGTCCTGGACCGTACACAACCGCGCGAACAGTGCCATTCGATCGTTCGGCAAAGCCTACGGCAATACCGTAGTTATTTATCCCAGTCACATATCCGTGCTGGCCTCCGAGCGTCGGTTGCTGGCCGCCCTGTGAGAGATAAGCCCTTGCATTGCCGGAAACGCTCCTGGTTACGCCCCAGTCCCCAAAGTCGTTACAGTCGCCGATTGCATAGGGAGTATCGATCGTCGCAATTATGTCATAGCGGGGAGCTGTTGGGCTAATGGATGAGGTTATTGGTGCGGACCACTCCGAGCCATCAAAGACGCGATAGCTGAAGTCGCGGCTCACCGTAAAGTTGGCCGGAGCAGTAAAAGACACCGTGCCATCAGCATTCAATGAAAAGTTTGAAAACCCAGTCGGCGGACTCAACAATTGGGCACTTAGAGCATTCCCGTCGAGGTCGACATCATTATGCAGCACACCAGGTGAAGGGATCGTCCTCGCTTGGCCGGATGTCGCGCCATAGTAGTCGGACACGCCGATAGGTATCCGATTGCCGCCTGTAACCGTAACGGTCACAGTGGTCGGGATGCTTAGAGTTCGTCCATCGAAAACGCGGTATGTAAAGTAATCGATACCCACAAAGCCCGGTGCTGGACGATAGGAAACGGTTCCGTCAGGGTAGAGATTGAACCAGTCGGCATGGCTTGGCGGGGATGCCAGAACCGCGCTGAGGCCATTCATCGAGCTGGAATCATTCTCAAGAACTCCGGGCCATGTTCGAGGTTTGAGTGTGTCTCGTCTAACCGTAAACTGATCTGGTGCCGGCGTAATTGCAATGGGCGCTACGGTGATCCAGACAGTAGCTGGCAACGAAAATTCGAATCCATCGAAGACGACATATTCAAACTTATCAAGTCCTCCAAAGCCGCGCCACGGGCGGTAGATAAAGCTGCCGTCGAAGTCAAATGAGAAATCTTCCGCGTAAGGAGGTGTGGATATGGGGAAGCAATAGAGGATGCCTGAAGGCTCGATGTCGTTTGAAGTAACCTGACTCTCCAAGTATCCAGCAGCGCTAACATTGTAGCTATCATCCAAAGCTTCGGGAGAAACATTAGTCCAAGCACCCATAGCAAAAGCGTTGTCTCCGCCAGCCCAAATGCCAGTGACATTGGACAGCTCGCTCACCCGCTGTGGCACCGTGATTGTAGCCAACGTCGCAGGACCGCCAAGGCCTAGACGTCCATCATCGTAGCCCCATGCCCAGAGGGTCCCATCAGACCGTATTGCGAAGCAGGACTTTTCTCCAGCCGCGATTTGAACGACCTGACTGATACCTGGAATGAGTTGGGCACTGTCGTAAGGAGAAGGAAAACAATAAACAAAGCCACTCGCGGTCAGAGCGTAGTAGCTGGTTGTATTGCACGCCACCTGTACAGTACCGCTTAGAGTCTCGTTAACGTATGGAGAACTGTAGTCATCCCAACTCACTACCTGCCCCGAGGCGAGAGCCGCAATGTACCTTGCCGGCCGATCGAGATTCTGAGATTGCGGTGCCCAGATACTGCCAGAGGCCGCGATGTGCTGTGCATTGAAAATGCCAGTGCTGTTTCCACTCGTGTAGCGAACTTCGCCGGACTGAAGGAGAATGAGCCCGCCAGCAGCGTAAGCAGCTGGCTCAAGGTCATAGCGTCGTGTGAAACTGCTGGCATTCTCGGTGGCCGTCCAAACCGTGTGGTCGGCACCTACCACGGTCGCAGACGACGTGTCGACACTAAACCAGTTCTCACCTTGCAGAAACTCAGATGTCACCGTTAGGGCACCTGCAGTAACTAGACCTCCAGTGCCCGTGAATTCCGCCGGATAGGGCAAGTTGCGCCCCCACCGCCAAGCTGAATTTGTTGGGCCGATTGCGACTGAGTGTGTGCGACTAACGCCAACGGAAACAGCTGCTGAGAGGTTCTCAAGGGGCACTGGAGATTCAACCATCCCTCGGAAGCCCCAGATCGTGCCGGTTTGGCCAACCTTGCCCCATCCAGCGAGTTGCGCAGATGCACTTGGAGTGCTCACCGCGCAGACCGCTACTAAAGCCAATGCACGAATCCCGTGCGTCAGTACCCGTCTAGCGACTGACAACCACATCAGGTGAGTATACAACGGGTCATTCTGTTTCACAGAAGAACTTCTAGATGTTCTCCCAAAAACCAGTCCTACTCCCAAGGGCAAATTGGTCCAGCGCGGTCTCGGAGAGGACGCACAAAAGTAAGATGTTGCTTGGCACGGGCGCGGTTGGGGATGGCGTTTCAGGACGTTCGCGGGGCGATGGGGTCTGAGGTGCTCGTCGGGACGCGGGCGGGGCTGGCGGTGCGGGGCAAGCAGCGCTACAAGTACCCGGTCCAACCCAGTGTGCGCGCATGTGCCGGGCGCATGGTGCAGGCCAACGCGGCGTGGAACGAGCTGAGCTTGGAGCAGGTCGAGGCGTGGCGGCGCTATGCGAACGGCCTCTCGCGCGTCGATCCGGTAACCCTGCAGCGCTACTCCCCGACCGCGAAGAACGCGTTCGTCGGCCTCGCCACGAAGTTCCTCCAGATCGATCCCTGAGGCACGATCCCGGTTTGGCCACCTTCGACCGATTTCGTCGGCGATTCGTTCAACGTCTCGGTGACCGCCGCTCCGGGCGGGGTTGTATTTGCGGCGAGCGGCGACAACACCAGCGACACCCTGACCGAGCTCTTGGTGCAGCCGCTGAAGAACATCCGCCGCCTGCCCGGGCGAGATTACAAATCGCTCGCGTTCCACACGTTCGATGGGGCTTCGTTGTTTGTCGATTTGGAGCCCGGCGCCTACGCCTTCGCGTTCCGCTTCGTGCGGGCGTCGACGGGTCAGGCGACGATGTTGTTGAGGATTGGGGTCGCGGAAGTCTAGTCCGGGAACCCCCTCTCCCGCTATGCATCGGGGCGACGGAAGCGCTGGCGTCCCCGCCGGCATTCAGGGAACCGCTCGCCTGCTGATTCTCGCCTGGACCTCTCCCCAACCCTCTCCTCCGCCGCCGCTGCTTCGGATGGCCGAGGTTTGTGGGCGCAGGAGAGGGAGCCGGACCGGAGCCCCCACCCCCAACCCCTCTCCCCGCCATTCATCGGGGAGAGGGGGGCGCCGGTGTCCCGCCGGCATGCGGAGAAGCGCTCAGCTGCTGATTCTCGCCTGGACCTCTCCCCAACCCTCTCCTCCGCCGCCGCTGCTTCGGATGGCCGAGGCTTGTGGGCGCAGGAGAGGGAGCCGGACCGGAGCCCCTCACCCCCCACCCTTCGCCCCGCCATTCATCGGGGCGACGGGAGCGCTGGCGTCACGCCGGCATTCGGGGAACCGCTCGCCTGCTGATTCTCGCCTGGACCTCTCCCCAACCCTCTCCTCCGCCGCCGCTGCTTCGGATGGCCAAGGTTTGTGGGCGCAGGAGAGGGAGCCGGACCGGAGCCCCTCACCCCCCAACCCCTCTCCCCGCCATTCATCGGGGCGACGGGAGCGGCTCCTTGACTCCCGTGAGGGGGATCTGCGCGAGGAGGAACGAGGCTGCGCCGAGGGGGAGTAAGCCTGAGGGCGAGCCGTCGCAGGTGGCACTCCTCGTAAGGAAACTCACGCGCACTTGAATTCCTGGGGGAGCTAGGTGGCGGATGGGCGTCGGCACGAACCATCCGACGGCTACCGGAAACTCACGAGGGTAGCCGTCGGATGGTTCGTGCCGACGTTCATCCAGCCTATCAAGGCCGCATCACCGGCCCGCCAAAACCTCAGCCGCCACCTTGTCCAGCATCTCGGCGGGGAGGTCGCGGTTGCCGTCGGCGTCGAGGATGCGGGCGGCGGGGAGGGTTTTGGCGAAGCCGCCGGTGGCGGAGTCGAGGTCGGCGGCGATGTCGAGCATGCGCAGGCCATCGCGCAGGACATCCTTCAGGGGGCGGGTGCGCCAGGGGCCTTCGGTGCGGACCAGGTACTCGAAGATGCCGCGAATGCGCTCTGAACCCGAACCGGCGCAGGCGTAATCGGCGTTCTGGAACCGGGCTCCGGCACCGTCGAAGAAGTACACATCGAACTCGCCGGTTTTGGGGTCGCGAGCGGCGACGATGGGGAGGAAGATGCCGATGCCTTGCATGGCCATCGGGAGGTTTCCGGCGAGGGCTTTCGAGATTTCCTGCAGCTTGCCTTCGAGCGACATGTCGTTCAGGTGCATCCGCTTGTAATACTTGAAGCTGTGCTTGAGGAGGCGGCAGACCTCGATCGAGCGGGCGAAGGAGCCGCTGATGGCGACGACGGTGCAGTCATCGAGTGGCAGGATCTTTTCGGCATGGTCGTACATGACGAGGTTGCCCATCGTGGCGCGGCGGTCGGCGAGCGTCAGGACGCCGCCGTCATAGCGCAGGGAGAGGACGGTGGTTCCGTGGGTCTCTTCGGGGCCGGTTGGGTGGGCGAAAGTACGCGGTGGGATCGCCGGGACGGCGAAAGTACTTTGGTCGCTTCCCTGCCCCCAGCCGACGAGATCGAAGAAGGTCTTGGGCTTGATCTCGATCATTGGCCCGACCGCTGGCGATATTTCTTGGCCTGCTCGGGGTCGACTTTCTTCATGCGCTTGAGCAGTTCGTTGGGGCCGGCGGGCTTCTTGAGGTCCGGCTTGTTGGGGCCGCCATCGTCGCCGAGCTTGCGCTCGGGCTCGGACGGCATCGGTCGGGTGGTTCGGTCGGCCTTGATGATCATGTTGCTTCGATTTCCTTGAGTCGGGCTATGAATCGTCCTACGTCATCGATTTCGCGGAGTTCCGCCGGATAGGATTTTGTCGGATCGAGATGGATTTCGTGCTGCTGACCGTCCACCTCGAAGGTCAGGGCGGCCCAGGTGGCGGTCACCAGGTGATCCTTGAAGCGGCTCGCGGCGAGACCCCGGGCCATCGCGCGTGAGTTTTCAGGGGCTTCCAGGAGGCCGCTGATCTCCGGAACCGACTCGTCTTGCTCGGACTGGACGAGGGCCTCAAACAAGCTTTCCTCCGGATCGACGTTGTGATATTCGAGGTCGAGGCTCTGCATGATGGGAGCTTTCCAGTTGAGGCCCTCGGACTCTCGATAGGCGTCCAGCATCGCGAACTTGGCCGCCCAATCCACGTGCTGGGCGAAGCGTTCGGGGCATTCGGTGAGGTCCTCAAGCAGGGCCCTGGATTCGGTGGCGACCTGGGCGTACTCCGTTTCCGGTTGGAGTCCGAAGACCGCTTCGAACGCCGCGAGATAGGACTCGATGATGTGGCGAGCGGTGGTCCAGGAAGCGCCATCAAGCTCGATCTTGAACTCGCGGTCGCCACCGATCCAGCCTCGGCTGATCGATTGGAACGCGCGGACCGGGTCGCGGAGTCGCCAAACCGGGGCTTGGTCCACGCTCGCCAACGCCACCGCCATCTGGACGAGGCCGACCTTGCGGCGCGTGCAGGAGGGGATGCGGTTGGCGTCGCCACAGATGACATGGAGCCGCATCCACTCGCGCGGATCGGCGTGCGGTTCGTCACGGGTATTGAAGACGGGGCGCCGGAAGAGCGTCTCGGCGTTGTAGGGTTCGACGAAGAAGTCGGCGCGAGCCGAGAGTTGAAAGTCGCACCACCCGCCCGTTTCGGAGCCCACCTTCCCGGCTCCACAGAGCACTTGGCGAGCCACGAGGATCGGGACCACTGCGCGGTAGACGGCCTCGAATCCAAGCCGCCGAGGGACCAGATAGCTCTCGTGGGTTCCGTACGACGCGCCGTGGAAGTCGGTGTTGTTCTTGTAGACTTTGACTTCCAGCCCTTCCTGCTCGGCGAAGGCTTGGGCCGCGCGGAGGACCACTTGCTCCCCAGCAAGATCGTGGCGGACGAGGTCGTCGAGGCGACGGCACTCGGGGGTCGCGTATTCGGGGTGGCCGTGGTCGTTGTAGAACCGAGCGCCGTTGGGCAGGATTCGGTCGGATCGGACGTCTTGGGAGGTTCCGTAAGACTTCCCGGCGTCGAACTTCGCGTCTTCGGGATCGACGGCGAGGTGCTCGAGGCGAAAACCCCGCAGGTCTGCGCGAGGGGATTCGAAGCGATAGTCCCAGCCAGCAAAATGCTCGTCCGGGTAACCCCGGACGAGCATCATCGAATCGTTGACCTGGCTGTCGGCTCCTCGTCCCTCGATCCAGAGACCGTACTCGGTCTCGATCCCGGCGAGGAGCCAACTGGGCAGCATTAGCGTCGGAAGACGACAAATCCGCCCTGGTTCGGGAAGTACCAAGGGGCACTCTGCGCGGTCACGTTGTACTCGCCCTTCACGACGGTGTATCCGGTCAGGATGCGCTGGCCATTGATCGTTTCGTAGTTCGGGTTGGAGATCAGGTTGTTGACGGTGCCCTGGACCTCGTTGGCGGGGTCGGCGTCGTCGATCTGCCCGATCGGCCAGAGTTGGAAGGTGCCTTGGCTCGGCGCGTTGCTGCCGGCATCTTCGTAGCGGACCACGCCCTGCCACATATCGGTCACATCGCCATCCGCGTTCTGCTTCCACATCACGAGGCGCTGCTCGAAATTGTCGTCGCTGCTTGGGAAGGCAACCATCGCGAACGGAGGAACGGCCTTGAAGACGTCCTTGTGGGGTCGCCACGGACCTTGGATCGATGTGATCTTGAGCAGGCCATCGAGGTCGCGCGGATCGAGTTCGAGGAGCGAGTAGATACCCGCAGTTTTGACGCCGCCGATGACGGTGCCGGGGCGGATGATTCCCTGCTCGACACGAACCGGATCAAGCAGTTCGAACGAACCATCGAAGCCGAAGCCCTGGCTCATCGCGATGCCGTCGCCGCTGAAGAGCACCATGTCGGCGGGTGTGCCGTTGGACATGAGCGGGCGGACATCGACGTTGGCAGCGCTCAAATCGAACGCCACATAGTCGCCGATAAAGCTGGTGATTGCTCCGGTTCGGAAGTCGTAGTTTCGATCTTCGAACAGAGTGCGATCAAAAATGACTTGCCCGAGACCGAAGTCGAAGTTGAGGATCGAGTCGTCCAGGCTCATCTGAACCGAAGCATATCGTCCCCGGAACAGGCGCAACTGGAGATTCAGGGGCGGTTCGACGAGAAGGGCTGGTGCCGAGGTCGTGATCGTATTGAAGTTGCCGAAGTCGTCTTCCTGAAGCAGGCTAAAGACTTCGAGCGGGAACTCGCGGAAGAGCTTGGAGCCCTGGTCTGACGGAACCGTCGCGGCAATGGTTCGGCTGTTGACGGTGTAGCGATCCAGACCCAAGATCATATCCGGATAGACCGTTTGATCCAGTTTCGGAATGATGTCGTCGATGCTGTTTTGGTACTGGAGGTGGCCGATTACCGCGGACAGCGAACCGGGGGCACGCCGCCCCTGACCCGTGATGAACGTGGTGGTAACTGCCGACTGCTCTCCGAGGACGACGGTGGGCACCGAGCGATCGGGGCCAGGCGGTGGAGGTGGAGTGCGACCGTCTCCGCTACCACCACATCCGGCCAAAACCACCGCACCGACGAGACCAACCACCCACTTCATTGAATCCTTCATCACCTATCTGACTCCTGGCGAAACATCCTGTTAGCGCTAAGTATAGCCCCATCGCAAGCACGGCGAAGCGTCAAGCAAAAAGACGAGGCGGAGGGGCGATTGGGTTCGACTCTTTTTGAGCCGAATTTCGCCCCATTTACCCCTAGTGTTCTTCCTCGTGTGCAGCTCTCTTGGCTTCGTATTCCTTGATGAGCGACTGGGCATCCGGATGGGGCATCTCGTCGTAGTGCGAGAAGGACTGCTTGAATCGTCCTCGCCCCTTCGTGATCGAGCGCAGATCGAGAGCATATCGCCCCATCGTGGCCAGCGGCACTTGAGCGCGAACGGCTGTTTTGCCCGGTGCGGATGGGTCCATGCCTTGAAGACGGCCCCTACGACCGTTGAGATCGCCGACGACGTCGCCCACGCACTCGTCGGGCACGTCGACTTCGAGTTGAAGCACCGGCTCGAGAATGACCGGTTGCGCATTCGTGGCGGCCGCCTTGAAGGCGATGGCGGCGGCGAGCTTGAATGCCTGCTCGCTCGAGTCAACGTCGTGATAGCTTCCGTCATAGACAGTGGCTCTCACATCGACGACTTCGTACCCGGCAAGGAAGCCCTTTTCGAGGGTTTCGCGGACACCTTTTTCAACGGCTGGAATGAAGTTCTTCGGAATCGCCCCGCCAACGACCTTGTTCTCGAACTGGAATCCGGAGCCCCGCTCCAGCGGTGCCAGTTCCAGCCAGCAATCGCCGAACTGCCCCTTGCCTCCGGTTTGCCTCTTATGGCGACCCTGAGCCTTGGCGCTGGATCGAATGGTCTCCTTGTAGGGAACCTTGGCGTCCTCGGTCGTGACGTTCACGCCAAATCGGGACTTCAGTTTCTCGATCGCACTATCGAGGTGGATGTCGCCCATGCCCTCGAGGATTTCCTGATGCAGCGTGGGGTCGCGGACATAGCGAAGGGTCGGATCCTCATCCAGGATCTTCATGAGGGCGGGCCCGAGTTTATCTTCGTCGGGCTTGCTGACCGGTTTGATCGCGATGCGATAGATCGGCTCCGGAAACTCGATCGGGGGAACCACGAGCTTATCCTTCTGAGTCGAGAGCGTGTCGCAGGTGCCCGTGACCTGGAGCTTCGCAATGGCGCAGATATCACCGGCGACGATCTCGGTTGCTGCTTCCTGACCCTTGCCGTGCGGGAAGAACAGGTTGTGGACCCTTTCGTCCTTTTCCTTGTTCACGTTCCACACGTGATCGTCGACCTTCAAGGTGCCCTGGAAGATACGCACGAAGTTGATTTTGCCGACGTACGGGTCCGCCGTTGATTTGAAGACGTAGGCAGCGAGCGGCGCTGAGGGATCGGGCTTGTACTCGCGTCCATCGAATGCCTTCGGAACTTCGCTTGGGCTCGGCAATTCGCCGATGATGCGGTCGAGCAGCGTCGCAACGCCGATTCCGCTCAGGGCCGAGCCGAGAAGCACGGGAACGACGCGACCGGTCTCGGTTCCGACGAGTAATCCATGCTCGATCTCCTCGGCGGTCAGTTGCTGACCATCGAGGTACTTCATCATCAGCTCGTCGTCGCCCTCCGCGGCGGCGTCCATCATCTTCTCGCGGCGCTCGCTGGCGGCCTCAGCGTAGCCTGACGGTACTTCTTCGATCTCGACGCCCCGGTCCTTTCCTTTATAAACCTTCATGTTGAGCAAGTCGAGGACGCCGCTGAAGGCGGCTTGGTGGCCGATCGGTATCTGGACGTTGACGATCTTGCTTCCGTAGCGCTCGTGCAGCGTGTTGATCAATCCCTCGTAGTCCGCGTTATCCCGCTCGAGCTTGTTGACGAAGATGCAGCGAGCGAGCCCATGCTTTTCCGCGACTTCCCAGGCGAGATCGAAACCCACGTCGATGTCTTTCTTGGCTTCGCACACGATGATCATCGCCTCGACGACCTGGGCCACCGCATGGAGATCACCGATGAAATCGGGATAGCCGGGGACGTCGATCAAGTTGATCTTGTGGTCATGCCACTCGATGGGCAGGACGCTCGCGCTGAGGCTGATCTTGCGGCGAATCTCGAGGGGGTCATGGTCGCTCTGGCTCGTGCCAGCATCGACGGCTCCAACCCGGTCAGTGGCTCCGGCGGTGAAGAGCAAGTGCTCGACGAGCATCGTCTTGCCCGACCCGCCGTGGCCTACAATGGCGACGTTTCGAATCTTATCGGCTGGGTACTGTTTCAAATCCTTTTTCGCTCCGTTGCGGGAATGTAGAAGGTCATTATAACCCTCAGTCAGGGTCCCTCGGGGATCACTTGCCGCCGAGGGTCTTGAGGCACGTGCCCGACTCGATGTCCCAGATCTTGGCCGTACCGTCGAAGCTACCGGTGAGGAGTTGCTTGCCGTCCGGGCTAAACTCGACGCTCGATAAATTCTCCTTGTGGCCGACGAGAACGGCCTTGAGCTCGCCAGTTAGGTCCACGACGTTGGCCTGCTGGGCATAGTCCCCGATCGCCAGAAGCTTAGAGTCCGGGCTGAAGGCGAGACCGGTGATGATCTTCGCTTGATCGGTGGGCTGAGACAGAATCAGCTTGCCCGTCGAAATCTCGTAAACGTAATATTTGGTGTAGCTGCCATCCGCGGCAATGTACTTCCCGTCGGGGCTGAACGCGATGGACATCACTTGGCCCGGCTTCAGCTTGCGAACAAGCACTCCGTCAGCCGCGCGCCAAATATGGCACGTCCCGTCCGGTCCGCCCGAGGCGACGAACTTGCCGTCTCGGCTCATGGCGACGGCATAGGCGTCTGATCTCAGTCCGCTGAATTTTCTCTTCAGCTTGCCCGTCGACGAATCCCAGGTTTTCGCCAAGTTGTCGTAGCTGCTCGTCGCGACCACCGACCCGGATTTGGGCGCTGCAATGCCGGAAACGTAGGATGATCCGGATGCCCATGACCGCAGTTCCTTGAGGTTGCCTGCATCGAACACACGGACCTTCCCGTCCGAACCGGAGGTCGCTATCCGGTTCGCGCCAAGCCAAACGAGCTGCGTCACGAAACTATTGGTTCCCTTAGGCAAGGTTCGTGAGGCCCGAAGTTCGCCGGATTCGACCGCATACAGGCGAACAACGTTCTCATCCCCCGCAGTTGCCACCATCAGGCCATCAGGACTGTAAGCCGCAGCGCGTAGCCACTTGAGCGGCTGAGGCGCATTCGCAAGGGTCACCAAGGGCAGCACCAACGTGCAGATGATCAAAGGTCGCATGGACTTTAGTCTATCGAACACGAGCCCATCGCGGCAGAAGCACCGTAAAAATAGTGGCTCAAAATCGGACCAAGGTAACTATACTGAAGAGGTGACGCCGCATCTTTGCGGTGTTTGAAGGAGGATTATCTTGAAATTTGCCCCACTCACTCGACTTTGCCTTGGCGTATCCGTCTTTGCGGTGGCGTCGTTGGGCTATGCGCAAGGTCGCCTTATCGTCGTGAACAGCGCAGGCAACCTGTTCGAAATCAACCCGTTTACCGCTGCACCAACGCTAATCGGCAACGTCTCCGCCAACGCCGGAATCTGCGGCAGCCTCGCTTACGACCGAACGAATGACGTGCTGTATCTAAGTTCTACGAGCAACCATGAGGTGTACAAGCTCGATCTCGGTTCGGGCTTGGCCACGCCGATCGGACCGTACAACGGACCGCAGTTCGTGCATGGCATCGAGTTTGATGATCGGACGGGCTATCTCTTTGGGATTGCCAGCGCTACCTCTTCGAGATTCTTTGCGATCGACAAGGGTAACGGGTCCGTTACGATGATCGGCAACACGGGGCTCGCGACCTTCAACAATCTGGGATACGACTCTCGCCGCGACGACCTCTATGCGACCGATACGGACACCGACAGGCTCTGGCGGGTGAATCGCTTCACGGGCGCCGTCGTTCCGGTCGGCCCCCTGGCGGGGCCGGTGAGTCCCAACGGCATGGCGTACGATTGGCGCAATGACATCATGTATCTCATCGACAACAACACGAACGTGTTGTATCGCGTCAACACGGTGACCGGTGCCACGATCGGCGTCGGATTCATGGGCGTTGGCAACTGCCTGGGCATCGCCTATGTCGATCCCACGCCGGTTGAGCGCCTCATCGCCGTCGACAGCAGCAGGGCTCTCTTTGAGGTCAATCCTAATACCGGAGCCAAGACGGCCATTGGAACCGTCAGCGCCAACGCCGGAACGACGGGAGGCTTGGCCTACGATCGCCAAAACGACGTGGTCTATGTGACCTCAACCGGCAATGACTCCCTGTACACGTTGGACGTTGCGACGGGAACTGCCACCTTGGTCGGTGCTTATGGCGACGCAGCCGTTGTCATGCACGGAATCGAATTCGACGACAGCACCGGCATCCTTTACGGAGTTTCTTCGCATAACAACGGCCTGTATAACCTGGACAAGGTCACCGGCTTTGCGAGCCTGATCGGAACTTCGGGCCTCACTTCGTTTACGAACTTGGGTTACGACTCGATCCACAACGTGATGTTCGCGACCAACAGTAATACCGACAGTTTCTACACGATGAACCGAGCAACGGGAACCGTCAACTTGATCGGTGCCCTCGGCGGGCCCACCAATCCGAACAGCCTGGCATTCGACTGGACCCGCGACGTCCTCTACATGGCGGACAACAACACGGATAACCTTTACACGATCAATCGGTTGACCGGTGCGGCCAATCTGGTGGGTTCCATGGGAGCCGGGAACAACCTCGGCCTGGCCTACCTTCGACCCATGTACCGGCGCATCCATGGGCACGTCAATCTTCAAGACTACGTCGCACCGGTTGGAGGTCGCGCCATTCGCGTCGAAATCAGTCCCACGGGCAGTGCGATTCCCTTAGAAACCCATATCGCGATCCTGGATGGCGCTGGCAACTTCGGATTCAAGACCGACAGGCTCGCTCCCGGCAACTACGACATCTATGTCAAGGCAAGCCACTGGCTTCGCCAAGTACGGCTGGGTGTTGCCGTGGGACCAGGCGGTGCCGCAGGCATTAACTACAGCCTGACGAATGGCGATGCCGACTGGGACAACGAAGTCGGAATTGGGGATTATGCGCGTCTATCGGCGGCCTATAACTCGTCCGTGGGGGACCCGAACTTTGACCCAGAGGCTGATTTCAACGGTGACGATGCCGTTGATATTGCCGACTACGCAATCCTTTCGTCGAACTACGGAGATATCGGCGACTAACTCCCATCGACCTCTCGCCTCCCATTGTACTTTCGCCGTCTCGGCCATTCCGGGCCAAAAAAGACTCCGGATTGCCGAGACAGCCTCCCATCGTACTTTCGCCGTCTCGGCGATTCCGGCTAAGAAGACCCCGGATTCGCCGGGACGGCGAAAGTACTCCGCTCTCATGGGCCAAAAGTCGCGACGGAGCCTGTTGCCAGGCGTCTAAAGGAATGGTCGAGGCGCACAGACTCTACTCCTCTCTTCAGCCGAGACTCCCCCGCTCGAAAGGGCGGGGTGCTAATATTTCGCCATGACCACGGTTCTCGCTCTCGCTGCCCTGCAGGTGCCAGCCAATCTCACTGGGTTCTACTCGGGACTGCCCGGCCTTGCGAACGGTGCTGGGCTATCGATCCAGATGCAGAGCCACAGCGCGATCTTTCAGCTCTATCACCAGACCGCGACGACGCAGACGCTCACCGTCTTCAAGAACAACACGTCGAAGGGCGGGACGATCACCCTGGCGATTCCCAACCATGTGCGACGGGCCGGCACGATGGGTGCGGCGCAAGGCGCCGACATCGAGGCGACGTGGGACAAGGCCAACGTGAACCCGGGCCCGACGGTCTGGACAAGCCGCCAGAACGTGAACGCCTTAGTCAGCAATGACGGCTACATCACGCTCAAAGTGCAAGTCAAGCCGAATGCGACCCACTCATTGAAGCTGTCGTGGATGGGCGATCTGATGACCTCGGGCAAGGATGGCAAAACGCGATGCCTCGGCTACGATGTTGGGCGAGCGAGTGATTGGGCGGGCGTGGGCCAATTCAAGTACTCCATCCAATACCAGCAAACCGAGATGCCGAATGCGACCGCCCCCGAGGGAGTCCCGGTTTTCGCAGTCGACACGACGAGCCCCTCGAGCGGTTGGCAAATCGGGCCAAAAGGTGCCTACCTGAGCCGGTTACCGGGCGTGGCGACGATCATCTTCAATTACCACCCGAACGGCTACGGTAACTAAGGCTTGCGGAGCGCGGACTTCAGTCCGCCTTCGGACCTTGGACTTCAGTCCTTCTCCCTTGGTCACACCGCGTCCGCGACCCCATGCATCCAGCCTCCCACGGGTGGATGCTTCCGCAAACGGCTCAAGACTTCCGGCCCAGACATAGGATTAACACGCACCGAGGCGTCATAATAGGGGCTCGGTTTCCGAATGCTCAATTTCCTGCCCGTTCTCATTCTGCTGATGCTGCAAGGCTCCTTCGGAGCCGATATCTCGCCGTGCCAAGCCAACATGCTGGCCGCGCTGGTGCAGTCACAGCCAAGAGCAGCCGGGCATACCGATCCTGCTTTGCAGAGCCTGCTCAAGTCTCCCGGTGGTAGGCAGTTGGCGAGGCGCGGATCGATCCCGCTGTACCAATGGGCGTTCACGGCGATCCTGAATCGATCCGTCGACTTTGGCGAGGTTCCCCAGGAACCTGAGGTTAGGCCGCGAACCCCGAGCATTCCTGATCCGCCTTCCTTGCGGCTGATCGAGGGCTATGCACGCTCCGTGCGCTCCCGCGACGGTCCCTTCTAAACGCACCTCATTCTGCGTTTGGCGCGCCCGCGCCCCTGCCCAAAGAAGGAACCCCATCGATGATTGAATTCTTAAGAAAACTGTTCGACACGAGCGACAAGGACGTCAAGTCGCTCCTCCCCACCGTTGAGAAGTGCAACTCCTACGAAAAGGAGTATGGCGTGATGAGCGACGAAGAACTCAAGGCCAAGACGGCCGAGTTCAAGGAGCGCTATGGCAAGGGTGAAAGCCTCGACTCACTCCTGCCCGAAGCCTATGCGGCCGTTCGCGAGGCGAGCCTCCGCACCCTCGGCATGCGTCAGTTCGACGTTCAGATTCTCGGCGGCATCGTGCTCCACCACGGCCGAATCGCGGAAATGAAAACGGGTGAAGGAAAGACCCTCGTTGCCGTCGCACCGATGTACCTCAACGCGCTGACCGGCAAGGGTGCGCACCTCGTCACCGTCAACGACTACCTCGCCCGACGCGACGCGGTCTGGATGGGTCCGATCTATCACTTCCTCGGCCTGAGCGTCGGCATTATCCAGGGCCAGTCGCAGGACTCGGACGAGCTTGGCGGAAGCTACATCTACACTCCAGGCACGGACCACGAAGATCCGCGCTACGTCAACTTGACGCCGTGCAGCCGCCGCGAGGCCTATCTTTGCGACATCGTCTACGGCACAAACCACGAGTTCGGCTTCGACTACCTTCGCGATAACATGGCCTTCGAGTTGGAGCAACTCGTCATGCGCGAACTCAATTACGCGATGATCGACGAGGTCGACTCGATCCTCATCGACGAAGCGCGTACGCCGCACATCATCAGCGGTCCGAGCATGGAGGATGTCTCCGTCTACAAGATGGTGGATGAGGTCGTCAAGAAGCTGACGATGGGCGGTCCGGACGACGCGGACAAAGAGGGCGTCCATTATTACGGAGACAAGAAGAACCACAGCGCCAGCCTTACCGAAGAAGGTATGGACCTGCTGGAGGAGATGCTGGAGATTGAGAATATCGCCAGCGACCCCAAACTCTTCCACCACGTTAACGCCTCGGTAAAGGCATACGCATTGTTCCAGAAAGACGTCGACTACGTCGTCCGAAGTGGCGAGGTCGTCATCGTCGACGAAAACACGGGGCGCATGATGTTTGGTCGCCGCTATTCCGACGGCCTGCACCAAGCGCTCGAAGCGAAGGAAGGCGTAAACGTTCAACGCGAAAGCCAGACGGTTGCCGTTATCACCTTCCAGAACCTGTTCCGCCTTTATGAGAAGCTGGCCGGTATGACAGGTACGGCGAAGACGGAAGAAGACGAGTTTCGTAAGATCTACGGTCTCGATGTGGTCACCGTTCCCACGCACCGTCCGATGGTTCGTGTCGACAACGATGACATCGTTTTCAAAACGTTGGAAGCGAAATTCCGGGGCATCGCTCGGGAGATTTTGCGGCTTTACACGAAGCAGCAACCGGTCCTCGTTGGAACGCGTTCGATTGAGATGTCGGAAATGACTTCTGAGCGGCTGACCCCCGACATGCTTCAGCGATTGATCCTCGTGGACACGCTGATGGACGCGAAGGAAAACGCCAAGGGACTTAGCAAAGAGGCTCGGCAAGAAGCCAACGAGATTTGCATGATGGACTTGGCGTCGATTAACCGTCAAATCCTCTCCCAAGTGCTGGCCAAGTGCGAACTCAAGTCGGATCCGTTCTCTGCTGAGGTTACCGACTGGTTCCTCAAGCAGCACAAACTGCCCGAAGAAAATCGTGAGTACCTGGTGGAGGCGCTTAAGGGCGGTATTCCCCATAACGTCTTGAACGCGAAGCTCCACGAAAAGGAAGCTCTGATCATCGCCGAAGCGGGTCGCAAGGGCGGCGTCACGATCGCGACCAACATGGCCGGACGTGGTGTTGACATTCTGCTCGGTGGACGCGTCAGCGACGATGTCATCGAGCGCGCACGACAGAGCGAAGAGCTCGCCGAAGACCACGAGCAATACGACAACACCTATAAGTCGTACCGTCGCGGTGCGACAGAAAGGGCCGCTCCTCCATTGCCGCTCAATGACCAAGAGCGAAGCCAGTATGCCGAAGAAGTTCGCGCATTGGGCGGACTCTACATTCTTGGTACCGAGCGACATGAGAGCCGACGTATCGACAATCAGTTGCGCGGTCGTGCCGGCCGGCAGGGCGACCCCGGCGAGAGTCGCTTCTTCGTTTCGCTGGAGGACATGCTGTGGAAAATCTTCAACGCGAAGATGCTCGAGAACCCGATGCTGAAGGCGTGGCCTCCGATGGAAGAAGTCAAGGCTGGATTCCTGTCCAAGATGATCCTTAAGACACAGGAGCGCATCGAGAATCACTTCTTCGAGGCTCGTAAGCACGTTCTTGAGTATGATGACGTCCTCAACACCCAGCGTGAGCACATCTATGCGTGGCGTCGCGAAATCTTGCTCGGCAAAGACTGCGGTGAGGAGCTTCGACAGGGCGTCGATGAAGTCATTGCCGAGACGGCGCGAACGTGCTGGTTTACCGAGGAAGACGGCTCGCAGCATTACGACTACGACGAGCTCTATTCACGACTGAACGAGTTCTTCCCTCTCGTGGACTACGCAACGCTTGCCGAACTCGAAGCGATTAAGCCAGGGCCCGAACTCGTTGAGTTTTGCCAAGAGAAGGCGCACGACGCCTACAACAAGAAACAAGAAGAACTCGGCGACGAGATCATGAAGTACTTGGAGCGTCGCGTTATGCTGCAAGCGGTCAACGATCGATGGATGGATCACCTCCAGACCGTGGAATACATTCGCGAAGGCATTGGCTTGCGTGGCTATGGTCAGGTCGACCCGCTCGTTGCCTATAAGCGCGAAACGTACGACCTGTTCCAGAACACGCTCAAGTCCATTCGTGACGTGTCTGTTCGCATGATCTTCAAAGCTCAGATTCAGGTCGAACGCAATGAGGAAGAGGCTGCGCCGAGTGGCGGCGGCCAAACGCCCGAACTCGCGGAGACCTCCGGGGGCGGTACGGCTGTCGCCGTGGCCCCGTCAGCCGTCGGAGTGTGGCCGGAATCAACCGATCCGTCCCGGGTCGGTCGAAACGACCCATGCCCTTGCGGAAGCGGTAAGAAGTTCAAGGCTTGCCATTATCCGCAGTTCCGAGCCGAGGGCAAGATCTAAACGTCCATCCAAGTTCCTCCCCCGATACAGGGAGGAATTGCCGGGTGCAAATCTGAAGGGGCCTGCAGGTAAGCCTCATGGAAGAACCGCCTGCGACGTCGGAGAAGTCTTCAAACAAGTCCCCTCCCCCGCTGCGGGGGAGGGAGCGACTGGTCAGTGCGCCGCGAAGATGGTAAATCGGCCGAAAATCAGAAGGACGCTGAGTCGAAGACCGACGACCAGCGACACGGCTTTCAAAAAACTTTCGTTCTGTGTCGTGTGACGACCTCGAAAGCAACCCCAATCGGGAGTGCGCGCCCCCTCCCTAACCCTCCCCCGTATCGGGGGAGGGGACCGACTGATCAGTGCGACTAGAAGTTGGCAAACCGCCCGAGGTTTAGAAGAACGCCAATGCCAAGGCCCACGACCAACGACACGATGCAGAAGATCATCGCGGTCTGACCGGTAGGATTCCCCTTGTTCTTGGCCTGCGCCGCGAAGTAGATCCCCAAGACGCTGAAGATGATGGGGCAGCAGATAAACCCGATCGCGCCGAAGATCCACGCCTTCGTCAGGTCGCCCGATCCATCGTCGCCCGCGAATCCAGGCCGCGGATAGTTCGAACCCGGTGCCTGAGTGTACGGGCCCTGTGGCTGCTGGTACCCGCCCTGCTGTGGCTGCTGATAACCGCCCGGCTGCTGATAGGGCTGCTGCGGTTGCTGCGGCTGGTAGGGGGCCTGGGGTTGCTGCGGAGCCTGATACGGCTGTTGCGGCATCGGCTGCTGCGGCTGCTGGGGCTGCTGGAAGCCCGGTGCGCCGCCGCCGGGGAACATGATGCCGGGCACACTGGCGGCGGCAAGACGCGCGCCGGTGGTCGCATCTTCCAGTTCGGTCGTTGGAGTCAATCGGGCCTCAGCAGCCCATTGATTCAGGGTGGCGATATCGGCCGGTCCGTATTTCTGGCCGTCAGGTGCGATGACAAAGTACTGCATATCCGTGGTCCTGCGATGGGTCAGATTATAGACGGGAAATCGCGCAACACCGATGCGCTAAACCGAACTAGGGCTTTGGACCAACTCGCGCAGGGTCCGAACCTGCAGTCCAACGGCGTTGCCGAGCTCGACGAGTTCCCGAACGTGAGTCAGTCGCGGATCGAAACGGGCCAGCACCTGGGGCCGAATGCAGACGGTCGCTCCCTTATTGAGACTGGCGACCGCGCGAAGGTGTGCTTTCACCGAATCCGTCCATCCGCGCACACTCTGCCCGCCCCGAAAGGTGTCGCGGTCGCCCCGGGTCTCGACCGGGAAGAACGTGAGGCCCTTTGGATGCGGTCCGGGGGCCGCGCTCATGAATTTCACGCTCGAAGGAACCTGGACCTCGGCTGCGCTTTCCGGCCACGGTCCGCGAACCGAGAAACCGAGGATATTGACGCCGATTTGGCTGAACAGGAGGCTGCCTTCATTGAAGCGAGGGCCGAAGTCCTCCGGGTGTTTGCAGTACCAGTCGAGCGCATGCCCTTCGTTGAGGAGGGCCTCCGGTACAGCCGGAAACGCTCGCAAAACGCGGTTCGAAGCAAAGAACTGATACCGAATCCCCAAGCTCCTCGCCAAATCCAGGAGGCGTACGACGACGGCTGGCTCCCCATGACCGAATTCCTGAGCATCAGGCGTGTCCCAAGGCACGTAATCGAGATCGATCCGCAGGCAAAGATACATCTAGGCGATCTCCTTGAATCCGGCCTTCTTCAGAAGATTTGATGCGCGCCGGAGTTGGGTGCCGAGGTCGCCAGGGCCGCCGAAGGACTTCCTCTGCCGTACCGACTCGCCGACATTGCCGATGATCTTGGCCACCTGGTCCGCATGTTCCGGCACCAGTTCCTCGATCTGGTCGCGGCTAATCTGTCCGTCTTTCGCTTCGCGCACGAGCCGTCCTGCGATTTCGTGAGCTTGCCGGAACGGCATACCGCTTGCGGCGAGAAAGTCGGCGACATCGGTGGCCGTGCTGAATCCGTAGCCTGCCGCCTTCCGCATCGTCGCCTTGTTCCAGGTCGCGGTTTGGAGCATGAGGGAGGTGAGTTGCAGCGCGTCGCGGGTGAGGTCAAGCGACTCGAATAGGGCTGGTTTGTCGTCCTGGGTGTCGCGGTTGTAGCCGAGAGGGAGGGCCTTCATCGTGGCGGCAAACGCCGTCCAGTTGCCGATCGCGCGCCCGGTTCGGCCACGGATGAGTTCGGCCATGTCGGGGTTTCGCTTCTGCGGCATGATGCTTGACCCCGTCGTGACGCGGTCGCTCAGGCGAACGAAGCCGTACTCCGCGCCGCTCCAGAGCACCAGTTCCTGCGCCATCCGGCTGAGGTCAATCATGATCGACGCGGTCACGTGTAGGCCGTCGAGGATGAACGAGCGGTCGGATGTGGCGTCCAGTGCGTTCGGGATCGGTCCGCTGAACCCAAGTTCTTTCGCCGTCATGCTTCTGTTGATGGGAAATCCGGTGCCGGCCAAAGCCGCCGATCCGAGCGGGGACCAGTTGATGAACTCGATGAGATTCTCAATTCGCTTGCCGTGCCGCTGCATCGCCCAAAAGTGGGCGAGTTGGTGGAGGCCGAGCGTGATGGGCTGGGCCGGTTGTTGGTGTGTGTAGCCGGGCATGACGGTGGATCGGTGGGCTCGGGCGTTATCAAGGAGGACTTCCTGGAGTTGCTTGACTTGGGCTTTGAGTTCCTCGAACTGGGCACGGAAATAGAGCCTCGCGTCGGTCGCAACCTGGTCATTCCGGCTGCGCGCCGTGTGAAGGCGTCCCGCAACAGGGCCGACGATTTGGTGGAGTCGGTCTTCCACGGCCGTGTGGATGTCCTCGACATCCCGAGGTAAAGCGTCGGGGCCCTCGGTAAGGATGACTTCCAAGCCTCGAACCAGTTCTTTCGAATCTGCCTCCGAGAGAATGCCGGTCGCTCCCAGCATGCGGGCATGGGCGATGCTGCCGGTCACGTCTTCGCGCCAGAACCTGAGGTCGGATTCGATGCTTTGACCAAAACGGTCGACGAGTTCGTCGGACGCTTCGCCGAAGGCCCCGCCCCATAGTTTGCGCATAACCTGATTTTAGAAGATGCCGGGGTGCGCCTGTCGTACAATGAAGTGTGCTGTCGCTCGTCGCCGCTCTCACGCTAGCTCCGGTTCAGCTTCAAAACTGGGCATTGCTCGACGACCTCTCACGTCGCTCGTTCGATTTCTTCTGGCAGCAATCGCATCCGCTTACGGGCTTCACCAAGGACCGCGCCGCGAATTTTGTCTCCTCGGATGGCTACACCGTTTCCAGCGTCGCCTCGACCGGATACGCCCTCTCCGCTCTGTCTATCGGAGTCGAGAGAGGCTGGGTTTCGCGGGCTGACGCCCTCGCTCGGGCACGCCTGACGGCCAATTCGCTTCGAAATCGCGCATCGCGCTTCCGCGGGTGGTTCTTCCACTTCATTGATTGGAGTAACGGAGCGCGCGTCTGGAACAGCGAGGCTTCGTCCATCGACACCGCGATTCTCGTCGGGGGACTGCTTGTGGCCGAGCAGTACTTCAAGGACCCAACTTTGACCGCCGACAGCGTGGCGATTCGCAGCGGGATCGACTGGCAATGGATGCTGACCAACAATGGCGCGATGCCGAATTCGCTGACGTTTTGCCACGGCTGGACCCCCGAGAGCGGGTTCATTTCGTATCGATGGAACAGCTACAGCGAGCACCTTTTGCTGCTGATCCAGGCGCTCGGCTCGTCGCGTGCAGTGCCCGAAGGTGTGTGGAGTGCGTTCTCGCGTCCGCTCATCACCTATTCGTCCATCACCTGCATCGCAGCGGGCCCCCTTTACCTGCACCAAATCCCCCAGGGCTTCCTCGATTTCAGCCTACGGAAGGACGCGTTCAACTACGATTATCATCAAAACAGCCGCAGCGCGACCCTCGCCAACCGGCTTTACTGCATCAATAACCCGAACCACTTCGCCGGATACGGTTCCAGTTTCTGGGGATTGTCAGCCGCCGATGGCCCCGATGGCTACCAGGCGTTCGGCGCCCCAGGGTGGGGAGTCGACAATGGGACGATCAATCCTGCCGCGACGGTCGCGAGCATGATGTTCCTGCCGACGCAATGCCAGGCAGCTGCCAACGCAATCCTGGCCGGTAACCCGACCGCCTACGGCCGCTACGGATTCGCCAACGGGTTGAATCCGACCCGAAACTGGCGTAGTCCGGACGTTATCGGCATCGATCTCGGCATGATGCTGCTCGGCATCGAGAACGCTCGGGACAAGCTGCCCTGGCGGCTTAGCATGTCGCATCCGGTCAACGGTTTGGGCATGAAACGCGCCAAGTTGATCATGCGCAAGTAGCTTCGGGTTAAACTTGGGGCGGTATGAAAAAGTGGTTGGCTTTCCTAGGGTTGGCGGCTCTCGCCTTTGCGGTCGGATGCGGTTCGGGGGGTGGCTCCACGGAGCCCGAAACACCGACCAAGGGTGCGGCGGCCGGTGAGAAGCCCGTTGAGCTCAAGGGCAAGCTCGAGGTCGCCGCGTTCAAGGGCGGTTACGACATCGACTTCTACCAAGCAGCCGCCAAGGAGTTCGCTGCCAAGCACCCTGGCCTTGAAATCGAGGTCTGGGGCAACCCAACGGTCTGGGAGCAGCTTCGACCCCGCTTCAACGGCGACGATCCGCCCGGCCTCTGCTTCCCCGGCTGGGGCATGGACCACTGGGCGCTTGCCGACGAAGATCAGTTGTTCGAGCTAAGCAAAGCACTGGACGGCCCGGGTGCCGATGGCACCGGCAAGTGGCGCGACGCGTTCGACCCCGAAATCCTCAAACTTGGCCAACTCGACGGCAAGCAGTACGTGTTGCCGTTTTACGTGATGATTTTGGGCTGGTGGTATGACCCGGATGTCTTCGCCAAGAACGGCTGGACGGCACCTAAGAATTACGACGAACTTCTTGCCTTATGCGAGAAGATCAAAGCGAAAGGTATCGCGCCGATTACGTTCCAAGGAAAGTACCCCTATTACATGATTGACGGAATGCTCTTGCCTTGGGCGATGAGCGTTGGCGGGAAGGAAGCGGTTGATGCGGCTCAGAATCTGGAGCCTGGTGCATGGAAATCGCCCGCCATGCTCGAAGCGGCTCGCATGATCGACAACCTGAACAAGAAGGGTTACTTCCAGCATGGTGCGGTGGCACTATCGCATACCGAAAGTCAGCAAGACTTCCTCAATGGCAAAGCCGCCATGGTCCCCTGTGGGTCTTGGCTCTCATCAGAAATGTCGAAGCAGATGAGACCTGGCCAGAAGATCCAATTTATGCTTCCACCTGCGGCGATGAACGGTAAGGGCGACCCGACTGCTGTCCTCATTGGTATCGAACCCTGGATGGTGCCTTCGAAGGGTAAGAACACGGACGCTGCGATTGAGTTCTTCAAGTACATGACCTCCGCGCCAGTCGCCAAACGATTCGTCGAGGAGAAGAACTCGCCGACCGCGATTGTTGGATCGGAAGACGCAAAGTTGAACGAAGTCATGGTCGAACCGGCAAAGGCGTTCAACAGCACGAAAACCAAGTGGGCTGTGCAATATCGCGCTTGGTATCCGGCGTTCAACAAGGTCATCGAAGGCAAGTTGACGTCCATGCTTAATGGAGAACTGACTCCTGAACAGTTCTGTGACGCGGTTGAGGCAGCTGCCGAAGAAGTGCGCAACGATGATGAGATCAAGAAGCACAAACTTACGGGGTAGGCAAATGATTTCCTTATAGCTTGAGGCTAGGATGAGACGAAGATGAAGAAGCTGATTTTGATTGCGACACTCTCCGCGACACTCGTGGTTGCTTTTGCCCAGCCAGGCGGCCCTCCCGGCGGCGGGGGACCCGGAAGGCGAATGGGTCCGATGACGATGGGCGGAGGACTGCTTATGTCGCCCGATGTCCAGAAGGAACTCGGCATGACCGCTTCCCAAAAGCAGAAAGTCGAAGCCCTCTTCAAGTCGATGCCGCGTCCGAGCATGCCAGAACCCGGCAAGCGCCCCGAGCCTCCCAAGGGGATGGATGACTTTGAGAAGAAGCTCAAGGCCATCCTCAACGCGAGTCAACTTGCCCGATTCGAACAGCTACAACTCCAAGCCCGAGGCCCGATGGCGATCATGGAGCCAGAAACCGCCAAAAAGCTCGGCCTGACCGAGAAGCAGAAAACCCAAGTACGGGACATCTTTCAGTCAAGCCGCCGCCCCCAACCTCCCCAGTCCAAACCCGGTGAGCGCCCCGATTTCGAGAAGATGCAGAAGGACATCGCCAAGTACCGCAACGAGTTGAACGCCAAGCTCTTGGGGGTTCTCACCGCAGATCAAAGGAAGAAGTGGTCGTCGATGATTGGCAAGCCCTTCAAATTCCCTACCGGCCCGATGATGGGCGGGACGCGGCGATAGTACTGTTTCTGACCTTCGATCGGTTGCAAGTCCGCCTGCACACTCGCGGACTAGATCACCGAGCGTCGGGATTGGGTCGATCAGCACGCAAAAGGCAGATTTGATTGAATCCTTGGTCCTTCCAATCCCCGACTTCGACCGTGCAGACTGCAGCCGAGGCCACGTCAAGCACCGAGTTCTCCAGGGCATTCCACAAATCACCTTCGTTCAAGTGAGTGACGGGAATATGAGAGTCGAATACTGCATAAGAGTCGCACCCAAGAAGACTCGCAAGCACGAGCCGTCCCCCGGGTCGGACCATGTTGGCTAGCCGAGCAAAGTACGAATTCCAAGCGTTTACGTTAAAATCTGCACATTCGATGCAGAAGAAGGACGTGACAAGGTCGTAACAGCCTTTTCCGCCAAATGTGATGACATCCCGAATGTCGGCCACGAAGAGGTTCCCCATTTTCCGCCTCAGGAGATCCATCCTCGAACTCACAGCGGCTGACATTGTCGTGTCCGCACCCTCGAGACCAACCGCATAAGTCGCGTAGAGAGCCCAATCGAATGCTTCTGGCCGCCCTGTCCTCCATGCGTCGATTTCGGCCAAGTTTTCGGCGCGCAAGTCTGAAAAGTCCAGGCGGCCGACGTGAGGTGCGATGGTGAAAGCAGTGTAGAGAGCGGGCCCACAGCCGAACTCAAGGGCTCTTTCGTAATGGCTGTTGCCCAGGCTATCGTGAACGAAACCTAAGATCGCCCTGCTGTCATCGGGGACTTCCGGGGTGGCATAGTACTGATCCAGATAAGCACGCGGGGTCCAAGCGCCGACGTCGACTTCGCCCACGCTTAGCCTCGAGTTACCAGTGTGGAGGTGACCTCATCAGCACCCCAGAAGCGCACGCAAAACTCGGCAGCCTTCTGTTGGTCGAATTCCTTGCAGGAGAAGAGGTTCAGATAGACCGCCCGAAGCAGCGGCAGGCAGTGGCAGACAATCGTGCTCGTCTCGATGAACTGGACTGCGGATACACCGTGCAGATGCGGGATGCCGCTGTCGTCTTCCCAATACATAGGATCGCCGTGGCGTGTCATCTCGATCAAGTCACAGATGGACACGAGAAACTCATGCATTTGCTTTTGACTGAGATCGGGTAGGTCGCATCCCTTCAAGTCCAGAATGAGCTCTATTCCATAGGGCTTCTTCATCTGAAACAGCAGCTCCAGAATTCGACGAACGGCTGGCCGCCAATGTTCTTCGCCTGGCAAGAAGAAGGTTCAAGGTTAGAATCGGGAGACACTCTCCCATGGACGCTCAGCATCATCCGTCCATTGTCCCCTCAGCGCGACTGTGGACCATGGCAAGATAGCGTAAGTTAGCGCGGACCGCTTAAGTTTCCTCGAAGGAACTATGTAAAATCCTATTGAAGTCTATGGATTACCTTGGGGAACGACTTAGCGAACCTCAGCCCGCACCGGTTCGAACGCGCCGCCGGGCCGTTCGGCTAACCGCCCATGGCCGTGCGATCCTGGAAAATGCCCTGCTGGAGAGGTGGAAGCAGGACCGGAATGAGGGCCGCATCACGCGGGAGGGACGGGCGCAGCTTCTTCATCTGAGCCCCAAGACCGCCGAGCGAATTCAAAAGGGAGAGGGAGTCGACCGAAACACCCTTGCGCACGCCTTCAAGAGCATCGGCCTCGATTGGAGCGACGACCTCTGCGAGCGCGTTGGCGAACCCGATGACCGGGCGCCTGCGCCGAATCTCGACCTTCCAACGAATCCGACGATCCCCGAGCGGATTCGCATCTCGAAGTGGCTTCGCCTGCGCGTTGGCCTGGTCGTGTTTGCGATCACGGTCGCGCTAGCCATTTCCATCTTCTCCTTCACGCGCAGAACTGAAGGTCAGCGTGCGCAAACTTACAACGACTGGCTCGCGCGATTCACCATGCAGCACGATGCAGGCGTCGCGTCGTATCAGGCGGGCAAATTGGACCTCGCCTGGCAACAAGCCGCTTCAGCTCTGACCACAGCCGAGGAGCGAAACGACCAAAAGTGCAGAGCAGGGGCGATCGGGCTTCAGGGCCAAGTTCTTGCCGCACAAGGAAAGCTCCCAGAAGCCGCCGCGAAGTTTCGGCTCGCTATGACCTTGAACACCAAAGCGGGCTATGAGTATGGAAATGCCTCGTTGTATGAGGTCCTTGGGGCCTGTGAAGCCCGAATGGGCAATCTGGATGCTGCAGAGGAGTGCTTTGAGCGCAGCCTGGCGATGTATACGGCGATGGGCGTGACGGGAGGCGTGGCCGAGGCGGCGAGGGGACTAGGTTCAGTTGCTGCTTGTCGCGGTGCCTTCGAGGTCGGGATCAAGTGGTACGAAAGCGCCCTCGCCCCCTACGTCAACGATGACCCAGCACCCGGAATCTTCCTCGATGTCCGTGCGCGTCTCGCCGTGATCACGAGTCAGCAGGGAGAGCACGTTAAGGCGCTCCAAGAACTTCGGGTTTGCCTCTCCGAGTGGAAGAAGCGCGATCAGCCACGCTGGCAAGGTGCCACGCTGCTCCAGTTGGCTGCGGTTTTCGCCGCTTCGGGTGACCATGACGAGGCTCGCCGCTGCCTCGAAGAGGCGGCTTCAAAGTTCGAGGCGGTCGGTGACGTTCGTGGCGTCGGACTTTGCTCGAAACCAGCCGACCAACTCACGATCGCGGAGAGGCTTTTTCAGTAGGGCCGAGTACCTTGCGGTGGGAAATTTACGGCGAGGAGCTTAAGTTGCGCTAACTTCCCACCTCAAATCGGGATTCCTGCCAGATACTGGGACCTACTAGACGCGAGCCGTTCGCGTTCGGAGGAAGGTCTTGAAGATTCTCAATCGACTCACGATTTCCATTTGGTCATTGACGGCGGCCCTCTCTGCGGTTGCTCAAGTCAATTCGCATTCCGACGGCTCCGACGGTGCGCTAAATCCGTCAGCCACGACCACGACCATTGATCTTGGACTCGCTACGACGGCGGCATGGACCGTTCCGGGTGGCGGCAACGGGGTGTACGACGGGGCGAAATGGGCGGTCGTGTTCAAGTACTCGTCGGTGACCATCGACCCCGGGGAGACCGTTAAGTTCACGAATCACCCGAAGAACCCGCCGGTGGTTTGGCTCGTTCAAGGCGATGTCACGATCAACGGCACGCTTAGTTTGGATGCCCTGCTCACGACAAATGATGGCGCATTGGGAGTTCCTGGCCCGGGCGGATTCCGAGGAGGGAGCAATGAGGGTAGCGGTGTCTCGCGCGGTGGTGGCTACGGACCGGGCGGCTCTCGTGCGGTACCCGCCTTCAATCATGGTTATGGCGGATCCTACGGCACCCAGCCGGTTACGGGCAACTCGAATGTTGGCCCGATCTATGGCAACGCAGCCATCATCCCGCTCCTTGGCGGTTCAGGCGGCGCCTCTTACTCAAGTTTCGCTGGAGGGGCGGGTGGCGGCGCGATTCTAATCGTCGCCTCTGGCAGGATCACCGTGAACGGCGTCATCCGCGGCGTTGGGTCTCAACATGCCGGATTGGCTGGTGGCAGCGGTGGCGCGATCCGCTTGGTCGCTAACGAAGTGGTCGGAACGGGCCAGCTCAATGCCTCAGGTCCAACCACCACCGCCGGAATGGGTCGCATCCGCGTCGAACGCCTGAGTACCGCGACATCATTCACGGGAACGGCCTTGCCCGCTGCATCGAGCACCGTTTTAGGCGGTCCTGAGCCTACTATCTGGCCCACCACAACCCATCCAACGGTGAACGTCTTTTCGGTAGCCGGAGTCGCCGTTCCCGCTGACCCGGCATCGAGTTTCGGAACACCCGACGTTACGGTGGGGCCCGCTGCCACTTACGTGGTACGGGTCGAGGCGGCCAACGTACCCACCGACGGTTCGTGGGTGGTCCAGGTTCGAGTGGTACCGCGATCAGGGCAAGATACGTTCGCCAATGCAACCCTGATCAGCGGCAACCAAGTTGCATCGGTCTGGGAGGCCACGGTGACGCTTCCGCAGGGCGGATCGGCGGTGATCGCTCGAGCATATCGTCAGTAGGCAACCAGGGGAGAGCAGGGACACCGGGGGCATCATGCGACGGGTTTTCACCATTCTTTTGGTCAGCATAGGCAGTGTTTCTGTCGCGCTCGTCATGAAGTGGGCGGGATCGAGTCCCGCACCGAAGGCTCCGGCGGCCCCCTCGGCGATGATTTTCGCCCCCCGGGTTCTCCCAACCCCACCTCCAACCCCCCAAGGCGACCTTCCTGATGATGCGGTCAGCCGTGAATTCACCGTGTTCCGAGCCGACTCTGGCGATGATTCCCCGGTCGACGCCGTTAGCCGAGAATTCACCGTCTTCCGTGCCGACTCAGGCGATGATTCGCCGGTCGACGCGGTCAGCCGTGAATTCACCGTCTTCCGCGCGGACTCCGCAAATGACCTCCCGGTAGACGGGGTCAGCCGAGAATTCACCGTCTTCCGCGCGGACTCCGCAAATGACCTCCCGGTCGACGCGGTAAGCCGAGAATTCACCGTCTTCCACACCACCGATGTCGACGCGATCCCGAGCGATGCCGTCAGCCGAGAGTTCACCGTTGCGGTGGCCGATGTCATCAACCCCGTGGCCGTCATCACGCAAGGTCCAAGGCCGGACGGTCACGTCGCCCCCGGGCCGGTTACCTTTGGTTGGACGGGCACCGATAACCTGACGCCCCCCAACCAGTTGCTTTTCCAATTCCAACTCGACGGCGGCGGGTGGTCGGCTTGGGCGCCAACTACCCAGACAACCACCTCCGCGCTCGGAGTCGGCGCGCACTCCTTCGCGGTGCGCGCCAAAGACTTGGCCGGGAACGTCCAGACTCCCCCGACCGGACGCAAGTTCGTTGTCGAGACCACACCCCCCAAGATCCTTGAAGTCGGAGTGCGCGACGTCCGCTGGAATTCCGCGATCCTCTACTGGCGCTGCGACGAGCCAACGCGCGGATCGGTGCGCTACGGCTTGCAGGCCACGAACGACTTCCGGTTCCAAGAGCAGGGTTCGCCGACACTGGCGACCTACCAGGAGGTTCTGATCAAGGGGCTAAGTTCCAAGACGCCCTACCGCTTCATTCTGGACTTGACCGATGAAGCCGGCAATGCCGCTTCCACGGAGCCCAAGGCCTTCACGACCGCGCCGCTTTACGACCTCAGCGTGCGGACCGAGGACATCACCTTTAGTACCCCGTTCCCAGCACATGAGGCGAGCGTCACGATGACCGCCAACGTGCGCAACACGGGTGATATGCCGTTGGTCGCGAATGTGGACTTCTACGACAAGCGCGATGGCTCGGCTGCCGTTCTTCTTGGGACAACGACGGTCACCCTTCAGCCGTACACGGCGCATACATCCCTGACTTCGCCGTCGTTCGTCGTTCGCGAACCAGTCCACAAGCCGTTCGTCGCCATCCGGACGAACCGCGATGATTTGCCCGCCAACAACCGCGCTGATGCCGAACTTCTGGTCGATGCTCAGCCCCACCGACTGACCTTCAGTCCCCCGAGTGTCCAGACCTGGCCGGGAGACCAGCAGGAACTCACGACCGTCGTTCGCAACACGGGCTCTCAGGCGCAGACCATCAGCGACATTCGTCTCAACGGAGTCCCCTTTGCGACTCGCGTGTCGCCGCTTCCCGGCGTCATCGAGCCTGGTGAGTCGAAGCAGATCACGTTCCAGGTGAACACGCCCGCCAACCAGACGCCCGGTGATATCTCCGGACAAATGGTCGTCGTCGGCGCCGAGACGTATTCACAATCGCAAGCCATCACGATCCACCCTCAGCCCGTCGCCCAACTGCAAGTTCGGCTTACGAATGCTCGTACGGGCGACGGAATCTCGAATGGCATCGTGGTCGTCGGCAATGACCCTCGGCCATACGCGACAGGTGCTGGCGGTTACGTGGTCGATGCCGGAGGCAATCCACGAACGGTCGCCGTTCCCCTCGGCAATGCAGTCGTACACGGTTTCGCCCAGAATTACATGCCCAAATCGGGCAGCGTCGAAATCGTCAGTGGCAGCAATGCATTGACCATCTCTTTGGAAGAGGGCAACGCGCTCCAGATTACGCAGATCACGACGACGCCTCTGACGCTCGAACAGATCACCTCACGTGGCGTTAATCTCGAAGATCCGCAGAACTTCTGGGTGTACGACTTTGTGATCTACATGGAGATCGGCGCGATTCCGATCTACAACGTCATCGCCCCGTTGCCAACGAGCACGGGCGGATATTCATCGACTTTTGAAGGTGGAGGCGTCATCGACGGTCGAGAAATGAAGTTCGACGGCACCTTTACGGAGAAGACAACAACTTGGATCATCACGCCAGGCAGTATCCGTATCCTCAAGCAATTCTGGGATGCATCGGTCACGATTCAAAACCGGACAAGCGCGTTTGAGATACGCGATGTCGACGCGACGCTTTCGCTGCCGAACGGTATTGGTTTGCCCGATTTGTTCGGGGTTCCCCAACCAACAACCAAGCAACTGGGAACGCTCTTGCCGGGCGAGAATAAGCAAGCCATCTGGACGATTCGCGGCGACATCCCCGGCGAGTATCGCCTGCCTGGCCGAAGCACAGGCAACCTCATGCTCGGCCAGGTTCCGGTTCCGCTGGAAAGCAATCTTGAAAGCGCACCGTTAACGGTCGCAGCCCCGAGTTTAGACATCACATTAACTGGACCCGACTCCGTCACGGCTGGACAACCTTTTGAGATCGGCGTGCACGTCAAGAACACCTCCTCGATAGATCTTGAATTCGTGCAGGTTAACATCCTCAACGAACGGCTCGTAAACTGTCACTTGGTGTCGGATCGAACAGTGAACCTCGGCCAGCTCTTGCGCAACGAAACTAAGACTGCTGTGTACACGTTGATCGCTCACGTGACAGGTGTTGTAATGAATTTCTACGCACTTGTTACCCCGCCACCGGTCGAGCCACCTGTTGTTGTCGTGCCGGGTCGAATGCGTGTTCTCTCCGTAGACGACGATGACCCTCGCAATCCCGTTATCCGTTACGAATGCGCGGAATCCGAATCCGTCGTCGCAAGGATTGCGGGGAGGGTGATCAACCTAGGGCCTCAGACGGAAGGTGAGCATGAGTTCGTTATTCCTGATCTCGACACCGTTGCTCCTGGGGTTTATCAATTAGAAGTTGATGGCCTGTTCCAAGGGGTACACCTTATCGACGTAGCGACTTTTGATAGTTCACTGTATGCTGGCCCCTTCCACACTGGCTCCATGCCATTCCAAGTAGGCGCATCCAATCATACACTTGGGCATCGAACACGTTTGATCGTTCGCCGTTGGGAGTGGAACATTCCCGGCGACGAGTTCACGCGGTTCGTGGTCGGGGCCGAGACCAACATCTCAACGACGTTGTCGAACGGAGTCAAGGGCGACGGACCAACCCTAAGTCTCAACCCGCCCATTGGCTCGATCGGAAGTGCAGCTCCCTTCAGTACGATCCCCATCTCAATTCGCGGCGGGACGATGACCTGGAGCGCTCAGGCGCGAACGGCTCGAGTGTTCACCGCTCCTGGTACGCAGTTCCGGATTGACGTTTCCGGACGCTCAGGCGCAAACAACTGGAATTTCGGCGGCTCTCAGCAAACGTCGTTCACAGTGCCCTGCCCCTAAACGGGTCCGATGATGGGTGGAACGCGGCGATAGACTAGGAGTCGCGCAGGCTGTCGAGTGTGCCGTCGAACGATCTCAGGAGCCTGATATCGGCATCGTCGCTCGGCGCGGCAAGGGCACCAGTGCGGATGGCCCGCATGGTTGCCACATCGATTCCCGTTTGGGCGAAATCCCATGCAAGGACGTGGGCAGGCAGATCGGTGAGGCAGTCAAAGTAGGTCTCTTCCCCGCCCTCCACAAAAAGGATGTTGAGTCGCGCGTCGCGAACCTCGGAGAGCAGTGCCCGGTCGATTTCAAGGAAGTGGCCGCCGTACTCCATCGGACTGGAAGCGGCTGGATATGCGCCGTCGAGCCTATAGAAGATGCCGTCTGCGCCCGTTTCAAGAGCCAGCGCGACTTCATCACGGACCTTGGCGGCAAAGTCGCTCAGCATCCCTTCGCCACGAGCCGGGTCGTCCCGCAAAACCTCGTTAAGGTCCACTCCCTGCCTCTTGGCGAATCCAAACGGGCTGACGATCTCGGCCAGAACAAGCTGGTCCGGATGCGTACGGAGGGCGTCAGCGAGGCCTGCGAGGCTCACTACGACGCCATCAGCTTCATGCCCGGGCGATTCGGACCACACGAGTATGGGCTGACGGTCCACTGGTCCTCCCCGCGAAGCCAGAACAAGGCGTTCTCGTCCGTCCATCAGCGAAGCATCGCCGCTTTCTTGGCGTCGTCCTGATTCGGCTTGAACGGGAAGTGGAGGTTGGCAGGGGCGATTTGGCGGACAACGGTGAAGTCCTCCAAGTCGCCGTTTCGCTTCCGTTGTTCGACTTCGACCAGATTCCCGTCTCGGTCGATTTCTAGCTTGAGGTCGGTGAAGCTTGGGCGCTGACCGACCGGATTGAGGGCCATCATTCGGGTCGCGCCGATCGATGCTTCCATCGGTTTTAGGAAGGTATTCGGATACAAACCTCCCCAGAACGCAAACAAGACCAAACTTCCGACCATCGCGATTTCCCACGGCTTGAGATCCTTGAGCCGTTTGTTTTCCGGGTTGTCGTTCGGCCCGTAGAACATCTTCATGAACATGATCAGCAGGTAAACGGCGGCGAGCACGACGCCAATCGCAGCGACCACCGCGAACCAGATGTTCAGGCCAAATGCGCCCGCATACGACGCCTGGAACGCCCCGAGCAAGGCGAGGAACTCGCCGATAAAGCCGTTCAAGCCGGGTAATCCGACGCTGCTGAGCATGATGATCAGGAACAGTGCGGCGAAGATCGGCATCTGCGCCTTGAGACCGCCGAAATCCTTGAACTGCCGCGTATGGCGTCGCTCATAAATGAGGCCAATGAGCAAGAATAATGCGCCGGTGCTGATGCCGTGATTGAGCTGCTGGTACGCACCACCCATCATTCCGTCGTAGGTTAGCGAGAAGATGCCGAGCATGACGAAGCCCATGTGCGCGACCGACGAGTAGGCGACCAGTTTTTTGACGTCCGGCTGGACAGCAGCCACCAACGCACCGTAGATGATCCCGATCACGGCGAGGACCATGATGATCACGACTTGGTCGCGGATCACGTCGGGGAAGAGCGGGAGGCAGAACCGAAGGAACCCGTAGGTCCCCATTTTCAAGAGAACGCCCGCGAGTATGATCGAACCCGCGGTCGGAGCCTCGACGTGGGCGTCGGGAAGCCACGTGTGGAACGGGAACATCGGACACTTGACCATGAACGCAATGGCAAACGACCAGAAGATCAGCGGCTGTATCTGCATCGCGTCCTTCCAGAGCGTGCCGTTCGCGACCGAATTCTGGATCGCCATCATGTCGAACGTGCCGACTCCGGTCGCCGTTTTGTTCAAGTTGAAGAGCACGATCATGCCCAGAAGCATGAAGATCGAACCGACGAAGGTGTAAACGAAGAACTTGACGGCGGCGTAGTTTCGGCGCTCTCCACCCCAGATGTAGATGAGCAACGCCATCGGGATCAGCGAGGCCTCGAAGAACGTGTAGAACAGGATCATGTCCTGGGCGAGGAAGACGCCGAGCATGGCGGTCTCCAGCATCAGGATCGTGATCATGTACGTTTTGACCCGCTTTTCCACGTAAAAGCTAAACCAAACGCTAATGACGGTCAGAAACGTCGTGAGGGCAACCAGCCACAAGCTAATGCCGTCGATCCCCATTTTGTAGCTAATGCCGAGAGCGGGGACCCACTTGGCCGATTCGACCATTTGCAGGTGGTAAGTTCCGCCCTGGAACTGCGCGACCACTCCCAAACTCAGTCCAAGGGTGGCAAGGCTGATGCCCAGTGCGAAGACCTTGACGACCTTCGTGAACTCCTGAGGAATGAACATCATCAGGATCGCGCCGAATAGCGGCATGAACGTGACGAGGCTCAGAATCCCAAATCCGGTCGATTGCTCCATGCAGCCTGGATTCTAGCTCAAATCAAATGATTTGAACGTCGCGGGTTCCCTTCTGGAGTTCACCGATCACCGCCGCCATTTCACCAGATGCGTTAAGGCTGTCAACGATGCCCATCGACGCGTCCTTGTCAACCACCCCGATCATTCCAATCCCCATGTTGAAAGCCCTGTACATTTCCTGGTCCGAAATGCCGCCCGATTCTTGAATCAGCCTGAATATCGGCAGCGGCTGCCAGCTTCGGCGATCAATGGCTGCTGTGCAATCCGGAGGGATAACGCGAGGAATGTTGTCGTGGAATCCTCCACCGGTCAAATGTGCCAGTGCATAAACATCCGAGGTTTCTTGCAGCAAGGGATAGACCGCATTGAAGTAGCACTTATGAGGCCGGAGCAAGCTGTCCCCGATCAGGTCATCCGTGCCCGGCACGATATCGCGCACCGAGAGGCCGCCGACCTCAAAGAGAGCGCGGCGGGCCAGGCTGTAACCGTTCGTGTGGAGGCCGTTGCTTGCAATGCCGATGATCACATCGCCGGGCTTCATCTTCCCCCGTGGAAGACGCTTGCTGTCATCGACAACACCTACGATTGAGCCCACGATGTCGATCTCGCCGTCGTGATAAACGCCCGGCATTTCGGCAGTTTCTCCACCAAGCAAAACACAACCCACCGCCTGGCACGCTGCTGCCGCACCACCCACGACGGCCTGAAACTCGACCGGCGACAACTTCGAGCAGCCGAAATAGTCGAGGAAGAACAGCGGACGGGCTCCCTGACACAGGATGTCATTGATGCAGTGGTTAACGATATCTGCGCCAAGTCCGGAGAAATCGCCGACCATCGAGGCGACCTTGGTCTTCGTTCCCACGCCGTCGATACTGCTTACCAAGACGGGGCGTTCCAGATCGGGAAAGTTCGCCGCGAACATGCCGCCAAAGCCGCCAATACCTCCCACCACACTCTCGTTGAAGGTCGCGCGGATAGGATCTTGGATGGCTCGAAGGGCTCGCTCGGCCTCGTCGATGTCCACACCGGACGTCCGGTAAGTCAGCGGCTCATCGGTCATGAGCAGACTTTACCGGAGTTCAGGCGCTCGGAGCCTTGCGATCAAGCTGCTTGATAACGGCCTCGGTTCGGCTGTTGACCTGGAGCTTATCGAGGATCGAACTGACGTGATTCTTGACTGTTTTTTCGGCGATGAAAAGCTGATCGGCGATCTCTTTGTTGCGGAGGCCCTTGGCCATGAGATCGAGAATCTCCTCTTCGCGCGGGCTCAAAACGTAAAATTCAGCTTCGTCGCCCTTGAGGCGATTGTCACGCGGCGGGAAGGCGCGGATGATCTTAGTGGCGACCTTGGGCGTGAGCCTGGCTCCACCCTGTTCGGCGGCACGAATGGCGTCGATGACTTCCTGGGGAGTCGAGGTCTTGAGGAGGTAGCCGAGCGCGCCTGCAGCGATTGCATCGAAGATCGTGTCGTCGTCCTCGTTGACGGTCAGGATGACCACCCGGACGGTCTTCTCCTGCTTCAGAAGGGCTTTGATCAGCTCAATACCGTTCATGCGCGGCATGTTGATGTCGGTCAGGAGCACGTCCGGCGGGTTCTGCAAGCAGAATTCGAGCGCTTCCATGCCGTCCGCGCAGACCGAAAGCAGTTCGCACTCGGGCATGAGGCCCAGTGTCTTTTGGAGGGCGTTTCGGTAAGGCGCTTCGTCGTCCACAACGACGGTTCGGATGATGCTCGACATGATTTGAGTATACACGCGGTCCCCGTGTAGCCATGTCGAATAGGACAAAGAACCCTCTTTGCCACGCGAGAACGCACCGATAATTGGAAGCACGGCCCTATGCTTGAAAACGAATTTGCCCGTGTTGGCCTGCTGCTGGGCAGCGATCCCCACTCCGCGTACTACCGCGAGGTGCTCGAGCACTCGGGCATTCCCTTTGACCTCTTGGATCTCAAGTCAGGCTTTGACCTGTCGAGCGTCGACGTCTTGGTCATGGCGGGCGAGGGCGAATTGCCCGCGTCCATGCGGGAAAGGCTGTCGAGTTGGATGAGGCTGGGTGGCAGCATCGTCTGCAGCGCGTCCCTATGGGGTCTCGGAGATGTTCTTGGCCTTGAAGCGAACTACGATGGTCGGCATCCTTCGCGCGACCTTGTGTTTCCGGTCAAGGCCGGAGAACGCGCATGGCCGGACAAGGCCGGACCAGCTCGCTTCTTTGGCGGGTTCTATGCGCGCGCGACGGATGCTCAGCCAATCGCCCAGACCTCGACCGGAAGCATTGCGGCGTCACGCAGGAAGGTCGGCAAGGGCGTAGCCCTCGCCTTTACCGTCCACGTCGGTCAGACCGTCGCCCTGATGTGTATGGGCCGCTCGGTCGAGTGCGATGCGGTTGGACCCAGTGATGGCTCGGCTCGGCTCGATGATCATCGGCTCCGAGCGGAAGACGGCATCGCGCTTTCCTTCGAGAAGGACCGCGCCCAAGCGGGTACTTCCGAGCACCCATTGTTCATCACTCCCCACGCAGACATCGTGCGAGAGGTTTGGATACGGCTCATTTTGGAAGCGGTCGAGACGACGGGCAAGCGGTTGGCGATGTACTGGCCGTGGCCGAACAACGCCGAAGGTGGAGCCTGTATCAGCGTCGATTGCGAGGAGTTCAGCCCGGGCAACGTGATGGCCCTGCATAACGTCCTCGCCATGGCGGGAGCCAACGCTGCCTGGCTCGTCGCCCAGCCGGGCTACGCCCTCGATGTCTACCGCAGCTTCCGAAAGTGGGATCACGAGATTGGACTGCTCTTCTCCGCCGACGAAGACGGCCACCTCAACGATGAGAAGTTGAAAATTCAGCACGTCGCCATGTCGCGGGCGGCTTCGATCCCGGTGCTCTCTTCCATCCGTCTGCCCGATGGCGGCTGGGTCCGTTATGACCGGCTTTACGAACTCGCCGACTATACGGGCAGCAAAGTATCCCTCAGCAAAGGGGGACGGCAGCCGGGAACGAGCGGGTTTGCGTTCGGAACCTGCCAGCCCTTCCACCCGATCCGCCGCGATTGGTCGTCGATGAGGGTCTTGGAGATCCCCTATCAAGTCTTTATGCCCGGCCACATCGTTCCCGAATCGGCGGTGTCCGCGATCATTGATCAAACCGTTGCGCGGCATGGCTGTTTCCATGTGGTCGTCACGTCTGCCGCAACCCAGGACGGACATGTGTCGATGGTTCTGCGACGGTCAATAGCGCTCGCCAAGCACGCGAAACTCGAGTACATGCTGCCGCAGGAGATCGCGCGCTACGAGCGAACACGACGCTCGCTGCGAACGCGAACCTGGACCGATGGCGAGAAGTTCGGATTCAATGTCGTGGCCGAGGATCAGCTCGAGAACCTCACGGTGCTGATCTCGGGTGACCCTGTTTCGGTAGCTTTCGGGGGCAAACCTCTCAAGAGTCGAACGATCCAGCGACTCGGAATGAACTGGACGGTAGCTGTCCTCGACCTCGAAGCAAAATCCCAGGCGGGAATCGAGTTAAGCCGACTCGGCGACAGTCTCAGCGCTGCGGCATAGGAACGGCCAGCCTCAAGTGAGGCCGGCCGATGTTCAGATTCCTATCCGAAGGCTACTTCGCGCGTCGGCGTCGAAGGAATGCCAAGGCGCCGAGTCCCAGGGCAGCCATCGTGCCCGGCTCAGGCACCTGGGTGATATGACTCGAAAGTCCACCCGCGATGCCCTGGACGTGAGCTCCCACGTAGTTGCCCTTGTTGTTCACCGAGTTGAAATTCGAGGACGAGAGACCGCTAGCCGTGAGGTCAGCGGACCAAAATTCGCCCGGCTTGAGTCGGTTCACACCGCCACCCGAGTTCGACGTCTCGAAGGGGACCACCATATCGAACTGATTGCCGGCTGCACCATTGATGCCATTGAGCGACAGCCCAATCGCGCCATCCCGCTTGTTCGAATTGACCTCGTTGCTGATCGTCATGCTGCCAATGAACGGATCCAGATTCAGATAGAGATTCGAAATGAACTGGCCAGCAGCCGACGACGCGTTGTGGTCGATTCGCAAATTGACTATGTTGGCGGCTACGTCCGTGATGGTCACGGTGGCCCAAGGGGCCGTGCCGCCGGGCGTGGCACCCGTGTACACGGAGTTGAGGTTGAACGTCAGCGCTTGGCTTGCTCCAGCCACCGACAGAACCACGAGAAGCGCCGAAGCGCGCATGAGTCTATTCATTCGTACCTTCCTTTTCAAAGATTGTTAAAGTGCCTGAATCAAGAAGTGATCCAGAAATTAGTAGAACACCATTATTGCTCTAGCTGTCCCCACATTTGACGACTTCTGCCAATAGGAGTGCGGGGATTCTGGAAATTTCAGGTACTTGTGCCTATTCGAAACTAGGTCCTATCTCCCGAGTCAGGTGCGAGCAACCCAAATCCGCCCTGTAACCACCGTTCTATCGCTGGAAAGGGCGGAGAAGGAAAGAAAGAGAGACTCCGCTAGACTCACCGTATGAACGGCTTCCAGCCCCTCTGAGAGGTTCTCGCGCCAAATGCGCTCGAGGTCGGCTCGAACTGGCTCCCATGGAAGGTTTGTGCCGGAGATCGTGGCCCGAACGAGGATCTGCTGCTCGGGAGGACCATCAATCGATACACGTCCAACCGACATGTACCGGAGCACTGCTAGCGCAGCGGGAAGGTCACGCTGCCACGAGGCCAGGTCCCGCAAACTGGCTGGCATATACGTGCCGAGCCATGCCCTTCGAATTTGGGCGAATTCACTGGCATCTACGTGTCGCGACACTTCAGGATCATAGCGCGGTGGGCTACGAAATTTCGACCTTCAGCCCAATGATCTCAAAAATACGATCTCGGCTTGACGACCTGCCAGCGCACACAGTCGTCCCCATAGACTTCCTTTCGGCTCAAGGTCGTTGCGTGTCCATCGATGTAAACCCAGGGCGTCTTGTCGAGGTCTAGCGGTTTTCCGCCCGAACGAACACGGGCATTCCTGCAAAGATCTGCCGGAGCGTTTACCAATGCGTCACCGTCTTGATTTGGACCCAGCATGAGGGTGTCGTACGGTACCTGGACATGACTCACCGAGAGCCGTGGCCCATCGGTGTTCAACGTTCCAAGTGCCCAGAGCGATTGGGCGCCGTAGTTGCCCAAGATGCGAACGGGTGAACCCACCGGACACACGCGACTGTGCCCCGGACCAACAAGTGCGGACCGGAAGATCGACTGGCTCTCGAGGTACGGCACGAGGCGCTGCCTCCAGGTCGCGTTGGCGGCACAGAGTTCGGCAGGACGTAAGCTGTCGATGGCAGGAGGAAACCACTCGTTGGCATCGATGGCGTAAACCTGCATGGCGAGGCCAAGCTTTTTCAGGTTAACCATGTCGGGCGTCGGCCGACTACCGATCTTGGCCATGCTGATGGCCGGGATCAGCACAGCGCATAGAATTGCCACGATGCCCATCGAGATCAGCACTTCGGCTATCGTAACTCCTCGATTCACCCTGATATTGGACCGTTTCCTCATGTTGCTCCGAACCTCTCAGACGAGCAGGAATACGGTATTGGGGTACGTATGGATAACCGGTCCTACTGACCGTTTGTGCGCGGTCCCAAATTTGAACCTAAAGCAGGGGGTGCGAAATCCCGCAGGTCCCAAAAAGAACGGCTCGCGACAACAGCCGTCGCGAGCCAAGGTAGAGGCTTTATCCTATTTGATCGAGATTGGTGCGCCTATCCTCCACCGGCCAAGCGGGGATCGGCCTTGAATTTCGGATCGTTGGGGTTTGGTGGCTGGAGCACCATTCCGCCAGCCGGGATGTTGCCGTCTTTTGGCGGCTCATGGATGACCGTCGCGCCGTTCACCTTCTCTTTGCCACCGGCCGGGGCGGCCTTTGAAGACCCAGCTCCAGAACCCGCCGCTGACGCTTCTTCGCCCTTGGAGCAACCGCCGAGAACGAGTCCGAAGCCGACAGCACTGACCACGCACACCGCGAGCAATTTCATCATGGATCCATCACGCAGCTGTCTTGAATCGCGAACTTGAGCTTGGCAGCGTTCTTGTCGAGCCACCATTCGCCGGTATAGAACGCCTGGCTGTCGCAACTGTACGGCGCGTTGGGATTGCCCAGGATGGCGACCGTTTTGTACCACTTGGCATGTCCGATCCACATTCCCAGAACCGTTCCCTGACTATGCCGGTTGGAGACGCCGATGAACGTTCCCGGAAGGGCGTTGACGGAGCCATTATCACCCAGGTAACCACGCCAGCCCTGCGACGTTTCGCCGGAGTTGGAACCCATGAAGAGCACCCACTTGGCCGGGCTCGGCATCATGCTCGTCGTCACAGCGCCCGTGTTTAGAACGGCAGCACAGTGCGGGTTGGTTGCGTCCACGAAGTACCAAGCGAAGATTCGGGAGTTGAGTCCGATCGGATGGGAACCTCGAGTTTCCCAGAAGCCGCCATATTTGGCGTTGGTCGCTGCCGGATCGAGATAGACATCCTTGCTCTTGACATAAGGCTGAAGGATTTCCGGCCAGATTTGGGTGCCGGTGGTCGGTGGATTGGTGTTGGCACCGACAGTAGCACCGCAGGCGTTGTATCGCGGAATGCGCTGGTCGTCATTTTCATCCATATACTGGATGCCAGCAAGAAGCAACTGCTTCGTGTTGGAAATTGCCGTGGTCTTCTTGGCCGCCGCCTTTGCTTGGGCGAAAACCGGGAAGAGAATGGCCGCCAAAATGGCGATGATCGCAATCACGACTAGCAGTTCGATTAATGTAAAACCACGTCTATTGCGAGACATATGAGACCTCTTGTATGGATATAGATTTCGGATGGCCATCGCTGTTGCGAAAGCGCAACCTCAATGCCATCTTAATGGAAAGATGACGAAACGCCAAGGGCACAAGCGTCTACTTCTGGCACTTTTTTCAAAAAAAGTCGAACTTTCGGGAACTTTTGGGCGTCTGGCGGGCCACCGGGCTCCCATCCGTGGGAGGATGGGAGCATAAACAGTAGAGCATGGCGGTACACCCTTGCGAGGCCTCGAAATCTCCGCTGATCGAGTTCGCCACAGCTAGATGCCTCCTTGCCCCAATGGGAGGGGTTGATGCAGAAAGAATCTCTCCCCCATCGCCCGCTCGTGCCTTGCAGCGAAGCCCCTCTCACGGGAGTGAGAGGCGAGCTAGGTCTTGAGGTCGCATGACGTCCATTCTGTTCGCCGATCGATCACCGAGTCCGGCGACTTCGAAAGGCGAAGGCCGCGATACCGCCCGCAACAGCGAGAGCTATGCTTGCGACCAAGCAAATTCTGGTAATCGTCGAATTTGACGCGCCGGGTGCCGCTGTGGAAGAGGATTGCTGACCCGAATCCGATTTTCTCAGGTTGGACTGAGACGAGGTTGATTTTTTGCTAGCGGCACTCCTACCCGACTCCAACCCAGTCCTTCCACCGTGTGAGTTGCCAACCTGATCTGGAGAGATGAACTCGACGATCTCCCCAGTCACGGAGTCGACCCTCACCTCTCCACGAGGTCCCCAGATAAAGTAGAACAATCGCATCGTCTTGCTCGTGTGTAGCGTTCGCAAGTACTCCGGAACAGTCGCCCTGCCAAAGCTAGCATATCGGATGTCGGCTTGCCAATCTTGCCCGGTCCCACCATGTGCAAGCCTAGCTAACTCGATCGCTTGCTCGGTTGTGATCCGAAGATTGGGCGGCTCGTACGTCCATCCACGAGACACTCTGATCGCGTTCACTCGCCCGGTCTTTTGGTTCATGTCCGCGCTCAGCGTGTTTCCACCGTTGGTCCTGTAGCCGTAGGGCCTCGGGTGCATAATGAACCTCATGATGTGAGGCGGGCCGCCCGGCGCGTTGCGCTCGAAGGACTTTCGAGTAAGACCGGTTGGCACGTGCAAGTCTGTAATGATCGCCTCAAGCGCCTGCCAGGCTTGTTCGTCAGTAGAGTACCTATCAGGCTCGGCGCTATCGATTGGCCGTTCAGGACTCAAGTTTGCATATGACCTCAATTCGCCCGACTGGTTGAGGCGAACGAACACTTCGCCAAAACTTACCTCAATAACGGGCGTAGGGCCTCCGGGCGAATCCATCAATTCGCGAGAGACACTTGGTGCGATGTTGCGCGACTCCGGGGCAAACCTTTCCAGGAATCGCGAAGCGATTGTAATCGCACGCGAATCGTCGATCTGAGCTGTGGCGACCGTGAATAGGGATGCTGAGATAAGTACAGTCAGCTGAAGTTTCATCGTGTTCACATCTATTGGGGCCGATACCATCCGATGGGATTCGCTTGGGTGCCGGTGTAAACTGACTTGAGCCTCACGGCACCCTTATCGCCATTCTCGTTGCAGTAGAGTGCCAGATCCCCCGGTATCATGGGTCGCCATCCATCCGTGATCTCATCTTTAACCTCAAGTCCACCACCGCTTTCCTCTAGCCAATCGTTGAAGAGTGTTTGAGTTCTGCGAGCGGTATGTCCCTCCGACAACCTGACCCATATCAGCTCTACATGTTGCGAAAATTCTTGGAGCTTAGCGGCAAATTCCAGCGAAGTAGGGTCAAGTGCGCTTGAGCAGTTTGGAACGAGCGAAGATCGCTCCTCCCGTAACGGCCGCCAAGAGCCCAAGCCCACCTAAAACTTGCCAAGAAGGACCAGCACTTTTCTTGCCAAACGCGTCCTTTGAGCCACCTGTAGGCTGTGTCAGACCTCGCTTGCCTTCTGCGAGTGATGGGGTAGGGCCAACAGTGCCCTCAGCGGATCCGTGCGAAGTTCCCCACTGCCTTGGCGCAATGAATCGGACAATATCTCCAGTAACCGAATCCACGGTGACCGATCCTCGCGCTGACCTAAGGAAGTAGAACAGGCGCATGGTCTTGCTGGCATTGAGCTCACGTACATGCGCTGGGGCATTGGCGTCCCCGATACTCGAGTACTTGAGGCTGACTCGCCACTCCTGGGCGTCCCCCCCGTGTGCGAGCCGCGTTGCTTCGATCGCCTGCTGACGTGACACGCGCACATTAGGTGCCTCATAGATCCACCCTCCAGTGATGCTCAATGAGAGAACTTGACCGGTCTTGCGATGCAGGGCTCCCCGGACGCCATTGCCGCCGTCAACGTCGTAGCCATATGGCCTCGGTCGCATCGTGAAGCGCATCGTGTAGGGGGCCTCGCCCTTTGAATCGCGAACGAAGTCCAAGCGCTCAAGACCACTCGGGAGTTCAAAACCGGCAAGTATCGCCTCAAATGCTCGCCAAGCCGCCTCATCAGTCGCATATTTGTCAGGCTCGGCCGTAGGTTCATGTGGCCCCTTGCTTGGACTCGCGAAGGCTCTGAAAGAGCCCGATCCAGTGAGCCAAACGAAAGTATCTCCAAATGAGACTTGAATGACTTCCGTCTGACCTCTTGCCGATTCGAGAATTTCGCGAGTAACTCTTGGCTCGGCATTAAGTGAAGTCGGAGCGAGGTTGCCGACGATCGGCCTAGCTTCGGAGATCGCGACCCCGTCATTGATCTGGGGCATAGCGAAACTCCAAAGTAGTGTAAGACAAAGGACAGAACCGCACTTAATCATATGTTTAACCTCTAAAGGGGCATGTACCAGCCGATTGGATCAGTGTTTGTTCCGGTGTAAACCGTCTTGAGTCGCATTGCGCCGTGGTCTCCGTTGTAATTGCAGTAGAGGGCTAGATCACCAGGCTTCATAAACCGCTCGCTCTCACCATCATCTGAAACTACTAGCTGTTCTGGATTCTCTTCAAGCCAAACCACGTTAAACCACTGCTGTGTCTTCCAAGCGGTCCGGCCTTCGGCAAGCTTGGACCAAATCAGGTATGCGTGCTGGGCCAATTGCTTGAGCAAGACATAAACACCGTACGCCATCAGCGCCTGGTTCTCCATCCACGGGCCGCCCCAGGCCATATAGTAGGGGTAGCACACGGTTATGAAGCCATTAGTGTCGCCACAATTGCAGGCGAGGAGATGGCAGAAGTTAACCGGGGGTGCCCCAGTGTTGAAAGGCGGGATACCGCTGCCCTTCTGTGAAACTCTATGAGTGTAGTATTCACTTGTAAGCATGTGCCCTGTTGGCGTCCAGGCGTCATCATGATCGTACGGTGTTCCATGACCTGCATAAAACACTGCGTTCGACCCGTCCAGCGTGTTAAAATAGTCGGTCTCTGACCACGATCCGCCGTTCACGAGTGCTAATAGGTAGTTCTTTCCGTACATGAGTTGGCTCACAAGTGGCGCTGCATCGGGATCGAGATCATCATCGGGGTGCTCGTACATCATGAGCATGTTCTGTGCCAGTGGATCAATGCCGCTACTCGCCTCTTGCCAGCCAGTGGGATAAGACCAGATTCGGTACGTGACTTCGACCGGCGTGCCGTTGGCAAAATGACTGCTGTCGAACATGGCCGCGAGGCTGAAGTTCATGGGTGGCTCTTCTTCCGGGTCGTCGCCCATTAACCAATTGTTGACCACAACGCCGTTGAGCTTGAGTTCCGCCGCGTAGATCGGCTCACCTACCTGCGCCCACCCACTCGCCCGACAATTCGTGCCCGACCAGTAGTTTGGCATTGACATCCCCGGCCCTGGAATGTAGATGCCGTTCGCCCAAGGTTGGGCCTCCGCGCACATCGAAACTGCGCCGAAGGCCAATACGAGAATGCCGTGCAGCCACCTCATACCTGCATGATATAGCCGCTGCGTGTGCAAAACAAGTAGACGCTAGCTTTATCACGACAAATGTAGATGCAGATGTGGTGTTTTTCCCTAGCCCCCTGCCAGTGTACAGATGGGGCTCCCGCCCGTTTGCTACAATCGGGGCGTGATCAACGAGGAACGAATGATCAAGCTCTTTCGGGAGCTATGCCTGATTGATGCCCCAGCTCTCCAGGAGAAAGATTCGGTCGCCTACACGAAAGCCTATCTCGAAGGAATCGGCCTGCAGGTCGTCGAAGACGACGCCGGATCGAGGATTGGCGGGAACGCCAACAACCTCATCGCGACGCTGCCAGGTAATAAGCCCGGCGCGCCACGCGTCTACTTGAGCGCCCACTTTGACACCGTCGAGCCCACCGCCGGGCTCGTGATCGAGGAGCGCGACGGCGTCTTCTATTCGGCCTCGGACACCATCCTCGGAGCTGACGACAAGGCCGGCATGGCCCCCGCCATCGAGGCTGTCCATGCGCTGATGGAGTCAGGCGAACCCCACGGCGATGTCGTCCTGCTGCTGAGCGTCGCTGAGGAAATTGGGCTGAAGGGTGCCGATGCGCTTCGCATCGAAGAACTGAACCTCGACTTCGGCTATGTTCTCGACACTGGCCCGCCAGTAGGCAGCTACGTGACGCGCACCGCCACCCACGACAAGATCGATTTCGTCGTCCATGGACGCCCCGCCCACGCCGGCAAAGACCCCGAAAACGGCATCAACGCCATCGAAGTCGCGGCAGATGCGATCAGTAAAATCAAGTCCGGCCGGGTCGGGCCGGAGACGACCGCGAACTTCGGCATCATCTCTGGTGGGACCGCTGTGAACGTCGTTTGCCCCAGTGTGACGATCAAGGCCGAAGCCCGAAGCACCGATGTCGCCGAACTTGATCGCCAGATCGGCCACATGATCGCCGAGTTCGAGCGTGCCGCCCGCGAATGGGGGACGACGCTCGAGATCAACCATCGTCGCCACTACGGCTCATATCACGTTCCCGATGATGCGCCCGTCGTCCAAATCGGCCAACGTGCGAGCCGCGCCTTGGGTCTGGAGCCGACCTTGCGAACGACCCTCGGCGGGAGTGACGCCAACATCTACAACAAGAAGGGCGTTCCAAGTATCGTCCTTGCCACGGGTATGGAGAAGATCCATACCCACGACGAGTTCGTATCGCGCGAATCCCTGATCATGACGACAAAGCTGGCCTACCAGGTACTCATCGAGGCTGCGAAGTAGTGTCGGTCCTGCTCCGAACCGATCTCACAGGTTTGCCCGAGCCGAAGCGCGGCAAAGTTCGCGAGGTTTACGACCTCGGGAACGAACTCCTGATCGTCGCCACCGACCGAATCAGCGCCTTCGATGTGATCATGGCGAATGGTGTGCCCGACAAGGGCCGCATCCTCAACCAGATGAGTGCGTTTTGGTTCCAGCGGCTCTCGGATGTCTGCCCGCACCACGTGATTAGCACCGACGACCTCGAGATCCAATCGCGGCTGGGAGATGCATGGACTGAGGATTTGCGCGGCCGGTGCACACTTGCCCGGAAGGCAGAGCCATTGCCCATCGAGTGCGTCGCGCGTGGATACATCACGGGATCTCTTTATAAGGAGTACCTCTCCCAGGGCGGCACGGTCCACGGGCTGAACCTACCGTCAGGTTTGCGCGATGGCGACCGCTTACCTGAACCGATCTTCACACCCGCAACCAAGGCCGAAGAGGGTCATGATCAGAATCTCTCCTTTGCCGACGCAGTTGGGCTGGTCGGGATCGAGATCGCGGAGAAGGCACGCGATTACACGATGACACTGTACCGGAGAGCCGTTGAACACGCGGAGTCATGCGGCCTCATCCTTGCCGACACCAAGTTCGAATTCGGCTTGATTGGCGGGGAGCCTATCTGGATCGACGAAGCGCTGACCCCGGACAGCTCACGCTACTGGCCCTTGGACGGCTGGAAGCCGGGCGTGAGTTTGCCGAGCTATGACAAGCAGTTCGTGCGCGACTACTTGGAGTCGATCGGCTGGAACAAGCAGCCGCCCGGCCCGACGCTTCCCCACGAGGTCGTCGAACGGACAAGAGAGAAGTACTTGGAGGCGTTCCGCATGATCACGTCACGAGAACTGCTCGCCGTCAGCCCATGAGCCTCGCCAACTCAGGTCTTCGTGGGTGGCCCTCGTGATGAATTGTGCACGAGGGTTCTGCCATTTAGGGAATCCTATCGGTGACTGGCAGCACCGGGGCGCACAATTCATCACCCCGGCCACCCCCGACCAGGTGCTTGCCAATGTCATCCCGTGGAGAGGGTACTCGAACTAGGGAAATCTCCAATGTTCCTCCTCTATAACTTCCTGCTCACCCTCGCGTCCCCGATCTGGGTGCCGTGGATGATCTTGCGCGCGCGGGCTCGGAAAGAGCAGCCGAACTGGAAGGAACGGATGGGCGACTCCTCGATCGAGCCGCCCCGAGACGGGGTTCGGCGCGTGTGGATACATGCCGTATCGGTCGGCGAGGTCATCGCCGTCTTGCCGATCCTGCGTGAGGTCCGGGCGAAGATGCCCCGCCACGAGATCGTGCTCTCCGTGACAACCTCAAGCGGCCATTCCACCGCCGCGGAGAAAGCCGATGGGCTTTATGATCACCTCATCTACTTCCCCATCGATGTCGCTCGGTTTCAACTCGCGGCGATGACCCGAGTCCGCCCCGACGTCGTCGCGATCATGGAGACGGAGCTTTGGATGAACTTCCTATGGGCGGCGAAGGCCCTCGACGCCAGAACTCTCCTCCTCAATGGACGCATCAGCGACCGCAGTTTCCCCCGGGCCCGTCGGGTGGCGTTCTTCTACCGCGCGATGTTGCGGGACCTTGACCTGGCCCTCATGCAGTCGGAAAAGGACGCGGAACGCATCCTGGCGCTTGGGGCTTCGAAGGCCGAGGTCTTGGGCAACTGCAAGTTTGACGAGGCAGCTCAGGAAATCGAGGTCGACAGAGATGCTTTGCGCAAAGAACTTGGCATTCGTCCGGAATCGCTCGTTATCGTCGTCGGTTCGACCCGAGGGGAGGAAGATGAACGCGTGGTTCTCGATGCGCTCGAGCAAGTCAAGGATCTAGGAGCGGTGACCATCCATGCGCCTCGGCATCTGGAGCGAGCGGATGAACTGGCGGTCGACGCGGCGAAGCGCTTTGGTGCAGTCAGGCGGAGGTCTGAAGCCCTACCTCTCGGCGACTCGCACTATCTGCTCCTCGACACCTACGGCGAGCTCGCGAAAATTTATGCGATCGCTGATGTCGCGATTATCGGCGGGGGATTCGCGAATCTTGGAGGTCAGAATCTTATCCAGCCCCTGGCACAGGGGGTACCAGTGTTGCATGGGCCCCACATGCAGAACTTCCGCGAAGCTACTGCCGGAGCCGACTCACAAGGCGCTGCGATTCAATGTTCGGACTCGGCGGAGCTTGCTGCAGCGCTTCGACGCCTTCTCACGAACCCCAACGAGCGACAAAAGATGGGTGCGGCCGCTTCGGCAATGGTCCAACGCCATAGGGGCGCAAGCGCCCGCTACGCGCAGGCCATCGCGGACGCGGCCGGGTCCGGAAGGTAGACTCGGAGGTCCGACATGGCGGCAAAATCTTGGAAGGAATGGGAAAAACCGCTGATCGAGCTCGATGAGGCCCTTGCCAAATTGCGGCTGGCCGCTCGTACCGAACCCCATCGCAAGGAAGAGATCGACGCCAAGATAGAGGAGTTCGAGCGCCGTCGCGACAATTACATTTCCATCGTCTACAGCCGCCTTGGCCCCTGGGAAAAGGTCCTCGTCGCACGTGCTGAGCCCAGACCTTACACCCTCGACTACATCAACGCGATCTTCGATGATTTCGTCGAATTGGACGGCGACCGGCGGTACGGTGCCGATCATGCGATCGTGGCCGGACCCGCTATGCTCGATGGTCGCCCCTGCATGATCGTCGGCCACCAAAAGGGCCGCACCATCCAAGATCGGCAGTATCGAAACTTCGCGATGGCCAAGCCCGAGGGTTACCGCAAGGCGATCCGCATGTTCGAGATGGCGGATCGTTTCTCACTCCCAGTCGTCACCTTCGTCGACACTCCTGCTGCCGACCCCGGGGTAGAGAGCGAGTCACGCGGTATCAGTGAAGCCATCGCCGCATCCATGATGTCGATGTTCGCCCTGAGGGTGCCGGTGGTTTCCGTGGTCATCGGTGAAGGTGGCTCGGGTGGTGCCATCGGCATCGCCTGCGCGAACAAGGTTCTGATTCTCGAGCACTCGATCTACAGCGTCATCCCACCGGAAGGTTGTGCGGCGATTCTCTGGCGGCAGCCTGATAAAGGTGCCCAAGCCGCGGCAGCGTTGCGATTGACTGCCCAATCTGCCCTGGAACTGGGTTTGGTGGACGAAATCCTGCCTGAACCGTTTGGCGGCGCGCATCGCGATCCGGCGGGATCGGCGGAGACGATCAAAGGTGCTTTGCTATCGGCGCTTGGTTCGCTTGGTACTTTGAGCGGAGAGGAACTGAAGGAGCAGCGCTACCAGAAGTTCCGCGCCATGGGCCAGTCGGTCTAGCCCAACCCGTTCCAGATAGGTCCAATACAACATATTCGTCATATAAGTCATATGAGGCCAGCTTGGGTAAGACGATTTGAACAAAAAGAGCCACCGGTGCACACCGGTGGCAAGGGTTGGGAGAGTCTTGGTGACGGTCTTAGTCGCCGTTCATTCCATAGTTCGCGGACAAGATTGCGTAATCGCCGATGTCGACGGCATCATCGCCATTGAGGTCAGCATTCGGAAGCCAGGCGAGGTCCCCCGGGACGGTGTTGTAAGCGGCTGAGAGCATGGCATAGTCGCCGATGCCTACTTCGTTATCGCTATCGATGTCGCCATTGACCAGGCTAAAGTTCACGTTGGAGAAGTTCGACGTGAAGTTCATCGTCGGCGAGTGTTTGATCAGCCAGTGAGAGTGGGCAACCTTTAGGTATTTCATCCCAGTTCGAGTCGTCTGGAACGAGTATTGCCCGGCCGCGTTCAAGGTCACGATGTTTGTTTCATCATACGAGTTAGTGGCCGCATCGATGACCTGGATGGCGACCTGACGACCCGCGAGGCTCTGCGTCCAATCTTGCAGCGAGATCGTGCCCGATACGATCACGGTCGGCTTGAGGAGGAACGCCTTGGTAACTCCACTCTTCTTACCGTATCCCACAATGTGTCCCTTATCGCTGATGTCGGTCGCGAACTCCAGCGTCCAACCGGAATTGGCAGGGATCATGGTGTTGAGGTCAATCATCGATCGACCGTTATTCATGTAAAGAAATGCTCGATGGAAAGTGTTACCAACCTCGACATCACCAACGACGTCGCCGTTGTTATTGATTGCTGCTGCCATGGCGCTGTCGTCAGCTTGGTCCGAGCCTGGCAACAAGCCGAGATCTTCGTAGCTTCCGGAACTCGTCCTCTTGAAGGCCCGGAACGTATTGAAATCGACCTTGTAGTAGCCCGACACGGTACCCGCATCATTCAGGTCGGAGCCGAAGGTCTCGAACGGCGGCTCAAAGATCAGAGGATTCGGGAATTTGCCAAGCTGGATGAAGTTCGGGAAGACAAAGCGATAGGCAATGTTCTCATTGAGGGCATTCTCGCCGTAGCCAGCAAGTTGCGCCGATTCGTTGATTCCAAACGCATAGCAGTTGTCGAGAATCGATCCGGTAAGTGAGCCGGTCCAAGTGGTACCGGCATTGGTCGTATAGCGGAATGGCTGCCAGGCTGTGCTGCCGTTCTTACCCGTCGCATGCCCCGTCACGGTGTCGAATTCGTTAATGTCGTAAGCGCGACTATTGAAGGCAAAGTCAGCGGCAAAATTTGAGATGTTGACGATGGATCCACCCGCAGCCGGCTCCCACTTGAAGGCACGGTCCTTGTTCTCACTGTGAAGGCTGTAATATCGGTCCCGGTAGCCAACCACGACGTTGTCGTTGTTGATACCCATGCAAACGCTGTTCAGTGCTTGCATGCCCGCGCCATTATCACCACTTGCATCCGGATTGATCGTGGTCATCGACGAACCATTCCAGTAGAATCCGCGCCAGCGGCCCTGGTTGTTGTCGGCGTACCCCACGACGTTGCCCTTGTCGTTGACGCCAGTTGCCTTGCTGAAGGAACCGCCTGAGAGCAGGCCCAAATCGACGACTTGATACTGGTTGAAGGCTTGGGCCGAGACACCAAGGGCAACGCTGAGGGCGAGTGCCGCAGTTCGGCCGAATGTGTTTCGATTGAGTTTGTTTGTCTGCACGTTCATTTTCTCCTGTGTTTGCGCCATTGCGCTTTGACACTGGGATTATTGAGGGCAGCTAAGGACGAGGCCATGGACGGATTCGGTCTTTTCGCGTCCACCCCGCAGTTTTCTCGTCCACGCTACCGTCCACAGAGACGACTTACGCTGGTTGGTGCCGTCATCGTGGACCGCCACTCCGCCCGCTAATCATTCACCGGAAGGACCATCTGTCCTGCGGACAAAGGGCGTCGGCAGGGGGCCTGGTTATGCTGTGCTTCCGTGATTGCCAGTGCGCGCCCCCTCCCTGACGCTCCACCTTTCCGGTGGAGGGGACCGGATTCAGTTGATGCTCTCGACCGCTTCCCGGTGCCTGTCCAGCACCTCCTTCGAGAACGCAAAGACTTCGCGGGTGAGGTCGTTCCAGAGGTGATAAATGTCCGGCAGCTCGTGCGGCATGACGAACTGGCGTCCCAAAGACTCCTCGGGAAGGCCGATCTCCACCAAGTCCATCACGTGAGCCGCGTAGACGTCGACCCAGCGGACTTCGTTGCGCTCGGTGACGCGGTAGCAGCCCAGGTACTGAAGGTCGGAGAGCACAGCGCCAGCTTCCTCTTGGGCTTCGCGGTGCGCGGCTTCGTAGGAGGTCTCCTCGGGCTCCACGCGCCCACTGGGGATGCACCAGCCGCGGTCCTCGATGTTGCAGATGAGCACTTGCTCGTCCCGCCACGGAAAGACCAAGGCTGCAAACGCACGCAACGGGGCGCGATAGGGCGCAGGAAAGAACTCCAGACGCTGTCGCCCAAATCGACCAGTGGGGAACTTCCTCAAAAGATCACCACCTTGCCGATGACATCGGACATCGGGAACGGACCGTACTTCCGGCTGTCTTCGGACACTTGGTAATTGTCGCCGATAACGTAGATGTCGCCCTCGGGGACGGTGTATTTCCCCTGATCGATGCGCCACAGGCTGGGGACGTTGAGCCAGTCGACGGTCTGGCCGCCGAGGGCGTGGACGCGCTTGATCAGAAACTCGCCGGGATTCTTGCCCTTGAGCACCACGATGTCGTTCTTCCGAATCTCGCCGATCAGGGAGTAGGCGTGACTGACCAGCACCCGCTGGCCGTTGCGCAGGGTCGGCTCCATCGACTCGCCACTGACCTGGATGGTCTGGAAATAAGTGCGGAAGAAGATCGCGAAACCCAGCGCAAACAGCAGCACGGCTCCGAATCCGGTAAAGGCTTTCCTTTTGTTTTTTAGCTTCATTGGGATGCGGGGGCACGGCGAGACGGATGCCTTGCCGACGCGAAACCGCCCAGTTTCGCTCGAATTGTCGAGAAGCACGAACGAGCCACTGTCTCGTTGCCGTCTTCCTCATGAACCAATACTCTTGCCCCGGCTATACTCCTACGGTTAGTTCTATTCCAATTGTAGTCCGATGGAACAGATTCTCCATACCCTCCAAGCCAATTCCGGAACGATCTTGCTCGTTTTTTGCGTCCTTTTGGGGGCGATGGCCCTTTTGGTCGTCCGGCAAGGCCTCGAAATCCGCCGAATCCGCTCTCGGTGGCGTACCTTGCTAGAAGGCACCGGCGGCGAGAATCTGGAGCGACTCCTCGTGCAGCAGCTTCGGGAGCGAGCCGTGATCGATCAGCAATTTGCGCAGACCGACGAGCGCCTCGAAACGTTGGAAAAGAAAATGCGAACCTCGAAGCGCTACATGGGAATCGTCCGCTATGACGCCTTCGGCGACATGGCGGGCACCCAGAGCTTCGCCCTCGCGGTCTACGACGAGCGCGGGAATGGGGCGGTGATCTCCAGTGTGGTCGGTCGGTCGGACTGCCGCGTATACTGTAAGCCTCTGAGCAACGGTCGGTGCGAGTACAGCCTGAGCGAGGAGGAGCAGAAGGCGATTGCCGAGGCCGCCGGGGAGCGGGGCAAGAGCCTGATTCATTCATGAGCTACGGACTCTCCGATGATGCGGTCCTGATCCGGCGGTGCCAACAAGGCGACCGTACGGCTTTCAATGACCTGGTTCACCGCCACGAGAAGCGGGCCTATCAATACGCCTTCCGGCTGACCTCGAACCCGGACGAGGCGTCCGACATCGTCGCCGACGCGTTCATCCGCATTTACAACGCGCTGCAAAATTTCCGCTCGCAAAGCGCCTTCACGACCTGGATGTACCGCATCCTTACGAACTGCTACCTCGACCTGAAGAAGAAAGAGAAGAACAAGCAGACGGTCAGCCTCGAGCAGACGATGCAGACCTCCAGCGGAGAGGTGGAGCGTCAGATCGAGGACGATGGTCCCGGTCCCGACCTCGAAGTCGAGAAAATCGCGAGAGAGCAAGCCGTTCAAGACGCGATCCAGCAGCTTCCGGAGTATCAAAGAGCGATGCTCGTTATGTACCACGTCGAAATGCTCAGCTACGAGCAGATCGCGGAGGCCTTGGACCTTCCGCTGGGTACGGTCAAGAGCCGTCTGAACCGGGCGAGATTAAGTCTTCGTGAATTGCTGGTGAAGGACGAGGAACTTTTCCAACTCGACTGAAGTCGAACCACCCGAGGACTTTGCATGAACGCGAACAAAGCGCGAGAATTTTTTTCCGCATACTACGAAGGAAGCATGGATCGAGCGATCCGGCAGACATTCGAACGGAGGCTGAACTCCGATTCGGAGCTTCACGCTGAATACAAGGCATTCGAGCAGGTCATGCGCCGACTCGACACCTTGAAGGACCAGCCCGTGGAGGTCCCATCAGATCTGCACGAGCGCATCTCTGCCCGGCTTGACAAGCAGATTTACGAATCCAAGCGAGAAACCACCGCCAAAGGCATCGGCGGCTGGTGGAAGAGCTTTGCCCTAGCCGGCACCGCCTGCGTGGCACTCGTCGCGGCTCTGATTGCGATCAAGGGTTCGAATTCGGGATCAACCAGCACCGCTGGCGTTGCTGCCCCGGTCGTCGCCCCGCCATCAATCAAGGATGTCAACGGAACGATTCGACTTGAGTACAAGCATCCGGCTTCGGCGTCGCAACGCGCCGTCGAGAAATTGACGGTTCGCGAAGGCGTCGACGGCAAAGTGATCTCCGAGACCGAGCTCAAACCTGGACTCGAACTGAATCAGGCGCTCGTAAATCGAAGCGATAAGCCTGCGCTGATGTCGATCGAGAAGGGCGAGACCCGAATTCTGGTCGTCGTTCCCGGCACCCAGCAGGTTTCGGTGAAGTCGGGCTCCGGATCCGTGCAGGATTTGGCCCTCGCCTTATCTGGATTCTATAAGGTCACGGTCGAACTGGAAGTCTCGAATCTCGCCGAAAAGGCAACTTGGTCGTTCGATTCCACCAATCCGGTGGATGCGACGATGACGGTTGGCGACAAGGCCTTGAGCCTGAATCAGCTTTCGGGCAGCCTGTACATCCTGCATCAGTAGGAGCGTCCTTGATCGCCCAAAACCTATGCCTCCATCCTCCCACGGATGGAGGCATACTTGTTTCGCCTCTGCCCCATCCTCCCACGGATGGGGGCTCACGGCGAACGGCTATAATGTCTGCACGGAGTGGTGTCCGAGTGGTCGAAGGAGCGCGATTGGAAATCGCGTATACGGCAACGTATCGTGGGTTCGAATCCCACCCGCTCCGCCATCTAGTTATGTCCTTCGACCCGAGCCCTGACGAATCTGAGCGTGCCTGCGTCGTGTTTGCGACGCTGATCGACTACATTCAGCGCGGCGAGACGATTCGGCTGCCCGCATTCGATCCAGCTCAAAGCATGCCCAGCACTGGCGGACCGCTGCTCAGCGTTGGCGTCGAGGCCAACCCATTCGGCGGTACTGCGGGTGCCTATCTTTATCAGTTCGAGGGCGAAGAAGACCTCTTGCACCTCTTCGTGACTCGTTCGGATGGCGGATCGCTGACGCCGGAGGAGGGCGTTGCCGTCGCACGGTGGCTCTTGCCGAACGTGCCTCCTGCATTGGTTTGGCTCAAACCCGGCGAGTTCTCTCAGCACTTCTATGTCGGGCACGACGACCTCCTCCCGACGGGAAGCCGCGAGTGAATCGTCTCGTCGTCGCGACCCATAACGCTAAGAAAGGTGGCGAAATGCTGCACATTCTAGGCGCGCGATTTCCTCATCTCACCATCTTGACGCTCAATGACTTTCCTGGAGCACCTGAGCCCGAGGAGACGGGCACGACTTACGCCGAAAACGCGATGATCAAGGCCGAGTCGGCCGCTCTGGTAACTGGAGAGTGGTGTGTGGCCGACGATGCTGGGCTCGAGATTGACGCCCTAGACGGTCAGCCCGGCCTCTACAGCAAGCGCTTTTTGGGAGAGGAGCTGCCCTTTGCCGACAAGATGCGCTGGATCCTCAATGAACTGGCCGAGACTCCGGAATCCGCAAGGGGCGCGCGCTTTCGGGTCGCGGTTGCGTTGGCCCGAACGGATGAGCAGACCCAAGTGTTTGAGGCGACCTGCGAGGGTCGAATTGCTCACGTTATGAGCGGGAGCGGCGGCTTTGGCTACGACCCCATCTTCTTCCTCCCCGAGTTGGGACGGACCATGGCTGACCTGTCAGCGGAAGAGAAGCATCAGGTGAGCCACCGAGGAAAGGTGCTTCGGGTGTTTGGCGACTACCTCGAAGCCTCCATCCATGGGAGGATGGAGGCATAGGAACGGGTGCGAAAGTACCGCTTGCATCCTTCCGGCATCCCATAAGGAGAATTGTTCGGGGAAGCCGGCAGGATGCCAGCGGTACTTCCGGACCCGCTTTCTTGCCTTACTTCGGCAACGGCAAGCCGAACGCCTGAAGCCACTCGCGCTGCTTCGTGACGCGCTCCGCCGGGTCGGTTGGAAGGACGAACGGACGACCGCGCGCGTCGATCATGATGCCGACGGTCCCGCCTTCTAGTTTCATGGAGCCAGACTTGCCCTTGCCAAATCCGGCGTCGAAATTGCGAGTCGGTTCAATCTCCAGGTCGAGAAATTCCCCTCGCCCAAGGGGAATGATCTTGATCTGGCCGAAGTTGACTGTCTCGTTGACGCCGTTGCCGCGGACCGTAACGACTGGCTCGCCTGGCTTTGCAAGGCCCACCGGCGCGATGCAGTGACCGCATTTGACGATGCAGTCGTACTCAAAAACCTGCTTCGCCGCCTCGTAGAAGTGCTCCGACAGCACGCCGAGGTGCGGCATCATGAAGATCGAGTCCACGGTGATCATCGTGATGCCTTCCGGCTGATAGGCATCCAGCATCATGAGGGCGGACTGAGCTCGCTCGGGGGCGTGGGAAAGTACACCCCCCGAACCGATGATCATATCCAAATCCATCATCTTGATGAGCGTCTGGCCCGTCGCTTGCTGGTCGAAGATTTGGCCGATGTCACGCTGCTGCTGGGTTCCGGTCAACGAACGAGCCAGTGACTTATGGTGATCGAACGCCAGTCGAAGCGCTTCACGGGCGACGGCATGCTCAATCAGCAGGTCCTCATAGGAGTGGGGAATCGTCGTGGGCCGAATCATCTTGTTGCGAAGGCGGTTGCGGACCTCGAACGGGTCGATCGAGAAGGGCAGCCACCGCGCGATGTTCTCGATTCCCGTCTCTTTGAGCACATTACAAATCGAGTAGCTCATCCCCAGGTTTGCGGAGACCGTTCTGTTATAGGTTCCGCCAAAAACGCTAAACACGTCCGTCGTGGCCCCACCGATATCGACGCCGAGGATGTTGATCTTCTCCTGATCGGCGTAGGTCTTCATCAGCTTGCCGACCGCATTTGGCGTCGCCATTACCTCTTCGCTGGTCCATTCGAGAAGCTTGGAGTAGCCCGGTGCCTGCTGCATGACGTGCTCGAGGAACATCTCGTGAATCTCATCGCGAGCCGGATCGAGATTCTCTTTGTCCAAGGACGGGCGAATGTTGTCGACGATCTTGAGCGCTGTGCCCCCTCCCAAGACAGCCGTAACCTCTCCGTGGGCCTCTTTGTTGCCAGCGAAGATGACCGGAAGCTTCATATCCCCGAAACGAGGTTTGGGGTCAGCGCGGCGAATGACCTCGGCCATGTCAACGAGGTGAGTCTTCGTGCCACCGTCGGTGCCACCCGACATGAGGATGATGTCCGGTCGAAGCTGTCGAAGCCGCTCGACCTTCTGGAATTCCTTTCGCCCGTCGTCAACGGCAAGCGTGTCCATGAGGATTGCCCCCGCACCAAGCGCGGCGCGCTCGGCCGACTCGGCTGACATCGCCTTAACGACGCCCGCAACCATCATCTGGAGTCCTCCACCGGCCGACGACGTCGATACGTACATGTCTGAAGCCTCAAGGGGTGTAGGATGCCCACCCTCGCGCTTGCCCTGCTTCATCAGACGCCACACCAACCCGTCCTTAATCAGCGATCGGCGGCCCTTGGTAAAGCCTTCGGCCTCGGGCACCGCTTCGGCCGTGATCTCTTCGAGTTCGGTGATCGAGTTCAAAACGCCGACGGTGACGTCTTCAAAGGGCTTTTCGACCGTCGTTGGTGCTTCGCCGCGAGCGACGAGGCGGTAGTTTCCGCTCGGGTTCCGCTCAATGAGAATGGCCTTGGTCGTCGTCGACCCGCAGTCGGTGGCGACAATGCGCAGGATGTCGTTGGACATGGGGCCAATTATGGCGCGTGGGAGGGTGGCGCGGCTGAGAGGACTCGAACCTCCGACTTCTTCCTCCGGAGGGAAGCGCTCTATCCACTGAGCTACAGCCGCGCTTGTAGACAGACCTTACCCGACCGCCTCGACTGGCTTGGGACCTTGTGGAAGCCATCGGGTCGCGACCAGACTGACCGCCGCTATCCCTACACCGACCCAAAACGGAATCTGGTAGTTCTTTGTCGTTTGCCACAGCCACGCGCCTCCGACCGGAACCGTGACCGCCGCAATGTGATTCATCGTCACGCCCATTGACACGCACGGCGTCAGTTCGCCGGGCCGTACGATGCGGTGGAGGTACGTCGTGAACCCAATTCCGAACGTGAAGAGAACGTTGTCGATGAGGAACAGAGCGTAGAGGGCACCGACGGTCTGTAGCGTCGCGTATCCCAGAAAGACGACGATCAGCCCAATCGCATAGAACGTCAGCGGTCCTCGCTCACCTTGTCGATCCACCAGCCGCCCGATATGTGGTGCCGTAATCGAGATCAGGATCGCGTTGACGAATTGCAGCAGCAGCATGTTCTGGAGAGGGACTTGATAAACAAGAATCAGGGCAAACGATGCAAAGATCGAGAAGATCTGGCGGCGGCATCCCTCCAGGAAAGTCAGCAAATAAAAGAGACCATACTCGCGTCGGAGGATAATGCCCGTCCGCTTCTCTTGGCTCGACGCGTGATGGGAGAGGCGCGAGCAACAGAAGGCAGCGAGCACGATCAGACCACCCCCGAACCAGAAATAGCCGCGATACGTGTCTAACCGGGCAGGCAGAACCAGCGAAATCGCCCAAGATCCTGCAAGCGCCGTCAGCGTTGCGAGGGCTCCAATCGAACTCATCCGACCCAGGTGGTGGCCGCCATCCTCCCCTTTGGCGAGCATCAGCACGATCGCTGGGCTGACTGCCGCGTAGAGATGGAAGCCGATCGACCAGAACACGGTGATGGCGACGAGACTCCAGTACGAGCCAAATTCACCCGAGAGTCCGATACCGATGCCAGAGATGAGGAGACCCAGCGCCGCGATGCGTGCCTCGGCCAAAGCCACCAGGGTGCCCGCCGTGATCGCGGCGAGGAGTCCAGGGGTCTCGCGCAGAGACTCCAACTGCCCGAGGCCAACCGGACCCGAATGCATGATGTCACGAAGGTAGTTCTGGAAGACCCCGTTGTAGGCGGTAAAGCCGAACGAAAACAGAAAGGTCAATGCGGCAAACAGCCGCCAGTCCCGCCGCAGAGTGGAATTCAAGCCGCGAGATTACCGCCGCTTCGGCGGAGTCATGTATCCTAGGGCGTCGATGACGGAGGCTGGCCAAGAACCCGATGTAACCGTGCTCGTGCCGGCTCTGAACGAGCAGGACACGATTCGCGAGGTCGTTGACCGGGTCTTGGCCCTACCCTTGTGCCTGGAAGTCATCGTTATCGATGACGGCAGCACCGATGAGACCCCCAAGATCCTTGCGGCGTTTGGCGACCGAATTGTCGTCCTCCGGTCTCCGGTCGCACGCAGCGGGAAGGGCTCCGCGATTCGACAGGGGCTTGGCGTCGCCCGTGGGAAGGTCATCGTCATTCAGGATGCGGACCTCGAGTACTTCCCCGAGGAGATTCCAGCCCTTGTAGAGCCCATCCTGAAGGGCGAGGCCAGCGTCGTTTACGGCACCCGATTTCTTCACGGGATGCCGCGTGGTATGGCGTTGCCTAACAAACTCGTCAACAAGATGCTGGTGTGGGCCGTGCGTCTACTCTACGGCCACAAGATTACGGATGAGGCCACGTGTTACAAGGCCATCCGCCGCGACTTGCTGGTGAGGATGAACCTGATCTGCACGCGCTTCGAATTCTGTCCCGAGGTCACCGCAAAGACCTACCGCCTGGGCGAGAAGATCATCGAGAAACCGATTCAATACGTGCCGCGCAGCAAGGGCGAAGGGAAGAAGATTCGGTGGACGGATGCCCCTGTGGCGTTCTGGACGCTCTTGCGACATCGGTTTTGGAAGCCGACGGTCCGGCCAATCTTTCACCCGACTCCGACAGGCCAAATAGACCCAAACGAAGTCTCCGAAATCTTGGAACAATTGACCAGTCAAACTAGTTCACCGGTGTTGCCAACTGGATCAGAAGTGTCGGTCGTGCGAGGTCCCTTCCAGGGCTACGTCGGACGGGTCATCGGTGTAGACATGGATCGCAATTTTTATAAGATTGAGATCAACATCTTTGGGCGGTTAACCGTGGTTGAGGTCGCGTTCGATGACGTCGTCCGGAAGCCAAAGGGCTAGTCGGCCACTTAACGGTCCGCGTCACATTGCGTTGCGTACCGTTGCGACCTCCGCGTGAGACCTTTTTGGGAATTCACGCCACGGACGCAACGGAGCGCAACGAGGGAGAGTTCGGTGAGCCACGGCAACCCTCTAGAGCCAGAACTGAATCGAGCAAGCCGACCCTTGAGAGTGCCATCGGTACAGCTGATTCAATAAGCCAACGCCATGTTTTGAAACATCCCCTTAGCGCGGTCGCTGGTGGGCGAATCCACCGGCCCGCCGACGCTTGAATGGCTTCGGATTCGATGGACGCGGCGCGATTCGCGGAACTTCGACCTTGACCGACGAGCGAGGCGATAGAGGCAGCTTCGTGCGGAGCAACTTCTCGATATCGCGCACGTCGCCGTGCTGCTCGGGAGTGGCGAGCATGATCGCTCGTCCCTTCTTTCCGGCTCGGCCCGTACGACCGATTCGGTGCACATAGTCGGCGGGATTCTCGGGCACGTCGTAGTTGATCACCAAGGCGATCTCCTTGACGTCGATTCCACGAGCGGCAATGTCCGTCGCGACCAGCACCCGGTGTACGCCCCGCTTGAACCCTTCGAGAGCGAAGCGGCGCTGGGCCGGGGTTCGGTCTGCGTGGAGTTCGGCGGCGGTGTGACCGAGATTGCGTATCGACTGGGCGATTTTTCGGGCGCCATGTCGCGTTCGGGCGAAGACGAGAATAGTCCCTCGATGCTCGGCGAGCAAGTCGCGGAGTGTGTCCGGCTTGTCCTCTTTGCGAACCATCAGAAGCTCTTGATCGACGCCTTCGGCGACCGTGCTTTCGGGTCGAATGTCGATCCGTACCGGTTTGTCCAGGTACGTCGCGGCGAGTTCGGCAATGGCTGGGGGCATCGTTGCCGAGAAGAGCATCGTCTGGCGCTGCTTCGGCGCTTGGGCGACAATCCGTCGAATCGCGGGAGCGAATCCAAGGTCGAACATTCGGTCGGCTTCGTCGAGGACGAGAACCGTGACCCGGTCGAGGGTTATGGTCTGGCGAGCCAGGTGGTCCTCCAGGCGTCCCGGAGTAGCGACAATCACGCTCGGGCGCATTCGGAGCTGCGAAACTTGGCGTCCCATGGAGTCACCCCCGATGAGCAATGCACAAGTTGCGCCGAGTTTCTTGAAGGTTTCGGCGATCTGCTCTGCGAGTTCGCGCGTCGGCGCGATCACCAGGCCGACTTGGCCGGGCTGCAGTTTGGCGACCATCGGCAAGCCGAAGGCTAAGGTTTTTCCGGTTCCGGTTTGAGCGATGCCGACAAGGTCGACGCCAGTCATCGCGACTGGGATCGCCTGCTGCTGAATCGGGGTGGGGGTTACGATTTGGGCCCTCTGGAGTCTGTTGAGCAGACTAGAAGGTACGTTTAGGGCCGCAAAGCCCTCTTGTGTTAGTGTTTCAGGCATAAGAAAACCCGAGCGGAGAGCATCCGCTCAGGCTCGTTGAGTATAGCCGATTGGGGCAGCTCGATGCCGGGACTTCTGGCTAGGCGATGCGCTCAAACAGCCGGATCTCATAGAACGAACCTCGCTGAACCGACGTGTCGAACGGATGGCGGTCGGTCCATAGGGCGATGGCCACCACTTCATCGTCCAAAGCCGTGTTCGTGCCGACGACGGCACCGAGAAAACCCTCGATGTATTTCAGGCCCTGAAAGATGCTGACCACATCATCCATGAGCTCGGGCCCGTGGCCGGGGTCAGCCGTGCGGATTGAAATGGACAGGGCCTCACCATTCCGGAGTTCACCAATACTGCGACCGTACGGGAGGAGAACTTGGATGTGGCGGATATCGGGCGGGTTCTCCAGGTCCAGCAACGCATCGTCCAAGATGCCCGTCTCGCTGATGAGGGCGACCGTCTCCCGGGTGGCTTGTAAATCGGAAAAGTGTAGGAAGATGCCGTATTTCTCTGGCAGATCGAGATCCATCCACAGAGACGCGGACTTGAATCCTTCCACGGCTGCTGCCTCGCGTCGAACCCGCTCGACAAACTCGAAGAGAATGCCGACCTGGCTGTCGGCTGCGGTCATGAATCCGATGGCGACGATCTCGTTCATTTCCCCATTCTGACCCAAGAAGAATTTGTGCTCCCCTGTTGCTTCTCGTAAATCTACCGAGTATAGTGGAACGTCTGTAGTAATGCCTTCGATTGCTCCGGCAGCCCGCTCTGAGCCAAACGAGGGAACATGGAGGATATATGACAGGAAGGTTAGCGCGCGGCAGGACCGCGACAAAAGCATTCATGGCCCTTGTCATGGGCCTCATCTTAGCGTTGGTCGTCGGCTGCGGTGGCAGTTCGTCGGGCGGCGGTAGCTCACGTTTTAGCGTCGGAGCGGTGTTCGAGGCCTACACAGGCCGCGCCGTCCAAGGCTATGTGGGCTCACTCAAGGTGACGGCGCAATACGGCACGGATTCGCCGGTGGACTTCGGTGTAATCCGCCGAGGTGACCCCCGGGTCATCAAGGACGTGCTCGCCGACAAGGATTATCGGTTCGAGGTCATTGCGTACCAAGGAACCAACGGTGATGGCGCCCAGGTTGGCCGCCTCACACTCAATCGCCGGTCGCCCAAGCGTGGTGTGACCGAAGACGTGACGATTGACTCGGTGAACACCGACGTCGCAAGCGTTACGGTGACTGCTCCCGCCATCATTCTCTGCGGTTCGACCGTTGAGATCATGGCCGAAGCAAAGAACGCCAACGGCAACACGATTCTCGACTGCGGCAACGATAGTTCGCTTGATGTCGATGTCAGCCCGGCAAACGCCGGAACCGTCGCTTGGGTCGGTGGCGCGTGCATGTTCACCGCGACCTCCGACACTGCACTGGATGGCACCTCCGTGCGATTCAGTGCTTCGGTCGCTGGTAAGTCAGGGTTTGACGACAGCGTTCTCGACTGCCTCGTTTCCAACGTGTTCCTTAAGGTTCACTGGAACAAGGATCAGCGACGCGGTCTCCCTGGCTACGCCAACTCGGCTCGTGTCGCCCTCGTGAATGGTGGCCTCGAAGTTGCCTCCACGGTCATCAATCGACCGTCGGCTGCAAGTTCGATCGAGGATGTTGATTTCGGCCAGAAGGTCGACGACGGCCCATACGACGTGGTCGTTGAGGCCTACACCGACTTCGGTGCGAGTGGCAAGGTCGTTGCGACCGAGTCGTTCCCGATCAACGTCGATCCAGGCGAAGCCCCGATCACGATCAACATGGACTCGCAGTCATTCGACATCGTTGGATGCAACCTGACGATCAATCGAGACGGCAGCGATGTCCCCGTTGACGGCACGATGGTACTGTTCGAGGGAGAGACCGTCCAGGTAACTGCTGATGCGGTTAACGCGGCTGGCGAAATCTGCCTTACTGGCGATGACGTCAAACTCACCTTCGCAGGCCCGACGGTCGAGCAAATCGACAACAACCACGTCAAGGCAACGGTTCGCGGCCAGGGAAGCACTGTTACGTGCAACTTCGGCGACGTTCCGAGCCCATTCGTAACTCCCATCGATGTCGTTTTCGGTTCGCCGGGAATCATCATCATCTGGGATCCGCCCACACGCGATCCGGCTCCGGGCTACGCTAAGTCCGCTCAGGCTGAGATCTTCGATGGCAACGGCGATCCGATCGCTGGTTTCGCCCCGCTCTGCGTGAACCGACCGGCAAGTGGCACCACCGCTGCTTACTGGACCGAGCGACTGCAGCCGGGCACCGTCTACTCGATCCGCGTCACGCTCTTCCCTGAGCTTGACTGCGCTGGTCCTGCTCTCATGGATGCCGACAGCGGTCCCCAAGTGGTCCCGGCTGATGGCTCCGTCTCTGCCAGCACTTTTGACTTCCCGACGGTCGGCAACGCCACCAACGTCGAAGTCACCGTGACCCGCGCAGATGGCACGATCGAGCGATACGTTGACATCACTCCTCCGCCAGTTGGCCGACGAAATGGCCCGCTGTTCCTTTCTTCGGGTGAGCAGGTAACCCTCACCTCGCGAGCAACGGATGCGGCAGGAACGGTCACGTTCTTCACCGACCTGAACACGAGCGTCGACAACGACGTGACGTCTTACGACGCCACCAACGGTCGATTGAGCACCAACAAGCTTGGTCTCACCTTCGTCACTGCGACGGCTCAAGCCGGCCGCGGTCCGGAACTCGTGCTTGAGACCCGCGTTATGCAGCCGGGCGTGGTCGCATTCAGCGACTGGGATCCGCTTGCCTTCGGCACGGGTGCGATCAAGACTTACCTCTACGTTCCTGGCGCACGGGTCAACAGCCCCGACGGCGACAAGATCTGGGAAGTCCCCTATCGCGACGACGCTTACCTCGGCCGAGCTTTGGCTGAGCCGGGCGTTGTTCTTCCGACCGGAT
>JAIBBE010000196.1 GCA_019694835.1 Fimbriimonadaceae bacterium | reverse complement strand
GCGACTCCGCGGCTGTCGGGATTGACGGGCGGCATGCCGGCGAACTTCGGCGGGATCTCGATGAGGGCCTTGGTGATCAGGACGGGGACGGGGTTGAGGTCGCTGCCGTAGGCGCGGAGGCCGAGGCGCTGGGCTTCCAGGGGGATGGAGCCACCGCCGCAGAACGGGTCCAGGACGGGCGGGGCGTGGGTGGCGAGGAAGGTGTTGACGGCCTCGGGATTTGCACGGCGGACGACGAAGTCCCACGCGGTGGCGTGGAGGATGCGCGGCGGAGCCTTCTTCCACTCGGGCTCGGGGAGTTCGAGCGACAGCCGCTCATCCTTCTTGAGTTCCCCGGTCTCGATCTTGCGGCTGGCGACGCATCGGGCGATCTCGGCGCGGGCCTTGTTGATGACGGTCTCGTTGCCGGAGTTCTCCCACTTGACGAGGTCTTCGATGAGGGTGAAGAGTTCGGCGCGCTTCTCGGCGGCGAGGTCCTCATCGAGCGTCCCATCCGGCCGACGGCAGGCGGGGTCGGAGGAGGGGTCGTCCACAAGGCTCGAAAAGAGGACGGCCCGACAGGCAGCGAGGGGCCGACGGGCCCACCAGAGGTGAAGGGTGGACGGATGGCCGTGCCGGATGGACTTCTCGCGCGCGGACTCACGATTGATGGCGTCGAGGGGGAGGGCGACTTCGATGAGCTTTTTGCGGGGGGGAGGGGTCATGGGGTTACCTTGAGGAGTCGAGGTCGCGGAGGGCCAGTCGTGGATCAGGATAGTCGTAACCGGCTGGTGTGAACGCGATACTCTCGGCCAGACGCTCGCGTGCCCCGGATGAGTCGCCCCTCGCGACATAGATCGCCGCAAGGTTGTTCAAGAGTCGGCAGTACACGGGAGTTGTTCGGAGGGCATGGAACACGGTATTGAGCAGGTTTGGATGGATGAAGAGCAGCCGCTTGCCGTCTGGAGACTGGACCGTGCGGTAGAGCGCGCCGCCGAAATCTCGCTCGAGTTGCCGGGAGGCGGCCTGTTCGCCCGTCGGCCACGCCACCCCATCAAGATTCAGTCGAGCCGCGATCCGGGTAACCGCTGTCATTACAACCTGCAGCCACACACCGTCGAACGACATGGGGTCGGGCATGATCTGCTGGCTGGGACTGTTCGGCGATGAGGCAATGATGGACGCCACGAGTTCGAGCATCGCTTGGCTGTACTGCTCGTGCGCGCGGTCAATCTGACCATCGAGCTTCAGTGCAAGGCCGAGCGAGTTTCTTGCGATGACGTTCGTGGGATCGATCTGAACGGCGCGCTCGAAGCTCTGGATCGACTCCGGGTCGCGCCCCACTTGCTGAAGCACAATGCCAAGGGCGGTGTGCACGGCCGCGTCGCCTTCACCGCCCGAGGCAAGAGAATGACGCAAGTGCCGCTCGGCGTCGCCGAATCGGCCCATGAACCGACAGCACTGACCGGCGATGTAGGAAACGTTCCAGTGCGCGTCCATTGCCAGATATTCCTGGCAGCGGGATAGGGCTGCGGCAAAGTCCCCACGCCTGAAGCACGCGCCTATTTCGTCCATGCGGCGATTGTGCTCGGTGCTCGAGAATCTGCTCATGGATGCCTCACAACCACAGTATTGAGCTTGACGGAGTGAAGAGGGGTCATGGGGTGGGAGTGGCCTCGAGGGCTGTCAGGTCGGCGATCAGTCGTTCGATGGTACCCACGGTAGTCAGCAAAGCTGTCAGGTCGGCCGCCCGCTCGGCGTACTCGTTTCCATGGGCGACATCGTTTCGGAGGCCGTAGGCATCGTCCCGCGACTCGGTCAGGCAGTCAGCAAGGCCTGGATCCGAGTCCCGCAGCAGCTTCGAAACGATGTCGAATCGATGGTCGAGATTGGTCGCATCCAGCTTGTCTGCGTCGGCGCGACGCTGGATCAATCGCTTCCACGTGCCTTCGACATGTTTGCTAGCGTCCGGACGCAGCATCTCCTGCCAGTTGGTGCTTACCCTGCTTCGGATGATGTCTCCCAATATGGACTCCAAATGGCTGATTCGAGCGAATAGCGTGATGCGGACCGGCAGCTTCACGAGGTCGGAATGAGTCACGATGCCATGATGGGTGTGGCCGTAGAGGACGAGCGCCGCGGATCCCTGTCTTTCGCGCAGCACCGCCAGCAAGCCGTCGATGGAGAGATCGGAGCTGACGACAAGGACTTGTGGAAGCGGGACCATTGCATCGCGAACCGAACGATTGTCCGCTGCCGCAGGACGTTGCCATAATCCGATCACTCGCTCTGCCTCGACGACGGGAATATTGTCGAAGTTCTTCAGGGCGCAATCGTCATACACATCGCTCTCGCGTTGCTCGGGGGAGCATGTGTGTGGCTGCTTCGTCGCAATCAGTTCTACGGTCAGGGACTCCTCGCACCGGGAAAGAACTTGCTGGAGCGTGTCGACTCGGCTTCCACTCACGGCGACGTCGCCTCCTTCTCGCGCGCCTTCATCCGCTTCTCGCCCATGTCTTCAATCAATCCCGCCACTTTCATGACGCACTCGAGACTGATGTCGGGCACCTCGCTCTGGGTCTTCGCGAAGTTGGACAGGTACTCGGCTGAGGGGTTATCGATGCCAAGCCTTGTACACACGAGGTACGTCACCGACTCGGCTTCAAACTCCACGTGGGCGTGGCTCAGGCCGCGACGATTGGGCCACCAGCGCTCATTCGGAGAACCCAAGTGGCCGCAGTAGAGATGCGCGAGTTCATGGACGAGGGTCGCGTATCGGCCCTCGCGGCTCAGGTCATCATTCAGGGTCATCTCGTATCGCACTGGTATGGGGGCCATGACCGGCGCGCGGTCGGCATCGCGACGGATCTGAAACAGCTGGGTGTCCTTGCAGCCGGGGACCGAACGGATCGCCCCAGCAGCCTGAGAACCAGACTTTCTGCTGTGCACCCGCACGCCGTCGCGCTTGGCATTCTCCATCGTCATATCGAGTTGAGCATGAATCGTTCCGGAGCGCAACTACAAGGGACGTGTGATCTCAGGCGGTAGAGGAACGGCGTGAGGACCCGCGTCGGTGTCCGACACATCGAAGACAAACATCACCGGTCCCATGGGCTGCAGGATGACAAGGGGATTGGCGTTTGGCTTGATGGTCCTGCAGTATCGGTCTCGCCATCGGCTTGCAGGCGCGACATAGGACGCGCCCGGTCGCTGGACATGGAGCAGCATGGCGTTGTAGGGGGAATACGTGCGGAATCGGGCAACAAAGCGGAGCAGGTCGTGGAAGGCGGTGCTGGAGCGATACTGGAGAGTGGCATAGAAGAGGTCGTCGAGTGCGTGCTTGGCGCGGTCCTGGTCCCACTTGGGGCGCTCAAGCACCGACATGCACTCAGCCAACGCTTCGTCTAGCTCGTGATATCGATCATCTGACTCCTCCGACATCTGAAGCTCCAAATCTATCGGTATGATTCGCCACCACGCGAGCGGCGGCGATGTCTCACTCAGCAACAACAGTCAGCAGAAGCTGGTCGACGGCAGCAAACAACGCTTCTTGCTGTCCACGTTCGACGACGTCGTCGCCAAATCCTCCCGCAAAGTTTTGACCATTCAACTCCGCATGACGCCTCACCGTGGCTTCCATGTGCTCGTGATCGTGTCGAATGCGTTGAACAAGCGCAGTCACACCAGCAAGCAGCGCCTCCTCAGCATCCTGAAACATGTCCGAAGCCGCCTCACGCGCTCTGCCGGCAATGGCGTCAACCATGCGCTGCTTCATGCCCTGCCCCTTCTGATCGGCAGCCTTGATGAACCCAGGCTCCAGCGTTGCTCGCACACGAGCGGGCACTTGCTCGTGCAAATTGCGCTGCACGACTCGAATATGTTCCAACAACGCCACTTCGATCTGATCGATGTGGTGCGTGAGGATTTCTCGGGTTCCCTTGGCGACATCGACGACGTCCAATGTCACTTCAGCACCCGTTGCACTCAGCAGCTCCCTCAAACGCTGCGCATGATCTTGTACGGTTTGGATCAGCCTGGATGAGTCATCGGCAACGATGCGCTTGAGTTGGTCTCCGAAGAACTGAGACCACGCAAACGTCAGTTGATCGAGCATGGGACGAGACAGATCGCGAGCGAAGTCAAACTGACCCGTCTTTGACACGTAAGTGCCATTGCGACGCGCGATAGCCTTCAATGTGCACCAGTGAAGGGCTCCCCAGAACTGGAGCGTTCTGCCAAGCTCCGTTCGTCCGCGCTCGGTTGCCTTCTGAACATGTTCGCGAAGCGAGCGATGAGCCGCGTCCAGATCGCGCGCAACCGCATCCCTTGCTGCATCGAGCCGTTGGACGAGAAACTCCCGGGCGGCTGCAACCGCCCGCTCCATTTCTGCCCTTCGGCCTGCCGACAGCTCCTTGCGGTGCAAAGCCGCATGACGCCGCGCCGCAATCTCCCTCTTGATCTCTTTGGTCAGGGTGTCAAGCTGTCGAGCACACGTCGCATCTCGGGACTCAAGTCCGAAGTCAGCAGTGGTGGCCTCCAAGTGTCGCTGCAACAACGCAATCTCAGTCTGGTTGACGGAGTCCATCGGGCCGCTCGGCGACTTTGACTGGCCGGTGAGTCGAAAATACTCCTTGCTAGAGACTGTAAACACCGTGCTGTCAAGAAAGCGACGCTTCAGCTCCGCAACGTCTGCCGTGTCGCCAAAGTCCGCTTTGCTGGCCAGACTGTTCCACAACTCGCCAAGCTGCACCCTCAGACGCTCTCGCACTCTCGTGTTCCGAGACGCAATGATCGCGGCGACTGGAGTTTCGGGATCCAAGTCGAGCTCCTGGCACACAGCGTCCGGATCGACGTCGTCCGTCGCCGTGCCGATAAACGTCAGCGCGCCTGCGCGTCCGTCCATTACGATCTCGCGAAGAAAGTCACCTGTCTCGAGGAGTTCAACAACGTCCTTGGTCAGCAACCGTGCTTTGAACACGACCCACAGATATCGGCAGGCTTTCAAATGCTGACGAGTGATCCGCTCACGCTCCTCGTTCGGATCATTGAGACCCGGCAAATCCACAAGCGTTACGCCATCAGAAAGGACTTCGAAAGGACCGTTCAAACGCACTGAACGGACGAGAGGCCAGTACCGGCCCTCCGATCCGACGTATGTCTTGAGCTCTTTGACAAATGCGTCCTTTGCTTTGGATGCAGCGGGCACCGTGAACGCAATCCGTCCCCGATTGAGCATTTCCGCGATGTCTTCCGGCTCCCGAAACGCCTCTTCAGTAAAGAGGGATGGCCCTTTCGTGGGGTCAAATCCGTACACGTGAGCTAACTTAGCGGCGGCGGACTCGGCCTCTGCAGTACGAGTACCGTCTGATGATGCTTCTGAGTCCACTTCTTGCGCGGCCGTCAAGTCATCGAGAAGCAAAGCTTTCTCAGCCTGCCACTGTTCCCAAGTGATGAAGTGAATCTCCGCCGAATAGTCTGGGCTGGCGTACCCCACTTCGACCACTGCACTCGTGCACGCCTGGATGCTGCCAACCGGTAGCACGCGCTGTCCGATTACCGCGTTGATCAGGGAGCTCTTGCCTGCACCAGTTGTACCGACGATCGATATCCGCACATCGGGACGTGTAATTGACTCCTGCTGAATTCGATCAAACTGACGACGCCACGAATGTACTTGATCGACAATCGACGAGGCTCGCGGATCAGTGGCCAATCGATCCAGTTCAGCAGCGTACTTCAGCAGTCTCTTTGCGATCGATGATTGGGACATCACGCCGGCTCCTCTGAACGCTCCAACAACTGGTCCAAGTCCAAGTTCTTGCTCACTTCGGCAAAATCGGGCGGCGTTGTGAACGGCCGGCGGACGTACCGCGGCCGCAGTGCTCGCTCATCCTGGACCGGAACGATCGCAAGGATCCAGTCGTCGGGCTTGTTCAGGGCGGTACGAATCTGAGTGGCGGAAATCGTGACGGTCTCTCGCCCGGCCGCCTTTCCCTTGACTTCCAGAAACCTGAGGCGACCCGGCTCACGTGGATCGGTGGACTCGATATCGAATCCAGGATTGTTGTGTGCCATGACGCGAGGCACACGCCCGATCGCTCTCTCCGCCAGCAAAACTGCTTCGATGGCAAGCTGGTCGATTCGGTCTCGGCTGGCTGCCGTCGGAATGTCGGATACAGACTCGCCGCGCAGTGTTCGGAGATATCGCTCGGGAATCACAAGCGCCCCGCCGACGACAGTAGGTGGAGAAGGAGAGAGATGACGTTCCTGCTCAAGAAGGGCCAGACGACGTTGGAGGCGGCCCTCGAGTTCATCGGCACGCTGCCGGGCGATGGTGCTGTTGATTCGAGGCGTGTGCCCAGCCTGCTCACGCGACAGAAGTTCCTGCGCCCGGTGGTCCCAGAATGCGATCTCCCTTGTGAGCCGGCGCCGAACAGCGTCCGTGGTCCTGTCGATTCGCTCGATGCGCGCTTTGCGCACTCGCTCAAGATGCTGAGGCACGATGTGCTCGACAGCGTAGCCCATAGCCCTCTGCTCGAGCGATTCCGACAACCACTCGCGTTCGAGTTCTTCAACGAGCAACTTGGCTTCATCAGGATCCGCAGGCCTGTAGTCCAAGTAAGGGGCGTAACCTGGATTGCCCGCAACGCCGTGCTGTTCAAGTTCAACGAACTCAACCTCACGGGACGCGACCCGGGGCTCACCCGATCCAGATCTCACTTCATCACGGATGACATGCTCCAAGTAAAAGAGGGCCCTCGGCGTGTCAGTCCGGTTGGCAGGGTCGATCAGAATTGCCCCTCGTCTCAAGAGTCCACGATTCTGCTCAAGGATCACGTCGATGACAGCGCCGAGCAACGGATGACCTGGGCACAGGAACGCTGCCGTTGGCTTACCGGGAACATTGATCAGGTCCTTCTCAAACGTCACACGTTCGTAGCGGTAAAGCACCGGCGGACCGAGACCAATCTGGCGATCACGCTCACGCAGCAGACCGGGCACTCGGGTGATCTCAAACCTGCCGTTCTCTCGTTCAGAGATCTGACCGCCGAGGTGCCTAAAGGCCTCCATGAAGAACGCCTGGATGTACAGCGGCTGCAGCCTGCGAGCTTCCGCTCGCTCCATGTCTTCGCGAACGGCCTGGACCTTGCGGGCATCAAGCGAGTCTCTTGCGAGGGCATCTCGATCAAGCAGCAACTGGAGGTGCCGCCGATCGGCGGCATTGTCGATCGACTGATGAAGACGCTCACGCACCTCGGGCAGGTCCCCGTAGCGCACTGCATCGACCAGTAGCTTTCGGAGCGGTTCGCCTTCGAAAATGCGACCGAGTACGTCGTACACACGTCCGCCCAGTGCTGCCCGCTGGGTCTCAAGCTTGTCGAGCAAGCGGTAGTAGACATCGCCTTCGCGCGTTTCAAGCGCGACCATGTTCCACAGGTGGCACACCTCCGTCTGGCCGATTCTGTGAATACGTCCAAAGCGCTGCTCGATTCGATTCGGGTTCCATGGCAGGTCATAGTTCACCATCAGGTGCGCGCGCTGCAGATTGATGCCCTCACCGGCGGCATCGGTTGCAAGCAGGATGTGTACCTCCTTGTCCTGCTTAAAAGCCTCCTCGGCCGCCTTTCGCTGGTCGCGTCCCATGCCACCTTGAATGACTTGAATCGAACTGGGAGTGCCCAACAACGTGGCGATCCGTTCGCGGAGGTAACTGAGCGTATCCCGGTGCTCGGTGAAAATGATCAGTTTGCGGCGATGGCCCCCCGCATCGAACATTTCGGGCGTGTCCAACAGCAGCTTCGACAGTTCCTCCCACTTGCGATCGACTCCGCTGCGACGGAGTGCCAATGCCTCAGACTCGAGCCTCGAAAGGATTTCAATCTCGATTCGTAGTTCTTCGATGCTGCGAGCCGCCGTTGCATCGATTGCGAGAGACTCCTCGGCTTTCTCAACCTCTTCGACGGTGGCTTCGTCAGTTTCCTCAAGTACCTCCAAGTCCTCCGCGGTTAACGTGCTCGCCTTCAACTGCTCGAGCAACGCCGATTTGCCACCACGCTGCAGCAGTTCGGCTTCGCGCATGTGGGACTGCAGCCGCTCACGACGGCGTTTCAGACTCTGGTAAATGGCTTCTGGCGAAGAGGCCAATCGCCTCTGGAGGACAGTGAGCGCAAACCCGACGGTTCCCTTCCTCCCATCATTCTCCAGTTGATCTGCGCGGTTGAACTCAGTCCGCACGTACTCGGTCACATGGGCGTACAGTTCCGCTTCGGCATCCGAGAAGCGGTAGGCCGCCGTATAGGCTCTCCGCTCAGGAAACAAAGGTGTGCCATCGAACCGGAGCAACTCTTCCTTGACGAGCCGCCTCATCATGTCAGAGCAGTCGACGGAATGAACGGCATCGCGTGGCTTTCCCTCGAAGCGGTCGCCGTCAAGCAAGGCCATGAACAGTTGAAAGTCTTCCTCCTTGCCGTTGTGCGGGGTGGCCGTCATCAGCAGGAAGTGCCGCGTGAGCTTGGACACTTCCTGGCCAAGTCGATACCGCTTCGTGTAGTTGATCTCCCCGCCCGAGAACGATGCCGACATCTTGTGCGCTTCGTCAACGACGACAAGGTCCCAGTTGGTCGAGGCGAGCTTCTGTTGGACAGACTCATTTCGACTGAGCTTGTCTAGCCTGCCGATGGCGAGGGGCCGCTCAGCGAACCAGTTTCCCGTACCAGCCGCCTCGAGATTGTCGTTGGTCGCAATCTCGAATCTCAACTGGAACTTCTGCCACAGCTCGTCCTGCCACTGCTCGACGAGGCTGCCCGGCGCAATGATCAGGCACCTTTCAAGATCCCCCCGCGCGATGAGTTCTTTGATGAAGAGTCCCGCCATGATCGTCTTGCCGGCGCCAGGATCATCAGCAAGCAGGAATCGAAGCGGCTGTCGACTGAGCATGCTGTCGTAGACGGCGAGGATCTGATGGGGGAGCGGCTCAACCAAGGATGTGTGAACCGCGAGGAGCGGGTCAAACAAAGCAGCCAAGGTAATTCGATGAGCTTCAGAAGCGAGGCGGAACATGTCACCCGGCGCATCAAACGCCCACGGGCGACTGGTCGCGGTGACCGACAGTCGAGATTCATCCGCTCGGTAGACAAGTGACTCCTCGACCCGACCGTCTGGCAATCGAAAAGTGACCTGAAGGACCGTCTGACCGTGCCATTGGGTGCTGACGATGACGACCGGGTGAACCGGCACGAGGCCCGAGACTGACGCGCCGGGTGTCAACTCTTCGAGTCGTGCCATCGGGTGTACCTCACTTGGCTTGATCAGCAGCAGCATCAGTTCAGACGCAACTGCATTGTAATGCTTTGCGAGATCGCGTCAGCGCCCATCCCATGGTATGGGGGAGCATTTCAACTACAGCAAGATCGGGCGGCGGACAACCGACGAGCGCTGAGACAAGTTTCGTACCACAGCCACGTGGTGGGGATGACCTGCGACGACAGCGGCCTGTCGGACGGTTCATACAATCGCTAACCGCCTGAGCGCCTCCACAACCGCTGGCCGGAGAATAAAGCGGCACTCGCTTCCGTGCGGTTGATCGGTCGTGACGAGCGCCAGAATGTTGTAGTCGGGCTCTATGCCGAGTTCCCGAGCGACGCGTCCTGCCAGCTTGCCGTAGTGGGCATTCACGGAGGCGAAGCTCTTCCATCCGACCTTGTCGGCAAGTTCTCGCGCGGTCGCGGTATGGCCTTCGGCGGAGTAATGGAAGCGAAAGAGCTTCAGTTCATGCTCAGAGAACGGCCCCGCTGCTTGCAGCGCCTTGACGAAATCCGTGGATGAGATTGAGTCGATTGAACGCGACACTGGCTGCCTCCGATCTGGTGTAGTGAGGGTCACTTTCGGGCTGCTGCCGAGTCAGGAGCGACGGCGTGTGGATTGTCCCGATTTCTCAGTGCGACGGCTTGCGTTTGCCGCGGACCGCCCTGCGGTCGCGGCAAGCTTCTCGGCGCGATCCGATGCATTGCTAAACTTCACGATGGAGTTCACGTAGGCGCGCGACACCGCGATCAGTCGAACGGTCCGGAGGTCCAAGATCAAGGGGCCCATGTACCCGCCGCCCGGCAGCAAGAGTCCGCACATCACAAACGGGAGTGAAATCGCGTTAATTTGGAGCGGCACACCCAGGGCCACCGCTGAGGCGGTCTCAACAGCGCGTTCGGTGGCGGCACCTGATGGCGTGGGACGCATTCCGCAGAAAGAGTGAATCGCGACGTGCTGGCCGACCCGGAGATCGTCGGGGGCAAGTACGGAGCCGACTGGCTGTGTGATTTGCATGACGTGATCATGGCAACCCGCGTGCCAACCGCTTTTCGCCTTTCGTAGCCCGTTTCTCGGGCTCGGCAGTCACTGTGCACAAATACAGATACACTGTGGACAAATGGAGTTGTCCCCATGTCTAGCCTAAACAGGCTTCTGTTTTCGTGGATTGGCGACGCAGACCTGCTGGCTTGGGCTGCAGCGCACGGCGACCGGGAGAAAGAGGAGGTTCGGCGAGTCACCGGCAAGTCCGCTCGCCCAGAAAGCGAACTCGGGCCGGTTCGGACACTGACAACCCAGCAGCGGTTTGATGCCGTCCACCTGCTGACTGACAAAGAGCCGAGTATCGGAAAGCGATTCGCAGCGTGGGTCGGGCCGCACGCCACGGTGCACTCCGTCAGACTGGCAAGTCCAGTCGACTACCACACGATTTTCGAGGCCAGCGATGGAGTTCTCGGTCGCGTCGTTGCGGGAGCGGAGACACCGCTCTCGATTGCGATCCACCTCAGCTCGGGCACGCCGGCGATGACGGCAATCTGGGTGCTCCTGGGCAAGAGTCGTTACCCAGCGGAGTTCTTTCAGACTCATCGCGGAAGTGTGGTTGCGACGGAGATCCCATTCGACCTGCGGGTGGACTTTCTGCCGCAAGTCCTGCAAGCCTCGGATCGCGTGCTGCAAGAAGGCGTGCTGGCGACCGATGGCAGCCGCGCCTTTGAAGAGGTGACAGGTCGCAGTCAGCAGATCAAAGCCGCCATCCTACGGGCACACCGCATCGCCATGCGCGATGTGAGTGTTCTGCTGCTTGGCGAGAGCGGCGTGGGTAAAGATGTGTTCGCCCGCGCCATTCACGCGGCGAGCCCCAGGCGTGACGGGCCGATGGTCGCCATCAACTGCGCTGCGATCCCCAAAGAACTCCTGGAGTCCGAGCTCTTCGGCCACACAAAGGGAGCTTTCACCGGGGCAGAGCGAGAACGCCAAGGAGCATTTGAACAGGCCGACCGGGGATCACTGTTCTTGGACGAAGTCGGCGAGTGTGATCTCATGATGCAGGCGAAGCTGCTTCGGGTGCTGCAGCCTGCCGCGGCTGACTCCGGGACCACTCGCACATATCGTCGGGTTGGCGATACATCGGATCGGCGGGCCAACGTGCGGGTCATAGCAGCGACGAACTGTGATCTGCAGGCAGAGGTCGCAGCCGGACGGTTCCGAGAGGATCTGTACTACCGGCTGGCGCCACTCACGTTGCGTATTCCTGCGCTCCGCGATCGTCCGTCTGACATCCCGGTCATCGCAGAGCAGCTTCTGGAGCGGATCAATGCAGAATTCGCCACAGCCGAGCCGGGCTACTCCCCCAAATCACTTGCTGTTCGCACACTCCGATTCATCGCGGAGCAGCCGTGGCCGGGAAATGTTCGCCAGCTTCAGAACGCGCTGCTTCAAGCGGCCGTCCTCGTCGAGGGCGAGCAGATCCGTCCGGAGCATGTGCGGGATGCCTTGGCCGATTCGACCCGGCTTACGCAAGTACCCGCAGAGCCTCTCCTTGGACAGGGCTTCTCGCTCGCGCGTCATCTTGAAGACATCCAGAAGCGATTTCTGGCTCGCGCGATGTCCCAGGCAGGCGGGAAGAAGATGGTCGCGGCCGAGTTGCTGGGGTATAGCAACTACCAGACACTAGCGGCACAGTTGGAACGGCTGAACGTCGTGTGGGAGTGAGGCACAAACTCTCCAAGCGAAACCTCTGGCGCTCGGACAGTTCTCGTCCCGCGTACCCAAACACTTCGACAGAACCACACCAGCTTCATCTACCATTTCGCAAGATGGAAAAATGAGTTATTCACCCCGATAGACTCACTGCGAAATTCTCCACCGACCAAACTCGTCGTTTAAGTACCCAGGCCCAAAGCCGCCCGCCTTTTGCTGGTTTTCCAGGGCAACCCGCTAAGGACCTCCCCGGGTCGCGATTCCTCGCGACCCGGGGCCAAGTTCCTCGTCAGTCTCGAGAACCTCGATTTCGGGTTCTCGTCGTAAGCGGAGACAGTGGGATTCGAACCCGCAGTAGATTCACTGCGAA
>JAIBBE010000127.1 GCA_019694835.1 Fimbriimonadaceae bacterium | reverse complement strand
GCGGAATGGTAGCTGCAGCGAGTGGAGATGCAACAGCCCTTGGCTGGCATAGCAGCATCCTGGGCGTGATGGGTGCGTTGAATGAAGCACGACGCGATACAAAGTGCCCACGATAGAATAATCGTCGCACGCAGCCTTCACACGGCATCAGCATTCACTAGTGGATTGAAGCTGAGCTGCCATGCCTGCGATCTCGGGCCGGGCGACGATGGAAGGAACTTAGCAACGCCTTAGCATCGGCTTAGCAAAAGCGACGCCAACTTAGCATTCGGCGCGCGGGACTTAGCAACAGTAAGCATATTGCGCAGGTGCGCAGGAACGAAGAGAAATGCCTTAGAAGCCCGCAACCACTAGGAGCGCCCTATTTGCAGTGGTTTAGGGTGTGTCAAAACCTCTACCTTTTGACACACCAAATCCGGCGCGAAAGTTCCCTGTATTTGCAACACGGAAATCGCCCACCGCCGGACACCCTTTTGACACACCCCTCGATTCCACATCCAGGCGCCGGATTCGGTCCAAATGCCGCCCCGTCGCCCCAGCCTAGAGGTCCTTCACAAGATCGACGCAGCAAACGCCGAGGGTATCGGCGAGGGTCTTCAGGGTTTTCAGTGTCATGCTCTGCAGGCCTTTTTCGAGCCTATACAGATGCGCGCGGTTGAGGCCGGCATGCATGGCGGCGTGAAGAATGATCGTGAGATGGCCACCCGGCTCCGGGCCAGCAAGGAACTACAGTATATCGACGCGCCGATACGCAACGATGTGGCGTTTCGGCAGGCAGCCGAGCACGGGTTGGCGGTCAATGAGTTGAAAGGCTCGCACCGGGACGCTGGAGCCATTAGCGACATGGCACGGTTATTGGAGATGATACAGAGCCCTCAGCTATGCGCTGCTCATATTGCGCGTCTCCAGAAAGACAGGATCGCGAAAGCCGGGTAGGTTCCCTAAGCCGCTAAAGCGCAATCAGTTGCAAACCGGGAATGCGTTGGAAATCGCGGGCATTGCCGGTAGCGATGACGTAGCCGAGTTCTAGGGCGCAAGCGGCAATCATGAGGTCGCCTAGCGGAAGATTGTTGCCCTTTGCAGCTTCCTCACCACCGATGTGGGCGATAATCTCAGCGGTTGCTTCGGTTAGCGGGTAGATGGGAACGGTCGCTTTGAGATCGTCCAGGAATGTCCGACGCCGCTGGCGGATCTCGGGCGTGCTGGCACGGTAGATACCGTGGCCAATCTCGGCAATCGTGACTGCCGACAACGCTACCGGCACTTCGCCTATTGTTTTCTGGATGTTCTCGATTGCTTGCGCGGCAGTCAGATTGCGGCGCTCGGCGGCAATAAGGACGCTGGAGTCGAGTACTAATCCCAAGATGGGGGAGTCCATGGCTGGCGGTGGGCGTTGATGCCTTCCTCAATGTCGCGTGCAAAGTCATCGTCCATGGTAGCTTCCGAGCCACGCGCCTTAAGATCGGCGAGCACCTCGGAGATCATGCGGCCGGCAGGTTTCGAGGGCTTAAGGACGGCAACAGGGCGGTGGTTCTGCTCGATGACGATCTCGACGCCTTGCTGGACCTTTGCCAGCACGGAGTGGAGATCGCGAGCCACTTCAGCTTCGCTCATATGGACGGTTGCCATTCCTCCCATTATCGCGCTTCAGCCTTTCTACAAAAGGGAACTTCCGGCGCAGGCTGGGCTAGGTGGTGTAGGTCCGTGGAAATTTCAGAAAAGCCGCTGCTGCAGATCACGCTTGCTCCAATGCTCGAAGGTAGGCAGATCAAGGCTCTGCCGGATCTCTGCGCGAAGTCGGGCAAGCGCAACTTCCCGGCGCTCGGATTCAACGGCAACTGCAAACCATTCCGGCTGCTCCCGTTTGATGACCTTAAATCGATCCCTGATCGCTGCGTCGAGTTTGTCGGCAGGGAACTGGACCCTAAGCGCCGCAGCAACCTGCTCCTCGCAGAACTCCTGATACTCCGTCTCAAGTTGCAGATACCGGTAGTGTTGTTCGTCTTCGGCTTGATAGCGCGCTTCCAGGAGCTTTCGCTTTCGCGTTGTTTCGAAGGTCTTCGGGACTGCAAGGTTGTTCTCGATAGCCCAGATCAGGAATCCTGGAGCATTGGAGATCCTGCCCTTCCCGCGAGCGTCACGTTGAACTAGGTACTCAGCGTATTCAATCTGATCAAGCACCGGCTGATCCTCCGTAATATCTAAAGCCAGTTGCCTGGCTTTACGCTCGGCAACCCCGCGGCTTACTAATTCCGGCACCCAATCCGGCAGTCGCGATTCCAGCGCTGCCCTTTCCTCGGCAGTTACCAAAGGCTCGAAATGCGGCAACGAAAGAAGGCGGTCGCCTGGTGACAGGACAAGTTTGAGGTCAGCTCCACGTGATGTCCGAACGAGATCCCACGACGCAAGATAGCCAATCCGGATCAGCTCGTCCATGGACGGTTCAAGAACCGAGCGAGCTTTCGAAACATGGGGGTAGGCGCGGATATTCAGGACCTGACACAGATCGCTGTACTTCTTCTCAATCGTTTGGCCCTTGCTAGCGTAGAACCACACGCTAAGGTGTCCGAACAATGCCTTGGCGATGTCGCGCCGTAAGCCAAGGTACGCGTTGAAGTCCAAGGGAAGGAGGTAGCCCTGGTTCAGATTCGCAAGCTGCCAAGTCGACAGGAAGACTTGATAGTATTCGGAACGACTCCCGTCATGTAGCTGCTCTCCCACAAGTACTACCCGGTCAAAGACATGGAACGTATCTGTCGCATACTGCTTCCGATCGGCTAAGAAGACCGAGGCTTCCGACATGATCGTCGTCGCGACCATACGTTTACACCAATCGTTGATCTCGTCGTAATGGAATCCGCCTTTGCGCAGGCGAAGAAGCTTGATCATGTCGGCGCCGGCAAAACGTACCGGGTTGGTTAGTTGCCCCTCGGTTTCCCTCTGATCCTGGGCGATCTTCATGAAAGCCATATACTTATCCCGATCCGCAGTGGTGGGAAGACCCAGGCTTGGAATGCCTTCGATGACCGCCTTGGCGTGTACCTTTTGTCCGTCTGGGCGACGAAAGACCTGAGCGACGGTGCGAGAGATCTCACGGTTTGTTGTAGATGCGAAGAAGCCCAGGGAATGTAGGCTTTTTTCTACACGTACGAGGTCGATCTCCTCAACAACAACAGGGAAAAGTGACTCGTGCGTAGCATCGTGCGGGCTGGTCATGATGTCCGATGTGCTTAAGTGTTGATGTAGTCTACTATGAACAAATACTATGAAGACTATAGAAATCGTTAACCAATTGATACGTATGTACTTAGCGGCGACTTTTTTCCACGGACCTACACCATTCCTTCCACGGACCTACACCGAGGTTTCCACGAATCTACACTTTGCTTCCACGGAGCTACACTAAGTTTCCACGGACCTACACCGCCTTTCCACGAACCTACACCGACTTGCCGGGAGCGGTGATGTGCGTTTTTGAGGTTGTCGGGGACCGCAATCTGGCGTTTGGCTGCCCATCGCGGGCGTGTTTCTTGGACGTTGCCAAGATGCTACACCGGCTGAAAGGCAAAATTTCCACGGAACTACACCGTTGGTGACAATACCCGACTCCTGCTGGCCCCAGGCAGTGGCCAAAGGAATCTTGAAAGCTGAGTGCTTCGAGATAGCTACCAGGTAGCTATCTCGAAGCAGGCGCTAAGATTTCCACGGAACTACACTGATAGCTCGATCAATCAGGTTCCCATCCAGCAGGGGGAGGGGCGAGGTCAGCCAGTACTCGTTTTAGGCCTTCGACGATTATCTCTTGTTGTTCCAATTGGTTGAACGCGGACTTCCTGCGTAGCTCTGTAGCGATGGAAACCGGACAGCGAAACGAGAGCTGCCGAACGGGCTCCCTTTTGAGAAGAGGCCGAGGAGTGAGACCGCCAACAGGAGGTAGCGCGGGTGCTATCGTGTCGGTCATATCCTCAATCGGTGGCGCTTCAGAAACCGGTTGGGATTCCTCCACTGGACGGCCGAGCAGCTTCAGTTCGGCGGCCTTATCAGCGTTTGGTTTGAAGCCTGAAAAGGCAGCCTTCAAGCTGCCGCGTTCGCCTGCAGACATTTTGCAATCTCCTCAGCAAGACATCGAATCTCGGAAGCTGCTTTCCCTTGGGGCTCGTAAGTCGTAACCGTTTGTCCCACGGTGGGAGCCAAGACGAAGGCTTGGCGCGTCGTTACCTCACTCCTTAGTACCTCAACGTGAAGCCCATCGATCCGGAAAACCTCCTCAGCAACCGAAACGGCCTCCGCACCTGTACGTGTCCGTCCAGGTGCCTTCCCGTTAACAACGATGAATACTCGCTGGGCCTCCTTCAGCGCTCCTACGTCCTTAAGCAGTGGCAATAGTTGATGGCTAGCGAGGTAGTCCAACATCGAGGGCCGGACCGGAACGACGACGATATCAGCTGCCAGGATGGCCATTCGGGAGATGCTCGTCTGGCTGTCCTTGCTCCCTGGGCTATGTGTCGCGCCTGGTGGGCAATCGATGATGATGACGTCGTACCCTTTCGCGGCCATCTGGCGCGCTTTCCTGTGGATATCTTCGTGCGGGTGCGTCATCACTTCGAAGCCGATTCCATTCTCACCTGCTCGCATTGCCCAATGCTGAGCACTAGCTTGGGGATCGGCATCGATGAGGAGAACTTTCATCCCGCCTTCGTTGGCTAGGACGCCGGCTAAGTTCATCGATAGTGTTGTTTTACCGCAGCCGCCCTTTTGGTTAGCTACCGCAATGACTGCAGGCATGTAAATGAAAGCTATCCGAAAGCTTAACGAATGTCAAGCGGTAGCGAACAGGGTGCTTACGGGAAGCCACCACATAGCTACCAGGTAGCTGTGTGGTGGTCTAGAGCTTATATATCACTCTGCATGGGACAAACCCTGTTAGCAACGACCTGTCAACGTCCGCCCCGACAACCCCCCGTCGGCAACCCCCCGTCGGCAACCCCCGCGGGGTTGTCGGTTTAAAGATCAAAGCTTTGTTGTTCGCCTCTGTCCCTACGGGATGCAGTCCGTCTAGTTGCGCGCTTGGCTCCGGTCGCACGCTGATGAAGCATTTGGTTTTCCGGTGGAGGGAAACGGCTACAATACCTGTCCAACAAGACACCTGGACCCTCCCATTTCTGACGCTGCACCGCGCCCATAACCAACCACCATGCCTGGCGTGTTGGGGTCCAGTACTCACCCTCGAAGATGCCGCCTTCACACCATCTGTTAAGGTGTTGCGTTACAGCTTCAACCGTAGTCGAGTAGACGCCCGGCATAGCAAACAGTAATTCCGCTATGGCGTCTATAGTCTTTAAGGTTGGGTGGGTTAGGTCTGTTGGAGGGAAACGCTGGATGAACGCTTCCCACAACTTTCCTGGACCCGGCCACTTCTGGCATGTCATTGTAACGTCGATAAGTAGCCTTGTTTGGCGCTGCGGACTCCAGTACTCGCCCTGATAGGTGCCTCCTTTGCACCACTCGAAAAACAGCTGTGCCATCGCGTCCACCGTTCTTGAGTAGACGCCAGGTAGTGCGGCAAGCAACTCAGCTAATTCAAAGAGGTCATATGCAATGTCATTAGTCGTCGTTGCCTTGCTCATTCTTCACCTCGGTTATCCAGCTGCCTCCTTGCGAAAGCTTCTGCCTTCAGGTTCTTCTTCCTTTGCGGTGCTGGGTTAGTTGCAGCGCGTTCCCATGCATGTCTGTCACGATTGCAATCCTTGGCAAGATCGACTACCAGGCCATAAGACTCAATCTTCTTCAGCCTTTTCAGTACGCGTTTGGAGAGCATCTCAATCGGAGCGCCGCCCAGAGCATCCGCTATCTTGCAGAGGATATTCCTGTCTGGGGATTGACCGAGCTGCTCCACCAGAAGTGATTCGAGAGTGCTTTTTAGTACCAGCAGTTCTGGTGGGTGATCCTCCAATGCATCCGGATGGGAACGTGGGTGCGTGGGAACACCGCTCACGCACTCACAGACGTTATTCTTATCTTCATCTTCTTCAGTAAATAATGAGGGCCGATCGGAGACGTCAACAAGTCGGGCTCCTCCCGCAGATCGATTGTCAACCTTGCTGTTGATTTTGCCATTAACATCATTGTTGACAAGATGGGAATCCGCATCACCGCCGGTAGATGTTGTTTTGTACGCTCCCTTACTTTTTCCTTGCTGTACACTTGTATGCTGGGGCTGGGGATTGCCAGAAGTGCGTTCCTTTCTTGTGGTACCCGAAGTTAGGTAGATCCTGCCATCTCGGAAGTCGATTATCCCCTGGTCCTTCCACTTTTTAAGGGACCGGGTAAGCTGTGAGCGGTTTAGTTTTAGGTGCTTGGCTATATGGGTCGCCAGGAGAACATTATGCTCGTTTGAGCAGACCTCACCTAAATGCGTGCTCCTGAATTCACGGTACTGATTCCATTCGTCTTTGGGAAATCTGAGGGCATATGGGCTTTGGTATTCATGGCCGATGGTATGAATTAGTATCGTCATCAATACGCGAACGTCGGGTTGACGGCGGCTGCTCTCCAATGCCTCAAGAATCCCCCGTGGTACACAGCCCCAGTACCTCACGTCCAAGTCCTGCATAATCTGGGGTCGTCGATCATATTGTGAACTGTTCAAGCGTTATCTCCCAAGTTCCAGTTAACTGTAGCGGTCGCCAGAACTGGATCTAGTCTAGCCGGTCCAGGAGCAACGTCACAACGCGATTATCGCTAATCTAGCCAAGGTCAGTGCTTTCGTCTCCCCCATGGCACCTAACATCGTCGTATCGTCGCGTCCATCCAAACCGGAGAGGGTTGGGGTGGAAGAGCGGGAGATTTCTGTCTTTAATTGATAACCTTACTCTTCTTCGCCCATCTAGCACTGACAGCACGCCGCGCAGCCTCCGACCTTTCCTCTGGTGTGCGTTGGGCGTTGACCGCAGCGGCGCCCATTGCAGCAATCTTGCTGCGCTCTTCCTGAGTCAACTTCTTTGCTCGTAGGCGTGCTAAGCCGACCGCGAACTGGTTTTTCTTGACCATGCCCGAGCATACGCACTTGCGCAAGCGTTAAGCAATCGCCCTTCGCACAGACCAGTAGTATTCCTGTCCCATGGCTCAAGAGGTTAGGTGCAAATCTGAATTGATCTACGCGCTTGCGTAAGCGAGTATAGATCTGGAAGATGATTCGACCTCCTCACACCGGGGTCAATCAACGAAAGGAAACGCAATGTTGTCTGCAAATGAAAAGCGGCGCACGGGTTGCACCCCGAACGCCGCAGCTGTTGTGCCCCCTTTGGAGTGGGCTGTTAGCACCTTGGACTATAGCAACTCGGTCACCGTCTGCGCGGAATGTGGCAGTGAGGATCTGGGTGACGGGCTGTATGGCCCTCTGGCAAACGACTACGTGATCTTCTGCCGCGCCTGCGGCGCCTATGGTGGTAGCGAAGCAGTGGAGGTTCGTCATGTCAGCTGCAGCTAGCGCCTATGGCAACGACGGGCTCATCCGCTTTGAGTTCAATGTGCCCGTCCATGTTGCCTTGAAGTACGGGGAAGGGAAGCCGATTGAGGGTCGTTACGGCGAATCGCTGCTGTTCTCCACGGTGGATGGCCGGCGCTTCTTCCTGCCTATGGCCGCCGGGCAGCAACTGACTGCGCTTGGCGTGAAGCCAGGCGAACCAATCACGATCACAAAAGTGGAGAACAGGGTGGGTCGTAAGATCAGCGCATCCTACAAGGTCGAGCGTGATGGTGTGCTCGCCGTGCCTGCTGCTTCTGTGACACCGCGGCCGATGGCGACCGCAGCAACTCCGGGCCCCGCAGCACTGGTCGCAATGCCTTCTCCTGCTGGAGAGCCTGTAGCCGCGCCGGGCAACGTGCGTCGCTACCTTTACGACACCTACAAGGTTGCGGTAGACGTGCTGATCGAAGTCCAGAAGTACGCGCATGCGCGGGAGCTTCCGATCACGTTCGGCGCCGAAGATGTCCGCTCGCTGGCGGCAACGATCCTCATCCAGAAAGGAGGCTCGGCATGGCCACGTTAGCGATACCGGTTCCTGCAGAGGCTCCGGCATCAGTGACCATTCCGGAATCAAGCACCGCATTGGGGGAGATCCTCTCCCCCTCCCAACTACGCACCTGGATGGATTGCCAAGCGCGCTGGATGTTCCGCTACTTCTACGAACTGCCCGAACCGGCTAACTCCTCGCTCGCGCTCGGCCGAAGCGTTCACCATGCGCTCGGCCTCAACTTCCACCAGAAGGTGGAAACAGGCGCGGATCTTCCCACGCCTGAGGTGGTGCGGGCATTCTGCGAAGCCTGGAAGATGGAAGCGGAAGCTACAGCATTCGCAGCTTCCGAAGATGCGATGGAGATCGGCGTCCAGGGTGCGGCGCTGGTTGCGGCATACATGAACGAGTGTGCCGCGACGATTCAGCCGGCGGCCGTTGAGATACATGTTGGTGATGGCGACGCCAGGATTGGCGGTGTGCGGGTGCAGGGCGTAGTCGACATCTTGGACGTGGACGGCCGAATCATCGATCTGAAGACGGCAAAGCGTTCCCCATCGCGCATCGACCACGCGCAGATGATCCAGCTTGCCACCTATGCCGCCGTGACTCCCGGCGCGCGTGGCACGGTTCGCATCGACACGCTGGTCCGAGGCAAGCCGCCGAAGGTAAAGAGCTTCAGCGGACGTCTGTCGGCGAGTGACTTTGCGAGTATCGAAAGCCTTTATCCATTGGCGCAGGAGGGCATGCGAAGTGGGCTGTACATGCCAAACCGGACGTCAATGATGTGCTCCCGACGGAACTGCGGCTACTGGAGGCAGTGCGAGGAACACTATGGAGGTGTGGTGGAGGAGTGCGCATGACGCGGCGGATCTGGGGCGTGGGCCCTTCGTTACGTGAAGGGGATGGGATCACGACTACTGGCGTGGTTGGGTTGGGCTGGACACGTGGTTCGAGGGGTCGCGCAAGGCTCTTAGGGGTGTGCGGAAAGTCCTTCGCGCGGGCCTAAAAAGCACTACTGAAAACAAAGGAGTTTCCGAAGCCCATTTTGGTGTGCGGAAAGGTACAGCTTTCCGCACACCGTTGCGCCGTATACGGGGTTGCCGGGTGCCTGTAGAACGCGGTTATGGCGAGTTTAGGCAAGCCCAAAATGCTAACAAATGCTGAGTCAAAAAAGCGGCCTGCTGAGATGCGCGGCCGGACACGCTGCTGGCATGGAGGGCCTGCTGTCCGCGCCTTCCTTTGGACGCCGGGCGGGACATGTTGGAACCGGCAAACAGCGACTAAGCAGTGACTTCGCAAACCTCAGCGCCACGCCCAGCATTCATCGCGCAGAAGTCAGCAAACCCGAGCGGCGGCGAATAGCGTGATGGGGTCAGGCCTCATCCGGCCGGCGCTTGGGCTGCAGCGCAATGTTCACCTCGACATAGCTGCCGGCTTCCGCCGCATTCACGGCAGCGGCGACCTCTGCGGCATGAGGCTTCACGAGACTCCACCGGCCCTGCCCCAGCACAACAATCGCTATTTTCCTCCCGGAGAGGTTCTGCTGATAACGCAGATTCTTGTCGGTTGTGACCAACACGTCGAAGCCGGCGGACTCGGCAGCTTCCAAAAGATCCCCGTTTTCAAGCTCTTCCCACCCACGCGCCCGTGCTTCGGTGACCGCATGGCGGTCGATCAGATAGCGGGCGAGAGTACGCGGCGTACCGTTGTCGAAAAGAACGAGCATCAGGAATGCCGGGGAGCCGGAGCTTCCACGCTATGAGCCACGAATTCGAGAACGGATTGCACCTGCTCGCGCGTAACGCCGAACTCCTCGATAAGCTCATCGACGCTCATATCCTGAAGGTTCTCGAACACCGCAGACACCGGCATCCGGGTACCCTTGAATACCCATGCGCCGCTCCGTTTACCGGGGATGCTTTCCACGGCTGGGCACTGGGACCAATCAAGCTGCGCCATCGGCAAACTCCTTCCTCTTTATCGTAACCGTTCACAAAGCATCTTCCGTACGCTTGTCATGGACTGCAAATCACCAGGCCGAGCGGCTCCGGCCTTAGAGAGGCGTCCGCGCTTCTCGTGAATCCCGATGCCCACGGCAAGGGCTCTAGGCCTGGGCGCCCTCGCGCTTCTTACCGTTCTAGGCTGGGGCAGGGAAGTGGTACACGCCACCCTTTCGCCTTCTTTGGGTTGTACGTACTTTGTACGCACAAGAGGGCCGAAGCTGCGGTACACGCAAGCAGCTGAAACGGCGTGGGATAAGTGCCAGAATCAGGCACCTTGTATGTACAACCCTTTATGTTCCACTACCGCGTTTCCGCTGCACCTCAATACTTCGCTGGTGAGATCTGCTGAGATACTTCGCGAACGGCTGGTAGGCCGCGACGCAAGCTGCAAATGGATGAGATTCGTTCGAGGATCCGCGCGAACCGGCGAGCGCGGATGCGAAGTTCGGCGATAAGGTGAGAACCAACGAGAACACCAGGCGCGAAGGGCGCGCCTTTCACAAATTGCCGTCGAAGTTGCTGCTTTCTTTCACGGCGGCTCACGAACCAGTGCCGGTTTCAGAATATTTCAGGGACTGCCGGCAAACTTTCGCAGGAACAGCCCAGCAGACACCCTGCGATCAACCCGGGGATGCGTAGTGGAACATAAAGGAACGTTGCACACGTGAGCGGCTTATTGGCTCCAACTGCTTATTGCTGAGTGATTTCTGGCGGGCACGCTGGCCGTGTGATCGTGCAACAGCGTGCAACGCGCCTTCTGCTGCGGTTCCAGCCGGCATTCCGGTGCTGAAGGACTCGGTTGAAGTTGTTCTGAGCCCTCACGCCCTTGCGACTTGAGTTAGCCCCTGCGCGTGCGCTACGTTATGACAACTTTCCTTTGTTTGTCGAGCACCTTGACCGTCGGGGAGAAGCGGGACCGGGCGCTGGCAAGTCGATGAACTTACCAAGAACCCTAATGATGACACCGAACAATTTCGGAACTGAACAGACCCTGCAGGCGCGGCTCACCAACTGGACATGGGAAGGTGCGAATGTCGTAGAGCTGACAGGAACGGCCGCTGACCTGTTCCGTGAGCTGCCCGTTTTCAGCAGGCACCCCTTCCGCGTTGGGAACCAAGAGAACCGCTTCAAAGATGAGATCCGGCGAGAGCCGCTGAAGATCACCGACGACCCGATGCCGGTCGCCACGGTCTCGAAGACATACTCCTTGATCCAGCATAGGGATGTGCTGGCATCCGTCTTTCGGGCGTTGAAGATGCTCCACATCGACCTGTCTGGCGAGGAATCGACGCTGTTGCTTTCGGAGTACGGGGAGCGGATGCAGTGGAGCTGCGCAATACCCGGCGTAGATTTTGATCCTGGCGACGGCTACCCCCTCGTATTGCGGATCCACTGCCTAAATTCCGTGGACACGAGCACCATGCTCGAGATAACGTTCAGCTGGCTTCGGCTGATCTGTGCCAATGGAATGATGTTTGGGCTCCAGGACAGCCGGCTGCGGCGCCGGCACGTGCAATCGCTCGATCCGGAAGACATCGCCGCATATCTAAAGGCCCAACTTGACCACCTGCCGCAGGAGAAGAGCTTACATGCGGAGTGGTTGAAGACCGATACAGAGGCTTCTTCGCTGATCGAATGGGTCAACCGCGACGTGGCGAAAGAATGGGGGCCTCACGCTGCAGCGAGAGTTTGGAACATCATCAACGTCGGCTACGACGGCAGCGTGGAACATGCCAAGAACTGCAAGCCGCATCAACTCCCCGTCAGCAACACCGTGGTGGTGCCGGGAGCCTGTGCGCCGGTAAGCAACCTATTCCACGTAAGCCAGGCACTGAGTTGGATTGCCAGAACGCGTAGCACCATGCCGGAGCGGTTGGCATACGTGAAGACCATTCCGGGCCTGATGGAACAGCTCACCGAGAAGACGGGTTAGCCGCCTCCGTCCTCTGTCGGGCCGTGAAGCGTGGATGCACAGCCCAGCGGCATTTTGAGTGGTCATCGACGCCAGAGCGTCATGGGGACCTGTAGTGGGAGCTATTCCGATCTCCGCAATTCAAGGAAAACGATAGTGTCGTTGAACAGATCGTACACCTTCCTTCTTGCCGCAGGTCATGTGGCGCGACTCGGACGCCTAAGCGGTTGCTGTAGCGCTCCACGACCTCAACACCGACTGCGCGGTCATGCTCGTGCCAACAAGCTCGTCGGCCTTATTCACTGGCCTCATGAGATTGCCGGCGGCGATGCCGGCAGCCGCGGTCCAGCGGTCGATGGCCGCCTTCGCCCAGTTCGGCATCGGCACCGAACGGACGCGGTTTCCCTTCCCCTCCAGGTCGACAATCACCCAGCGCCCATCGCGCTGCTGCACCTCCTCGATCTTCAGAGCTGCTAGTTCCGCTCGGCGCAGCCCACAGCCGAGCAGCAGCGCCAGCAGAGCCTGGTCGCGCTTCCCTTTGAGCGTCTTGTCATTGGGCAGCAGCAGGAGTTGCTGGGCCTGGTCCTGCGACAGCCAGTTCCCTGCCCTCACCTGCCGCTTGGCGCCGCGCACCTTCGCGATCCCGGCCGCCACTTCGGGGGCGGGCAGTTGTCGGCCGCTTGGCAAAGTCCATGCCTACTTCTTCTCGCCAAAGAACGTAGCCGACTTCAAGAGTTGCCTCCTCACCGAACCGTCCGGAAACGTCAGTTCATTCAACACAGGCACGCTCACATTCGCCGGGGTTGCTGGTGACCACAGCTCATTCGCGATCTCGTAAACGGGGTTCCCGTTGTGCTTGAGCGTCCAAACGATCCTGAAGTTGAACCTGTCATTAACTCCAGCTGGGGCTCCCAAGGTGACTAATGACTTTCTGATGGTGATACTGTCGATGTGCTTGAGCCCAAGCTTAGCTGGGTTCTCGGACCGTACCTCGGCGCGCTCGATCTGATCGACATACAGGGAGAGGAACCGAAACCATTTCTCCCCGCTCACGACGGACGTATCGAACTCGTGCTCCGTAAGGAAGACGGCGAGCTCATGCTGTAGCCGCCGCAAAGTCACGAGTGGTCCAATGAAGTTGATATATTTCTGCTCGACGTTAAGCCCTCGTTTGGTGTCCTCGATGAAGTCGTCCAATCCCTTCAGGACCGCTTGAGCCTGCTTAAATGTGAGCACGGGGTGGAGGAGCCAGTCACAGAAAAAGATCAGGACAGGGTACTTATCGGCGGCGTCGCGGAGGTCGTTCGCCTTGCGTACCTCGACCATGAACTGAAGTACTTCGGCTTCCTGCGCGAACGCGCAGGAGCAAAGTCGTTGGAGGATCGCGATGTTCGCTGGCATGTTTGCTCGATCGTACCTCACGCGTATGTCAACTGCGGTTGAATAAGCCGCTGCTTCAACCCGAAACTTTGTGGCAGCCCCGCAGGACGGGGCCCACGCAGCGCGCCACCGGGATCTGGATGGACTTCGACGCTATGGCACCGTGGACTGGCGGCGGCGGTTCACGAAATAGTTGGAGAGAATCGCCACCGGCAAGCACTAGCCCTCTCTAGAGTGAGTTGCCGCTTCGAATGCGGTCCCCCGAGGCTTAAAGCTCCCGGCAAAGAGCGCATCTCGAAGCGAGCGGGGCCGGTTATCCCTGACAACAACCGGCTCCGCTGTTTCGTTTTCCCAGCCACCGTTAGTTGCTTTGTGACTGCCCTCTACTGCCGCGTTAGCCTGTTGAGCCGCTCCCGCACTTTGGGATGCGGATGCGATGTGCAAGCGCGCCCCAATCCATGGAGCAGCGCTGGGCGAAGGCGAAGAAGGCTGGCGTGAACCTCGTGACGGGGTAGCCGCTAAAGAAAACGGCGGCGACGTAGAAGCCCGCCGCCTGATCGTCGTCACCGCGCCTCACCCCCTGCACTGGCCCGCCGGTTGCAATACCTTCGTCGTATGCCCCGTTTCGTTCTGGCACTGGTGTGCCGCACGTCCGCCTCTGGGCGTGGATGCACCGGAGCGCAAGCAACCGCGCGCGGATGAGGAGTTCCTGGAACATAGGTTGGACGGTACTACTGGTTACGGCAGCCGCTGATAAGCACCACGGCGAATTAGCTCGACAGAGAGCTTTACAGCCTGAGCGACCCCCAGGTGGCCTGCACGGTACCCGTGCAGCATCATTGCGGCCCGCTCTCGGGGTGAGCCATGGTCGCCGCCCCCAACCGCGAACATGCAATCGGCAACGCGCATGAGATCAATCCGGCGTCCCCGACCCTTCTCCCGAGCCACGTAGTACCCAGCGAGAAAGTCGGCTTGACGCTCCCGCTCGGTACCGGATAAATAGTCGATCTCGGAAGCAAACTGAACGATGTGCGCCATCTCGTGAGCTAGAATTCCAATCAGCGCATCACCGCGCTGCTCAGGGTTGGTCAACGTCTGGCTGGCGAGATTCAGTCCGACCAGGATAGTGCCTTGTGTGCCCGGACGCAGTTGACGTGGTGTGGCCAGCGCATTGGGGCTTTCTACGTCATCGAAGAACAACAGTGCTGTTTGCACTGCGAACGTCGTCTGAATGCGCCGATGTTCGGCTCGCAGTTCCTGGTCAAGCTCACGGTCGCCGCTCGAGGTGAAGACCTTCAGACGGACATCGCCGATGGAAATCACATTCGGTTGTGCAAATACGGCACGGATGCACAATAAGAGTACCAGTAGCGCAATAAACTGTTTCATAGGTCGGACCTCATGGGACGTAAGCGGTGTGGTTAGGGAGCGGGCCCTCGGGATCAGCGAGGGCCCCGAATTGTCAGCGGATCCGCAGAGCAATATAAGGCTGGCCGGCTAGATTCACCGCCAGAAACGTCCGAGCGTCATGCTGACGGACCAAACGACCTTCAGGCTGCGGGATCACCTCGCCGCCATCCAACACGCGGTACAGGGTACCCTGCGTGTCAGCAACGAAGTGGCCGCAGAAATTCCGGTAATCGTCATAGATTGCGAACACAGGCGGCGTTGCCTGTGAAGGTTGGCGAGGCATCGACCCGGGCCGTGACGAACCCTGTGGTACGCGTGGTGATTCGATGTCGTCTTGCTCGCTAACCTCGTTGTCCACCTCGTTCGGCGGCAGGCGACGGGCGCTTGGGCGTTCAGAGCGCTCAACACTATCACGAACATCGTCCGGCAGGTAGCGGCGGCGCGTCTGGGCGGCAGCCGTATCGACAAGGGTGAGAGCGGTCAGGGCCAGCAGGGCCACACGGGTCGTGAATACTTTCATCGGGTCGTTCTCCTTAGTGATCGTTCGAGAGCGTTGCTCGCTCTCACCCCAGCAGGTGCCGTTTGTTGGCGCAGAGACAATGGTCTTTTAGAAATACTAGATCTAAGGTGCCCTGCGATTCAGGCCGCATGGCTTTTCGAACTCATTGGTGAGCCGGACACAAGCAGTTAGGCCAGCAAGCCCTCAGTGAACTTCATCCCAACCGGGCGTTACAATGCTCACGATGGCGGAAGTTTCACGGGCTATCCTCAACGTAGTCGCGGCAGCGGCCGTTTGCGCCGCCCAATACAGGCTTGGGACCCTGTGGTCACTCCCCCCGTTCTAAAGAGCAAGGTGGAAGCTGACTACAGCGATGACGCCAGGGAGACAGGCTTGTCCGGGTCTGTGCTCCTTACCTTCATCATCGATCAGACCGGTTTGCCTACTCAGATCAAAGTCATGCGTCCGCTCGGACTGGGTTTGGACCAGAACGCACTCGTAGCCATGCGCCAATGGAGGGTTTGAACCTGCCAGGAGAGGCGGCAAGCCAGTGCAATGTTCGGCTCAGGCGGAGGTCACATTCCATGTGATGAAAGACTACTCCCCTGCGGTTGCCGAACAAAAGAGAAACAGTGAGAGCGCCGGCTGGCAGAGGCCGAACAGATGCTCACACAGGGCGTAGCTTTTCAATTCGCCCCCTCCGTGGACCAACCGACATTGCCCTCCAGTTTTAAGGCCGAGTTGGTGGCGGCATCGGAGCCGTCTAGTGCTTTGGAGCGGGAATTGGAAGTCTTGCGAGCGCGGGCGACTCGGAGGTGGTGGTGCGTGTGGCGGCAGCCTGGGTGATGGGGTCGTTCACTTCGGCATTGAGCCGGTTGGGTCGTGACTGGCTGGGTTGGGGGTTTGCGCCGCTGCGAGGGTGACCAGCAGAATGGACAGCGCGAAGGTCTGCATGGCGGGTTTGAAGGTGTGAAGTGAAACATTGTTTTGTGCTCCTTTGGGGTTTTTCTCAGGCGGATGTTCCGTCTTCACCCACGCATGCGTTGTACGAGCGAGAAAGGGGTCCAAGAGTTCTGGAAGGTTGTCCGCGAGCTTGACTTAGCCTGAATGCAGCAAAGAAGAGGGACGCGCTCCGTCGCGGACCGCGAAGCTACAATGCAAAAAATGGAAAGCGCATTGCGCATCGTCCTCTGCATGCACTCGGTGGCGCTCCTGAGTACGGCCCAATACCGGTCCGGAGACCCCGGCGTGGTGCCTCCTACCGTGATCAGCAAAGTGGAAGCCGTCTACAGCGAAGACGCCAGTGAGGCGGGACTATCCGGATCCGTGTTTCTGTCGTTTGTAGTCGATGAGTCCGGCTTTCCCACCAACATCCGAGTCACTCGCTCTCTGGGGCTTGGCCTGGATGAAAACGCTATTGCCGCCCTCCGGCAATGGCGGTTTGGACCGGCGACGAAGGCCGACAGGCCCATTCGCTTTGCCGGCCAGGTGGAGATTACATTTCGCGTTCTGAAGCCGTATTCGCCTGAGGTCGCTCAACAGAGGTTGAAGTTGCGCCAGCACCGATTCGCGGACGCCGAAGCCATGCTGCAAAAGGGGGTGGCGCATCAGTTCGGAAGGGGTGTCACCCAGGACAAGCGCAAAGCGTTCGACTTATATCGATCCGCCGCTGAGAAGGAACATCCGGCAGCGATGCTTGCTCTTGGATCGGCCTACCTTGACGGCATAGGCAGTGCGCCTGACCCCAGTCTTGCCGCGCGGTGGATCTCCAAGGCCGCCCTCTACGGGCTGCCCTCCGCAGAGTACGCGCTCGCGTTGTTGTATCAGGCAGGTAAGGGCGTTCCGAAAAACGAGAATGAGGCGCTAAGAAGGCTCCGCGTAGCGGCTGATGAAGGGCTCCTCCAAGCCCAACTGGCGATTGCGCGGGAACTCCTGTCAGCGCCCGACGCAGACCGGCAAAACGAAGGTAGACGGTACCTGGAGATGGCCGCCCGACGGGATTATGCGCCCGCGTTACATGCGTTAGGCATTTATTACCTCACGGATCCTCACCGGCACTTACCGGTCGCTGCTGCGTTCTTCGGTAGGGCCCTCAAGCAGAAGTATCGTGACTCTGCGTATGCACTCGCTGTACTGTTTGAGAGCGGACGGGGTGTCGAAGTAAGTCCAGTCGAGGCCGCGAAGCTGTATCAAGCCAGTGCGGAAGAAGGGCTAGTTGCCGCGCAGTATCGTCTTGGCACTTACTATAAATCTGGAACTGGCGTGATTGCTGATCCTGCCCAAGCGCTGTTTTGGTTAACCCTCGCTTCCAACGATGGCTCCCGCGAGGCGGCCAAGGAGGCTGCGACCCTGCGTCGGCAACTTACATCGGCTCTGATTGCCGAAGTCGAGCAAAAGGCAGCTGCATGGCGTCCGAAGCCGCCATCCTGGACGGAACCTCAGGGCCTTACTGGCCTACGTGCCGTGGACATCAATCCCGAGCGGAGGCCGCTTTGCTTCATTGGGGGCGACTGCCGGTATGTTCCTATTCCGGAGTCACAGCCATGAATCGTTATTGCTTGCGGATCAACTGCGGAGGCTTCGGATCTGCTTCGGCGGGATTGCTCGGTCCGGCAATTGTTGACAAAGCGACTTCGTCTGCGTCGCGTCGTAGGAATGCCCTGGGTGTCTGCAACTCCCACGGTTCAAAGTCCGGAAGGTTGGCTGATCCATGTGCTCCAGCGCCAACCGCGACGAAACGCTCCCGTTGCATCTCCGGCACGCGCGTCGTCGCGTAGTTAAACCATTCCTGGATAGTAATTCGGCCGTCTGCCGGGAAGCTATCCGCCTTATTTTCAATAAGTGCTTCCTGGATGAGCGCGTGTGTCAGGAATCCATGTCCTAGCCGGGACGATTCCAGCGCCGCTTGGTACCCCTGCGCTGCGGTCAAGATGAACATGCCCTTTTCATAGGCTAGCTGCGCGAAACTTGCCGTATTGAACGGTCCCTGCCTCTGTTCGAGCGACTCTAGGAACTCCCCAGAGTTGCAAGCATCTACCACCAGAACAATCCTGGTGGCGTCGATGGGACCTAACAGCTTTGAAAGGTCGTCCGTTGTAATGCTGTTTCCCTCAAAACGGGAGAATTCCGAACCAGTCAGTTCCTTACCCTCGCCGTTTCTCATGAACGAGTCGTGCGCTGCCAGATAAGCTTTGCCGTTCCGCGCGATCCCGTGTCCGGCAAAGTAAAGGAATAGAGAATCTTGCGGCTCTATTGTGCGCAACCGCCCAAAGCTCTCCGGCGTACTTGGCCCCCGGCTGACGGTGGAGCTGCGGTCGAACCGGCGCAACGCTTCGATTATGTTTTCCCGGGTAGCTTCCTGATCCAGAAGATTAACGATGATTACCTCGTCGAATTGGCCCGACTGCTTCTGCTGGCGGGCGACCACTTCGGAAAACAACTTTGCATCGCTTGTAGCGTAACGCAGATTCAATTCAGGAGTGCCGTATTGGTTTATGCCCACGGCTACTATGTACGCTGTTCGCCTTCGCGGGAGCGGTTCACTCACAGATACGCTGAGTTGCGCTTCCTCCGACTTGATGTTGTCGCGGTTGAAGGCATAAGCGATAAAGCGGTTCTCGCCAAGCACCGTCGGCATATCTGCGGTGATCGTAACGGAGTTACCCCTTCCTTGCAATAGGTCGCCTCGCCACAAGGACACCAGCGTGCCGTTCCGGAAAAGCCGTACGTCGCGGATCCCGCCATTCGTCTGGTGACTTGTGCCCTTTGGGGCCTCCTGTACGGTGATGCGCAGTTTTATGGACCGTTGTGAGCCCCCCGCCGATTCTACTTGCCGAATCTCAACTTGCGGAGACCGCCGATCCCGCTCAGCGAGCAACGGTTGACCTGGCAACTTCCTGCCGCTAATCAGTTCCTGTACGATACCTGGACGGTAATACTCACTGAAATACGCGTCCACGGATGCATAGTCTTTCGCGTTGTTCGAGAAGCGCCACGCGGTCTCTCGGTACGCGTCGGGCGAGCCGTCGAAAAATCCTTCCGGCGTTACAGCGAGCCAATCCTTTCCGAAGTTGTATACATAAAGCGAAACCAGCAGCCGCCAACTCTGAATGTCGTATATGTCTGTCCGCAATGCCGTACTGACCGCTGCTGTACGTTCCTCTGAGTCCAGACGAATCTCCCACCCCCCAGAGGGAATGCCTGGCCGATCACGCTTTCCTCCCGTCGACAGATCCCATTCGACTAGAGCATCACGCTGGTCGCTACGTTGGATAATCCTCGATGTTCGAGCAACAAACGCAAGCCGTTCCGCCTCCGGCATTCCACCCGATATGCCCCAACTGCCGTTGACGCGATACTGGTTGCCGTAACGCATCTGCGGTTTACCGGTACTTGCGTCCCACCTTCGCATGAGTCCATACATGTCTACCGTCAGGACCGAGCCGTCGGGAGCAATATGTATGGACCGCACACCGAGTGGGTTCTGAATATAACGCAGCAGCGACGAGTCATCTGGCGAATCGCCGCTCGGGCGAATCGACGATTCGGGGACCGTCCGGCCTGATCTCTCTTTCGCACGCCTTGCATTGTTGAGGATCGCGGATGATCCTTCCCTCATCTCGGAGAACGAGCTAACTCCATACCTCAGGACTGGTACGCGGAACCGCACCTGCTCCTTATGCTCGAGAAACTTGCGAAGGACAACAACGTTGTCTCCGCCAACGCAGGCAATCAGACCATCGCGCGCCGAAAGATCAAGGCTCCATAGGCTGTGGACAGCGCTTTCAAGCCGCTTCTGCAACCCGCTGTCAGGTCTTCTTGATTGGAAATCCCACTCTGCGTCCCATCCCTCAAACTCCTCCAGCGCCGAGGAGAACGAGAGACGGAATGAGTCAACCAATTGGCAGGACTGGGCGTTCCATACAGAAACCTCTCCATCCGACGAGCCGGCTGCGAGGTAGTTACCAGTGGGATCAAAGAAGATTGGGCTCTGGCCCCAATATCTGCCTAGATTCTTCGGCAAGATACATGTCTGCCTACCGGTTTCCAAATCCCAGGTGCGAATCACCCCTTCTAGGCCGAACGACGCGAGCCTGTGTCCGCGCGGGCTGAGGCTTATGCGGGCTACTCGATCTCGGTGTCCCCGAAGGGCCATGAGCTTTCGGTCCGAACCTATGGTGACAACACGGATCTCATTTCCCTCAACTAGAACGGAGCGGGGTCCTGATCCCGTTATTGCCGTCGCCATCGCAAAACTTGTAGATAACGATGAGAAGCTCCTAACCCGGGCTTGCGTAGGCAAATGAATTAACTTAACCTGGCCCCGGTAGCCGCTCATTGCAAGCCATTCCCGGTTTGGGCTAACAGCCATCGCCAGCGCGAATGGGTTCAAATTCGAGAACGCTGCCAGATACCGCTGCTCGTCTTGGATCCAGTCCCGATCGCCGTCCGGAAGATCATACTTTGCCGCAAGGCTCCCATCCCCAATGTTCCGTTGTTGTACCCCGCTGAGCATTCCAAGCAACACGGTCTGCGCTGGGCCGAACGCGACGTCATATGCCACCGGAAGCTCGCTAGTCACAACCCGTGGTCGCTCGGAGGCTTCCAGAGTCCATATCATGAGAGTTGTAGGGTTCAGGCAGTCTGGTCTACGGTAAAAAGTAAGGCGCTGTTCCGAAGGTAAGTGGTATCTTCCGTTTTTGGTGTATCCGGGAACCCCGTAGTCATCTTTCAGCGCTTGCATGCCGCTTTCCATGCAGGAACGCTGGTATCCGACCATGGCCAATTCATTCCCGTTCTCACCGTAAGAGGCGACGGCGAACGCCAGGTTCGGATCTCGATGCGAATACCGCAAGCCTCCAGTTTCTGTGTCCCGTACCTCAACGGAGCCGTCATAGCTCGCAATCGCAATCTGTTTTCCGTCGGGACGAAACGCCACACCGCGCCGGTAGCCCATCCGGTCTTCTCCGAAAGAGGTAATACGTCCGGATGTGGCGTCAATGATCCCGACATGTCCATCCGTTCGAGAGCGCCAGGCGATCTTCGCACCCGCCACGGAAGCAATCTCCGCGGTACGAGCGCGTGCCCAGGAAAAACGCACCCCCGATTTGCTCCCGGGCGGAAGTTCAGAGACGGCGTTTGTTGTTAGCTCGTCCCATTCTTGCGGTTTTGCTTCTGCTCTGACTTCCACCGAGTAGACCTCACGGAAGTCGGTTGACCAGGACCGAAGATAATTATCATCAAATCCCCATAGATAAAGGCGATGTTGGTCCAGCGTCGCATCAAACGCCGTCGAAGACCGAGCGCCGGACGGCGTGGGATGACTCATGTGTCCTGTCAACTGTCTGACTTCAATACCCCGCCGCGCATCCCACACACTGATCGCAACTTCATCTTCTACGAGCAGTGTCCGATTGTCTGCTGCGAATGCCATGCGCAGGACCGCAGACCGGGACCCTTCATGAACGACAATCTCCGGAGTCGACGCCCCGGTCTCAGGCCCGCCCTGCTGGCTGCTGCCTACTCCGACGACAAGAAATAGGAAGGATAGGAGGAGGTTGGCCATGGTTAGCAATGTTCTGCTCGATTCCGGTAAAGGCATTGTAGTCAATAGCCGCGCGGAATGTGGGCGCGCGCCAATAGCCAGCTGTATAAAAACGGTATCGGCGCCGTCAAATGACGGCGCGCCGTAGTGTTGCCGGAATCGCGGGTCGGTTAACGAGCGTTGACCGCGATGCTGTAAGAACGAGCGCACCAGGTACACCGCCCTGCGGATTGGTCGAGCCCGCCAGCAGGTAATAAGTGCCGGTCGTTGGGCACGGTGACAGTGATCCACCGTTCTGTCTGTTCGTACCAGCCTTCCACTGCCGCCAACGCATCGCCCCCATTAGGCCCATACAGCACCTGCAGCGTCTAACACTTCGGTGACGGATCTGCGAACCGGCATAAGCCTGGAATTTATAGGTATGGATCCGGTATCCACTATCCAGGCAGCTGTTTTCGGTCAGCTTGCCCGATACCGTGTCGCCATAGGTGTTGATCTCCCGCGCCGAGGCAGGAATTGGGTCTGTCGCCACCTCCGCCCGAACCGGGGTTGCCAAACGTCGAGGTGGAGTTGAAGGCAACGAACCTGCGAATCACCCAGCCCGACGAAGTGTACTCCTCCAGCGTCATCGTCGTGAAGTAAGTGCCATCGGACGGAAGCGTCACCGGCACGTTTTGCACAACATTGTACAAAGCTGGGCAGGTCGCCCGGCAAACCGGCCCCCCCGGGGGTCCACGTTCCAACTAGCCTGGCAGAATATACGTCCTCGGGCCGGGCTATCCGCGATTACTCCACCTTCGACTCCACTTCGACCTTTGGCGGTAACGGTGGCGGCAATCCGCCCGCAGCCGTAGTGCTGCAAGGCAATGTGGCCTGGCAGATCAATATGATGGCATGCTGACGCTACACGCCGATCCCATCAGCAACACCGGTTCGTCCACGTCCGGATCGCTTCGCCTGCGGCTCTGGGCAACGGCAGCCGTCTACGGCGGGGGCACGATGAACGGCTACGTTCAGGCATGTACCAGTTCTCTTCCCAGCTGCGCGGCGGCGAGTACTTCTGAAGGTTTCTTTCAATGAGCTTTGTCTCTATTCCAGATTCCGGCACCCAGTAGGGTGAGGCGGCTGATGAAGACGCCCACGAATACTAGTGAACAAGGAAATGGAGAGAACAAAATGTTGACCCCGACCACCAAGTCCACGACCGCGCTGGTGCTGATCACCAGCCTTCTACTCGGCACCGCCCATGCTGCCACGCAGTGCCCCGGCCCGCACGTCCCCAACTTCCAGTTTGAAGTCAATGGAAGGAGTCATCAATTCGAGCAACTGCGGGGCAAGGTAGTCGTGCTGGACTTCTGGGCCTCTTGGTGTACGCCCTGCCGCAAGTCCCTGCCTAAGGTTGATCAGATCAACCGGGCCTATGACGATGTGATTGTGATTGGCGTCAATAGCGAAAGTCGCCAGGAGGTGGATGCCTTCACCGACGCCATGGGATTGTCCTTTCCTACCATTGTGGACGAAGACGGACAGCTAGGGCAGATGTTCGACGTCGAAGCTATACCGACCACGGTGGTGATTGACGCTAAAGGGCACGTCATTGACGTTCTGGTGGGCTATCGGACCGATAACTCTCTCGAGCGGGCTATCGAACGCGCCCGCCACAGCCGCTAGTTCCCACTGAATCAATAGCTCTGCCATCCTCCAGCCCCGGCCCGCCTCAGGCGGTGCCGGGGCTTCGTTGCATTTCTCCGCCCGGTCCTCCTGGCGTAAGCGTCGCACTCCACCTCACGGTATGCAGAACAAAACAATAGTAGGTGCCACTCAGCGTAACGGGCATGAGAAAAACGTGGCTGTGGCGTTGTCTGTTCGAGTCGGAATGGCACCTACTGCGGTGAGAGCAGATTCCGCTCTCATTGAAACTGAATATCACATCAGGAGAACAACACAATGAAAATACCTCTTCGCACTCTGGGTACAGGCTTGCTGCTGGCAGCCTGCGTTTTCGGCCAGTCCGGACAACAATCTAAAGGAACCGCCACCGCCGACCTGGAGCTCGCTGCGAAAGCAGCAGCCAAAGCGGCGGCCCGACAAGCTCTAGGCTCCACCGTCGGCGGCACCGCGGGTAGAATTATCGGCGGTAGCCCTGTGGGTGCAGCCGTGGGGGTACTGCTCACGCCCACAGAGATCTCCACGAAGCAGGACTTGCCTCCTCGTCCCCAGCCGACTTCCAGCCCAAGTGCAGCCCCTCGCACAGCGCGGCCCGCAAACTAAACATCATCGAAGGGGAGAGCGGCTCAGGGTCGCTCTCCCCTCTCTGGTATTACACTGACTGAAGGAAAGTCACTCTATGAGCCAGCAGAATCAGCCCATCTACGGCGCGGCCCTACCCGCAGATCAGCAGCAGAGTGAAGAGCTTGTAGAAGTTCTGCAGCAGGTCCAAGGCGATCCCGAACTCGTCATCCAGGAGCTGTACCGTGAGCTTCGACGTTACGCCGCCGCAATACGAAACCGTGATGAGCGACCCGAGCACTCGTTGCAGCCTACCGCCATCGTCAACGAGGTGTACTTGCGTGTGACGAAAACGTATGGCGATCGTTTCTGGCTACAGGAGCGAAAGAAAATTCTTTCCATCTTCTGCAGCGCCGTACGGAACTTCCTCCGTGAGTATCACCGCAACAAAGTGCGCCAGCGCCGACCGACTTCTGGCATACGCGTGAAGGCGGATGCGCTGGATACGTTGCCGGTGGTGCAACTAGATCCTGACTTGCTCGATGCCGTTAATCAAGCGCTAGATCACCTCAAGCAGCTACATCCGCGACAATATCAGGTCGTGGAATTGCGGATCTCGTTGCGTCTCGACCTTAAGGAAATTGCCGAGCTTCTCGATGTCCATGTCAACACGGTGAAGCTCGACTGGCAGGCGGCTTCGATGTTCCTCAAAAGAGCGTGTGATTTGTCACGACCGCAGGACGGAGCCACCCAAATGGACCAAGTTGACTGGCGCGCCTTGGACCGATTCTTAGACCGTGGAATCGAGTAGGAAGTCCATTATGGAGGCGGCCGAGCGCTACCAAAGAGCCTGTGAGTTGGTGGGGCGCGTACTCGAACTGCCAGTTAAGGAACGTGAAGCGCTGCTCGAGAAAGAGTGTGACGGGGATACCGCATTGCTTCGCGAAGCCGAGAGCCTTTTAGCATACAGCGCGGCTCCACCTCTGGCCGACGACGATCCGATCCCCGATGAGCCTCAGGGAATCGTGGCGGCCTCCTCGACTGGCCCGCACGCAGAACTCCTCCTAGATCAGGTATACCGGCTAATCCGCCCTCTCGGTGAGGGTGGCCAAGGGAGTGTCTGGCTTGCTGAGCACACCCTGCTTAGGAAGAACTTCGCCATCAAGTTTGTGCGCTCCATGCCGGCCGAGCAGTTCTTACAGGAAGCGCAGCTCTTAGCTCGCTTCGATCATCCGAACATCCTCGATGTTGCGCACTTCGGCTTCGACGCAGCACTGGATAACCTACCGTATTTGGTCATGGAATTCGTCGAGGGCGAGAGCCTTCTCGACTGCTGCCTTCGGCATGGCCAGCTGCGAGCAGACAATGACGAGCACTGGCAGATTGTATCCATGCTCCTCGGTGCCGTTTCTCATGCGCACGCAATCGGTGTTGTACATGGTGATCTGAGCCCTTCTAATGTGATGCTGGAAGCAGATCCGCATACTACTCCACAACACCGCATTCTCAAGATCCTCGATTTTGGGCTCGCGCGGCTCAACTACCCTTCTGCTGGTCCAAATGCTGGAGGCACCGCAGCGATCTTGGCTCCTGAACTGCTTAAAGGCGCAGCACCATCACCTGCCTCAGACGTGTTCGCCTGCGGTGTACTACTGTATTGGGCTTTGACGGGTGTCTTCCCGTTCGGCACGTCATTTTGGGATGTACAATCCCGCCAAGCCACGGGCACCTTAGTGCCTCCATCCCAGGCGGCTGAGGGTGTTCCCAACGAACTGGATCAGCCCCTTCTGGCCATGCTGGCGCTCAATCCTGTCGAGCGGACTGCATCAGTAGACCATGCACTCTCCCAGTTGGGTGGAGCGCGGCAGCGATTCAACGCACGTTTGGCTGCGGCAGCATTGTTCAGCAAACAGCGCGATTGGCGTACACAGGAGACGCCCCGGCGGATCGTAATCGGAATTGTTGCTCCGTTCTTGGTATTGCTGCTTGTACAGCTGTTCTGTGTAACTGATATCGCACGATTGTTAGAAGGTCGCCTTGCCGATGCGCGCTTTGCAACGTCTAGACAGAAGGATCCAGATCCCCATTTGTCATTAGTAGTCGTGGATGATGCCTCGCTCGCGACGGACCGCCGACCTCTAGCCCAGTGGGGACCGGACTTCGGCAACAACATCGGGCGCATTCTGGAGAGCGGTGCGCGTGCAGTGGCACTGGATCTGCTTCTACCGGAGGCGTGGAGTGAGATACCCACGTTTCAGCGCCTAGTGCAAAAGCATTCTGACAGGCTGGTACTCGGGCTACTCTCCTCCGAATCTGGCGACATCGTAGGTAACGAGGCTGTGGGACGACTGACGGCTCTGCTACTGGGCCCGAAACGATACGAGCACCTTTTCGGTTTTGTGAATTTGGAGGAGGACCGCGATGGCACAGTGCGTCGAGCACAAGCAGCATATTTGGACGTTAATGGGCGGTGGCGACTATCTTTTCCGGCACGCGCTTTGGCGGCGGCTTCGCTTACGAACTGGACCACGGTGGATCCGCCCTTTTGGATCGACTACGCTGTTAATATGGCACAACTTCCAGTAGTTTCCTGGAAGGATATTGATACGGCGATTGGTAGACGTGTTTTCGATAACCGCCTGGTCATTGTGGGGGCCGCCTATGCAGGATCCGGCGATGTATTGCGCGCACCCGCGCTTTCTGGTTCGACGACGTTACCAGGGGTGACGGTGCAGACCCTCATCGCCAATACCCTTCTCTCAGGAACGCTGGTTCATACCGCAGCGACACCCGTCTGGTTGGTTCCTACAGCATCAGCCTGTGTTTCTATTGTGGTGGGAGCACTGTTGTTTCCGCATCTCTATCGTCGGGTGTTAGTTGGTGCTGTGGGTATATGTCTTATTTATGCGATTATAGCGTGGGCGGCATTTCTGTCTGCTCGCGTCATGGTGCCACTGGTTCCAGCAGAATTAGGGATTGCTGGGAGCGCACTTGCTTCTTGGGGACTGCAATCGCGCTTATCTCCATACCCTACCTGTATCAACCCACCACAATCAAGCCCACGATAAGTGCTTCGCTTTACAGTCCATGCGATGAGGTCGGAGCTATCGAGCGCACGTTGTATCGTGCTTTCATGCCAGGCCAGCTTCTAAAAGAGGTTCACCCTGGTGAGGTGACCACACGACCGACGCGCTTTTGTGAACACAAACCAACGTGTATACGTTGGTCTCCGCTATTGCGGAGGTGCGCGTTGGTGTATGCTGGACCGAGCCCGCGTGCTACTTTCGTCCCCAGAAGGCAGGGTGCAACAAACCGGAGTACTCGCACATGAACGAAGCGGTCCTCGCCACTATAGTCGCCGTACTGTTCCTTGCTATTCCACCGCTCATGTATGCAGCTGAAGCTGAGTGTTGCCAGGATATGGTGGCGATTGTGGAGTCTATCTCGGGCAAGGCCCTCATCGTCCATCCACAGATCCCCACGGCACAGGCTATCACACGGCTTGATTGGATCCCGGCAGGATCACGCCTTTCTGTGGCCTCGGGAGCGCTCGTGCTGATCACGCTTTCTGGGAGGCGCCTTGAGATCTCGACTGGTGCTAGCGCGACCATAACCGCCGCGGGTGTCATATCAGCGAACGGTCCAATTAGGCAACTGCCGATGTTGGCACCGATTCCGCGGCCAGCACCAATAGCCGATACGTCTGCTCGGACTACCGCAGCAGTTCGTTTACGTACTCCGAATCGAGTACGACGCTTGCGCCCAAACAACGGGATGGCTGTCCTAAGCGGACCGGCGACACTGTCCTTTGATCCGTTGGATGGAGCACTCAGCTATCGCATAGCACTTGAAGAACTCAACGGCACAGTCATCTTCCGCTTAAGAACGACGGCCTCACCAGTTACGGTTCCAACGGGGACGCTTCATCCAGGTACGACTTATGTGTGGCACGTATGGGCACTTGGAGCTGATCGTCTTCTTGCTTATTCCAACGCCAGTTTTTCGGTACTCCCATCTGAACTCGAAACAATGCGTAGGACGCTTGACGAAACTGTGAACGCTGCTATGGATCCAGCATCCGGACTGGCATTACTAGGACATATCGATCTTCGGCTAGGATTGTTTGGGCCGGCACGGGAACGGTTTGAAGCGGCCCTCCAATTGAATCAACGGGATGAGACGTGCTTGCGAGGGTTGCGTAAGCTAAGAGCCTTGGACACTGACGACCATTAGCAATGTGCCACGACTATCGCGACCCGAAGGACGGGGTGATCAGCCTTCGCCAATGGTGCAGGTACCCTTTGTACGGCATAGGTGATCATTACAGGAAGAGGAACAGAACGCGAGCTCTGAGAATAAGACGGTAGACACAGCGGACGAAGGGGAATTTAATCGGCTTCGACTACAGGTGCCGCGCATGTTTCTGAGGCGAGATCTAGACCTGGATCGTAACGTAGTTACCAGAGATCATGGCGCGGCGCGATAATGTAAGCGGACTTCGCGATAACCTGACCGTTGTCACAAAGTTGTGAGGAAATAACGCACTCAGCCACATGCAGTGCCTCCGAGGTGAATTGCCTCCACTCCGACTGCATCAGTCACAACCGCAGCCCCAGGTGATCACACGGCGCATCCACCAGATCCTGCTCCAACCCCAAATACCGCTCCGTCGTCTGCACTGACGCATGCCCCAGCGATAGCTGGATCTGCTCCAGCGGCGCGTGACCGCGGTGCGCCAGCTTTGCAAACGTGCGCCGCAGATCGTGTGGCGCCACCCGGACGCCCAAGCGATTGCTGTAGCGCTCGACGATCTCAAACACCGACTGCGCGGTCATGGTCTCACCGGCGGCGAGTTTGTCAGCCTTGCTCACCGGCCGCATCAAATTGCCTGCAGCGATGCCGGCGGCCGCGGTCCAGCGGTCGATGGCGGCCTTTGCCCAGTTCGGCATGGGCACCGAGCGCACCCGTTTTCCCTTCCCCTCCAGGTCCACAATCACCCAGCGACCATCGCGCTGTTGGACATCCTCGACCCTCAGCGCGGCGAGTTCCGCGCGACGCAGCCCGCAGCCGAGCAGCAGCGCGAGCAGCGCTTGGTCACGTTTGCCCTTGAGGGTCTTCGGATCGGGCAACAGCAAAAGCTGCTGGGCCTGATCTTGCGAGAGCCAGTTCCCTGCTCTCACACCCTCCCGTCTCGCGCCGCGCACCTTCGCGATCCCTGCCGCCACTTCTGGAGCCAGTAGGCCGTTGTCGGCCGCCTCGCCCGCCAGCTTCCGCAGCGCGGCCAGGTGGACGTTGATCGAGGATGGTGCAAGTTCCTGCCGTTCCAGTTCGGCGCGCCAGGCCTGTACCGCCATCTTGCTAAATGGCCCCTGTTCGGCGGGCCGGTACCATTCTTGAAACTGCGTCAAGGCGTGCTGATAAGCGCGCTTGGTATGCAGCGACGTGACGGAGTCGAGGACGAGAGCTTTCAGCCGGGCCCAAACAAGTTCGGGTTCGGGAGACGGAACGGGGCTGAGCGCGAGCGCGGGTTCGCTCACGCCGCGGCCCTCGCCGGGCTTTGGCCGTCACGCGTGAGCGCCCGGTCGCGGTTGCCGCCGAAGCGCCGCTTCGAGCGCCAGCGGGCGAAATAGCAGTGCCTGCAGAGGCCGGCAACGGCGGGCGGCTGGCCGCAGGGGCAGAAGAGCCGGGGCTGGAGGGCGGCGGCGGTCATTGGTATATAGGGTAACCCAGACTCCCTTTGATAAGAGCCATTATCATAGGCGATTCGGCCCAAGTCTCCCCGCTTATTTTGCGTTCCTGCGCACCAACGAACTTGAACGCTTGCAACACCAAAAGCGCGGGTGCCGTAGCGCCACGCCCACCTGGATGGCGAGCTTGCCCTCGGCGCTCATCTGGCGCTTCTTCGCTTTCTTCGGTGCGGCCTTTACCGCCCTGGGCTTCAGTTCCGCGGTGTCGGTGTCGTCGGTGGGTTGCGCCTGGGGCGGCACGCAGCCATTCGGGCGGTCGGCCTTCTGCGCCGCGATAGCTGCGTCTCGCATTCGCTTGCTGGCCTTGATTGATAGCCAGCCAATGCACAGTTGAGTATGCGAAAGGGGAGCAGTGGCCGAAGCTAAAGCAACCCCGGATGGCCTCATCTCCGGCATATCGCATTGGCAAATGCCGCTGTTCACTGAGGCAGTGCGCAGGCGGCACCCATCCTAATCTGCGAAGGCCTTCCAAACATAAATGCTCCCTCAGTGAATATCCCTGCACAGCATAGCCACGTCCTGTTCGTGGGATCGCGCGAGTCTAGCACCGAGGACACGACGAACGGCAACTTGTCGGCATTTGGATCTTCTGGTGAACTCACACCGCCATTTACATTGAACACCGTTGATTTGGCACCGCACATACCAGCGACAGCTACCTTTCCGGCCGGACACTGCACAGTTCTGCAACGGTAGTTGGCGTGGATCAATGGATCATAGGAGAACTCCTCAATCACCCACGCAGATCCTGACCCCGCAGGACCCGTAGGCCCCGCAACCCCGGGCACCCCCTGCGGTCCAGAGGGACCGGTTTCACCCCGAGGCCCGGGAGGTCCGGGGCTACCCTGTGGACCAGTAGGTCCCGTGGGACCCTGTGGTCCGATGCCGCCGACTCCGCCGGTCGGAGGAACGTAGTAGCCGTTCATGTCGATGATGACGTGTGTAGGGTCCGTAACAAACACGTCAATCGCCCCTCCGACACCAGCGGCTACCACGACTGCATTTGCGGTGACTACGCCAGCCTTGCGCCGAATCATGCCTGCAGTGCATCAACAGTACGCTACGTTTTGAAAGTAAGCACTAGCGCAGTTGCTGGCGACGGATCCCTCGTGGTCGGGCCGCCGGGTTGTACGAGCCGCACGATGAAATCTCAAAGAGAAACCTGTTCGGGTTACTTCGCTGGTCGCGTTATGAATCGGTAGCCGCGCCCATATTCATTCTCGATCAAATGGTCACAGCTGTGTTTTCGCAATTCTTCACGGAGGCGCTGAATGGAATTCCTAGCGTCGCCTCCTAGCTGAGCGAGGGGGAGAAACTCGCCACGATGTTCGGCGAGCTTTCTCAAGACCTTCCAAGGATTCCCTTTCAATTCAATGCGCGTCTGACCGCACACAAGCGTGCCACCTTCTTCGGAGTTTGTCTCAGGGACCACCACTGCTTCCTCAACAGGCAGATTAGCTTCCCGTCGAATCTGGTTTTGGATGAGCTCTCCCGGAACACTCCACGTGATTCTGGGCGTATGCCCGGAGTCGGTACTGACTTGGCGATAAAGCAGCCCCTCCTCCATGAGGATGGCGCGCTCGGGGACGTCTCCAGTGGTGCGGTCCTCTCCGCCGTTTTGGACAACTCTGACGAGTAGCTCGAAGCTGCGCCTCTCGTCGGGATCGGTGGACTCGCGAAGGCGCCGGATGGATCGACGGATTGGGGCCATGCCGGAGCGGACGAGCACCTCTTCAACGTAATCGCGAATTTCGGCCTCCGTTTCCGAGTTCGTGGCAGAACTAGTGTCTATTAGACTGATTTCGTACTTGTCGAACTTGGACGTAGACGGATCACTATGTATCAATTCCTGTAGACGCTCGACAACGGGGCCAAAAAGGGCTGGATGCCCGCCAGCAAGGGAACGAACACATTTACACCAACTGGCGTTTTTACTCTTTAGTTGCTTTTCGAATGCGGCGCTAAAGTACTGGCACCATCGTGCTTTCCAATCGCCTCTCCAGGGATCAAGATTGTATGGAACGAAGGACCGCAAGATGGGAGAAGCTATATCGAAGTACTTCACGCCGAAGGATGAGGACGATCCAGCGACACGATCACCACGTGGTCCCCTGAAATCGATGGTAGAAGTAGCGATCAAGAACTTCAGTCCGCTGGTTTTGTCTCCCAACCACCGAAATAGCTTCTCAAGACCATGAATGGAAGCGGCGAGGTCGTCGAGGCTGTCCCCATAGGTAGGGGTGACGATTGTGTCTAGAACATCAATGAAAACAGCAGTACCAGGCGGCTCACGACGAGCCTTGAGGGACCTAAGTTGTTCGAGTGCAGCTTGGCGGCTTCGCCCATCTATCAAAAGTGGTTCGCAGTGCTCGGCTTCGCATATGTCCTTTTGGATTTTGCTGCGAACGGCAGTTTTGCCAACACCACGACCACCACAGATCACAACGGGCCCTTTGTAGGCGAGCTGTCGGATCTCGTTGACGTCGTAGCTGTGCCAGAAAAACTGATGAGTAGGACTAGTTTCAGCCACGGCGTCGCCTCCCACGGAAAGTTGTCCAGTGCTCCGCAACGGCTTTGCAGTCAATCCGCCAATGACCAGCTTCTAAACGGATGGTACCGCGTGCCCGCAAGCGATCGAGTAGAGATGCAAACTGGCTCGCCGTGATTCGCGGACAACGTTCGATGGCTGTGTCCCACAACTCGTCGGAACTCACACCACGGGTGGAGGGGGCAAGCAGGTCGAGGAAGTAAGGGCAAACTCCCTCTAAAGAGGATCCAACATATGGATCGCGGACGCGGTCGTTGAACGCAGAACTGTTCTCGATGAGACGACTCCATGCTGTTTTGTAGTTGGAAAGGCCAAACTGTAGGGTAGTACGGCTTCCGGTGTCCTTCACGAAGGACTCTGCAAGCAGTGTGCACCAATACGGATTTCCCCGTGTATCGCGCTGGGCCTCCTCGGCGACGTCTTTATCGACGTCGATGTGGATGCCGATGTGCGCCAACTTACGAGCGCCTAGAAGACCACGCACTTCGTCAGGCGTAAGGGCATCCAAGGAGACTTGGTTAGCGGCTCGTATGAGATAGGCACTAGCCTCCGCAAGGTCAATCATGGGGGCTTCGGGACCAATCAGTACAACCATGACACCCTTTAATGCCGCAACGTGAGAAAGAAAGTTGATGAGTGAGGTCGTCTGGCCATTTCTGTCCGTGGCATGGAACAGCAAAGCGGCCTCATCCAGAATCAGTACAAGGTAGCGGCCAAGGCGTGCATGGAAGGATGCGATTATGTCGATCAAAGGAGCTTTCTGCAGTTTTTCATAGTGCGCCAGATTGAGCGTTCGGAGTTCCCGTAGAAGACGATCTTGCAACTCAGTCTGGAAGTCGGACCACGATTGCTCACATAGAGCCGTCTGTTCAACAACGGAGCAGGTGAACTCAGGTCGATCCAACTCGCGCCGAAAGCACCGGACGAGGGAACTTTTGCCAGTCTTATAGGGGCCTTTGACGAACACCAAGACACCGTGTTTGCGAATCCGGGAGTAGAACTGGCGGAGTTCGCTGAGTTCCCGCTCGCGACCGTAGAAACGGTTATCGTCTTCGACAACCGGTCCGGCAAGAAACACAGTGGAATCGTGGAAGAGGCTTCTACGTTGTTCTCGGCCTGGTAGGTTCGCCTCAAGCTGAGGAACAATCGGATGATTGGGAGGGATCACGCGGAGCACACCACTCACCAATTGGAGTCTCTCGCGGACCTCAGCAATCTTGCGAGCAAGCATCGGCTTGATGTGCATGCGAATGACTGCCCAATTTGGTCCCAAGCGTGTCGCGGCGACGTCCAACAAGTCCACCCCAGAATTAGCCGCGGCGGCTAAGACCTCTGCGGCGAGCCCCGGTCTGTTAGTTGTTTCGATCAGAAAATACTGCCCGCGAGACCAGCGGCTTTGCCATTCGATTCTGATACCACCAGTCCCACATTTCCGTTTCGCCTGATGAATCATGAGGGTGCCATCATCATCGAGCACCCCGGTCAAAGGAGTTCCAATCTCGGGGCAACAGCGTTCGCAACGTCGAACCCTTTCGATCCTCGGAACCAACTCTACTGGAAGATCCAGCAGTTCGAAGCTGCATTGCTTGGTTTGGGTGAGGCGTTTTGAAAGCGCGGAGATAACCTCCGCCCGCACCTCGCGGTCGGCGTCGTCCTCAATATCAGTGGCAAAGCGACGCAAACAGGCTGCTACATTCCCAATACCAGCCGATGGAAAGTTTTGGGAAACCGGTCCGAGCTCATCCTCGAGAAAAGTGTCGAAAGACGGATCATCGAGTCGCTCAAAGTTCATGTGTGACGCCGCAGCGACAGCAGCGCGCAGGCGGAGGCGCCCCTGGTCTAGGAGCTCGGGGGCCAACAGCGCAGCCCGGAAACGTGCTTTGAGTTTCGAGACAGACTCGGCGGGCACTAATTGTTCCCAGTTGTCCGGTGGGGGAACCGGCTGGGAAGCAACCTCAATACGAACGACATCACCTTCGCTGAGCGGGTAAAGGACATGAACCCTTTCCCTGTTGACTAGGGCGGATCTTGCATGGACAGCAACCTGGCTATGGATGGCTAACGCGAGGTTAAGCACCGTTGACCCAACAGGGAGTTGGTAGGGTCTGCCGTCATAAGCGAAGACCTGAATTCGGCTTTTCTTGCGCTCGTTGATAAGTTTACGAATGCGTTCTAATTGGCGGGAGGTGAGTGGATCAAAGCGGGACGAGTTGCCGCTCTGAGGCACGATGCGCACCCTGACGGAGTCAGAGTCCTTCTGATTGGGCTGCTCCAATCGCACCAGCGTATGAATAGCCTGATAACCGGAGAGGCTTGGTTGACCGATGGTGTCCTGGATATCAAGCGTCTGGTGGGGCAAGGTGCGATGAAGCAATGATAAAGCTTGGTAGCAAGCTGCCTCGTCCGGACAAACTACGGTAACCATGCCACAAACGGCGATGCGGGTGGGCCAGTGGCTTGGAGAGACACCGCGTAGCTTACGATCTATCGAGGCTGCATGATGCCATTCCCATACCACACTGGCCGTGAGGGTGCCTAAAATTTGCCGCAATTCTTCTGTGCGGCGTTCCACCTCGGACAGCACCCGATCCTGCCGCAATTGATCGGCGATCGCCTTAAGGCGGGTGGGATGCTCATAGAGCAGGCCAGCGTTCTCGCAGCAATTTCTTTCCGACCACATTCCATAATGGCGGGCAGTAGCAGCGGCGATCACGCGTGAGAAGCCTGCGGCATGGGAAAGATCCGTTTTCCAGAGTGGGAGATCTGCTCCGGTATGATTCGGCGGCTCCCCTGGGGCGGAGTGCCAGGCATGAGTGAAACGGCGAATTTCGCCAGAAGGGTCAAGCTGGTCGAGCGATTCCATTACTAGCAAGATGGCGGCTCGGGGATCAGCTAAAGAAGGTAATACGTTGCGGGTGAGGTGGGCGGTAACGTCGTTGTCTGAATGATCGAGGGCACGAAGCCGGCGCCATCCCTGGAGGATAACTTCGGCCTCTTCGGTGAGAGAAGCGTGACTACTAACTTCAAGTTTGGGAATTGCGTGGGCACGGGCGGCTTCGGCAAGTGCGGGATCCTCAAGTGCAAGAAAAAGGCGGGCAAGTCGCTCGTCATGGGCTCTCATTCGGGAGTCCACAAAACGCGGGAGCACCGGGAAAGAGATCGCGGCGTTAAAACTCGACATTGGGACCTGTTCGATGGTACTCCAAGCAACGAGATGAATTCTATGATGCAATCATATCACGGTAACACAAGCACTTACCAGTACCGCATCTTATTGAAAATAATCACTTTATATGCGTAACACAACCACTTGATGATTTTGAGGAAGTTTTTTAGATGAATTATTTGACTTCTATTAGCAACTTGCCTTAAGCTTGACTCGTTATGATGGACCCTCTGAACTTAGTGTTTTGCACTACTCTTGCGGTCTTTGTTCTGGTGCCAATCGCGATCGTCAACGTCCGCCGCCGGGGTCAGCCCTATGATTGGGTGCATGTGCTAGAAGAGATCGGGGCGATGTTGCGGCGTGGCGTCGTCGCGGTTGAGGAACGTGGTGCCGTCGTGGCGGCACTTTTGCTGACGGGGGTCGTTGGTTACGCGGGCTACCTGGGTGCATCGGCGCTGGGGCGAGAGCGGGGCATGATGCAGATGTTCGCGGGCGCCGCCGCGGCGGTGGTCTTTGAGGGACACCGGCGCCTAGCGGGACAGCCGGTAAAAGTGGAAGAGCGGCAAAGCAAACTGTTCATCTCGGTGCTAGTGATGCCATTCTGCGCGGTGTCATTGGCTTTCGGATCGATTGGTTTGTATGCGGGCGCGGTTGCTCCCGACCTCAAGGAATTAGAGAAGCATGCCTGGGAACGGTACTATCGCGAGACGCGTGGGAAGGTGGCCGCGAAGCTGACCGAGTTGGTGAACACCGGTGCAGAGGAGTTAGCCCACCTCCGGGGAAACGCCTCACAATACCGGGAAGACAAGGATGCTGCTCAGCGGGAGCAGCGGCCCTACACGGCGACGGCACAGGAACGTGCACTGCCTGAGCAGATCAAGCGATTAGCGAAGTGGCAGGAACAGGTAGGGTTCACGAGTATGCCGGCGACCGGGCCGAGTGGTAACCGGCAAACAGACGAGCAGGTACTAGCTTCCTCAGTGGAGCACCTGAACCAACTGATATCTACTATGCCCATGAGCAAAAACATCGAGGCAGTGTGGTTGGAGCCGTACACACGACCGACGACGGATCTGCTGACGCACTTCCTTGGGACCTTGAGGTCAGGAGATCTATCGGCGTGGTTTTGCGTGGGGCTGTCCGGGCTTATCGAGTTCCTGCCGTTGGGCGCGCTGCTGCTACGGCACCGGCGTGTTCGGCTGCACGAACGGATAGACAGCCTGCGTGAGAGCTGCGTGCTGGTCTTGGCCGCATTACGAAGGAGTTGGTACCACGACCCAGGTGTGATGGCGAAAGCGAGCCCGGCCCCGGGAAAAGCAGCGGCACCTACCACCACCGGACAAGCGGCCGCAGGCGTGACGGGTACAGGACAGCCAGTGGTTCAGGAAGTGGTGCGCATTGAGTTCGATCCCCCGATTCATGCGCCAGCGAAGATCGAGTGGCAGCGTTCGCCTGCCTTGTCTGCGGTGTCGTTCGACCAAGTACAACATTTTTTCCGCAATGCTATCGAGCAGAAGCTCGCAGCCGCCGGCTACCGCTTCGTGGCCTTCGTGACATCAACGAAATGCCCGGTGATCACGGGTGAGCCGTTGCTAGGACAGTTGGCTGGAGAGCCGCTTGTGATTCAGTGTGAACGTATCCCCTAAGGAGAAGAAGGAAGAGCGTATGACTTTTCTACGATTCGTTTTCGGTTGCTGCGTAGCAACAGGGCTGTTCTGCGGCAGTACGGCGCTGTATCTGTTGGTAGTGCTGCGTCATCTGCAGCTACTGCCGGTACTCGCGGGGTTGGGGGTGATTCCGGCGACAATAGTCGCGGTGTATTCGTATCGCGCTCTGCGCACCCAAGAGCTGCCGAAAATCGAGGTGGTCGTGATCAACGAGCCTGCTCAGGAAACTATCGTCATCCGTTAATCGGAGGAGCTTATGGAAAGGCTTTCCGCCTTCAAGATCGGGTTTCTCGCGGCAGGCCTTGTGGCTATCCTTACACTGAGCGCAATCTCGGCTGCAGCGGTGGTGAGCTACTGGGAAGCCACGGACCTCATCGACGCGGGGGGAGAAGCTCAGTTGGTTACGGATCCGGCGGTGACCGTGTTCGCGAGGCCACATCGCGTCACTGCAGGCCGCCCGGCGAGCATAAAGGAACTAAGAGACAAGCTCTTGGCGAATGGATACCGAGAGACTGATCAGGGTGGGCGGGGCACGTTCTCGCTGTCGAGGACCAGGCTGACTCTGTATCCTTCGTGGCCGGAGTTTCCGAACGTCGTGATCGACTTTGACGGTAACGTACCGGTGCACATTCAAGGCACGGACGGACGCACTTACGCCTATGCGGAGTTCGAATCGGAATTGATTGAAAGTGTGGAGTACCGAGGGAATCAGCCGGTGTCGGTGCTTTACTTGCCTCGAACGTGGGAGGCATTTCGTGGTACTGCGCTAGCGGATGCAGTGGTGATCCGCGAAGACGACGATTTTTGGACGCAGCCAGACTTGCCATCACAGGCAATGCTGCGCGCAGCCTATCACCTCGGCGGAGCAGGCGGCGCCAGCGGATTTTACAGCCAGATGGCAAGAAATAGTGTAATGCGGGACCGCAGCCGTAGTTGGTTGCGTAAATGGCGCGAGATTGGGGTGGCGTCCGCGCTAGCTGCGCGGGTACCACGGGAACGTATGGCGGAGTTGTACTTTAACAAGGTTCGACTGGGCGCAGTGCGAGGCAGAGAGATCATCGGGTACCCAGCTCTCGGCCGCGCTCTGTTTGGTGTGCGGGAAGCGGCAGATTTGTCTTGGGCGCAATCTGCGACGCTGGCGGTAATCACTTCGTCACCGTCAGGGTATATCGGAGCGCTCTTGCGAATGCCGGAGGAATCTGTGCCAGAGCCTCCGCCGGCTGTGTGGTGGAGACGGTGGGTACCGGCAGGTTTATTCAAGAAACAGGGGCATTTGAGTGTAGAACAGCGGCTCGGACGGCTGTTGCGAGCGCGCAATGCGATTCTGGATGAGATGGGCCGGAGATATCCGCACCGCTACCCTGTGGAGAGGCTGCGGTCGGCGAAGGATGAGCCTTTACAGGTGCGTACCGCGCCGCCGTTCGATCAAGGCAGAGAGCTTGCGGGGCACTTCCTCGATATGCTTTTGTCGGGAAAGGTACCCCTTCACGAAGGACGCATCCACGCGAGTCTGGATCTGGAAATACAGCAGGTGGCCACGAACGCTTTGCAGGATCATTTGGCGCGGCTTGCTAGCAAGTTACACGTTGCCAACCCAGACAATCTACAGGGGACAATGATCGTTCTTCATCCGCAGACTGGTGAAATCCTGGCGCTGCTTGGTGGTAGGAATACCAGCCGGGGCACTTTGAACCGGGCGCTTACGCCACGCTCGGCAGGCAGCGCGATGAAAGTGCTGGTGTTTGCGTGGGCGGTCGATCACGCACGTAGGCGAGAGGTAGACACCTACACTGTGGTGGACGGGGCACGCGACGCAGTTGAGGGAAAATGGCGCCCCAAACGGCATTGCGGAGGATCAGCGACCTTGTACCGCCACATGGGGAGCAGCACGAATTGCCCTCCGATAGTGTTGGCTTCATGGATCGGGCTACGGAACTTGCAGCAGCTTTATCGGAATTTCCTGCATGTCACTCCGGACCTACACGCCGGTATGGCAATTGGCGGCTCAAAAGGGAGCGAAGTTCGCATGTTGGATTTGGCGCTGGTGTATAGCGCGCTGGCGAACGAGGGTACACTACCGGACCGTGTGCTGGTGAGCCGTTTGGGGAACGCAGACCGAGTAATCGCTCCAGATCTGACCCCTGCAGGCAGGGCCTTTTCCAAGCACGCAGCCGAGCAAGCACTGCAAATCATGACCGCACCGGTTCAGCCATACGGCACGGCTGCGCAAGCTGTCGCACAGACCGGACTGGCTGCTGGGGAGTTACTCGCCAAAACGGGGACCGGGGCCGTAAGTGACGCGGTCTTCGTCTCCATACTGGGGAACAAGGATCTGCTGTTCCTGGCATGGGTGGGCATGGATGACTACACGCCGCTGGAAATGAATCGTGGATTTCAGGGGGCAACCGCAGCGATGCCGATCGTGACTAGGGTAATCCGAGAACTGACCGTCAAGCGGCCCGAGTACTTCCACTTCTCTCTGACGCCAACTCTCGGAGGAGCGGTAAAGGCTTCGTACTCCCGTAATTTGTCGGTGCCGAAGCGCCAGAGGCACCGCGAAGGGTATCCTCAGCCGCACACCCGTACACGTGCTCGGCGAGTGAATCGGTAGAGGCCGGATGCCTAATAGGGGGCGGGACGTTATGGGTAGGCGCTAATCACTTCCCTTCCCTCACGCCCCCTTCCGCACCTACTGCTGCCGAATCCGCTCCCGCTGCTTCGCCACGTCCTCCTCACCCGCCTCCGGGTTCGCCGCCTTCCACTGCCGCAGCGCCACGCCAACCTGGATGGCGAGCTTGCCCTCGGCGCTCATCTGGCGCTTCTTCGCCTTCTTGGGCGCGGCCTTCACCGCGCGCGGCTTCGGTTCCGTGGTGGCGGTGTCGGTCTCGCCGTTGGCTCCCGCATGGGCACGCAGCCAATTCGGTCGCCGGCCGCGGCGCTTTACGGCCGCGCCGCCAGCGCCGAGCCGTTCGAGAAGGGCAATGGCTTCATCCAGGTTCTGGATCTGATCACACGGCGCTTTCAAGGGCTCGCAAGATGTATACTCACACCGATGTCAGGACGATGCGCATTCGGGCTTCTCATCATTCTGGGATGCCCTTTAATGCACAGTCAGAGTATTCCCATTGGATCAATGGACTCTGGGGCGATCGCGGTTGCCAGTAATTGTTCACCTACCGGCATATCGCAACTCTCGACACGAGACGGCTCTGCCAAGTCCGTAAGAGATGGAACGACTCATTCGGCCCTTGCTATGGCTAGTGCCAAGTATACTGGTACCGCCAGATCGGACATCTCGATCGGAACCGCAAGCGTGAAAACCTACCTTTCTGGTCAAGAGGTTTACAACAGTGACCCTCCATGTACTCGGCTTACGCTCGAATACGGGACGGGCTCGCTGTCAATGGGAAGCCTTCATGACTGGCTTGTCTTTTCATTTTCGGCACTCTCAGGTTCACGGATCTCTATTCCGATCTCATACAAATCCACTTTCACGACCGTGGGGGGATTTGCTTTTAGGCAGCGTAGATTCATTTGGGCAGACCTTGGCAACAATGCGCGGTTTTCTCCGGAGCCTGAGTCTTTTCTCATCAAGGACGACGCGTATGTCCGCTTACTTCCGGGCACAGCCACGGTTTCCGGGCGTTTTGAGGTTGAGTCGGGAAGGTTCGTGAGTGTTCATCTCGAATCATGGCTAGAGCAGGACCGCGGCTCCGATAGTGGCCCTGCAATCGCACAGGATACATCGATCGACGGCAGGTTCTCAGCAGACTTATCTGGTCAGCTCATTCTCGGCTCATTACCGCCAGGTGTCACGTGCCGTAGCGGCTCCGGAGTGTTCCCGGGATGTGACAACGCACCCATGCAGGCCGGAACAATAGTAGTAACCACCAACCTCAGCTCTGCTGCCTTTGCGTTTGTGGGGCCCGTGAGCCACGCTGGCCAAGCGTCTTACACTCACACCAATGCGCCACCGGGCACCTACACGATCACGTACGGAGCTGTCCCTGGCTATGCCACGCCGCCGAGCGAAACCAGAACGCTTGCAGCTGGCGGCACGATCTCCTTCACCGGCAGCTACCTTCCGCTTTTGCCGCAACTCACCGTCGCGCCTGGAAGCTTATCATTCAACTACCTCACGTCAACAATAGGGCCCATCGCGGCACAGCAGCTGAATGTCTCAAGTAATGGCGCTGCGGTGTCCTTCAATGCAACCGTCTCGGCAGGATCGGGTAACTGGCTGTTCATGCAGCCGGCAAGCGGAACAACGCCTAGGAGTCTCTATGTGTCCGTGTCACCCAACTTACAGCCAGGCGTTTACAACGGGAGCATCGTGATATCTTCCGCTGAAACAAGCAACACTCCGGTGTCCGTTCCCGTGGCCCTGACCGTCAGTCGGCCGCAGCTGCTCGTTTCGCCATCAACGCTTCAGTTTTCTTCCGTGGCGGGTTCGCAGTCACTTTTGGTTTCTACCAGCGACGGATCTCAAATCCAGTTTGCTGCACAGCCGTCATCCGAAGCCACTAGCTGGCTTGCGGTGGAGCCGCGTAATGCGACCACACCGATAAGCCTTCAGGTTTCGATAAGACCGAACGGCTTGGCCGCAGGCGTGTATACGTCGTCGGTCCTGATGTCATCAGCCGATGCCATGAACAGCGTATCGGTGCCGGTAACATTAACCTTTGCGGGTTGCAGCGATGAGCGAGATAGCATCATTGATGAGTACAGACGATATCTGCCCGATTTTCTTCCAACGTGTGGGGAGTTCACCAAGAATTATCGAAGACTAAGCACTGGTGATTATGACTGGGCTCTAGTACGCACGCCTATGCTTGAGGGACTCCGTACGCTTGAAAACAACATTGGTGCGGTCGTGGTTAATAGTGCATATCGCAATCCGGTTAGGAACCGTGGTGTATCTGGTTCAGCGGGTCGCAGCAGGCATATGTTCGGTGATGCAATTGATGTTAACAATCCGACTAGGACGCTGCAGGGCTGGCAGTTGATCTATCAAGCTGCCCTGGAAGCTGGAGCCGATTGGCTTGAGGGGCAAACGAGCAAATATCCCTGTCGCTGTACGCCCGATCGTTGCGTATGCGTTCATGCAGACTGGCGCTCCAGCAACGGCGGGTATGTCAAATGAGGTTCACTACCATGACCGCAGTGCACTTGCTCGTGATCGCAGGGGTTGTACCCTATTTGGGAATAGCCCAAGATACGTCAACACTTCTTGCCAATCTAGCTAATACTTCCCCGGCGGTCCGTCAATCGGCTTTCTACAATCTCAAAGCCACAGGACGCTTTCCTGGCGACGATGTGACCAAGTCCGCCCTGGTTCAATTGCTGGGTACAGAAGTGCAATATTCTCAAGAACCTGGACCGGAAGACGAAGCCTGGTCCACGTATTATGCCGATGTGGTATCTGAGGTTGCTGCACTCAATGACACAAGGGCGATTCCTTATCTGCTCAACATTATCCAGACCGGACGCATAGTAACTAATGCCCTCGCTGCATTCGGCAGGGCAGGTCTGGATCGGGTTATTGCGAAGCTTGACAGCAATGACCCACTCATTACTACTTCAGCCGCTATGACGCTGTCCCGAATGCTCGACAGTGACAATTATGCAAAGGTGTCCGATGCGGCGTCTCGCGCCAGTATCCGCGCTGCATTAGAACGCGCCACGACCCTTCCAAGCCCTTTCACAGTGCGTGTTGCGCGGGCGGCAATTGGCAAGTTGGAGGCCCCCCGCGTGGGGCTACGCTTCGTGCCTTTGGTTCCCTGTCGAGTGGTGGACACACGGGCAGCATATGCGGGCACGAGAACTGGCGCATTTGGGCCACCTTTGCTTACGGCGGGCAGTATCAGGACAATCCCGATGCTATCCTCACCCGAATGCTCAATACCATCTACGGCAAAGGCATACGTTCTTAATATTACCGTCGACACGGTAGAGAATCAAACAGGGCCGGTGGACTTTGTAACCGTGTGGCCGGCTGGCGAGGCGCGGCCGCCTTTCTACACAGTGCGAACCACAACAGGCGGGTATATCGCCAACTCTGCCATTGTTAAAGCAGGAGCGGTGGGTGGAATCCAGGTTTTCACCTCCCATGCGACTAATCTAATCATAGACATAACTGGGTACTTCACAGATACGATTGGAACTGGACTGCTGTATTATCCAATCAGCCCATGCCGTGCAGTAGATACCCGCGGGACGGTATATAGCACTCTGCCGCCACCTTATGGGAATCAAAGGTTCCAGGCTCGCGAGAATCGTACCATTCGAATTCCGGGAAGCCCAGCCTGCTCGATTCCAGCGGCAGCAGCATATTCGATGCAGATGACGCTAGCTCCCGGCGATCTGACAAACGGAGATCCCGTAGCCTTCATTACAGCCTACCCCACAGGTGTGCCTCAACCTAGTATCTCCAACATGAATGCTTACTTCGGATATGCAGTCGCAAACAGCGCTATCGTTCCCGCCAGCGCGAATGGGAGCATCGATGTGTTTTCATTTAATAGGACAAATCTCATATTGGATGTTAACGGATACTTCGCGCCGGATGACGGTACGGGCCGGGGCCTCCGCTATTACCCTGTGCCTCAGTGTCGTGTCCTTGATACGCAGAGTGCGGCGATCCGGCGGAACGTTCGGTGGGCCTGCAATCACACCATCTGCGGATCGGTCGGTGCCTATACCAACAGCGGTGTGCCCAGGGTTGCCAACCACGGCTGACGCCTGGGCGATTAACGTGTCCGTGATCCCCAGTGGGCCTATGCCGTATCTGAGCTTGTGGCCTACCGGCACAGTCTGGCCGAACATATCGCAACTGAATGCGTTTCAGGGCCAAACCGTAGCCAACGCCAGCATCGTTCCTTCCTCACCTACTGGATCAGTTGATGTGCGAGTAGCTGCACCGACCCAACTGCTGCTCGAAGTTAGTGGGTACTTTGCACCATGATCTGAGAAGAAGCTGGCGTGAACAAGTATTGCAGCTCTCAACAACCGAGCCGAAAGCGGCATTAAGAAGAATAGAGAAGAGGCAATGCCGAGAGCGCGCAAGAAACTACCCACTTGGCCTGAAGGCAAAGGTCACCTTTCATCATCCGAGCTTTCTTCGCGCCGTGAAGAAGCAATCCCTTCCCCTCACGCCCCCTTCCGCACCAACTGCTGCCGAATCCGCTCCCGCTGCTTCGCCACGTCCTCCTCACCCGCCTCCGGGTTCGCCGCCTTCCACTGCCGTAGCGCCACGCCCTGAATGGCCAGCTTGCCCTCGGCGCTCATCTGGCGCTTCGTCGCCTTCTTCGGCGCCGCCTTCACGGCGCGCGGCTTTCGTTCCGCGGGGGCGGTGTCGGTGTCGCCGTTGGATTGCGCCTGGGCGGCTCGTAGCCATTGGGGCGGCCGGCCGCGGCGCTTCACGGCGCCACCGCCAGCGCTGAGCCGTTCGAGGGCGATGATCGCTTCATCCACTTGTTGGCGCTTGGCGCGGAGTTCTTCGAGGCAGTTGGTTATGCAGGACATTGCATTCTATTGTCTGCCAGTGGGGGAGCGGAGCTACAAACACCGTTCACCCTTGCCGGAGAGACAATCGTTGGAATGGCAGCCCACACCACGAATCTGCTGGATGCCCACCTCGAACAGGTGAACGCGCGACTCAAGGACGCCAGCCCGATCGGGGCGTAAGCTTCTCGGCATGCTGGCCGTAGTATTCCTGCAAACGCAACCGCGCCGGCCAATCCCCAACGTGCTCATGGATGCCGCCATGGGCGTCACCAGCGCCACACCGGAGGTCTATCTCTGCGAGTATTGTCTGCCCAATCTGCTCGATTGCTTTGCACCGGGCGGCAACCGGGCGGCGGGCGTTGTCGCTGTTGCGCAGCTTGCTCCAGTTCACCAAGGTGGAAGCCCAGCGCGACGAGTGCCGGTAGTTAACGCGCCAGCACGACACAACTGCCGGACGGTTCCATCTTCTCCTTTTATTCGCTATGCTGTCCAGGTGGCGAAGTGGTGCACAGTGTCGGTAACCGATAGCGAAGGACGGCGCTACAGCCTCGACGTCCTCGCCGCGAGCAGCTTCGATGCCGCCCACCTCTACGTGACGCACGTGGCCGGGAATCCGGCCTGCGGTTTACCGGTGCCATCGGTGGAGACACGGTTTGATGTGGTCGCCGGCGGTCGGATCCACCGCGTTTCCGGGACGGCGCTTAAGGGTTGGATCGAGAAGCGGCGCTGGGAACGGAAAGGACCCCGTGGGATGCTGTTCAAGCAGCGGCCCATGATCTCGGAATAGCCCGGCAACAGGGGTTGCTACACTTCATGTCCATGCCGGATATCGTTGTCGAACGCGTTGCGGGGACGTTCCTGTTCTCCGGCGAGTCGGACCGTGGGCGCGAATGGCTCGCTGGCCGGTCGCTATCGGCGAGCATGCTGCGGTCCGGGCGGTTTCTCGAAGCGCTGGCGCTGCAGACGGCGAAGGACCTGGCCGACCTCGCGACAGCCGCCCAGAGATGTATCATGAGATTTCATTTTTACACGCTCGGCGAAGCTCGCCTCGCGCAACCGAACCGCAGGTTGTGCTCCTTGCGCGCCGCGTTGGACCGCCTCTCCGGAGCCGTGAATGACGTGCCGTCACCCAAGATGACTTCAGCGGGCATGGGCTCGGATATGGATGGCTTCGACGCGACACAAGATTGCTAACGGATACTCTTATCGCTTAAGTGGGGTCGATACCCCAATCGGGTTTACGGAAGCGTCTGTATCGATTTTCTTCAACGCCTCTGCAGCGGCATCACGTATCATTGCATCACCAGATGTCCGGAGTCTCTCAATGAGATCAGGTATGGCATCGCGGGCCGAGGAGCCTATCTGTGCGAGTGCATAGCTTGCGTTAATTTGGTGGTCAGGATTAGAATGGCGAAGCACCTGGATTAACGCCGTCACGGCAGTTGGGCCAATCCTTTTCAATGCCCACGCTGCACTGGCTCGTACGGTTTCATCTTGGAGCGCGTCACAAAGCGCAGGTATCGCAGCCCAGGCTGAAGGACCTAACTTCCCTAATTCGAAGATTGCATTTATTCGACGCACAACAAGATGATCATCCTGGAGGTCTGCGATTAGCGACGGCACCGCTGGCGGGACAACAGATATATCCAGAACGTCTATTCCGCTTCTGCTATACACGTTTAACACAGTCGACTCTAATAACTGTTCTATCTCTCCTGCTTGAAATAGCGCCTGCATCATCTCGAAGGTAGCCTGCGAGCTTTTGATAATAAGCTTTACGGACCCAGACTCCACACGGTCTATCCTAAGGTTGGCATCTTTAAGTAACTCCCTTAACACCTGGGCGATAGTCTCCACGCGCTGTCTATCAAAGTCTGCAAACAGCCCGGTTAGCACTATCACCCATTCACACCTCATTCTTTGCGTAACCTCTTCGTATAAAGCCCGTCGGGCTGCTTTCACCTCTGCCATAGTGTAGCCCTTACGCTGACTTGTCCGAGAGTCATACAGACTATGGTGCCGCAAACATAAGAATGCTAGATTATCTTCCACGCCGTTTCCAGGATCATGATCAAGATGGGCGATCTGACCTTCTTTCTCTGTGATGTCACAATCTAGGTGAAAACAGAGACAACACCTTCGCAGGCTACGCACCAATACCTCAGTCTCGATACTGCGCTTAATTCGTTTCCGTGCGGCCATCTGCATAGTATTGCACGCTACATCTTGCAGCTCGTCCGTTTCTGACTAGCACGATCACAATGCTGAGGCTCACCCACGACTTCTTGTCCCGCTTGCCTCGCAACCTCGCCCTTACCTTAGAGAATCATCGCTCTCAGCCACAGTACCCTAGCTGCATACCATCGCTAATGGCGTCGAAGCACAACGAACCGCAAACGGCCAAGAATTTGGCCTATCTTGCAGTGGCGGACGGGCTGGAAGTGCGGCGCTAAGCCGTCTACCGCTTCCCTTCCCTCACGACACCTTCCGCACCAACTGCTGCCGAATCTTCTCCCGCTGCTTCGCCACGTCCTCCTCACCCGCCTCCGGATTCGCCGCCTTCCACTGCCGTAGCGCCACGCCCACCTGGATCGCGAGCTTGCCCTCGGCGCTCATCTGGCGCTTCTTCGCTTTCGGCGGCGCGGCCTTGACCGCGCGCGGCTTTCGTTCCGCGGCAGCGTCGGTGTCGCCGTTGGCCTGAGCCTGGGCGGCACGCAGCCAGTTGGGTCACCTTAGGAAGGTTCCATCACAAGAGGGACGGCGGCGGGGCCTCACGTCCGCCGTCATCTGCCCTCAGAGCGCGAATCACGAGCTCGACCTGCTCCTCGAACTTCCCCGGTGTCGTATCCCAGCCCGTGAAATCGGCGGCTATTCGCGAGCGGATCTGCGTCGCCTTGCCGTTCGTGCACAAAGTACTGAAGAGATGCTTGTCCAGGTCGAGCGGAATGAGCGCGAGCACCTTCTTCCCACGTGCTTTCATCAGGTCCCGCTCCTTCTTGAACGCCGTTTCGATCTCGTTATCGCACCACCAACTCGTCAGCGACTTTTCCGAACAGCACAGTAGTACCTTATCTCAGAGTCGAATGCCACGATCTATCTGCTCATGCTGGTCGTCGCCGGGAAGCATCTGCTTTTCATCCAACCAGCAGCGGATGCCTCGGCTCTGGAGGGTATCGTGCAATTGCCGCGCAAATGCCTTATCGGCCCAGCTGTAGCTGATGAAGCAAGAATAATACTGGCTGGACTGAGCAAACAGCGCGGGTATATAGGTAATCAGATTCTCTTCCATACCGACACCGCGCAGGAACACTTCTGAAATACGTCCTTTTGACCTATAGAGAGTGTCAATTCCAAGAGTGGATGGGCCCCAGTGATGCACTGTGTCTAACCCCTTTGCGGCGCTCAGATCAAGGTCGGAGAACAAGGTCCCACCGGTCTCGGCGTGAGTTAGGTCAGCACCGATTAAACAGGCCCGATAGAGGTTTGCTCCACGTAGGTGCGCCCCTTGGAGATTTGCGACGTTCAGGTTCGCCTCTACCAACATGGCGTCCCGGAGGTCTGCTTCACTGAGGTTTGCCTCGACCAGCGTGGCGTCGCGGAGGTTTGCCCCGCGGAGGTTCGCGTCATAGAGGTCCGCTTCGCGAAGGTCAGCCTTGAGGAGGTTCGCCCTACCCAGATCCGCCTCGACGAGCTTCGCCCCAGTAAGGTCCGCCTCGTAGAGGTCCGCCCCGCGGAGGTCCATCTTGATGAGGCTTGCACCGCGAAGCATCGGCCTCTCCCAATGATCCCAAACGCTTCTTCTCATCATCCGACGCCATGCATTCCATGCGGTTACTCCCTGGTGCAAAACACGAAGATGTTCAGGGTTGGGATTTTCCATGTTCGAGCATCCCGAAACGAAGCCACCCAAGTCAAGACGCCCCAAGGGTTCATAGACAAACGCCCCCGGAACCCTTGTGGGGCGCCAGGGGCGTTAGTCTCTCCGCGATGCAGTAGCCTTGCGCTGATCCCTCCGCGCTCATCTGGCGCCTCTTCGCCTTCTTCGGTGTCGCCTTCACTGCGTGTGGCTTCCGTTCCGCGGCGGCGGTCCCACCGTTTGCTTCCGCCTTGGCGGCACGTAGCCAGTTAGGCCGCCGGCAATCACATCCACCGCGGGGGGGTCCGGGATCATTGCTGGCAACGCTTCACGAATGATGGATGGCGAATGGGTCCCTGGATCTCGGGGCGAACAGTGACACTACCACCGGGCGGTAGGGAAGAACCAGCGAGTGCGGAGCGAGCGCCGCACTCGATCAACCTCTTCCGTCGCCACGCGGTTTCATGAGCATAGGTTGTCAGGGATACGCTATTGTCTCAATTGGACCACAAGCAAATGAGCAGGATTCGACCAAGATTGGTTCTGTTTGCACTTCTCTTCCTGGCTGCGCCGGTGTTTGTGCAGGCAGAGCAGTTTACCATTCTCTTCTCAGCTGACAGTGGCTCTCCTCGCTTGCTCACGAACCGAGATGCAACTACCGCCATCGACAAGCCGATTACTTTTCTATTGCCCCCAAATTTTCCGGTTAGCCCAGCTGCTTGTTTCGTTAACGCCTGCCGCATACTCGGTGGAACCGCCATGGTCACGTTTGCGCCCGCAATAGTCACAGTTAACTCACAATTTAACAGCAACATTGGTGCAAGTGTAGGCGTGCGAGTATTTGTAAACGTGTTAGCGAACTACTTTCCTTCTTCAGACGGTCTGTGGACCTTCGGCTCCGCAAATACATTTGCCTGTGGCTCAGGTACGCCAACATGTCAACAATCGGTTAGCCTCGATCCGCGCTCGGTCATGGGTTCAGACTCTTTCGGAGCTTTGGGATCTATACCGCAACCAGCCCACTTTGACTTCGCCATGGGAGGATTCTCCGATGTCTCTACACAATTCGGCAACGTTCACATACAGGGGCAATTGGTCGTTGAGATCGTCGCGACATCAACCATCAGTGTCTCAACAAATATCCCAGCCGCATCATTTGTGGTGAGTGGACCAGCCACATATTCCGGCAACGGCACGTCGTTCACCCAGCCCAATGCACCTCCTGGTAACTACACGATCACGTATGGAGCTGTCCCCGGCTATGCCACGCCGCCGAGCGAAACTAGAACGCTTGCAGTTGGCGGCACGATCACCTTCACCGGCAGCTACCTTCCGCTTTTGCCGCAACTCACCGTCGCGCCCGGAAGCTTGTCCTTCAACTACTTCACCTCAACAATAGGGCCCATCGCATCGCAGCAGATCAACGTTTCAAGCAGCGGCTCGCCTGTTTTGTTCAGTACATCGGTCTCGGCAGGAGCGAGCAACTGGCTTTTTATACAGCCATCAAGTGGAACAACCCCGAGAGGCCTTCAGATTTCCGTCTCGCCCAACCTGCAGCCAGGCGTCTACAACGGAAGTATTCTGATCTCGTCATCGCAAACCAGCAATCCGCAGCTTTCTGTACCGGTTACGCTGACAGTTTCACGCCCGCAACTCCTTGTTTCGCCATCAAGCCTTCAGTTTTCTTCCGAGGCTGGGCCAAGATCTCTGGCAATCTCCAGCAACGACGGGTCACCCATTCGGTTCGCTGCCAATCCATCACCCGGCGCAATAAGTTGGCTTGCCGTGGAACCGGGCGACGCGACGACACCAACAAACCTTCAGGTTTCGATGCGCCCGAACAGCTTGGCTGCCGGTGTGTATACGACCTCGATATTAGTCTCATCACCGGACGCCGCCAATAGCGTCTCCGTGCCCGTAACTTTGACCGTGTCGGCTACGACCGGCCCTATTCCGTACAATTCATTGGGGGCTCCGGGTGGACCTAGCAACCCGGCAGGAAGCTCTGCAGAGCCGATCAATACGGCGACGGGTAACTACTACACCTCCCACACCGATCTCGCGCTGCCGGGCAAAGGGCTTGGTTTCGCGTTCACGCGGTTTTATAACAGCGCCGATCCTTACAGCGGCCCGCTCGGCAAGGGCTGGACGCATTCCCTGAACGTCACGCTGAGCGAATCTGCCAATACGATCACGATCAAGGAAGTGGATGGCCAGGGGGTGACTTTCACGGGCAGCGCTGGCGGCGTATACACGCCGCAGACCAAGGGCATTTTTGACAGACTACAAAAGAACAGCGACGGCACGTTCACGCTCACGCGAAAGAACCAGACCAGGCTCAATTTCTCGTCGTTTGGCAGGCTGCTCAGCATTGCCGACCGGAACGGAAATACCCAGACATTGAGCTATGACGGGACCGGGCGGCTCTCCTCGGTGGTAGATAGCTCTGGCCGTACGATCGCGTTCAACTATGACGCCTCCAATCGGATCATCTTCATTACCACCCCTTTGAACAGGACCTTGCAGTACAGCTATGACGGCTCCGGCAACCTGATCTCTTTCCGCGATGCACTTGGCGGCATCACCGGCTATACCTACGACAGCGCAGGCCGCATGCTGACCGCGACGGACCCACGGGGGAACGTCTACCTCCAGAACACCTATGACAGCCAGGGCCGGGTCATCTCGCAACGCAATGCGCGCGGGCACGTGACTACGCTCGCCTACAACACGCCAAACACGGGAACGACAACCATCACCGACCCGCTCGGCAATATCACCAAGCATGTCCATGACGGGGATCTGCGGCTCGTTCAGGTCATTAATGCTGACGGCGGGATAACCAGCAATACGTACGATGCCAACAACCTCAAAACGAAGGTGACCGATCCGCTCGGCCGCGCAACCAGTTACACGTTTGATGCGGCCGGAAACACCACCGGAGTTACGGATGCGGCCGGGAAGACAGCAACCTTCGCCTTTGACGCCACGAACAATCTGACCCGCATCACCGACCGCTTGGCTCGCGTGATCAGCTTGGCTTACGACACCAAGGGAAACCTGCTCACGGTCACTGATGCAGCCGGTGGCGTCACGACGATGACCTACGATACAGCCGGTCAAATGCTCACGCTCAGGAACGCCCGAGGGATAACGACCACTTTCTCCTATGACGCGGCAGGCAACCGTATCAAGATCACGGATGGGCGCGGCGGCGTGATTGACAGAACCTTTGATGCGGCTGGCCGGATGCTCACGATCAAGGACCAAACCGGTGGCATCTGGACCTACACCTATGATCTCAATGACCGCCTGCTTAGCCTCAAAGATCCGCTCGGTAACACGGCAACTAGAGCCTATGATCCGAACGGCAATCTCACCCGAGAGACCGACGCGAATGGAAGAGCCACGCAGTACACGTACGATTCCACGGATAAGATAAGCCAAGTTACAAACGCCGCAGGTGGCATCACGCGTTATACCTATGACGCGAATACCGATCTTTCTTCAATCACAGATGCGAAAGGGAATGTTACAACGTTTGTCTTCGACAACATGCGTCGCCTGAAGAGTGTTCGTGATCCGTTGCAGAAGACTGTCGTTACCAACAACTACGATCTGACCGGCAACATCACCAGCCAGGTTGACGGCAACGGCAAGACGAACAGGTTTGGCTATGACGCGCTGAATCGCCGAACTTCAGTCACGTTGTGGGACGGCAAGAATGTCAGCTTCACCCTCGATGCCGAGGGTAACAGGCTGACGATGGTGGACGCGCGGGGCACAACGGCCTACGCGGTGGATGCTCTTAATCGGATAACCTCCGTGACGACTCCGGACGGAAAGGTCGTGAAGAACGAATATGACAGCGTCGGCAATCGCACGAAGATCACCTACCCGGATGGAAAGGTGGCACAGCAGGCGTTTGATGCCCTCAATCAGTTGGCTAGCGTCACGGCCTGGAACAATCAGGTGATCAGCTACACGCGCGATGCCGCCGGGCGGGTGACCATTGCTTCCACACCTGCAAATAACGCGGTTGTCGATTACGGTTACGACAGCGCGGGACGCCTCACTGGCGTGACGAACAAGCTGGGTGGAGTAGTCACATCGTCCTTTGCCTATACGCTTGACAGCGTCGGTAATCGGACCACGATGAAGCTCGCAAACGGCAGCGAGCATCAGTATGGCTATGATGCGCTTTACCGGCTGACTTCATGGACACCACCCGGTTCTCAGCCCATCCAATACGCATATGATGCGATGAGCAACAGAACCACGCTCACGGCGCCAGATGCAAAGGTCAGCTATACCTATGACACCGCCGATCAACTAACCTCGCTGACCACCACGCAATGCGCCTGGTCAGCCACATCACCGACGGCAACATCATGGGTGAGCATCCCGGCGGGAGGAACGGGCACAGATGCCGGCGCCGTGAGCTATGCGATAGCCGCCAATACTGGCGCTGATCCGCGGACAACCTCGCTCACCGTCGCCGGGCAAGTGTTTCACGTACTTCAGAAGGGAACATCTACTGCCCAGCCTTATACCGATGTTCCGGCCTCGCACCTCTTTGCCGATCACATCACGCTGATCAAACGCCGGGATCTGGCACCGATATGCACCGCCGATACCTATTGCCCTGACCGGGCAACAACACGTGCCGAGATGGCGGTGTTCATCATCCGCGGCCTTTACGGTGACAACTTCACCTTCACGGCAACGCCCCACTTTACGGATGTTCCGACAACGCATCAGTTTTTTAAGTACATCCAAAAGATGAAGGATCTCGGCATCACCTCGGGCTGCACGGCCACAACCTATTGCCCGAGTGAGAGCGTGACGCGCGGGCAGATCGCGGTGTTCATTGTCCGCGCTAAGCTCGGGGATAACTTCGCCTACCGCACCGCTCCTTACTTTGGCGATACGCCAGGAACGAACATCTTCTTCCGCTACATTCAAAAGCTCAAGGAGCTTGGAATAACAACCGGGTGCACAGCAACGGAATACTGCCCCAACGACCAGAACACGCGGGGTCAGATCGCGGTATTCGTGGCCCGAGCATTCCTGACGCCCTGGACGGAGGGATCGCAGGGCAATCCCAATTGCCGCCTGAGCCTCGCCTTGCCTGGCGCATCCGTTCCAGCAGCCGGCGGCGCACTCAGCTTAAATGTTGCCAATGCGAGCACGACCACCTTGACATATGACGGCAATGGAAACCAACTGACGAAAACCGTTGCGGGATTGAAGACGGATTACGGCTGGAATGCCCTTGGGCTGCTGGCCTCGATGATGGGCGGCGGATACGAGACGCAGTATGGGTATGACGGCGATGGAAACCGCGTGTCGCAAACTGCGGGCGGAACCTATCAATACGTCAACGACACCGTTTCGCCGTTGCCGGTCGTGCTGAGCGAGGACGGGCCAAACGGGAGCATCAACAATCTCTGGGGCGAGGGGCTGATTTCGGCGCATGGCGGCGGGCTCGACACGCATCATCAGTTCGACGGGCTTGGTAGTGTGGTCAGCGTTTCCAATCCGAACATTGTACTCACGCGCTACAGCGCCGACCCATGGGGCGTTCCCGCGGCTCCGGCATTAGCGGGCGACAGGAATAGGTTCGGGTTCACGGGCGAGCCGATGGATAGCAATGGCCTGCTATATCTGCGGGCCAGGTACTACGATGCCGCCACCGGGCGATTCATTTCGAGGGATCCGATACGGTCATCCACGACCTTATATGGGTATGCGCGGGAGAACCCTACCACGCTCGTGGATCCCAGCGGACTCACACCGGGCGCTATCATTGGCGTCGTAGCAGGAGGGATTTCAGGGTACATAGCAGGGTCATCCAACGGGCGAGGGATTCAGGGCGGTCTCAAGGGACTATTCATTGGGGCAATTGTTGGGGGAGTTGTTGGGTTCGCAGCACCGTGGGCATCTTCTCAGGTCGGGGGTGGAGTTGCTGGAGCGCTTGCCTTCTCTGGAGTTAACGCTTTCGGGTCGGGCGCGGGCACCGTTCTTACAAACCTTTGGAACGGAGAAGATCCCACCCATCAACTAGGCTCTGCTCTGGCGATAGGTTTCGTAGCGCCGTTTGCCACCATGGAGGCTCCGCTTGTCGGTAGCGGAATGGTAGCTGCAGCGAGTGGAGATGCAACAGCCCTTGGCTGGCATAGCAGCATCCTGGGCGTGATGGGTGCGTTGAATGAAGCACGACGCGATACAAAGTGCCCACGATAGAATAATCGTCG
>JAIBBE010000174.1 GCA_019694835.1 Fimbriimonadaceae bacterium | reverse complement strand
CTGCCCAGCTGCATGCGCAATCTTCTCCGGTCACCACGGAAAGTGGACAAAAAAGCTGCCAGGGGGTTGACATGACACTATAGCGACTCCCCGCACGCTCGTTCCTCGCGGCGAGGTCCCTCTCACTCCGTGAGAGGGAGTTGACCGATCACTCCGCCTTGACGACTATGCCCCGATGAATGGCGGGGAGAGGGGGCAGGGGGTGAGGGGCCTCCCCCGCAACCAATTGGCGCGGAGGAGTGGGTTGCGATGTCCTAGTCGCCGGTGAGGCCATAGTTCGCGCTCAGCACGGCGTAGTCGGCGATATCCACCGCTTCATCGCCGTTCAGATCGGCGCTGGAGTCGTAATTAGGATCGCCGACCGCTGTGTTGTAGGCCGCCGATAGGATCGCGTAGTCGCCGATCGCGATTTCGTTGTCTTGATCACTGTCGCCGTTGATCAGATCGAAATCAATGCCCGCAAGCCCCGCATCCGTGATGATAAGCGGAGTGGGGTACTTCCTCACCAGCCAATGTGCTCCCACGACATACAGGTCGAACGTGCCGCGCTTCCTCGTCTCGAAGGCATAGCTTCGATCAGGGTTGGGATAAACCACTTGGGACTCGATGAGCCCGCCGCCTAGGCGAAGCTCAAAGGTGAGGGGCACATCGGCATAGCTGACGAGCCATCCGTCGAGATCCACTGCTCCCGTGACCTGCGTTGGGCCGACGATGTTTCGCAAGGCCGTCAATCGCACGAAGGTCGCTCCGTAGGACACCGACCAGTCAAGAGGGTTGGGATTGGTGGTGAACGTGCCGACGCGTGATGACGCCGTCAGGACATCGACGGTCGTGCCGGACGCTACGGTGGTGCCCGGCGCCGCATCGGCCCGAAGTTCGCCGCCGGAGAGGTTTGCCGAGCCACTGACTGCCAGGCGATCGAACAGTCCGGGGGTGGAGTTGATCACTTCGATATCCAGGATGCTGTTCGTCATCGCCAGATTCCCGGCGACCGACAACGTGCCGGTGCTGTTGCCCGGCGCCACCCTGCTTCCATCTACGGTGCCACCGTTCGCCGTGCCGGTTCCTCCCAGGATGCCGCCATCGAAGTCGATGGGAACGGGCAAGGTGCCATTCACTCGCGTGCTGCCGGCTGTCTGCGAATAGGTGCCGGTTGGTGTGATCGAACTGCCGACTCCGATGAGGACATCGCCCGAGTTGGTCAGCGCACCCGGCAGATTCAAGACCGCTCCGCCTGTGATGGAGAGGCCGCCTCGGTTATCCGCAAGGACATTGAGCGCGGGTGTCGTTCCGTTCGACTGAGTAATCGTCGCAGTTGGCCCGTCGAGCTCGAACCGGCCGATATTGGTCACAACTGGGCCGATGGGGAGCCTGAGATTGCCGGTGCCGGCTGCCGCGTAGGTGCCACCGAGCATCTCGTCCGGCACGCCGTTGTAGTTTGTCAAGGTCGTGTCGATTTGCAGGGTGCCTGCCGAGGAGAACAGCCGACCAGTGTTGGTGAGCGACCGCGGACCTCCGTTGAAGCTCGTTCCAATGAGTGTCGTCCCCGCACCTGAGATCTTCTGAAGAGTTCCTTCGTTGAAGAACACGCCGTCCCGCCAGGTAAGACCATTACCGACAGTGGCAACCCCTCGATTCGTCAGCTGTGCATTGACGACCGATATGATTCCGCCTTCGTGGACGATGTTCGCACTGGCGATCAGGTGGCCGGACAGGGCTTTGGTTGAAGTGGTGGTCCACCGCCAGTTGCCCCCTTTGACCTCGCCCGTGCCAGACCATGTACTACTCCGCCACTCGCTTTCGCCCTCAATCTCGGTCGATTCGTTGTTCACCATCGGCGTTCGCGTTACCGTTCCAGTTCCAAGGATCGAACCGGATCGCATCGTGTGCGTGCCTTCAACGAACTCAATCGAGCCACCATTCTCGGTGCGGAAAGAGCCGAAGTGATTGCCTGCCCCATTAATATTGATCAAGCTGTTGTCGGCAATGATCTGACCGCTGTTGCGCAGCTCTCGCGGCCCGCCGCTAAAACCGTCGTTGAGGTTCGTGGTGCCGGTGATGCTCAGGATCGTCCCGTTGTTGATGAGGATGCCGTCACGCCACGTACAGGTAGCGCCCGTGCCATCAAACGTCATCTGCCCATTGTTCGTAAACGTCGAGTTAACAGTGGAGCGCAAGGCACCGTTGACAAGGATCGGCACACTTGAGGATAACGTGCCGTTGATCGAGGCGCTTCCGGTCCAAACAAAATTGCCAGCACCGCCGAGCACTCCACCACCGGACAGGCTGCCCGAGGACCACGTTGTATCTGCGAACTGAGCCGTTTGTCCAACCGGCACCGAAACAGCCGCCCCGTTCAAAAGTACATCGCCTGCCAAATTCGATCCCGTGTTGAAGATATGGCTGCTGTTGGGGAACTGGATCTGGCCGCCATCAGCGTCGAAAAGGCCGCTGTGGGTTCCACCCGCTAGAATGCGCAAAGTCCCGTTCTCAGCACGTACGGTGCCAGAGTTGTTGAACGCCCTCGGCCCCCCACTAAACGATGTCACGAGGTTGGTGGTGCCACCAGAAGCTTTCCGGACGAGGTTCTCGTTGTTGAAGATGCCGTCACGCCAGTCGGTTGCAGCAGTTGCGTTGAAGTTGCCCTGATTTGTGAATGTGGCGTTGACGTTGCTCACGACTCCCGAATTCCAGTTCAGAGTGCTGGTTAACCGCTGCTGGCCCGCCATCTGCACCGCGCTTTCAATGTCCAAGCTTCCAATTCCCGCAATCAGGCTTGCCGAAGCACCCGTATTCGTCAGGACCCCTCCCGTAAACTTCACAGCCCCAGCGCAGTTCAGGGCCTGATCGGCGGGTACCTGAAACGTGCCGCTCGAAAGGAAGACACCCGTCCGTAACTCATGGCCAGGATCGAATCGGTGCGTGCTCGAACCAAAGACAAGGGACCCGCCAGATCCATCGAAGAGGCCCGTGTGAACACCGTTGGCGACGATGTTGAGAGTGCCAGCACTCACCAGCACAGAGCCGCTGTTGTTGAATGCCGTGGGGCCACCATTAAAGGGAGCACCCATCGTGGCGGCACCTGCGCCGGTCTTCTCGAGGCTTCCGACGTTGTTGAAGATGCCGTCGCGCCAGGTTCGCACCCCATCAACCTGCATGGTTCCTTCACTGTTAAAGGTACTGTTGACGCCCGCAACAACACCGTTGAGGAAGGCTATATGCGTTTGACTGGTTAGCGTTCCGCCAATACCGCGGGTGGCGGTGGTGGTCAGGCCGAGCGTTCCGGCCCCAATCAAGCGGCCCGAGCCCGTAATTTGTCCGTCCTGGAATTCTGGGTTCCCCAAGATCTCGAGCGTATCTGACGCCGATGGCAGGTTCAGCGTAGCTCCCGTGATCCGCACGTTATCTCGTAGTTTCGTGCCTGCCAAGATCGCATGAGTGCCCACCGGCAGAGTTACCACGCCGCCGTTACCGAAAAACGTGCCGCTGTGGGTACCGGCCGCTCGAAGTTCAATCGTTCCCGTTTGCGCCTCGAGCGTTCCCTGGACGTTGACGCTTGAGGGCCCCCCATTGAAGGGAAGTGAAAGGCTGAGCGTGCCTGCGCCGCTTGTCTTTCTGATCGTGCCAGTTGGCAAGACCGTGTGGACTCCATCGCGAAACGTGCCGTCGGAGGTAGCGAATAAGCCGCCATACTCAAAGCTGCCATTGACGCAACTTAGGGTGCCTCCCGAGTAGTCGCCTGATCCCATGAACCGGAAAGGTCCACCAGACAGGGCTCTTGAACTGGTCCCCGGGAAAAGGGCAGCGCCATTGAAGGTCGCTCCACCGCTACTGATCGTCCCGGACACCATCGTAAACGTGCCGTCAATTTGAGAACTGGTGTTCCCAAGACCCAAAGTCGCACCCGACAACGTGAAGTTCGCTCGCGAGAAGAGGGCGCGGATGTTTGCGTTATAGTCCAGCGTGGTGGTAAATGCTCCCGGCCCACCGGTTAGTGCGAATGGGGCAAAGTCGATGAAGACATCAGACCCGGAAGAGCCGGTACTGGGAGACGCCAGGCCTGTCCAATTTGAGCCGAGAGACCAAGCCCCGGACACCGGGCTCTGCCAGCTGAACTGCGAGTAGGCCGTCACGGAGCAGGTCGCCATGCCTGCGAGCAATACCATTCGAGCAATCGAACGCATGAGAAACCTCCAGAAAAGCCAAACCACACATTTGTGCGGCGAAAATCCACTTTCATTATAGCGATCGTCTTGCGCGGCTTCGACGTGCATACATTCAAGTTATCTGCAAAACCTAGCAATGATGTCGGCAATGGCCGGCGCCCGCCCAAGTTGATGCCCTTGTCAAAAATCGCAGCAAGAACTCTTACGAAGAGGTCGTCAACCCATTGCTGGCTTAGCCCAGCGAATCACGGCATATTGCCGGAGGTAGAGGTGCCTCCGCGCACCATGGGCCCTGTTTGGATCCCCTTCTGTCTGTTTGCGCCTCCGCTCCTGTTTCGTCTTCCACTGAACCACCCTCACCTTCCGGCCGGACGCCAGCGAGACTTCTTCCGTGCCTCCATTCTCCCGCGGATGGAGACCAGACCTCGTAGGCGACGCCAAAAGGGAATATAATCCCGGTTTGGCGGATGGACCCGCCTGCTATGTCTTTATACAGTCGCCTAAAGCGGATCCTTGTCGGCAAGCCCATCCACACCAAGCACGCTCACCACGAGCGGCTACCGGTGATTTTTGGTCTGCCGGTGTTTGCTTCGGACGCCCTGTCGTCGGTCGCCTACGCGACGGAAGAAATCCTCCTCGTGCTCGTCTTGGCCGGTGCGATGGGGATGAGTTACCTGATGCCGATTGCCCTTGCGCTCGGCGTGCTCATGCTCATCGTCGGGTTCAGCTACTTCCAGACGATTCACGCGTACCCTCAAGGGGGCGGCACCTACCTTGTCTCGACCGAGAACCTGGGCTCGATGGCGGGGCGGGTTGCGGGTGCGGCGCTTCTGATCGACTACATCCTCACCGTCGCGGTGTCGGTGTCGTCGGCAGTCGCGGCGATTGTGTCGATGGCTCCGGGTTCGCAGCAGTATGGCGTGCCCATCGCTCTGCTTGCGATCGGCTTCATCGGCTTGATGAACCTGCGCGGGGCAAAGGAAAGCGGCGTGCTCTTCGCGGTTCCCACCTATACCTTCGTGGTTGCCGTCATCGTCACGATTGGCTTCGCGATTGTTCGCGCGATGGGCGAGCCGCAGCACGCGCCGCCGAGCGTATTCCCCACGGCCGTGAACGAGCCTATCCACGCGATCGGCCTCATTCTGCTTCTCCGTGGATTCGCCGCTAGCTGTACGGCGCTGACGGGAACCGAGGCGATCGCAGACGGCGTTCAAGCGTTTCGTCCCCCCGAGGCCAAGAACGCGGCGAAGACCCTTTTCCTCATGGTCGTGTTGCTGTTGGCGATGTTCATGGGGGTCAGCTGGGTCGCCGATCACTACGCAATCGTGCCGATGAAGTCCGGCGAGCCGGGTTATATGACGGTGCTCGCCCAGATCGCGGCCAAGATGTTTGGCAACGGCTCGTTCATGTTCTACTTGATTCAGGTGGCCACGGCGACGATCCTGTTCCTCGCCGCGAATACCGCCTTCGCCGATTTCCCCCGCCTTTCGCAGTTCATCGCCCGCGACGGCTACCTTCCTCGTCAGCTGGGTTCGATTGGCGACCGCCTGGTCTTCCAAAACGGCATCATCCTGCTGACCCTTCTCGCGATGGGGCTGATCGTCATCTACCACGCGGACACCCACTCCCTCATCCCGCTGTACGCGGTCGGCGTCTTCATTTCCTTCACGATGAGCCAGAGCGGGATGGTCGCGAAGTGGAGCAAGGCCAGGAACTTCGGATTCAAGTTCTGGATTAGCCTGGTCGGTGCCTTGGTCACGTTCTTCGTGACGTGGGTTCTGCTGATCACGAAGTTCACGGAAGGAGCGTGGCTCATTGCCGTCGCGATCAGTCTCCTCTTGCTTCTGTTCTGGGGAATCAAGCGGCACTACAACTACCTGGCGCGTGAGCTGACTCTTGGGCCAGAGGATCAGCTTGGCAGTGTCCGATCCACGGTCATCCTGCTCGTGCCTCGCATGCACCGGGGAATTCTGCAGGCGATTGCCTATGCCAAGTCGATGGCGCGCGATTGCCGGGCCGTGCACGTGACCCTCGATCCGTCGAACGTGGCAAAGGTCAAGGAAGACTGGAATTCCTTCGGTGCCGACTTCCCCTTGGTCATCCTCGACTCGCCTTATCGGTCCTTGATCGAGCCGGTGACGGACTACATTGACCAAGCCCTCGAGGAAGATCCCGATCAGATGATCACCGTGATCGTCCCGCAGGCCGTGCCGAAGCACTGGTGGCAGGGTCTGCTCCACAACAACGCCGCTGTCGCGCTCAAACTGGCGCTCGCCAGCCGAAAAAACGTCGTGATTACCAACGTGAGGTACTTCCTGAAATGATTGTCGAGTCCTACGAGGACGTGATCGTCCTGTCCGGCGTTCTGCGCTCGAACTTCTGGGACACGATTCACACCGCGATCTCGCTGACTCTTCGTCGCCACCCGGCCGGAGTGATCATCGATTTCAGCGGCATCACCGAGTGCACTCGCGAAGGCGCCGATACCTTCGTCGACGCGATGAATTTCATTGAAAGCCACGACGCCCGCATCATCGTCGCGGCCGTTCCGCCCCAGGTGATGGAAGTTCTCAAGTCGGTCCCCGAGGTGCGATCGCAGCTTCCTATCGCGCTATCGGTGGAAGAAGCGCGTCGGTCGCTCGACCTGCTGAGTAAGGGCGAAGACGAGAAGAAGAAGAAGAAGCACCAAGCTGACCTGAAGAAGATTCTCGTCTGCCTCATGGGCAACGACAGCGATGAGCACGTGCTGAAGATCGCCCGAAAGATGGCGACAGCGACGCCTTCCGAGATCAAAGTCGTCTACCCTCTCATCGTGCCTCGCGACCTGCCGCTCCAGGCTCCGTTGCCGCAAGACGAAGCGGCGGCCGCCCAAGCCCTCGGCAGTGCGCAGCAGGTTTTCGAGGCGTCCGGAATTCAGAACACGATACAACTCGAACGAGCTCGTGACGTGCCCTCTGCCCTTGCCGACGCTCTTGAAGAGATGTCGCCAACACAGGTGATCATTGGATTGTCCTCCCTTCCTTCATCGGTAGACGCCGAACTAAAACTGGCCAAGCTCATCATGGCGCGGGTGAGCGCGCCGTTGACCTTCGTGCGCGGCCCCGGCAATTCTGGGCGGTAACATCGGAGCGTGAGAAGGTACTGGCGAATCTACAAGACGTTCTTCGTCAGTTCATTCGCCCGTGAGCTTGAATTCAAGGCGAACTTCTTCGCCAAGGTCGCCCAAAACATCGTCTGGATCGTTTTCTTTCTGCTCCTGATCTTGGTCGTCTATCGGAACACCGAGTCGGTCGCGGGTTGGTCACGGGGCGAGGCATTCATCCTTGCCGCGACGTGCTTCGTGATGAATGCCGTGGTCAGCGCGTTCTTCATGTCGCTGCAGGAGATTCCCGAGCAGGTACGGCGTGGCACGCTCGACTTCGTGATCACGAAGCCTGTCGACACTCAATTCTGGGTTTCGACGCGGAAATTCAACTTCGACCAAGTCGGCACTCTGCTGGCAGGTCTCGCGATGATCGTTGTCGGGACAGTTCAGGCGGGAATCCACCCTGATGCGCTTCAATGGCTCGGCTACCTGACCCTAACGGCTGCTTCGACGTTGCTGTTCTATGCGTTCAACATGGCCTTGATGACGCTTGGGATATGGCTTGTTCGCGTTGATAATCTTTGGGTTTTGGGCGAAACGGTCATGCAGGTCGCGCGCTATCCGCTGGACATCTATAGCACTGGATTGCAGCGCGTTCTCACCTACTTCGTTCCCCTCGCATTTATCGCGACCATACCTGCGAAGCAGCTCGTGAAAGGGTTTGATCCGGGCATGGTCGGTATTGGAGTCGCTTGGTCATTTGGCGCGTTCTTCTTCGCGCGGTGGTTTTGGAACTACGCCTTGTCGCATTACACCAGCGCAAGTTCCTAAGGATTTTCGAAACGAAGCAGAGCGCAATTCCTCGCGCTCTGCTATGGGATTGTATGGGTTTATCTCCGCTTGCGCATGCGTGCCCCAATCAAACTCGCAACGCCGGTCCCGGTCGCCAGCATGCTTCCCGGTTCCGGAACGGCCATACAAGAATCGACGACATCGTCGATATCAACTTGACCCTTGACGGACGTAAACTGTATGACCTTGTTCGGGCCGCAGAACCCAAGGAAGACCACTCCGTTTGTCCAGACGTTCGAAGCGGGAAGTCGGCGATCCAGGTTGCCTGATCCGGTAATCCGCAGGGGATTGGGCTGATCACCGTTGTTGTGAGTTCGGTACCGGAAGCTGACGGTACAGTATTCATGCGTTGAGTTTTCTCCGCAGTCGAACGGATCGGTTGGCTTGAAGTTGGCGCCTTGCGCAATGCGGGCAAATCCGCTGCCGGGTGCCGGTGCGTTGGGGTCACGCTGCCACGTAGTGCCGCCGGCCGGTGTCGAGGTCCAACTGCTTAAGTCGGTGGCAAAGTCGCCATTGATAATGGTTGCTTGGCTCTTGGAAGTGACAGCAACCGAAAGTACAAAAAGGCTGAATAGTTGGATAGCGTTTACGAATTTCATGGTTCTCTCCTACGTCGCGGCTTTGTCGAGTCGCGTTCGTAGTCAAGGGTGTATCGTCCCTGCTTATCTGTTGCGGTCGACGGAGACTAACAGAGTGCTTACTCGTCCTCGGCAACGGGGCCTGATTCGGCGAGCGCTCGGAACGTACCAGCGTCGAGAAACCTGCTGAATACCTCCGTACCGCTTGAGGGAGGGGCATCCTTCTCTTTCACTATCGGAGGACAGGCAAGCTCCCAGGCGACGGATTCTCCAGAAACATTTGAGTAAGAATGACACTGCGAGCGACTCAACTCTTCTGCATGTTCCCTTGCATCCTCAAGGGACTCAGCTTTGACAATATAATGAATCTCTTCATAAAGCGCATCATCGAGAAGCACACCATCGATTCGGGATGCGAAGAATGCAACCACCAAGTACCACTCGCCGTCTGACATCAGTCTCCGCTATTCCATTGGGCTGGATCGCGAACAGCTTCGACGACGTCCCTGATTGCTCGGGCGACCAATTGCGGCTGTTCAAGTTGGATACCGTGACCGCTATTGGTCTTCTTGATATGCCTTGCTGGAAGCCGCTCAGCCAGGCGAGACTGTGCGTCAACCCATGCTGACCATGTCTCGGAACCACCTGCGCCAAACTCGAATGGCTTGTCAGCCGTGAGGACGATGACCGGCATTCTCCTTATCGATGGGGCTTCCAGTAGTTCGGCGGCGCTGGCTTGGTAGTCTGCCAACTCCAATTCCTTACTGGGACCAGGAGCTTTCGCAGCCCTGACAAACCTGGACCATTGTTCCGACGTCAGCGAGGATTTCAAGAACTCCGAGCCCGGATCGACGAGAACGAGGCCGACCACTTGGTCAGGATATCGGCTGGCGTACAACCGGGCAATGACGCCTCCCATCGAATGTGCCACCAAGACGAACGGCCCTGGTTCCTTGGCCGCGATGAGGAGCGCATGGAGGTCGCGGACGCCGTCCGCTGCCGACGTCGGCTGTGTTACCGGCGTGCTTGGGGTTGGCTTGCCATTGATGCGCGTCGTCCCGGGCCGGTCGTAGGCGAATACGTGCGTCAGTTTCGCGGTTTCCAGCAAGGCGCTTCCTTCTGACTCCATCAGTTTGCCACCGATGCTCACCGTGGTCCAATCATCAAAGGCGCCTTGAAAGCCGGAGATGAACACCACCGTCGGCGTTCCATTGCCTCGGCTCTCGACGTACATCTCGCGCCCTCCATCAATCTCGATGGGGCCTGAAAAGGCGGCGCGTTTTGCCACCTGAGGAGTCGGCGATGGCCCGCATCCCACCGCGCCAGCCGCCAGAAGAATGACATATCCGCGCCTCACAACGACTCCGTCCAAAGCGTTGGCTCTTGGACCTCTTTCAGTTTGCTCAATATTACCTGAATCACCAACTTCGGAAGCTCAAGCTGCAGATCGTGGTTACTCGATGAGCCATCAAGAAGGCTATTTTGGAACGGCGGCATCACGCACGATGCTATCCTATCGGTGACCTGAATTTCTGCTCCCCAGGTAATGGGGACTCCTCCACTTCAAGGGCATCCTCTGATCGGCTAACATCGAACCATGCTTGGCATGCTTGCCGCCCTGGCGTTCTCAGGGATCTCTGTGTTAGCCTCTCCTACGATGAAACCCGGTCTCTTCGACAATCTGCAGTGGCGCTGCATTGGTCCTTTTCGAGGAGGCCGAACGGTCGGTGCCTGCGGCATTGCGGACCAGCCCTTCACGTTTTACATGGGGGTTAACAATGGTGGTGTCTGGAAAACCACCGACGCTGGGCGCACTTGGAAGCCTATCTTCGACGACCAACCCACCGGGTCCATCGGAGACGTAATGGTCGCGCCGTCGAACCCCGACGTGATCTACGTTGGTAGCGGAGAAGGGCTTCAGCGCCCGGACTTGTCCACCGGCGATGGCATGTATCGTTCGACCGACGGGGGCAAGACGTGGTCGCATCTCGGCCTGAAAGGCGTCCAGCAGATTGGCGGCATCTGCGTCGATCCCCGCGATCCGGACAGGGTTTTCGTGGCCGCGTTGGGACACCCCTATGGGCCGAACGATCAACGAGGAGTGTATCGCACAAGTGACGGCGGGAAGTCGTGGCAAGGAGTGCTGTTCAAAGACGTGGACACCGGTGCGATCCAAGTTACCGTTGATCCGAGCGACTCGAAAGTCGTTTACGCAGCGCTTTGGGAGGCCCGGCAGGGACCTTGGGAGAATGGGCGCTGGCAAGGGCCGGGCAGTGGGCTGTTCAAGTCCTCCGATGGCGGTGATACGTGGACACAATTGACTTCAGGTCTGCCAACCTTTGCGCAGGGCTTAGGCCGTATCGGATTCGCGATTGCACCTTCGAAAACCGCAGTGTTGTACGCAACCGTCGATGCTCGGGAGGAGAGTGGACTCTACCGTTCCGACGATGCGGGACTTACCTGGCGTAAGGTGAACTCGGAGCGGAGACTCGTCAGCCGAGGCGATGACTTCGCCGAGGTCAAAGTTGACCCGAAAAATCCTGAAGTGGTGTATGTGGCCGACACGAGCTTTTACCGCTCTGAGGATGGCGGCAAGTCCTTTGTCTGTCTGAAGGGATCGCCCGGTGGCGATGATTATCACCGAATTTGGATCAATCCAAATAACCCACAGATCATTATGACAGCCGCTGATCAAGGTGCCGCAATATCTCTCAACGGAGGGGAAACGTGGAGCAGCTGGTATAACCAATCGACCGCCCAAATGTATCATGTCGCAACCGATAGCGAGTTTCCATACAGTGTTTATGGTGGCCAACAGGAGAGCGGCTCGGCCATGGTTTCCAGCCGTGGAAATGATGGGCAAATTACCTTCCGGGAGTGGCATCCTGCCGGTGGCGATGAGTACGCCTACCTTGCCCCTGATCCCCTCGATTCGCGCTACGTTTTCGGTGGTCGTGTCAATCGATACGACAAGGTCACCGGCCTCGTCGAAGATCGCCGACCGAAGCAGCCGCACCGAACTCTTCGAACCGCACCCCTGTTGTTTTCACGAAAGGATCCGCAAGCGCTCTATTACGCAGGGAATGTTCTGTTCGTGACCCGCAATGGCGGCCTGAGTTGGAAGGTGATCTCCCCCGATCTCTCAAGAGAGACATGGGACATACCTGAATCGGTCGGCAAATTCAATTCCACCGAGCTGAAGACAATGCCCCGTCGAGGAGTGATTTACACCGTTGCGCCATCGCCTTTGGACACCGATGTGATTTGGTGCGGCACCGATGATGGTCTCATCTGGATTACACTCGATGGCGGTAAGAAATGGACGAACGTTACTCCTCCCGGGATCACCTCATGGTCAAAAATTTCCTTGATGGACGCTGGTCATTTCCAAAAAGGAACCGCCTATGCAGCCGTGAACCGCATTCGCTGTGATGACCAAGCACCCTACATTTACAGAACCCACGACTTCGGGAAAACTTGGAAGAGAATCGTTGAGGACCTACCCGAAGGCCCGATCAATGTCGTGCGCGAGGATCCGAAGAAGCCCGGCCTGCTCTTCTGCGGCAGTGAACAGGCGGTTTACGTCTCGATGGACGACGGTGGTTCATGGCAGAGCCTAAGAAACAATATGCCCGCGACGTCCATTCGCGACCTTGTGATTCACGAGAACGACCTGGTTGTCGCGACGCATGGGCGTGGTTTTTGGATCATGGACAACTTTGCAATGTTGCGAGAATGGGGTCGAACCGAAGGTGAAGCTCGTAGGCCCAACGGCGTGGCCAATTCCGGACCGATGAATGTTCTCTTTACGATCCAGCCAGCGTATCGGTTAGAGAGAAATACCAACACCGATACCCCGCTGCCTCCTGACGAACCTGCAGCAAAGAACCCTCCCGATGGAGCACTTATCGACTACTTCCTTGCGAGCGAAATGAAGACTGTAACGATTGAGATTCTGGATGGTCAGGGCAAAGTGCTTCGCAAATTCTCCAGTCGTGACGCGGTGCCGAACATACCGCCCGAGGCTTTGACGGTCTTGCCCGGTTGGGTGCGTCCTGCAACACGGCCCTCGACGGCGGCTGGTCCCCAGCGATTTGTATGGGATCTGCGCCCTTCGCCCCCGCCAACCACAGGTGGCCGCGGGCAGTTCGGACTTCCGATCTCGGCGATATGGGGCGACACGCCAATTGGGCCGCAAGCCGAGATGGTGCCGCCTGGTCGCTACAACGTGCGCGTCCGTCTCGAATCGGCCGCGTCCAGCGAGAAAGAAACCGTGCTTGAAGCAATTCTGGAGGTGAAGCGGGATCCGCGGCTCGCCCCTTGAAATGCCCTCAAAAATGACCCCACGCCAGCACCTGATTGTCTTCGAAATAGGAGTAAAGTGAATTGGGAGAGTCACAGGGTGAGATTGGAGGACGAAAATGTCACATCCCAGAAAAAAGGGCGGAGAACGGAAGGACAAGAAGAATGAGAGAATGCGGGAGAGCGTTGAGGCTCGCAAGTTAGCCGCCAGCGATCATCCCACCACCGACCAAGAGGACGTCGTTACTTTCAAGCAGGGAAGTCCAAGCGATGTTTCGGTGAGACCAGAGGTAAGGCATCGCCAACAGCAGCACCTTTAAGGGCGATCACGGGCATCGATTATTCTTGGCTTGCCCCGTTCCCTTTGAAACGGGGCAAGCCTTGGCCGAATGGGCACGATCAGACCTTGAACCTGTAGGCGTGAGGATCTTGAGACCACAGGATCTTCATGTGACGTTGAACTTCATGCCGTCTGTTTCGGATCAAGGCTTGCAGCTTTTGGTCCATTCTGTGAATCAGCTGCAGTGGATCCCGCTACAAGTTCGGGTAGGACAATTCGTGATTCGGGGCCGTTCAGCATTAGCTCTGGACCTCCTGGCCGGGGTTCAGGAACTGGAGTCTTTGGTTACCCGAGTGGCGCCTCTGTCCCTGCTCGTGGGTGATGTAACATCCACAGAGGGCGACAATAGTCCTACAAGAATGCGTAGAGTTTTTCAGCCGAATATCCTCCACGTCACCGTGGCCCGATCCCGCCGCGGGGTAACGATTGACGCCTCGAGAGTGAAGCCGCCCAACTTATCTTTTACACTGGAGGGAATGGTGCTTTACGAGAGCTTGCTGAGCGCCAGTGGAGCTCAATACGTACGGCTTGCCGAAGCAACGAGTTAACGCAAAGCCACTCAGTAAGTTCACTAAGTGGCCGTTGGTCATGTATGGAAGTTTAGAAGGTGGGTTGGCCTTGAGTATTGGGCGAACCCGGCTTTGGAGTTTCCGCGGGTACTGCAGGGAGTTCCATCGTCTTCTTTCCGTTGCGCACTTTGACCTTGCCACCTCTGTCGATATCGACAATGCGATTGTCTGGATCGATCTTCTCGCCCAACTTTACGAGTCGTTGGTTACCGTTATCATCCTGCAAGACAACCATCCTTTCCTTGCCAATGACGACACCGGCTACACTGTATGCGGGCTCGCCAGGTTGTCTAAGCGGCGTCCCAGCTTGGATAGCCATGCCGGGTCCAGCGCCGATCGCGCCTGCGGGGGGAAGACCTCCCATTGGGTTTAACGGTGCTTGACCAGACATGCTCGGCGGCCGCATCGCTCCGGTGCTGCGGGGACCCGAGGGAGTTGGTTCCGACTTGGGCGGGGCTTGCTCGACCTTCTCAGGCTTCTCGGTTTCCCCAGGTTGACTCGACGGCTTCGGGTCGGGAACCGCGGGAATGTCAACGGGACGGAACGGGTCACGCGGAGGCAGATTGCCTGCGATCAGGCGTCCCAAGTCGATCTTCTTCTCGTCTACCGGCTCTGCCGAATCTGATGGTTTCTTCGAATCCGGATCTGATGTCGACTTCTTAGCCACTGGCTTCTTCGCTGGCTCGCCGCCCATGAACTGGAAGGCTCCAATGCCGATCACAAGGACGCCAAGTACGCCGACAATGATGAGCTTCTGCTTATCCTTTCCGCCGGACGCCGGGATTTCAGTGTTTGATTTCTCCATATTATCTTCTCAGTTCTTGGGTGGCTCGACCATCTGGTCGGCAACGCCGCGTCGATCCATCGTCTTACTCTCCGACCCAGAAGCAACTTGCTTTGGCGGGGTCTCGGGAAAGAGAAAAGCACGAATTTCCACGGTGGCGTCCAACATCGGACTTGCAAATCGGTCCTTTTCCATCTCGGAAGTTTTAGGTGATAGTGTGAGCGTCCGAACCGCCACAATCTTTGGAAATGCTCGTAATGAAGATAGAAACCTGCTCACCGCTTGGTAATCGCCACGCCCCTTGACCTCGATGTTCAGTTCCTCGTAGGATTGCTTCTTAGGCTTGCCATCCTTTGATTTGTCTGCAGGTTTTTGGATGGGCCGAACGCCGAGGACAATGATGCCGTCTTTACGGCCGACATTTTCCAGTTCGGTCAGCATCGTGGGAATGTAGGCGAGTTCCGGGACGCCCTGCTCGAGATGATCGAGGCGCTGCTGAGACTCAGCAACTTTATCTCCGGTGGTCGTAACTTCGAGCGCGGTCTGCTTCTCGTCTCGGAGTTTCTTCTTCAAAGCCGAAATGCTGCTCTCTGCATCCGAGAGTTGTGTGCTTTGATAGTAAATCGCGCTCCCGCCGGCAACCAGTGCGGCTGCGGCAAGGATGAGGAAAGTTGTAGGGTTGGGGCCGCTGTTCATGCGTTTTCCTTCTTCTCCGCCTTCGGTTTCTCTGGTTCTGTGCCCTGCAACTCAGCTGAGATTTCGAACTCGATTGCCTTCTTGGAGTCCACGAATTTTTCTTGGGTCAGTTTGAGCGTGACGTTCACCAGATCAGGCGAGGATTGCAAGCGAATGAGAAAATCTGCGACACTGTCTTGAGAAGTGCTGATTCCGATAAGGGTCAAGGCGACCGGTTTGGTCGGATCAGTTGCGACGCACCGAATGTTCGTTAGCCAGACGTCCTGAGGTGTGTTGCGCGTCAGGTGCTCAAGGATCTTGATCCATCGGTCCGTCGATACCTGAGCATCCTCCAAAGTGGTCAGCTTGGGGGACAGGATGCTTAGTTGAGCATTGTTGCCATCAATGGCTTTGACCATGGGCTCCAATCGCGCGACCTGCTTCTTGAGAGTTTCCTGCTCTCGCTGAGCACGATCGGTTTCCACCCAAAAGTACCCAAAACCCATCACGGAAGCTGATAGGATGCCTGCGAAAGCGAGGAAGTATGCTCGAGCCTTTCGCTCGCGAAGCCTTGATCCCGATTGCTGTTCTTGAATTAAGTTGATCAGTGGCATGGCGTGCTCCTATGCAGCTTTCGAAAATGCTCGCATGGCCAATCCAGATGCCACGGAGAGTTCGAGACCGCTGCCAGGGTCGTCGGTTCCTAGATAGCTGAAGCGTGGGTTGTCGAAGATCGCGACGGGCGTCACCGGCATCCCCAATTTCTTGGTCATGTAATCGGCTAAGCCGTGCATCTTACCGGTACCTCCTGATAGGACAAGGGAGGTGACCGGATTCGGCTGCCCTGATTCAGTCTGCTGCGATTGATAGTAGTTCAGCGAGCGACGAATCTCGCGAATCAGTTCGTCGATGTGCGGTTGAAGAACGCGAAGTGGGGGATTTTCACTGGGCTTCTCGTCATTGATGAGCTCATGCAAATCGAGTTGACACTTACCAGCCTCGGCATCTTGATCAGAGAGCTTAAAGTACGTCTTTAGCGCCTCTGTAAAGGTGCCTCCGCCATGCGGAATGGAGCGAGTCATGCTGAAGACGTTCTTGGCAATCACGGAAACGCTGGTCGTCATCGCTCCGATATCGACGAGCGCGATCGTTTGGTTCGCGTAGTCGGCTGCCGGATCAGCTTCCACGAGAGCACGATAGGCGGCAAAGGGAGCGATGTCGACTACCTCGACTTCCAAACCGGCTTCGTGGCAAGCCCGAATGCGGCTCTGGACGATGTCTTTGGGAGCGGCCACAATCAGGACGTCCATTTGGGCATCGTCAGGGTAGCCGATGATCTCGAACTCAATGTAACTGTCGTCTACCGATGTTGGGACGTAGCGACCAGCTTCGAATTTGATCGACTTGCGCAGGGTCGCTTCCGGCATCTTCGGAATGCGGACATTGCGAACGACGACACTGCCCCCTTCGACGGAGATGACGGCGCTGGTTGCACCGATATGAGCCTGCTTCATCAGCTGACGGAGAGCCGACACGATGGCATCGTTGTCGATGATGACTCCATCTTTTATGCTGTTTGGAGGAGTCAGCACTTCGTCGCGCTTGGCCACTTTGAAACCATTGGCGCTGCGTTCAAGCTGGACGACTTTGAGCGTGTAATGTCCCAAGTCGAGGCCGACATAGTTCTTCTTCCGGAATGGGCTAAGCGACATCTCTGTCTCCCTTGAGGGCTCGGATCGCAAGCCATTCATCGAGTGCAGGTTTAGGGAAACGCCAGCGACCATCGATCACGAAAGCAGGAACTTCGTGATCCTGGGCCATTCGCTCAAGAGTTCCGGTCGTCATGCGGAGATAGGCAGCGGCTTCGCGAAGCGTCATCACCGAGTGGTGGCTGGTCATGACGGCGCGCAGCATGAGGTTCATTTGCTCCGGCGTAAGGAACAACTCAAGGCGAACCGCGTTCTGCGGAATCTGAGCAGACATCGGCTCCGGATATCCTGAACCCTGATCGAACTGGGCGGCTGCCGCAGCGGCTGCTGCGGCGGCGGCAGAGAGCATCTCAGGGTCGATGGCGAGCTCATCGTCATCAAGCGTCGGCTGCTCAGTCGAGTCTTGCAGTTGCAGTACAGGCGTGATTTCTTCGGCGTCCACGGCGTTATCTTCTTCGGGTTCGATCGGAGGCGGAGGTGGCTGCTTCTGAAGCTTGCGCTGCCCGAGGGCGGCTTGGCGAATCGCGTCGGCGAGATTCATGCTGCCTCCTGGATCCCCTGATACTCGTTAATGACTTGGTGCATAAGGAAGCCATCAATCAGCTTCACTTTCTGAACCATGCCCATGAGCAGGGCGTTATCGGCGATCTGGCTGGCGAGGCGCGGGGTGCCTCCCGTAAATTTGTGGAGTTGGAAGATCGCGTCGGGCGAGAAGGGGCTCTTCTCACCCGTATAGCCCGCCACACGCAGGCGGTGAAGAATCATCTCATCAGTCTCTTGAACATCGAGCGGTTTCAAGGTGTGTCGCACCGCGAGCCGCTGTTCGAGTGCGGGAACCTTACTGATCTTCTTCCGCAGCTCTGTCTGGCCGAACAGCAGCAAACTGATCAGGAATTGGTCGTTCATCTGGCAGTTCAGAAGAAGTCGCAATTCCTCAAAGGAGCCCAGCGCACGAATGAGGTGAGCCTCGTCGATCAGCAAGACCGCGCGCTGTCCGTGGTCATACATTTGTACGAGTTTGTTGTGGAGGGCCTGCACCAAGACCTGCCGGTTCCTGCTCATGGTCGGATCGTCGAGTTGAGTCAAGATCTCCTGCAGCATTTGCGTGGGAGTCAAGATCGGGTTGACGATCAAGACCATCCGCGTTGACACGGGATCGAGCAGCTCAATGAGTTTCCGGCTAACGGTGGTCTTTCCGAGACCAATATCTCCGGTGAGCATCGCCGCACCCTTGTTTCGTGTCACGGCGTAGTGCATCATCATGAGCGCGTCCTCGTGAGCGCGGCTGAGGTAAAGGAACCTCGGGTCCGGCGTGAGGCTGAATGGTGTTTCGCTAAGTCCCCAATAGGCTTCGTACATACGGTCTCCGGGCATGAGGCCCGTCTAGATATTCGGCACCCTCTTCTGGAAACTTGAGGGACTTCTCAGGTTTTCTTTCGGGGGTAGCCTCCAACCATGCCAGAGCTACCGGACATCACGGTCTATGTCGAGGCATTGCGGGCCAGGATTGTCGGACAGTCGTTGGAAGGCTTTCGGGCCGTCTCGCTCTTTGTCGTTCGCACTTTCGACCCACCGATGGAGACGCTCCTTGGCCACAGGGTCGAGAGTGTCGAGCGTCTGGGCAAGCGCATCGTGTTGGGCTTTGAGGGCGATTTGTACTTGGTCATCCACCTGATGATCGCCGGGCGTCTTCTATGGAAGGAGAAGGGAACCGGCCCACCTGGCAAAATCACGCTCGCCACGTTCACCTTTCCGAATGGCATGCTGATCCTGACCGAAGCGAGCAGCAAGAAGCGGGCGTCGCTGCACTTGGTAGCTGGCTCAAGCGGTTTGGCTTCCCACGATCCTGGCGGTCTCGAACCTCTCGATATGACCCTGGAGCAATTCGAAGGAGCGTTGACGGAAGAGAACCGAACGCTCAAGCGCGCGCTCACCCAGCCCTCCCGGTTTTCGGGCATTGGCAACGCATACTCGGACGAGATCCTCCATGCGGCTCGGCTCTCCCCCATGCGACTGACGAAATCTCTAGATCAAGGCGAGATCGCACGCCTTTTCGATGCCGTGAGAGGAACCCTTGCGACTTGGACAGACCGCCTGCGCAAGGAGTTTGGCGAACGATTCCCCGGCTCCGGCCAAATCACCGCGTTTCGTCCCGACTTCGCGGCTCATGGCAAGTTCGGCAAGCCGTGTCCGGTTTGCGGCAAGCCGATCCAGCGGATCGTTTATGCCGACAACGAGACCAACTACTGTGCGGTTTGCCAGAACGAGGGCCGCATCCTGGCTGATCGCGCCCTCTCGCGGCTGTTAAGAGACGACTGGCCCAGGGCTTTCGCCGACGACTAGGAGCGCGGACTTCAGTCCGCCTTTGGACTCTGGACTTAAGTCCACCATCAATAAATTTGAGTAGCGAGTCTGAGGTCGAAGGGAGCATTCGGCTTCCCACTGCGGACTGAAGTCCGAGGTCCAAAGGCGGACTGAAGTCCGCGCTCCGCGAGTTCGCTCCGGTATCCTCCATTTAATGCAAGACGTGATGATTTTCTCGGGCGCGAGGACGCCCATCGGGGCATTCCAGGGAGCTCTCTCCGACTTCAAGGCTCCGCAACTTGGTTCGATCGCTATCAAAGGGGCGCTGGAGCGAGCCGGACTTAAGGGCGACGAAATCGACGAGGTCATCATAGGATGCGTGCTCACCGGTGGAATGGGCCAAGCCCCAGCGCGTCAGGCTTCGCTTGGCGCAGGTGTGCCAAACAGTGTTCCCTGCATGACCATCAACAAGGTTTGCGGATCGGGCATGAAGGCGGCCATGCTCGCCGCTCAGGCGATCAAGCTGGGTGATTCCAATTTGGTAGTCGCAGGTGGCATGGAGTCGATGACCAACGCCCCGTACGTGCTCGACAAAGCGCGCGCCGGTTACCGAATGGGGAATGGAACGATCATCGACACGATGATCAACGACGGCCTCTGGGATCCCTACCACAACGTCCACATGGGCAATTGCGGGGACAAGACCGCCAAGGAGTTTGATTTCAGCCGCGAGGAACTCGACGCGTTCGCCGCCGAGAGCTACCGCCGCGCAACCGCCGCTCAGGCCGCCGGACGCCATGCCGAGGAAATCGTAGCGGTCAGCATTCCTCAGCGGAAAGGCGATCCCATCCTGCTCGATCAGGATGAGGAGCCTGGCCGAGGAAATCCGGACAAACTACCAAGTCTGCGGGCCGCCTTCGACAAGGAAGGCGTCACGACCGCAGGCAACGCAAGCTCAATCAACGACGGAGCGGCCGCGATGGTGATCGGATCGAAAGCGGAAGCTGAAAAGCGAGGCATAAACCCGTTGGGCCAACTCGTTGGATATGCCACCCATGCCCAGGAACCCGAGTGGTTTACGACGGCTCCCGCGTTCGCGGTCGAGAAATTGCTGGCCCAGCACGGGCTGACCGTCGCCGACATCGCGATTTTCGAGGTCAACGAGGCGTTTGCCGTCGTCGCAACCGTCGTCGCCCGCAAGCTCGGGATTCCCCACGAGAAGCTCAATGTGAACGGTGGTGCCGTTGCCCTCGGTCACCCGATTGGCGCAACCGGTGCCCGGCTGATCCTCACCGCACTGTACGAACTGCGGCGGCGCGGCGGCGGCTATGCGGTCGCGACTCCGTGCATCGGTGGCGGCGAGGCTACGGCCGTCCTCCTCAAGGTGTGATCAGTCGAGAGCCGAAGGGTAGCGGTCGCATCGCCATGTCGTAGGTCAGAGGCGACAAGTACTCGAAAGTCAGCTTATGCAGATGCAAGAGGTCGTCAAAGCGAGATGCGATTGTTGGTCCCATGCTCGCCCAACAATAGCCGGAAAAGCCGCCAAACGAAGGGACCATCGCCCAGTAGTCGCCGACGTTCGAAAACGTCCGTTCGAACGCTTCTCGGATGCCTTGGAGACTGTACGGGCAATACAGCAAGTTGTCAGCTTGGGTAATCACGAACCCCGATGGACTCAAACATGACCGGCAGTCTTGATAGAACTCATCGGTGAACAGCATCTCTGACAGGCCACCGTCGTCCTCCTCATAAACGTCGGTGCAATCGACGACGATGAGATCATAGAGGTGCGTGGCCTCCCTGACGAACGCAAAGGCATCGCCCACATGGAGATGAACCCGGGGGTCGGCGAACGCCCCGGAACTCACCTTGGCCAGGTGCTTTCGACAGACCCGGACGACCTCTTCATCGATCTCGACCATGTCAATATGCTCGATCGACGGCCACCGGCACAGTTCCCGGATGACACCACCATCACCGCCACCGACGACCAAGGCACGTTTGGGAAGCACGACGTTAACGAGCGGGATCTGAACCAATGCCTCGTGATACGCCTTCTCGTCGAGGGTGGTCAACTGGATATGACCATCGAGCAGCAGCATCCGACCGAACGCCACCGAGTCATAAATGTCGATGGTTTGGAAGGGAGTGGTGACGGAGGCGACGAGGCTCACCTCAACGGACATCGCGAGCTTGTCGCTGCGAATCGGGACGCGCAAGTGCATCCTTCGATTGTGTCGATTCAGTGGAGACGCTTGCTGGCCCCCGGAAGGGGCCAAGAGCGCTTTAATGCATGTGGTCGGCAATCGCGCGGCGAACCATCGCATCCGCGATTTCTTCTCCGGTCGGATTGTACGTCCCGGCTTCGATGCGCGCCTTGAGGTCGGCGATGACCTCCTCGCGGTCCGGCATCGCGATCACCTCGTCGACCATCTTGGCGATGAGTCGCCAATCGGTCGGCTTGGGCGACGGAACGTGCCCGTCCAGGTCGTTCGGCGCAAGCACGCCTACTTTGAGTACTTTCTTTAGTTCAACGTCTGAAATTCGCATGGTTTTGTCCCGCGATCCCAGACAGGCAACCCGGCTTTCCCACCGAAATGGGACCCATAGGCTTTGCGCTCAAGGAGTTACCTCCAAGATTGCCTTTTTCTGTCCGGACTCTCGTCCTTGATTGGAATAACGGTTGATCCGGCCCTGTTCTTCAGGGGGCATTGTTGCGATCTCTAGAGCAGTGGCTTGATCGCGTCCTCAAGGGTTTTCTCCAATCCCTCGTCGAAGCCAACTTGGACCTTACGCACCACGCCCTTCTTGTCGATCACGAACATGGTCGGAATTCCGCGCACTCCCCATGAGTTCTTGAGGGCATCGTTGCCGTAGGTAAAGAGGTACGTGTAGCCGTGCTCCTTCTGATAGCCCTTGGCAGCAGCCGGAGACGCTGAGGGCTTTCCATCGGTGCCCCGTTCGCTCGTGTTGGCGCCGATTACGACTAATCCCTTCTGGCCATACTTCTTGTGGAGCGATTCCATGATCGGCGAGGCCATTTTGCAGGGCCCACACCACGTCGCCCAGAAGTCCACGAGCAGTACTTTGCCCCGCATGCTCTTGTCGGTGATCGTTTTGCCGTCAATCGTTTTCATGGACCAGCCGGCCGGGGCTTTTCCGGACATTTTTTCCGGCCCGGGTCCCGTCTGGACTTTTCCCATCGGAATCGGCTTGATCTTGGTAGATGGGATCGTGATCTGTTTTCGCTCCTGGGCGACTAAGACGGTCGCAGCCAGGGCGGCTAGGGTGATTGCAAGTGTCTTCATCATGTTCTCCAACAACTATCTTAGACGCTTGGCGAGGATCGAGCGTACGATCTCCGCTTGTTCTGGCGTGTCGACCGCCAGCTCAGCTCCTTCGGCTTCAGCCATGCGAATCCGCACGCCATTTTCCATGAACCGCAGTTGCTCGAGGCTTTCGGCGGTCTCGAGGGCCGACGGTCTCCAAGTCGCAAATCCCAGAAGGGAGTCTCGACGGTACCCGTACAGCCCGAGGTGCTTCTTTACAAACTCGACGCGAGGATTGCGCTCGAACGGAATCGGCCAACGGCTGAAATAGAGCGCATTGCCCGCAAGGTCGGTGACGACCTTGACGACAGCGGGATTGTCGTACTCGTCCGGTTCGCAACGGCAAAACACGCTCGCCATTTGGACGTCGTCATTATCGAGCAATAGATTCGCGCAAACCTTAATGCTTGACGGCGGGATGAGGGGCTCGTCGCCCTGAACGTTGATGTAAACCTCAGCCGGTAGCTTCTCAGCGACCTCGGCGATGCGGTCGGTGCCGGTGACGTGGTCGTGACGAGTCAGCACTCCTTCGGCCCCAAATGCCGCGCAGGCATCGACGATCTCCTGATCGGGTGTGGCGACCACGACCTTCTCGGCGACGTTCGCCTCCTTGGCCGCCTCATAGACCCACTGGACCATTGGCTTGCCCAGAAGGTCGCATAGCGGCTTGCCCGGGAAACGGGTCGCACCCATCCGGGCCGGAATCACAATCACACTGCGCATAGCCGGAGTCTACCGAGCCCTACGCGGCGAGTTCCGAAACCTGAAGTCGGATCTGATCCGGCGGCAGTGGACGGCCAAAGAAATATCCTTGTGCGTAGTCACACTGAAGGCTCTGCAGCATGGTCACTTCGTCTTCTGTCTCGACGCCTTCTGCGACGACTTTGATGTCCAGATTCCACGCGAGCATTAAAATCGCATTGACGAGTCCGACATACTCCTGCCCCTTCGCGATGGTGGAGATAAATGCCTTGTCAATCTTCAAGATATCGATCGGGAACTGGTGGAGGCACGCGAGCGACGAGTAGCCTGTGCCGAAGTCGTCTAGGGCGATGCTGAATCCCATGCTTCGAAGCTGAACAAGGACGGCTCGCGCCGCTTCAACGTCGTTCATGACCGTGCTTTCCGTAATCTCAAGGTGGATGAGTGACGGAGCAAGTTCGAACTCCTCGAGGCATTGGCGAATGTGGATTATTGTCCCGGGGTTCATTACCTGATGTGCGCTCAGATTGACGTGGATATGCGGGACATTAAAGACGCCGACCTCCGCGATCCACGCCTTGGATTGCCTGAATGCTTCGGTCAGTGCCCAGTTGCCAATCTGCTGGATGAGCCCGGTTTCTTCCGCGATGGGAATGAAGTCCACGGGTGAAATCGCACCCCTGATCGGATGGATCCAACGAATAAGAGCCTCCACGCTGTCCATCGTGCCCGAAGCGAGTGAGATGATCGGCTGATAGTACAGCGTAAACTGGTCCTCCTCAATCGCCTTCCGAAGCTCGGACTCTAGGTCAAGCCAACATTCGAGTTTCGCGCTCATCTTCGGGTCGTAGATTACGCGACCTCCCTTGCGAGTTGACTTGGCTTCGTTGAGCGCCGTGTCGGCATCGCGAATGGCGTCTTCGGCCCGAGCGTAGCGTCCAATACTCGGCACAATCCCGACGGACCCTGTGATGACGAGAATGTGGTCATCTACCGCGAGTGCCCTGCCAACGGATTCTAAGAGGGTATCAGCAAAGCAGGTTGCTCGTTCTTGGTCGGCGTTGGCCAACAATATTGCGAATTCATCTCCTCCTAGGCGGGCGGCCAACGACTTCGTATCGACGCCGTCAAAATCTTGAACGCAACCCAGGATGCGGCGAGACATCTCTTGTAGCACGAAATCGCCCTGCTCATAGCCGAGAGCATCATTTATGACTCGGAAACGATCGAAATCGATCATGAGCAAGGCACTTGGCCGTCCCCCCCTTTGGCTAAGGACGGTTTGGAGTCGTTCCGTGAGCAGCGTCCGATTGGGCAACCCTGTAAGTCCGTCAATGTGCCCCGCGATCTGAATCTGCTGTTCGAGACCTCTGCGATGATGGATGTCACGGATCGAACCAGCGATCCTGATGGGTTTACCGGTATCGTCCCAAAGCGCTTGCCCGCAAACTCGGTACCAGCGATAGTCGCCCGAACTTCCTCTCAGTCGCACCTCCAGGTCAAGCGCGGTTCGGGAACGTAGGTGTCGTCGGAGTCGTGCGATGGCAGAGCCCCTGTCTTCAGGGTGGAGCGCTCGTCCAAGGGTCCTAAAGTTCTTGAGAGGACGATCCGGCGTGTCGAGCATTTCAAAACAACGCGGCGAGAAGAAGACTTCGCCGGACTGTATCTGCCAATCCCAGATTCCTTCACTGGTTGCCGCAACTGCGAGGTCGTACCGCTCTTGACTGTTGCGAAGGTCAATCTCCATGGCCTTGCGCTGGGTGATATCAATGTGAATACCCGCGATACGAATCGCCTCGCCAGCATCACTGGCTTCGATGACTCGCCCCGCCGCTTGGATCCATGCCCAGCCTCCGTCCTTGCGACGCATTCTAAACTCTGATTCGTATACGGGTAGCTGACCGGCGAAGTGCTCCCCCAGCTGGTTTTGGACGCGCTTTCGATCTTCGGGGTGGAGCAAACTCGACCAGGTGCCTCCGGTCGCCGGTAGTTCGCCCGGCTCATAACCCAACATGGCCCACCACTGATCGTTGAATCGGGCTTCGTCCGTCTTGGGGTTCCAATCCCAGGTACCCAGGTTTGCACACTCTGTCGCCACGGCGAGACGCTCGGTGACCTCGGAAACCGCGCCATGCAAATTGACGAACTCTGTGATGTTGGTCAATGTGACGACCCGTAGTCCCTCGTTCGAACCCATGAGCGGGATGACCTCCACCTCGTATCCACCGTGGATTGACGGCACAAGATCTCGTGTGGACCCTTTCTCGTAGGTAGCCCGGGTGAGTGAGCAGAGCGCGGACTTCATTTGACGCCCCACAGCAGTCGCACAACTGTAGCTGACGACCAAGGATTTCGTGGTTGACGTTTCCAAGTTCATCGCGGAATGCAGTATTGGCCCACGTAACCAGACCTTCGCCATCAACGACGACGACCGCTCGCTTGGACCTAATTGCCAGTTCGGCTAGTTGGTTGAATTCGGGCTGGGCATCCACTTGAGGAACCCGTCTCATGGCTCGACTCGTAAGGCGGGCAACGCCAAATCTGAGCGTCCAGCATGCAACACCACACCAGTGAGCACACTCCAAGATTTAAAGGAAGCGCCGTCCATCCAGAGGGCGAGGATTGCCGCTGCCAAGCTGGACGCAGCCACGACCCATTTCCATGAATGATGCAATACCCAATTTGAATTACCAATTGCTGACATGGTGACATTCTCTCCTGATTACTGATCTGCTGATATGAACTTCGGTACTTAGGCAATGAAACAAGAGCCCTCCCTGCCCTTCCTTTGGTGCTGTTTTGGAGTGCCAAGTCAAGCGGTACAATCGACGGCATGGCGGAGATCGACATCAACCTGACTGCACGCCGCGAGGCTGTGGACGAGCCCTGGCTCTGGCGACTGGGACGCGAGTTCAATGTGAAGGTGAACATCGTCAAGGCGAATATCGATACCGACTTTGGCTGGGTTCATGTCCGCCTCGAAGGTCCGCTTGAGGAAATCCAGCGGGCGACTGCGTGGCTCATGACGACCGGCCTCCATGTCGATGCTCTCCAGCGTTCCGTTGGCGCATGAGCGCGTTCGAGCCCTATCCGCCCGAGGATTTCGATGCCTTTTGGACCGAGGGCATGGCGGAAGCGATGTCGGCTCCACTCGATTTCCACCGCTCGAGCCGCTCTGACTTCGACCTGCCCGGGTTCATCGTTGAGACGATTGGCTTTCGGGGGTTCGACGGCAGGGCGCTAGAGGGCTGGCTCGCCTACCCCGAGGGAGCGCGGCGACTGCCTTCATTTGTCTGGCTCCCCCCGTACGGACGCGAGTCTCTCTTGCCCAACGCGTACGGCACCCGCGAAGGCATGACGAGCTTCAGCTTCAATTTTCATGGTCTCGGGGCCTTCCACCAGGAGAAATACAGTCCGTCGAGGGGTTACTTTGCTGAAGGGCTTTCGGACCCCGAAACCTGGGTGTTCCGCGCGATGCTCCTCAACGCTGCAATGGCGACCCGGGTCTTGATGGCCCAGTTCGAGGCCAATGAAGACCGAATCGGGGCAATGGGGATGAGTCAGGGGGCGGGCATGGCGATCTGGCTGGGAGCGTGGTGCCCGCTGGTCCACGCCATCTGCGCCGACATGCCGTTTCTTGGAGCCATGAAGTTCGCCCTCCAGCGTAACGCACATCGCTATCCCCTCAAGGAAGTCGTCGATTTCATGGAGAACGAGCCCTTGGGGGCTGAGAAGGCATGGCACACGCTGAGCTACTTCGACACCCTCAATCAGGCGACCCGCTGTGCAAAGCCGACCCTAGTGTCGCGAGGCCTGAAAGACCCTTCCTGTCGACCGGAGGCCGTGCAAGCGGTGTACGATGCTCTGCCCGGTGTCAAGAAACTGGTGACTTACGATTGGGGGCACGATTGGCACCCCGGAATGGTCACCAACAACCGAGACTGGTTGCTGGAGAGCCTCTGAAGCCGAACAGGGTCGCCGGGATATTTACTAGTATTCGGTTCTTCGAACGCCTCGATCCTGCGGTTTCCAAGTTCAAGTGCCGACAATTCCCCCGTTTTTTTCCCGAAATTGGAGGCTGACGTTGAAAAATGGCACGACCTCGGCTATAATGATCGTCGTAGATTCGAGTCTGGTACGGTTCTGAAAGGTGGGAAGGCCAGGTCTCATAGCTACGTTTAACAACCTGATTGGAGGGGAAAAATTACATGAGATTCTCGCTACGAAGTACTGCATTCACGATGCTCGCTCTCGCTACGGTCGCCGCTAACGCAGCTGGTGTACCGCAGTTCTACTTCTCGACCAAGGGTGGCGACGACAGCCGCCTCGAGCAGGACATGGTCACCAGTTCCAGCTGGACCGGTGAGTACGACATCATCATGAAGAACGTCGGCGATGCCGACATGCAATACAATGCTGGCAACCTTCTCGTTGCTTATGCACGAGCTACGAGCACGACCAACAACATCCTGCCGACGGCCGGCACCGATGGCATCACGGTCTTCGCTCCGATGAACAACACCAACGCTGCTGCTAACCCCAACGTTACCGGCCGCGCTTCTTGGTACCAGGGTGCCAACCCGACCGGCTCGGTCAACTATCGACGAGGCACCGGCCCTGCCAACGGAGTTTCCGAACTCTACGGCATGTCCCTCGCTCTCGACACGGCTCTCGGTTCGCCTGCGCGAACTCTGGCCGTCGGTGCAACCGAGTACATTGCTACCGTTAAGTTCAAGGACAACGGCTTCTATGGCAATGCTGCATTCCACGATCTGTTCCTGTACAGCAGCGCCACGGGTGCTACTGGCGGTCAGTCGATGCTCCTCAACGGTGGCACCGCTTTCCGACCGGGCGCAAACGGCGTTGAGAACAGCCGACTTCGACTCGTTCCTGAGCCGGGCACCATGCTCGCTCTCGTGGCCGGTATCGGCGCTCTCGCCGCTCGCCGCCGCCGCAAGTAAGCTAGCATAAAGCCGAAAAACACAGACTCGAATCAAGCCCAGTGACTTAGGTCACTGGGCTTGTTCGTTTGCGATCGGTGTGTTCTTAACCCGAAGCCATCGCCAACTGGACCAGGTCACGCGCCGGCCGAAAGCTGACTTCTTCGCGAATGGTCTCAAGGGTCTCCACCGCGATTTCAGGTCGACCTGCCACGAGCGATCCGATCACATCCTCGACGAGCGATTCGGGGGTGCTGGCTCCGCTCGTGACTCCGACGACATCATACAGCTCACGCCATCTGGCTTCGATGTCGCCCGCCGATGAAATCAGGTGGGCTTCTACGCCACAAGCCTCCGCGACCTCCCTCAGTCGGTTGCTGTTCGAGGACATCGTCGAACCGACGACCAAAATTAGGTCGCAGTGCTCGGCCAGGGCGCGGACGGCTGCCTGTCGATTCGTCGTTGCGTAGCAGATATCTTCCTTCCCAGGAGACTCCAGGTGCGGGAACCGACGACGAAGCACCTCAAGGGACCGCTGAACTTCGTCGACGCTGAGCGTGGTCTGCGTCAGAACAGCCAATCGGTCGTGGTGCGGGAGCACGAGTGCCTCCGCGTCCTCGGGTGATTCGACGAGCACCATTCGGTCGGGCGCCTCGCCCATGGTGCCCTCGGCCTCGACGTGTCCGGCGTGGCCGATGTAGATCATGAAGTAATCCTTGGCCGCGTAGTGCTTTGCCTCGTTGTGGACCTTGGTTACCAGCGGGCACGTGGCGTCGATGACCTTGAGCCCACGCTCTGATGCTTTTCGACGCACCTCGGGAGAGACCCCGTGAGCCGAAAAGACAACCGGCATTCCAGCCGGAATCTCGTCGATGTTCTCCACGAAGATCACGCCGCGAGTTTCAAAGCTCTGAACGACCCATTCGTTATGAACAATAGCGTGCCGCACGTACAGGGGGGACCCGTGGGCTTTTAGGGCGAGATCAACGACCTCAATAGCGTACGCGACCCCGGCACAAAAACCTCGGGGTGCAGCGAGGAGTATCCGCTTCACACCCTATTCTACCGATGGGCCCGATGGCTCAGTTCTCGATTTCGGGAATCGAGCAGCCGATCGCGGGCATTTGCTTCACGGACACTTCCTTTCCGGCCAGCACCTCAAGCACGGCCTCGCGCAGGTCGCGTCGATACTCCGTCTTCGGTGGCTTGCCGTGCTCGACGTACCGGTCATCGATCCGACCACGGTAGCGCAGGATGCCCTTGGAGTCGAGAACCGCCGCCTCAGGCGTCACGGTGGCCCCAATCGCGTTGACGACCGCGTGTTTCGTGTCCACGAATGCCGGACAAGGGTACTTGAACTCTTTGCCATGTCGCTCGATGGCGTCTGGCTTTACTGAAGTGTCGACGTAGACCCGGTAGAACGCGACCCTCTTTGCCCCAAACTCAGTTGCGAGCCGGCTGATCTCGGGTGAGTAGCGGTTCGCAATGGGGCAGTCGACGGTCATGAAGACGAGCACGGTGGCAACGGCGCCCGCTTCCGGAATCTGCTTGTTTTCCTGGCTCGTTGTCACGATCGCGAACGACAACGGCTTCGTCGGCATCGGCTTCGGCTGGCCCAAGGCGGCCATCGCCATTAAAGACAGGATCGCGCTCATCTCTACTCATTGTACGCCCTCGCTGAGGCAAAATGAACCCGTGCTTTCACTGTTTGCCCTTGGCCAAATCGCGACGCTGCCGGTTTGGCACGCTTCCTCGGAAGCTAGCGATTGGCTGATTCAAGTACCTCGAACGAAGGCGGCCGTCTATCGGTCGGCTGACTCTCGCGAGCTCATCCTCGCGAACGGGCTCCTCGCCCGCCGCATTCTCATCGCCCCGAACGCGGCGACCATCAGCCTCAGGAACCTTCGGACAGGCGAAGAGTTCGTGCGTGCTGTCAGACCTGAGGCGATTGTCAGTATCGATGGCAAGACCATCGATGTCGGTGGCCTCACTGGGCAGCCCAATCGCGCGTTCCTTGCCCCAGAGTGGCTCGCCGATCTCAAAGCAACGCCCGGCTCGCTTGGCTTCTTGGGTTTCGAGGTCGGCAAACCACGAGAAAGGCTCAAATGGAAGAAAGTGAGGCACAGCCCAGCTTCGACATGGCCTCCCAAAGGAGTCTCGCTAACGCTTTGGTTCGAGGGCAAGCAACCAGCCATGCGGGTCGGAGTTCACTACGAACTCTACGACGGAATTCCGCTTATGATGAAGTGGATCTCCGTGCAGAATGAAGGCGAAAAGGCCGTAAGGCTAGATCGATTTGTCGCCGAAACGCTGGCCGTCGTCGAGCCGGAGTCAATTGTCGACAGCAGTCCGGAATGGCGGAAGCCAAATTTGTCCGTGCACTGCGACTACTCGTTCGGAGGGATGGCGGCTACGGCTTCGAACCGAACGGTGCACTGGCTGCCTGACCCGGAGTACAAGACACAAGTTAACTATGAAATGAAGACGCCCTGTCTTCTCGAAGTGAAACCTCCATTTGGTCCTGCGATAGATCTCAAGCCGAAGGAGACCTTCCAAAGCTTCCACGTCTTCGAGCTCTTGCACGATAATACGGACCGAGAACGACAGGGATTAGCGCTACGGCGAATGTTTAGAACTGTCGCTCCGTGGAGCCAAGAGAATCCGCTCATGCTTCACTTGACCTCATCCGATCCGGCGGTCGTTCGTCGCGCGGTGGATCAAGCCTCCGAGTGCGGGTTCGAGATGATTGTCATCAGCTTTTGGAGCGGTCTCGACATGGAAGATTCCAGCGATGCCAACATCGCCAAGTGGCGCGAATTGAGAGAGTACGCGAACTCAAAAGGCATCGAACTCGGCGGCTATTCGCTCCTCGCCAGCCGGAGTATTGACAAGGAAAACGACGTCGTCAATCCCAAACCGATCTTCGGCGCTTCGCCTTGTCTGCAGAGCAAGTGGGGTGAACAGTATTTCGAGAAAGTGTCGTCCTTCCTCACGAAGACGGGATTCAATCTTCTCGAACACGACGGAAGCTATCCGGGGGATACGTGTGCAAGCACGACGCATCCTGGACATCGGGACTTCGACGACTCGCAATGGATGCAGTACCAGCGAATCGCCAAGCTCTACGCGGATTGCCTCGCCAACGGTGTCTTCCTCAACGTACCCGATAACTACTTCTTAGCCGGGTCAAACAAGACGGGCATGGGATATCGAGAGTCGAACTGGTCTCTTCCGCGCGAACAGCAGCACATTCATGCCAGGCAGAACCTCTATGACGGAACATGGGAGAAGACGCCGAGCATGGGATGGATGATGGTTCCATTGGTGGAATACCAAGGCGGTGGTCCGGCCGCGACCATCGAACCGCTCAAAGATCACTTGCCTGATTACGAGATGCATCTCGCCAACAATCTTGGCTACGGAGCCCAAGCCTGTTACCGAGGTCCGCGACTTTATGACTCTCCAGAAGTGAAAGCAGCCGTCATCAAGTGGGTCACGTGGTTTAAGAAGTACCGCGCGATTCTCGAAAGCGACATCGTCCACCTACGAAGACCCGACAGTGCGCGAATCGATGGCATTCTCCACGTGAACCCCAGCCTCCCGGAAAGAGGGATGGCTGTTTTCTGGAATCCCACTGACCAAGAACTAACCGAAGACTTCACGGTTCCATTGACCTACACCGGTCTCACCGGCAAGTGCAAAGTCCGGGAGCAAGAGGGCAAGGCAAAGACGCTTGAACTGGACCGCAAGGACACCATCAAACTCCGCGTCAAGATTCCGCCGCGCGGCATGACCTGGTTTGTGCTGACCTCGGTGTGATAGGATGTCACAGATGGAAACCGGCATCGTCCACGTACTGAAGAGCGTCGAACTGTTCTCCGGCCTGAGCCCGGAGATGCTCCAAATGGTCGCCGACAACTGCACCCCGATCCGGCGTAAGAAGGGCTCGACGATCATGCACCAGGGCGAGCCGGGTAGCACGATGTACGTGATCCTTAAGGGCCGCGTCAAGGTCACGTATACCAACGAGCACTTCGAGGAAGTCTTCATCGCCGAGCGCATTCCGCATGAGTGCATCGGCGAAATGTCGCTGCTCGACGGCAGCCCGAGGTCGGCCGACGTTACGGCGACTACCGATTGCGAACTTATCGTCCTCGATCGCGAGCCGCTCATTCGCTTGCTCAGGGACTCCCCCGAGCTCGCCTTGCGTATCATGTCCACGCTCATCCGCCGCATCCGCGAGTTCGACAAGGATAGAGGGCGACGGCCGGTTCGGGCCAAGCTGGCCGAGAAGCTCCTCGAACTCGCGCAGCAGTTCGGGAAAGAAACCCCGAAAGGCATCCGCATCGAGTCAGATATGACCAAGACCGAACTCGCCAAGCGAATCAATGCCGCCCGCGAGGTTGTGAGCCGAACGTTCGCCGACCTCAAAGACGAAGGGATTGTGGGGCAGGACGGCAAGGTCATCGTCATCCTCGACAAGGACCGACTCACCCGCGTCAGCCACGGCTAGACGCGGGTCAGGATCTGCTCGCGGTTGAAGAGCTTCGTCACAATCTGCAGCATCGCCGCCGCGAGGACGAGACTCACCGCGCAAGTGATGCCGATGCCGAGCCAGTTGATGTGTTCATGAGGCTTGAGCTGAAGTGCCTCGCGGATGCACATCGCCGCGTCGAGGATCGGGACAAACTTGATCCAGAGTTCCTTGCCGAAGTCGGTGAAGCCGATGAACTGGCTGAACATCGCCGGCATCAGGACCACGAAGCTCACGAGGGTGAGGTAGGTCTGTGCCTCCCGCATGTTACGCGAAGCCGCGCTGATCGCAAGCAACAGCCCAGAAAAAAACAGAACGAGCGTGACCAAAACGACGAAGATCGCGAGGAACTGGACCGGGCCGATCGAGCCCATGTGCTCGACCATCGTCGCCGTCCCCGGCAAGTGAAGCAGGCGCACGAGAACGAGGCCTACGACCGACATCATGCTGCTGATCAGACAGACGAGCGCGAGGGCGAAGAACTTGCCGAGGACGATCTGGTTGCGGTGGGCGGGCGAGATCAGCAGCGTCTCCAGCGTCCCGCGCTCCTTCTCTCCCGCGACCATATCGCTGACCGTACTGAAGCCGCCATAGAACGCCCAGATCACGATCAGGTAGGGAAGAAGCTGCACCAGAGGATTCGGGCCCTTGCTCTCCTTGCCACCGAGCGTCGCCGGGACCATGAGCACCGAATCGCTCTTGGTCACTGGCAATCCAGCTTCCTTGAGGTCGCCTTGGAGCCGCTCACGGTTCTTGAGCATCACCTTCGCCGACATCTGGCCGAGCGCGATCTGGGAAAGCGTCTCGTTCTCGTCGTAGACCGCGTCGATCCGCGCCCCACCGTCCTCGAGTTTCTCCTCAAAGTCCGGCGCGTATTCGAGCACCACCTGGGCTTTGCCGTCGCCGAGCATCTTCTCGCCCGCCTTCCGGTCCGCGACCCAAAGAACCTTCGCGTCGGGGAAAAGTTCTTTCGTTTCCTTGCGCGCGACAGGCGTGTCGACGACCACGATCTTGGGTGCTTTCGAGCCTTTGACCGCGCTGTCGAGGAAGCCGAACAGCATCATCATGAGCGCGATCAGGAAGATCGGCATGACGAACGCGCCGTTGATGACGCGCTTGTCCCGAAACATCTCGCGCGTCTCCTTCCGGAACACGTGATACGCCGCGTTCATCGCTTCCTCGTTGGCATCAGCGTATTATGGTGCCATCCATCCGGGTTCGTGGAGCTTCCGGGCGCCGGGCACAAGCGGTGTCACCTCTCCCCCAACCCCTCTCCTCCGCCGCAACAGTTCATCGTAAGCGAGATAAGGAGGGCGCAGGAGAGGGGGGCCGGAGGATTCCAGCGCTCGCGGGTAAAGTTGCAGGAGTTACGCTACGTCCAGCACCTGCTGCGTTGATCAAGGCAGCGGGCACGTAGGTCGCTGCAATATCTACGTCGGTCGTCCCAAGGATTGCCATTGGGCCTCCAGGAGTGACTCTTGGACCTCTTCCAGTAACAATTGGACCTCCAGGAGTAACAATTGGACCTCTTTACGTGACTCTTGGACCTCTAGGAGTGACTCTTGGACCTCGTTACGTGACCCTCGGGCCTCCAGGAGTGACTCTTGGACCTCCAGGAGTAACTCTTGGACCCATTCCAGCGACCCTCGTGGTCATTCCAGTAAGACTTGGACCTCTTTACGTGACCCTTGGGTCAACAGGAGTAGGAATCCCTCCGCAGAAGCTCCGTGAAGGGCAAGGGCTGCAGGGGCGCGGGCTACTCCCCGATCTTGGGTGCTTCGCGCTCCCATGCGTCGTCGACTTGGAAGAACTCCGCGTGCTTGAAGCCGCCCACGCTGGCCATCACATTGCTCGGGAAGGCTTCGATGAGGGTGTTGTAGTCGCGGACACAGGCGTTGTAATACTGCCGCGCGTGCGCGATCAGCTTCTCCGTCTCCGAGAGCGAGCGCTGGAGTTCGAGGAAGTTGTCTTGGGCCTTCAACTCGGGGTAACGCTCCGCGAGCATGAGGACTTGGCCGATCCGCTCGCCGAGCTCTCGTTCCGCATCGGCCCGTGCGGTAATCGAACTGCGCGCCTGGGCGAGGGCCGTCCGGGCCTCGGTCGTGGCGACGAGCGTGCCTTGCTCGTGGGTGGCGTAGGCTTGGACCGAGGCGACGAGATTCGGGATAAGCTCGGCGCGACGCTTGAGATAGACATCGACATCGGACCACGAGTTACGGGTGAGTTGGCGCATGCGCACGAGCTTGTTGTAGCCAACGATGGCAAAGGCCAGGACAACCCCGACCAGTGCAATGACGAACCAAAGCGGTCCCATCGGTTAGCGCATCCCCGCGAGAGGCGAATCGGGTCGTGCATACCCCTTGAGCACCGAGAGCGGCAGCTTGATCTCATACGATCCTTCCGCGTAAGCACCCACGGCGTAGGGCTGGAAGATCCAGGTGATCGAGGTCGGCGTCAGCACGAAGCGGTCGAAAACGTTGGGGTCGATCGAGGTTTCCGGTCCGGCCTCGCGGCTCTTCTTGGCCACATTGAGTTCCATGAGGACCGGTCCATTCATGAGCAACCTCGGATCGCTCACGAGGTCGGACAATTTGATTTGCTTGGGCTTGCCCTTCACGATCATGAAGTTGTACGTCATGAAGAAGGTGTTCGGATGCGCGCCGCCTGTGAAGCTGTAGGCTTCGGTGTAGACGCTGATGATGCGGGAATTCGCCTGAGCGATGAAGGTCGCCTGATCGTGCTCCCACGTCATCCCGAACTTCTGGGTCGCCTTCGCCCCCTCGCGCGCGCTCTTGACAAAATCGTCGAAGTCGGACCTCGCTTCCTTGGCAAGCTGGGCGTTGGCGAAGCGAATCAGCGGCGTGGAACCAGCAAACACCGGATAGCTGACCTTCGCCTCGTAGAGCTTGGCCCGAGAGGACTTGAGGGTCTTGGTGGTGTGCTTGAGGTCGGACCAACCCAGGATCGGGATCATCACGAGAAGCAGCACGGTGGCCGCTCGCCAAGCTCCCCTCTCCTGCGCCCACAGGAAGTTGCGTGCGGAAGCTTTTGCGGCGGAGGAGAGGGGCTGGGGGAGAGGTTCCGCGGGGGTACTCATCGTCGAAGTATGGCTCATGCTTGCTCGAACTCCGCCGTGAAGTGCCGCAGGAACGGGGCCTGCCGCGTGATCTTCAGGCCCTTGACGGCGTCCCGCTCTGCCCACAGCCGTTCGAAGACCTCGCCGATATAGTTGACATGGGCCTGCGTGTAAACCCGTCGCGGCATCGCCAGGCGAACCAGCTCGCGGTCAGCCCCGAACTCCTCGCCATCGACGTTACGCCCGAACATCACCGACCCAATCTCCACACCGCGAATCCCACCCTTCTCGTAAAGCTCGCACACGAGGGCTTGAGCGGGGAATTGGGTGGCCGGAATCTGGGGATAAAAGCGCTTGGCATCGATGTAGACAGCGTGCCCGCCCGGCGGCTGGACGACCTTGACTCCGATCGCGGTGAGCCGTTCGGACAGGTAACGGATCGTCGCGACGCGATACTCCAGGTAATGGGAATCGAGGACTTCTTCGAGGCCGACCGCCAGTGCCTCCAGATCGCGTCCGGCCAGGCCACCGTAAGTAGGGAAGCCTTCTGTGAGGATGAGTAGATTGCGTGCTTGCTCGGCGATGGCGTCGTCGTTCAGGGCAAGGAAGCCGCCGATGTTGCCGAAGCCGTCCTTCTTCAGGCTCATCGTCGCGCCGTCCGCGTAGGAGAACATCTCTTGCGCGATCTCCTTGGGCGTCTTGTCAGCGTAACCAGGCTCACGCTGTTTGATGAACCAGGCGTTCTCGGCGAAGCGGCACGAGTCGATGATGAAGGGAAGCCCGAACTCGTGGTACAGTGCCGCGACTTCTCGGATGTTCGCCATCGAAACCGGTTGGCCGCCGCCGGTGTTGTTGGTCACCGTGATCATGCCTATCGGCACGTCGCCCTTGCGCAGTTCCAAGAAAGCCCGGAGTTTGGCCGTGTCGATGTTGCCTTTGAACGGGTGCAATGAGTCGGGATCGCGGCCTTCATCGATCACCAAGTCCACCGCTTCCGCGCCCGTGAACTCCACGTTTGCTCGCGTTGTGTCGAAGTGGTTGTTGCTCGGGATCGCCTTCCCCGGACCGCCGACCAGGCTCATGAGAATCTTCTCGGCCGCGCGGCCTTGGTGGGTGGGGATGACGTGCTTGAATCCAAAAATCTCCTGGACCTTTGCCTCAAACCGCTTGAAGCTGCGCGACCCTGCGTAGCTCTCGTCCCCGACCATGATTGCGCCCCACTGAGCGGCTGACATCGCGCTCGTGCCGCTGTCGGTGAGGAGGTCGATGATCACGTCGTCGGCGTCGATCAGGAACGGGTTGAACTTGGCACGGCGGAGGATTTCCCGTCGCTGGGTTTCCGTCGTGAACCGGATCGGCTCGACGGACTTGATACGAAACGGCTCGATGATTTCGGGCATCTTGCCCTCATTGTGAACGGTTCCCTCTCCCGGAACGGGGGAGGGTTAGGGAGGGGGCACGGCATTACCGGTTCAGGGCGCGACCCAAGGTCTCCCACATCCCGTACTCCTCGATCTGCCCGACGCAGAAGAAGCACATCCCGGCGACGCCGGACGACTCTATCCGCTCAATGGTCTCGACGAGCTTGCGGTGAGGTCATTCGTGCACCGGAATGCCGGCCTGAGTTTCTTCTTTGTAGAGGAAGTTCACCGCGATCCCCGGAATGAGGGCTTCGAATTCCGCTGCCCAGCCCTTCTGGCGCTGGATGGTGGCGGCGAGAAGGTCCAAGTACTGCGGAAAGGTGCCGGGGAAGTGGTCGCGATAGTCCATCGGCAAGGCGATATCCAGCCATTGCCCCCACCGCCGCCAGTCCTGGCCGATAAATCGCCCGCTGAGCACCGGGTTCTTGAAGACGGCTGCGGACAACTTCATCCCCGGCCGCGCTGCTCGCACCGCCTCGGCCGATTCGCGGCAAAACCGGTCGATCCAGGTGGTTCGGTAGGTGTAGAAGAAATAGTCCAGATCGGCGCGTCCGCCTGGGAAGGACGACCCGTCAAGGAGGAATCGTGCTTTGGAACGCCGATCCAACCGATCCCAGTTCGCGGGCAGCATCCTCGGGCTTGGCTCCCAGTGCGATTCCACGTCGGGCCGGTCGTAGGCTTCGTGAAAGAAAGGCTCGTCTTCGTAAGTGTCGTTGACGAACCCGTTGAAGCGGGGCATGTCCTCCAAGCAGAAATCGCAAAAACAGAATCGATCAGGAGCCGCGTCACCGGGATAGCGGACGTAGTCGTGATGGAGCGAATCGTAGTCGTACCGCTCCGCAAACTCGCGGTAGATCGGCACGAGCCACTGATCGGTGTAGCCGGGGCGCTGGGCCGGGCACTGCCAGATAATGCCCCACGGCGCACCGCGCAGCATCAGACCCTGGGTGGTGTCGCCGTTCGCGTCGCGCATGGCCCACTCGGGGTGCTTCGTGAAGGCCGGTCCGCCGTCGAAGAAGTCAATCATCCACGCGTGCGCCTGCATCCCTCTTTCTCGGCAGGCATCGAGGAGTTCGGCGGCAAGATCGAACTCACGATGGGCAGGTGCCACCGCTTCCGGGAAGCCGGGGCTGGGCCAATAGAGCAGACCGTCGCCGCCCTTCAGGTGCATGAACACCGCGTTGATTCCGGCTCGCTCGAGCTTCTCGACGAACGTCCTGACCCCCTCGCGGGAAGGATCCAAGTCCGATGGGTGAGCCCAAACGGCTCGAGTCTCGAACGGCACGCTAATCTCCCACTTCGCCGTAGTTGGCGCTGAGGATGGCGTAGTCGGCAATGTCGATCGACAGGTCGCCATTCAGATCCGCACTCTCGTCGAATCCGATGTCACCTACAGATAGCCCGTAGGCGATGGAGAGGATCGCGTAATCGCCGATGGCCACCTCATTATCACCGTCACAATCGCCATTGATGAGATGAAAGTTGAACACATGTGACTCAGCGAGGTCATCGATGGGAATTGCTTTGCGAAGCCAGTGAGAGGCCTTGACATAGACTGTGGCGGGGCCGCTGAGATCCGTGGCGAAGACATAAGACGGGTCAGATCCGCTAACGTTGTCATAGCGGACCTGCACAATTTGTCCACCTTGCTCGATCGAAAACTCCACAAGCTGATCGACGCCTCCGTAAAACTGGAGCAGTAAGTTGCCGCTATGGATGCCTGGATAGGCAACCGTCCTCAGCAGTGCCTTGGTACCAGGCTCGTCGTTGACTTCAAGGTCATAGTCGTCACTTTCAGCAACGAGGACCGAACCATTGCCGGAGAACGCAGCCCGAAGGGCACCGGTACTGGACTGAGTTGGACGACCATACAGATCGTTGTTGCATGGAGTCACCTCACCCGTCGCCAGTTCCTTAACCATCAAGGTCAAGAACGAAGACGTATCCTGCGGATGGAGATTCGTTGCGTTGGTGGCAAACGCAACGCGACTTCCATCGGGACTCACGGTGGCATTTGTGCTGGAGTTGTTGGCTTGAATGCCAGCCAAGGATATGCTCGCCCGCTGGTGGGTAAAGGTTCGCAAAGAGGTGACTATGACGTCCTTTACCACCCCATTACTATCACTTCCGAAGAGATTTGTTGCTTGAGTCTCGTATCCGATTACCGTGCCATCGTCACTGCAAGTAGGCAGGCGTGAATCTCCGTTGGCGTCCTCTCCGTTGAGACGCTGTGAAACGCGAATTGTCTGACCCGTGTCCAGGTTGTGCAGGAAAATGTCGCGTTCTCCGTTCCCGTCGCCCGGCGAAATGTTCGATGCAAGTGAATCAAACACGACGATCGGCGCGCAACGCGCGAAATCGGGGTTGCCGCTGTCGCCATTCGCCTGAACCCCTAAGGAACTGACCGAAATCCTGGTTGTCGTCAGGGTCTGAAGATCGCGCACGAAAACGTCGCGCTTACCGTTCGTGTCGCCCGGAACCAAGTTCGTGGCATCGGAGGAAAATGCCACATACCTTCCGTCGCGGCTGCAACTCACGTCGTAGCTGCCATCATTGCCGAGTACTCCTGCAGAACTCGCGGAGACGATTGCGAGCACCCCGTTGGAGTCGGCAACAAAGATGTCGCTCGTACCATTCGTATCCACGGGCGAGAGATTGGTTGCCATCGATTCGAAGAAGAAGTACTGTCCATCGTCGCTCAGATCCACCTTGGTACTATCGGCATTTCCGAGATTGAGGAAGCGGCGCGATGCGGCATACTGCTGCACCGGATTAATCTGCTGAACGTACACATCTTCTGCACCGTTAGTGTCATTTACGCCAAAGAGATTCGTAGACGTCGACTGGAACGCAACGATGCTTCCGTCAAATGAGACCGCCGGGTGGCGCGCGATTCCGTCATAGAGATACGAGGTCGAAACCGAATAGATAATTGTGGTGTCTCCGAAAGTCTTTAGAAAAATGTCGGGAGCATTATTGTTGTCGGACAGGGCGTTGGTGTCATGCACATAGAATCCACCATCGATATCAAGCGCAGGATTCTCTTGCGCCAAGCAGTCTGTTATGTTGAGTGAAGAAAGTCTTCGGTAATTGCCGTTCGAGAGATTGCGTCGATAGGTATCTTCCAATCCATTATTGTCGCCACTTCCAAAGTTCGACGCCGCCGTAATGAAGGCGATCTTCGTCCCGTCAGTATTAATGCCAGGATGGTAACTGTAGCTGTCCCCCACGGTTCCGCTTTGGTCCGTTGAGACCAGATTGACTGCACTGCTAGATCGCGTGTAGGTGTAAATGTCGCGGCGTACGTTGGTATCTGCCGCGTTCAGATCAGTAGCAGTAGAGACGAAGACCGCTCGGGAGCCATCCCCTGAGATCTTGGCATTGGTGCAATGTCCGTTGGGATTCGAACCTCCTGTGTCGAGGCTCATGCGGTGGGTCGCAGCATTGACAACGTCGCGCAGGAAAACATCAGTAAATGCCCCGTTGTCACCGCCGGTCAAATTGGTCGCATCGCTCTCGAACACGACGTACTGGCCCGTGTAGTTAACATCTGGATCTTCGCAGGGGCCGTTGGCGTTGGCGCCGCCGGCCGATCGGCTAATGTGGGCGAAGACATCGAACACCCGGCTATAGAGGTAGACCTGAGGATTGACTGAGACTGAACCCGAACCGATCGCTGCGTTGGATACGAATGCGACGAAGTTGCCATCTCCGCTGATGTCGGGTTCGAAAGAAGAACCAGCCGCGGTTGAAGCCAAAGGACCATGAGAGACGAGTTGGACTTCTCCCGTAAGAGTGTCTTTGAGGTAGACGTCACTGGTTCCATTGGTGTCGATGAATCCGAGGACGGGTGCGCTCGTCGTAAAGGTGACATATCGCCCGTCGTTGCTGATGTCAGCGTTGTCGCAATCGCCGGAGATACCGCCGAACGGCGTGGCGCTGACGCGCCTGCAGATTCCGTTCTGCGTATCTTTGATGTAGATTTGGCGATAGGCACCGAGGGAGTCCGAAGCAAAAATCCCCTTGCCGGAAAAGACCACGAACCGGCCGTCCGGCGTGCTGGCCCACAATCGAACTTCATCGGGAACCGGTAGGGACGGATAAGCGATATTGAGCATCCCGACCCGCGTCGAGGGTTTGAGTTGGGCGGAAGCGGAAGCGGCGAGCAAAAATACGGCTGCTGCAAGAAGCGGCGGCAGGCATGGAAGTCGAACCAACATCGCCCATATTATAAAGGAGGTCAGGCCCGGTGGCCAAACGCACTCGCATGAACAAGGAGAAATGCTGGCTGGAGAAGGGCGGATTACAGAGGGTCGGCGCCTTGACGTATCAGCTTCTGAAGCCTCTCTCTCAGATCGTCCGGCATCGCCTTCGAGTTGACCTTCGCCTTGATTTCCTCAAGGAGCGCGCTCTCGAATCCGTACTCCGAGGCGCAGTGCTCGCACACGGCGAGATGGGCTTCGACCATCGCCACCTCATCCGGAGCGAGTTCACGGTCGAGGTAGTCGTTCAGGCGACGAATCGTCTCGGCACAATCAAAAGCAGTCGGCGTAATCATTGATCTTCGTTGTAAAGACTCCAGAGTCGGCGCTGGAGAAGGTTGCGGCCGCGATGAATCCGTGAGCGAACGGTACCAACCGGACATTCCAGAGTCTCAGCAATCTCTTGGTAGGCCAGGCCTTCCACGAGGTGCAGGGCCGTCGCCACTCGATAGTCCTCGGGCAGTTCATCGATCGCACTCATCACGCGTTCCGCATCCAGTTTCGCGACGAGGGCCCGGGCGGGGTCGACGGTCTCCGGATGCATCCCCGCCTTCTTGCATTCGCGGAAGAGATACAACTCGGGTTCGTCGTCGACCTCGAACTGGGTTTCGACATTCTGGCGACTTGATTTTCGCCACCAAAGTCTCGTCATGATCGTAAAGAACCAAGCCCGGAAATTGGTTCCCACTTCAAAGGTGTCGCGCGCCTGAAGCGCACGAATAACCGCATCCTGAAGGAGATCCGCGGCATCATCCGGGTTGCGCGTCGTACGCAGGGCAACACGGTACGCGCTCTCCAAGACCGCCTCCAGGCACTGGTCAAACCCGGCCGAATTGACCACCGTCTCCGTCATGTTTGCATTATGAATCGGAGATTGGCCTCAGTCTCCGGACAAGCCGTAATTCGCCGACAGGATGGCGTAGTCGGCAATATCGACCGCTTCGTCGCCATTGAGGTCGGCGTTTGGCACCCAGTTGGGATCGCCCGGACCTGATCCGTAGGCGGCTGAGAGCAAGGCGTAGTCTCCGATTCCGACTTCGTTGTCACTGTCACAGTCTCCGTTCGTCAGGGAAGCCGTTACTTGGTTTGGACCTGCGACTGTCAAGGAAGCCGCGACGCTCTTCCTCAGCCAATGGCTCGCCTTAACTCCTACCGTGTAGTTTCCGGGCGGGAGCGTTGTCGCAAAATTGAAATTTCCGCCCGCGTCAAGGGGCACTGAACCAGTCTCAGTGTTCGTGCCGTCGGTTACACTTACTTCGACCAATCGACCGGCGACAAGCCCCTGAAAGTCGAGCAGATCGACGTGGCCATCAATGACGGGGAATCCACTCACAGGAACGATTCGAGCCGTGAAGTAGCGGTTTCCGCTCGAGAAAGCTTGCGTCCAAATGAAGCGGGCCGAGGCCGATATTCCGGACCGGAAGCCCCAAGGGCCAGTTCCATTAGGCCCGATGTCGCGAATCGTTTCGGGCGTTCCGCCAAACCCATTGACGGTCATGATCCAATGCTGCGGGCTCGTGACGAGGAAGTTGGACTGATTTTCGAATCGGAACGCCGTCCCGTTGATCGTGAACTGGCCGAGGAACATCTGGGGATTACCGTACAAATCGCGTCCCTTGACCTGAAGATAGTTGACGACTCCGGGCGTCAGCGCCACCGTAGCTTCACCATTGCTCATCCAGGTGCCAGGGCTAGCCAAAAAGAACGTGCCTTGGACAGCAGGATTGGTCGAAATATAGGCCTCGAAAGCATCGTCAACGGTAAGCACCACGCTCAGAGTGTCGGCATTGCCGAAACAGCTTATTGCGGCGATGGTCCATCCCGCGATCAATCGCTTTGTCATCAAAATCTCCTTTGAGGATCAACACCTCCCTTACATCATATCACTGCTTTTGGCGAATGTTGCCCGAGATAGAGTCAAAATGACGCGATGGCGAAGGGGCCAGGGAGATTGGGGTTCATCGACGGGCTGCGCGGGATCGCTGCCTTCTACGTCGTGCTCCAGCACATCTGCACCCTTATCGATCCCTATCACAAGATGCAGCGCGACGGGGCCGAGCCGCTTTGGCTGAAGATCGCGATGGCGCCGCTCTGGTACGGCCACTTCGCGGTCGCCGCGTTTATCGTGCTTTCCGGTTATTCGCTTCAGCTCAGCCTCTACAATCGGAGCGATGGCCGGATCAAAGACCGGGGGCGGTTCTTCGTTCGTCGCTGCCGCCGAATCCTGCCCCCCTACTACGCGTGCCTCGTCCTCTCGCTGATCGTCTGCTGGCTGGTCACATCGCGTCAGAAGGGGTTGCCATGGGCGCAGTATCTGCCGGTGACCTGGGAGAACACGTTCGCCCACGTCTTCATGGTCCACAACCTGCGTCCCGACTGGATGTACAAGATCAATGGCGTTTTGTGGAGCATATCGATAGAGTTTCAGCTCTACTTCGTTTTCCCGTTGCTGGTGCTGCTGTTGTGGAAGTTCGGTCGCGGCGCGCTGATGTTGCCCCTGATCCTGGTGACACTCATCCTGCTTTTCGCCTATCCACCGGCGACGAAGCTCTACGTGTGGTACGCCCCACTCTTCGGCCTCGGGATGGCGGCGGCTCAGCTTGGCTTTGATCCAAAGGTCAGGTTCAGGGGGAACTGCCGGGCATGGCTTTCGCTGGCTGCGTTCTTTGGTGTGCTGGCCATCGCGTCGATTTCATTGACCAAGAGCCTCGCGATCCGCGATAGCCTGGGTGGCTTGGCGATTGTCTGCCTACTTGCGGCTGGTGCCGTCCGCCCCCACGCCCGGACCTTCCAGTTCCTTGGTGGGCGCTTTTTGGTTTGGCTGGGTGGATTCTCGTACTCGCTCTACTTGGTGCATCACCTGGTTCTGCAGGTTGCGTTCGTGGCGAGGCCGTCGTGGGCCGGCGGCTTCCCCAGCCAGTTTGCCTATCTCTTCCTCTGCCTGCCGATCGTGGTCGGGGTCTGCTGGGTGTTCTCGCAGTTCTTCGAGCAGCCGTTCATTCGACGTTAAAGTACTTTCGCCGTCCCGGCGATTCCCCTGCCGATCATATTCTTCACACCGGAGATCGCCGGGACGGCGAAAGTACGGTGCTAGATCGCCTGGACGGCGAAAGTACGGTGCTAGATCGCCTGGACGGCGAAAGTACACTGTGAGATCGCCGGGACGGCGAAAGTACGCTGGTACAATCGCCTCCGTGGAATCCAGCGCACGACCAGAGCTATCCGACCTCGCCGCTGGATCTATGGCAACTTCTCGCTCTGACGAGGCCGCTCAATGATTGCACAGATTGATGGTTGGGATATCGGATTGCGGCTCTTGATACTCGTCGCGATTCTCTATGCGGTTTGGCGGATATGGCTCGCCGATCGCGACTAGTTCCACCACCGATCAGAGGCCTCTCTAAGAGTTAGAGATTCGATTCTACGCCAGGTATTCGTTGCAAGCGAGAACGACCACATCAGCTGGTTGATGTGAGATTCGTTGTCACCTGTCGATATCTCTCCGCCCCAAATTACGATCGAATGTTCTTCCTTCCAGTAAAGGGCATCATGATCTTGAATCCACCCAGGTTCCTCGCCTGAAATGGTGATGCCTTGAATAACCATGTCCTCCAAGTTCAGCCGGTACACGGGAGTTGTGCCATAGACTCGGTCTTCACTTAGTCGCCTTGCACCTATGATGTAAATATCTTCACCGACAAGGGTCGCCGAGTGAAAATCTGTTGGCGGAAAGTCCTGTATGGGATATCCGTAGATTCTAATGCGGCCATCCCAGTGGCGAACGATAACGTCGTTATAGATGGCAAAGTCGGGATCGTAACCATCTTCATGTTCGCCTCCAATAAAGAGCATCCGATAATCCTGAAGCAGCGTACAGGACATGCCAAGCCGATGAAAACACCATACGGGCCGCGGCGCACCGCCCGATAGGTACGCGAAGTCGCTCTTGAGGCCAAAGTGTTTTAGGGCATCGTAAGCCTGCCAGCCACACTGGACCATCGCCGTCCAATACGGATTCTCCATCCGCTCTCCATTCGCCTGGCCGACGCGAATGTCACGATAAGTGTCGAAGTCCTCACGCGTCACGAGGTCAAGCGGATTGTCCACGGATTGAGCTTACCAAGGCTGAAGCCCGGCCACTTGCGGCGGTACAATCGCGGCCGTGGAATCTGCCGCCCGACAAGAGCTATCCGACCTCGTGCGCTGGATTCACGGTCGGGGTTGGGCGCCGGGGACGGGGGGAAATTTCAGCAGCCTCCTTTCGCGCGATCCTTTTCGGCTCCTGATCACAAGCAGCGGACCGGACAAAGGAACCGTCGGACCCGACGATCTCCTCGTCGTCGACGAATGGGGGCAAATCGTCAAAGGTGAGGGCGCGCCCTCGGCGGAGACCTTGCTTCACGTCGCCATCATCCAGGAGACCGACGCCGAGGTCGTCCTGCACACCCACTCGATCTGGAACGGCCTGGCGTCACTCGCAAAGACGCCCGACTATACGATCGCTGGATTCGAGATGCTCAAGGGCCTGAGGGGGGTGACTACCCATGAGCACACCGAGAGGATTCCGATCTTCGAGAATTCGCAGGACATCACCGCCCTTTCGGAGAAAGTTCGAACACTCCTGAGACAACGGCCCGAGGTCCACGGCATCCTGCTCAGGGGTCACGGGCTCTACACGTGGGGTCATAATAGTTTCGTCGCGCGTCGCCACCTCGAGGTGCTGGAATTCCTCTTTGAACTCACGGGACGCGCTGCGCGTATGGAGCATTGAAATGGCGCACTTGAGAATCCCCGATCAGGATCGAGTCATCACCGACTATGACGAGATGAAGGCCTACCTCGCCGATATCGGCATCGGTTACGAGGTCTGGAAGCCAAGCCATGAGCTTCCGCGCGGTGCCGACAATGCGGCCGTTCTCGAGGCCTTCGCCCACGAAATCGAGACCCTCAAGGCGCAGGGCGGGTATCAGGCGGCCGACGTGATCGACCTATATCCCGACACCCCGAATCTCGATGTGATGCTCGCGAAGTTCAGCAAGGAGCATTGGCACGACGAGGACGAAGTCCGATTCATCGTGGCTGGCCAAGGTGTGTTTCACATTCGTCCGAAGGAAGGTCCAGTGGTTGGGCTGTACGTCGAAGAAGGTGACCTCGCGCGGGTACCGGCTGGGACGTGGCACTGGTTTGACCTGACGAGTAGCAAGCGCATTCGCGCGATCCGGCTGTTCCAGGACCCGAGCGGATGGACGCCGCATTACACCGACAGTGGTGCCGAGCAAGGCTATCTCCCGGTCTGCTTCGGCCTCGACTTTATCCCACCCCAGCTTGCGAACCTATAAGGCCTATCTCCTCGACATCGAGGGGACCACGACACCGATCGACTTCGTCACGCGGACGCTCTTTCCGTATGCCCGGCGGTCGTTGAGGGACTTCGTGGATCGAGTGGACACAGCGCTGATTGAGGATGCTGACCTCCTATCGCACGAATACGAGAGGGACATCTCGGACGCGCCCGACTGGCCGAATCGCCCCGATCCCCGCGAGATGGCCCCCTATCTGGAATGGCTCATGGATCACGACCGGAAGTCGACCGGGCTGAAGTCGATACAGGGTCGAATCTGGGAGCAAGGCTATCGAAACGGTGAACTCCAAGGCGAGATTTATCCTGACGTCGAACCCGCCATGCGCCGATGGCACGGCGTCGGCGCAAGCATCGCGATCTTCTCATCGGGAAGCGTGCTGGCCCAGAGATTGCTGTTCTCGCACCTGCCCAACGGCGATCTAACTCCGCTCATCACGGACTACTTCGACACCACGACGGGTCCGAAACGAGAGGCGTCGAGCTACGAAACGATCGCGGATCGAATGAGCGTCGAACCCTCTGAGACCCTCTTTTTGAGCGACATCATCCAAGAGGTCGAAGCGGCTCGCCAAGCTGGAATGGATGCCCTACTCGTCGTGCGCAAAGGCGAAGCACCCGCTGGCTCGATCCGAGAATTTTCGGGACTCTAGCGGGCAATAATCGGGCATGGATGTCGCCAAACTCAGGGCGTGGTGGTGGTCGCGCCAGGGACTCGACGGTAGCTGGAAAGGGAAGACGGCGCGCGAGGTTCTGGGGAAAGCCGGTTGGGCTCGATCAGTCGGCGGCTCGAACCCGTACTTAACTCTTTGGAGCCGGGCGCGAATTGGTCGCGAAGAAGCTGACCAAGCCGTTGCCGACCTTGACATTCACGAACTCCCCAGTGCTCGCGGGTGCACATACGTCCTGCCCGCTGAGCACTTCGCCCTCGGCCTGGCGTTATCGGACCCCTACAACGAGAAAGGCGACATCGCGACGGGCAAAAAGTGGTTCGGAGTGACCGAAGAGGAAATGGACCGACTATGCTCCGCGATCTTGGACGCTCTCGGATCAGAGACCCTCGACCCGAATGAAATCCGTACCCGGGCAGGCGATGCGGTTAGGTCGCTAGGCGAGGAGGGTAAGAAGCGCGGCGTCACGTCGACCCTCCCCCTCGGACTCGGTCGACTTCAGTCGCGCGGATTGATCCGAAGGGTCCCCGTCAATGGTCGCCTCGATCAGCAACGCTATCTCTACCAGCGATGGGCAAATCCCCCGACCCAGATCTTCGACGCCCCCCAATCCGAACTCGCCCGCCTCTTCTTCGAGTGGATCGGACCCGCATCTCTGGGCCAGTTTCAGTGGTTCTCGGGTTTGAGTCAGACGGGTGCCAAAGCCGCGGTTGAAGGCCTCGATCTCGTCCCTGTCGCAGAGGGCAGCGAGTTGATGATCTCGTCGCGAATGTTGGCCGAATTCAACGACTTTTCGGTCCCAATACAACCCAGCTATTCCCTGTTGTCGAGTCTCGATAGCCTCTTCCTGCTTCGCCGCGACCTGACTGATCTCATGGACAAACAAGACCAGCAACGGGACGTGTTCAGTGAGCGAGGCCTCCGCCGACTGGGTGATTTGCAGGACCTCCCCGTCAACGCCATCGTCGATCGAGGCAGAATCGTCGGCCTCTGGGAGTTCGATATGGCCCCCGCTGAGTTGGTCTGGTGCAGCTTCGTGGAGCCTGATGACGCACTCCGCGAAAAAGTCGAGAGAACCCAGTCCTGGATCGCAGAAGACCTCGGCGACGCCCGCAGCTTCAGTCTCGATAGCCCCGCAAGTCGCCGACCCCGTCTCGCCGCGTTGAGAGAGCTGGCCTTCAAAACCCGGTAGAAGATTTAGTTCAGTTGCGTTCTTCGGTAACCCATACCACCGCCTCATGCAGGTTCGCGAACACCCGCTCGGGCGGGTGAGGAAAGTCTCGGACTTCGTGCTCGGCGGTGACTCCGGTCATCACCAAGAGAGGCCGACAGCCTGCGCGGGTGCCGCATTCCATGTCGGTGTCCTTATCGCCGATCATGAAGGAGCCGTCCAGGTCCAGCCCAAACTCATCCCGCGCCGCCAGGATCATGCCCGGAGCGGGTTTGCGCCATGGATGACTCTCGCCGTCATGGGCAGTGCAGTAGTAGAACTTCCGGATCTGGAAGCCCTCCGGCTCAAGGGCGGCTTGGATTCGGGCGGTAATCAACTCTAACTGCTCAGGCGGCGTCAGGCCGAGGGCGATGCCTTGCTGGTTGGAGATGACGTAGATGTCGTATCCTGCGCGGTCGAGCATCCTGAGGGCTTCGACCGTCCAGGGGAAGAGTTCGAGTTGATCGACGTGACAGACGTAGGGACTCACGTCAACGTTGATCACCCCGTCGCGGTCGAGGAAGATAGGCTTGCGGGTCATGCGTCATTCCATTCTGAACGGTCTCGCGGCGGTACACTCGAACCCATGCCAGAGGCCGAGTACCTTCAATATGGCGGCCAAGCCATTATCGAAGGAGTGATGATGCGTTCGCCGCACTATTTCTCCGTCGCGTGCCGAGCGCCCAACGGCAACATCGTTCTTCGCACCGAAGCCCTGGAGAAGACCTGGATCGGTCGCCAGAAGTGGCTCAAACTCCCGTTCCTGCGCGGCTCGCTCGCCTTGCTCGACGCCATGGCCCTCGGCATCAAGGCGATGCGCTTTGCCTCGAACGTCCAGCTCGACGAAGAGCACCAGAAGGAAGAGGACAAGGCCGAGGCGGCCGCCAAGGGGATCAAAGCCCCGAGCAAGTCGATCCAGAACCTCACCATCGGCTTTGCGATGGTCCTCGGCCTTGGCCTTGGGTTTTTCATCTTCAACGTGCTGCCGAACCTGTCGTCGCAGTTCTTCGGCTCGGGCGCAAATGACACCCTGAAGAACGTCATCACCGAATTCATCAAGGTCATCCTGTTCTTCGGCTACATCTACGGCATCAGCCGATTACCGGAGATCAAGGAAGTCTTCAAGTACCACGGGGCCGAGCATAAGGCGATCAACACGCTGGAAGCCCGGGAGAAGCTCGAACTCGAGCAATGCAAGCTGCAGACGCGGCTCCACCCCCGCTGCGGAACCAGTTTCGCCGTCATCGTCCTGATCGTCGGCTTCATCATCTTCCCCTTCGTCCCCCGCGACCCGTTCCAACTCGCAGGGATCGAACCGGCCTGGCTCGGCAAGATCGCGGTTGTCTTGACGCGCGTCGGCATCGAAATCCTCATCCTCCCGATCATCGCGGGCATCAGCTACGAGATGATCCGGTTCGCGGGCAAATTCAGGAATCAGGCCTGGGTGATGGCCGCGTTTAAGCCCGGCCTCCTCACCCAGTACATCACCACGGCTGAGCCGAATGAGGGGCAGATTGAGGTGGCCCTGGTCGCGCTAAGGGCCGTTGTAAAGGCCGAGACAACCGGGGAATGTGCCGATGATCCTCGTCAGCTCGACGATGTGATCGCGGTCGAAGTCGAGGATCTCCCGCCGCCCACTCAGAGCGACGAAAAGAACCAACCGCACCACAGCGTCACGTAGGCGATACTGCCGTAGAGGCTGGCTTTGCGCACGAACGGAAGGTTGTGGCGGGCATAGGTCGCGAGCGCGATCCATGCCAGGAGAAGGGTGCCGCCCTTGACCACCGCAAAGAGCCACTCACTGCGCTCAATAATCGGCCGCATCACCGGATTCAGCTCGATGATCCGCCCCTGAGCATGCAGGAAAGCCGTCGCGAACAGATCGATGAAACCAATCATCAGCAGGAGTCCCAATGCGCGGGTTGGCAGGACTTTGGACATACGCTTCAGGGTACGTCAAGTTCTGTGCCAACGCGAGTTAGTCTATGGCAAGAGCAGTCGGAATCCCGCCTTCGTAGGCTACTGCTAACTCACTCACCGCAACATCGACCAAGGGTAGCCCCTGCAGAACGATCCGGACCCGATGCTCACTCGACGTACGACCAATCGGCGAAAAGTCGAGCCGATACTGCGCGGCCAATTGTTCGACCGCCATCAGGTCCTCATCATCCAAGGCAACGATCACGCGACCGGGGAATTCACCGAAAAGGACAGCGTCGGGACGCGAGGGTTCGCCAAGAGCCCGATACGGCGCTTCCACCTCAGCTCCGATCCCACCAACCATCGCCATCTCGGCCAGCGCCACCGCGAATCCGCCTTCGGCAAGGTCATGCGCGCATCGAATGAGGCCCTGATGGGCCAATGCCGAGAGGCATTCACACAGGCGTCGCTCAGCCGACATATCCGGCGCCACTGGGCAGCCGTCCTCGATGCCGTGCAGCACCGACAGCGCCTCGCTCGCCCCGAGTCCCTGCTGCGTGAACTCGGCAACGGGGTAGGAGAGCACGGCGATCATCGCGTCCCCACTCGGCAAACCCATGCCAAAGCGCCGGTCCGCACGTTCCAAAACCCCAAGCATGCCGATCAAAGGGGTGGGCAGGACCTCGCCGAGGTCGCTCTCGTTGTAGAAGCTCACGTTTCCGCTGATGACCGGCGTGTTCATGGCCTCACAGGCGTCGGCGATGCCGCGCACGGCTTCCTTGAACTGCCAATAGACGTGGGGAAGCTGGGGGTTGCCGAAGTTCAGGCCGTCGGTCACCGCGCGGGGGACCGCACCGGTACAGGCGACATTGCGGGCGGCTTCGGCGACGGCAAGCTGACCGCCGACATACGGGTCGAAGTACACCTGCCGCGCGTTGCCGTCGATCTTGAACGCGAGCCCTTTCTTGGTCCCGCGTGGGGCGAGGACGCAGGCGTCGCCTTGTCCGGGAAGAAGCGCGGTCTGGGTTTGGACTTGTTGGTCGTATTGCTGAAACACCCAGCGTTTGGAGGCGATGTTCGGCGAGGAGAGGAGTTTTAGGAGGCCCTCGCCGAGATCAACGAGAGGCAGATTCGTCGGGTCGAACGCGAGCGCGCGGCGGTGGTATTCCGGGACTTCAGCCTCGACCGTGTAGGTCGGACACTCGTCGGCGAGATGCTCGGCGTGTACTTCGGCTTCGACATGCCCGTGACGCCGGACGCGGACGACCCCTTCGTTAGTCACGTGGCCGATGACTTTCGCGTGAAGTCCCCACTTTTCGAAAACCCCGATGACCTCACTCTCCCGACCAAGATGAGCGACGCACAGCATCCGCTCCTGACTCTCGCTCAGCATGAGTTCGTAGGCGCTCATGTCGCGCTCCCGCATCGGAACGAGGTCGAGGTCGATCTCCATGCCGACGTGGCCCTTTGCCGCCATTTCGATCGTGCTGCAGGTGAGTCCAGCCGCGCCCATGTCCTGAATCGCGACGATCGCGCCGGTATCGAGGGCTTCCAGAGTCGCTTCGATCAGCAGTTTCTCTGCGAAAGGATCACCGATCTGTACGTTGGGGCGCTTGGACTCGCTTTCCTCGTCGAGCACATCGCTGGCGAAAGTCGCGCCATGGATGCCGTCCTTACCGGTCGCAGAGCCGAGGTAGATGACGGGGTTGCCGACTCCGGCGGCGGCGGCAGTGGTGACCTTGCTCGCGTCCATGATACCGACCGCCATCGCGTTGACGAGGGGATTGCCGGAGTAGCGCGGATGGAAGTTCACCTCGCCTCCGACGGTCGGCACTCCGACGCAGTTGCCATAACCTGCAATCCCGGCGACGACGTGCTCGAACAGATAGCGATTGCGGCGCGAGGTGTCGTCGGTGCCGTGAATCGGGCCGAAGCGCAAGGAGTTCAGGCTCGCGATGGGCCGGGCCCCCATCGTGAAGATGTCGCGCAGGATGCCTCCAACGCCGGTGGCCGCGCCTTGATAGGGTTCGACTGCCGACGGGTGGTTGTGCGACTCGACCTTCATTGTCACGGCGAGGCCGTCGCCGATGTCGACAAGGCCGGCGTTCTCCAGGCCCTTGCCCTCGATCGCTTCCTTGTACTTCTTGAAGTAAGCGAGGATCGGACGCGAGTACTTATAGCCGCAATGTTCGCTCCACATGACCGCGAACATGCCGAGTTCGGTCAAAGTCGGCTCCCGCCCCATCAACTCCCGAATCCGCGCGTATTCATAATCATTGAGACCCATGGTGCGATGCAGATCGGGAATGGCGGTGCTCATGTTGGGAATTATGATTCTCGGCCTGGGTTGCGCGCCGAAGTTCGCGTGGGTGGGCAAGTGGACCGGCAATCGAAACCTGCCTGTCAAGCCCGGCGACAACCCCTCGATCGTCTACACGATCGGCCAGGTTGAACTCACGTTCGAGCCGAGCGGCAAGTTCGTGCTGGTCGAAGGCGGCGTGCCCAAGACTGGCTACGCCACGCTCTCTGACAAAGAAGCCCGGCTGAAGATCGAGACGTTTATGGGCAAGCCCATCGCCCAAGTCGGGGGACGGGAGCAGCTAGAGGAACCGGTCATCGTGAGTGTGCAGAAAGACGGGACGCTGTCGCTAGTCGATCCGGCTGGTTTCGATACCCGGCCAATTGTTTTGAAGCGAACTCCCCCTCTCCACTCCGGTGGAGAGGGGGCTGGGGGGTGAGGTAAGTGCCCTTTCATGTCAGATGTGAGTCTCGCCGCTGAGGAGCTGTGGATTTTCGCTTATGGCCTCAAGCCGGTAAACGCCCACCTATCGCCCTCGGGGTGCCGTATTGTTTGATCAAGAAATGCGACCTCCGCATTGCCGGGAAACAGCCCTTCACCCGGTATAATCTCGCCCAGCGTGAGGCAGAGGGCAGAAGACGGCTTGAGGATCCTTCAGGTCATATCGAGTTCGGCAACATCGGGGGCCGAAAAGCACGCCGTTACCCTCACCATGCTCCTCAAATCGCGCGGCCACCACGTCGAGGTCATCTGCCCGACCGGCGGCTGGATTCCGGCAGAACTGGAGAAAGTTGGCATCGCCACGCACCCCATCGAAATGAAGGGGAAGAGCACACTGGCGGCCCATCGCTGGATGCTGAAGTTCGTCCACCGGCGACGCTTTGACGTTATCCACGCCCACCTCACTCGCGCCACCTACCTCGGCTTCGTTTCGGGAATGCTCCGCAAGGTGCCCCTTGTCGCCTCCGTCCACGTTGCGACCCATGACGCGATCTACAAGGCGGCGGCTCGCAGGACGAACCGACTGGTCGCGGTCAGCAACTACGTTCGCGGTGTCCTGCACGGGCGCGGAGTTCCCGAGAAGCATATCGATGTCGTCTATAACGGCACCGACTTCGCCGAGTTCTCGGTCGGTCCGCTCGGTGATGTCCACGACGAATTCGCGATCCCGCAAGAGCGCAAACTCATCGGATTGGTCGGACGGGTCTGTGCGGAGAAGGGGCACATGCTTGCCGTCAAGGCCTTGCCCGAGGTCCTGGACCGCGATCCTCTCGCCCACCTCATGTTTGTCGGGCGCTTTGAGCAGCAGTTCGAGCCGGAGATTCGTCAGGCGGTTTTGGATTTGCGCGTCGAGGACCGTGTGACGTTCACCGGCAATCGCAACGACGTATCTCGGATGATCGACGCGATGGATTTCTCGATCCTGCCTTCGTCGATGGAAGCCTGTCCGCTGGCTGCCCTTGAAGCCATGGCGCGAAGCAAGGCTCTGGTCGCGTCGCGGGTTGGGGGGCTGAGCGAGTTGGTCGTTCATGACGAGACCGGGCTGCTGGTCGAGCAGGATCCGGGCGAACTCGCCCACGGCATGGCCTACCTCCTCGAGAACGACGACGAGCGCGAGCGCATGGGCGCCAATGCTCGGCGGCTGATCGAAGAGAAGTTCACGATGGGGCAGATGGTTGAGCGGCTCGAGGCCGTCTACGCTCGAGCTATTCAGCGATAGCCGCGGCATTGGCAACGTGTGGCCGGGGTGCTGAATTGTGCACCCCGGCGCTGCCAACCCTTGGAAGCTCGTTGGTAACTTGATAGGACCGGGGTGCACAAT
>JAIBBE010000093.1 GCA_019694835.1 Fimbriimonadaceae bacterium | reverse complement strand
GCAGGTTGCGGGTTGCCTCCTTGGGGCAAGTCTGCCACGACACCGAAGCGGGGCGTCGAAACCCTCAACCCCAAGCGAGGACATGTTCGCGGGCACGGCAGGAGGAGGAGAGGGGGTTGAGGGATAAAACCTATGATGGTGATTGCAGAATGTCTCCAGCCACCAGCCCAACCACGTCAAGGCCGCCATCGGTCATCGAGGGACGCTCTGACGTCATCGAGGGAGGTCTTGACGGGCTCGAAACCCCCATTGACGGCGCCGAGGGCCTTCTTGACGCGGTCGCGGCCCTCTCTGACTGGCTCGCGCTCGGTCTTGACGGGACCTATTGAAACCTTGACCGGGCACCACACGTCTTCAGACTAGCCATTGGAGGTTCTGACATGCCTGGTATCGCACCGAAAAACTACCTTTCCAAAATAGATGAATTCGCCGCTCATTGGCCTCAAGTCAACACCAGTTTAGGCACGCCCCTCGTCCTGACCGGCAACTACGGGGTCGCCAATTTATCCCTCCATCCCCTCCCTTAGGGATGGAGGGTTTCGCCGCCCGCTATCAATTGCCGCAGGCATCAATCGGAATGTGCCTACTCGCTTCGTACGGCGGGTAACTTGAAACGCTAAATGGAATGTCAGCTCGCACGGACAGGTCTGCCACGCGACCGAAAGCGGGGTGGCGAAACCCTCAACCCCTGGGATGGGAGGGGGTTGAGGGATAAAGCTCTCCAAAGTTGAGCGCGTTAGATTGCACATACGGCGAGCGCGGGCAGGATGCCCGCGCCACTCTGTCCGAAACTAGTGCTCCCCGGGGAGCCGTCATAATCGCCTTGCGTGTCGGAAATGCCGAATCCCGAGCCTAGTCGTCCCAACGTCGCCCGTGCGGGCGGCATTATGATGGCGAGCCTGTTCCTCAGCCGAGTGCTCGGGCAGGCTCGCGACACGATCATGGCGGCGAAGTTCGGGCGCGGGCCGATGACGGATGCGTACGTCCTCGCCTTCCAGATCCCCGATCTGCTGTTCTTTTTGATCGCGGGGGGTGCGCTGAGCAGCGCGTTCATCCCGGTGTTCACCGAGTACCTGCACACGAACCGCGAGGACGAGGCGTGGCACGTGTTCAGCGTCGTGACGACCATCATGACCCTGCTGCTGGGCGTGTTCATCACGTTCGCCTGGATCTTCGCGCTGCCCCTCACCGAACTCGTCGCGGGGGGCAAATCCGCGGACATGCTGCCCCTCATCGCCCAGATGAGCCGCATCCTGCTGCCCGCCCAGCTTGCGTTCTTCATCGGCGGCCTGATGTTCGGCACCCTGTACGCCCGCGACCGATTCGTCGCGCCAGGGTTGGGGCCGAACGTCTACAACATCGGCATCATCTTCGGCGCCCTCGTCCTGTCCCAGTACACGACCCCCGGCATCGTCGGCATGTCGTGGGGCGCGGTGATCGGGGCCGTGATCGGGAATCTGCTGATCCCTCTGCTGGTCATGACGCGGCTCCACTCGCGCTACCGACCGTCGCTAGACTTCAAGCATCCGGGCGTGGTGAAGGTCTTCAAGCTCATGCTGCCGGTCGTGCTCGGGCTGTCGCTGCCCGGCGTGTACGGGATCATCATGCGCGGCTTCGGTTCGTACTTCACCGACGGCGTGAACACCGCCCTCGACTACGCCAACAAGCTGATGCAAGCACCGCTGGGCGTCTTTGGACAGTCGCTGGCGATCGCGGTGTTTCCCGCTCTCAGTCAGTTCTTTGCCCAGCAACGGATGGACTTGTACCGCGATCAGCTTGCCCGGACGATGCGGACGGTCATTTACATCACCTTGCCCATCTCCGCAATCATGGCGGTCTTGGCGGGGGACATCGTGGCGCTGCTGTTCCAGTACGGCAAGTTTTCGGACGCCGACACCGCCGCCGTCGCGCCCTGTCTTCAGATGTTCTCGATCGGGATTACCGCGTGGTGCTTGCAGCCGGTTCTGATGCGGGCGTTCTTCTCGATCCAGAAGACCGTGCAACCCATCATCCTCGGCACGATCGCGAGCGTTCTATTCTTCGCGTTGGCTTGGGTGCTTCGATCCACCCCGCTTGGATACCTCGGACTGCCGCTTGCGAGTTCGATCTCCGCACTGGTCCTGGTCGCGACGATGCTGATCGCGATTCAGAAGCAGGTCGGCGGCATTGACCTCAATGGCTTGGGATCGACCTTCCTGAAGTCGCTCCTAGCCGCCGTGATCATGGCGGGTGTGATGTACGGAGGCGATCTCCTGCTCCCGCGCGGCACCGGACTTGGGCGCAACGCGTGGGCCTTCGGCCGCCTGATGATCCTCGGCCTAGGCTCGGCGTGGATTTACTATGGGATCACGCGGAAGCTCGGCATGCCGGAAACCGACTACGTCAATCGGGCTCTGGCTCGGATGGATCGGAAGAAGGCTCGGCAGGCGAAGGAAGGCTAGGCGGTTCGTCGTCCATGTGCGGCAGTTGCGGCTGCTCGACGTCCAGGCGTGGAAGCTGAGAGAGGTCGTTCAGATTGAACTGGTGGAGGAACTGCTGTGTCGTTCCATAGAGCAGCGGACGGCCGGGAGTGTGCTTCCGGCCGACCTCTCTCACCAAGCGCCGTTCGACAAGTTGTTTGAGGCCGTAATCGCTTTGCACGCCCCGAACCGCGTCAATCTCGGCCATGGTCACCGGTTGTCGGTAGGCGACGATTGCGAGAACCTCCATCAGGCTGCGGGACAAGCGTTGCTTGCTCGGCTTTAGGAACCTGGCAACGACATCGGCGAACCCGGGCTGAGTGCAAAGCTGATAGCCGCCCGCGATGCGCACGAGTTGAAGTGCACTGCCGTGCTGGAGCGAGGCACCAAGCTTCTCAAGGCCCTCTCGTGCGTCACTTTCGCTGACCTCCAAGGCTTCTGCCAGGGCCGACAACGGCACCGGTGTGTCCGTTACGAACAGCACCGCTTCCAAGCGACGAACCAGACTCAAACTTGGGCCCTCGCAAAGTGAACGTCACCCTCTTCGAGGCGGACGATTGCTTGGCCGAGCCGAATGAGCTCGAGCAGAGCCAGGAACCACCAGACGGCCTCACTGCGGGTGAACGGACCCACTACAAGATCCTCCAAGGGTGTCCATTGGGGGGTGAGGGCCTGGAGCACGATCGTCATCTGATCGGAAAGCGATCGGCGCGGGCGACCCAGCGGCTCGATGGGTTCCGGCACCGCCCGAGAAAGGAGCCGCTCAAAGGCGCGCGCCAAGTCATCCGCCGAGACTTCTCCCAGGTCAAAGGGAACCTCGTACGGTGCAGTGCCGTCGCTGCCTCGGAAGAACCGCTGCTCGCGCTCTTCCTGCCAAACCGAGAGGGCTTGAATCGCAGCCTGAAACTCCATCGCGGCGGCCTCGCTAAGTTCGAAGGGCTCGAAGTACTCTTCTTCGACTTCGACCTCGGGCACGGGCAGCAGCATCCAAGCCTTCCGTTCGATGAGATAGCTGAGCGCAGCAAGTGCAGCCCCGGCCGAGTCGAGATCTTGCTCCGCCGACTCCATGAGGTACTTGAAGTAGGCTTCGCAGATGGGAAAGAGCGGCACGCGCAGGAGCTCAACTTTCTGCTTCCGGACGCAGTCGAAGAGCATCGCCAGCGAGCCAGAAAACGCCTCACAGTCGACCGTAATCGGCGGTGGGGTGACGACGCCGAGCGGTCCGACGACGTTTTCCTTGGCAAGTTCGCTGCGGCTGGCCATTTCGTAGGACGAAAGGGTACCCGGGCGCTAGTCTTTGCCGACCGGCGTGATCAGCCGCGCCCCCCGATCCCAGAAGATGTACGCCCACATCCATTGGAGGAAGACGCTGAGTCGGTTACGGTGTCCGACGAGCTGCATGAGGTGGATGAACAGCCATCCCATCCAGGCGACGAATCCGCTCATCTTCCATCGTCCCCGTTCGAAGATCGCGCTCGACCGCCCAATCGTGGCCATGTTCCCGAGGTCACGATATCGAAACACCTCCCCCCGTACCGCTGGCACCTTGCCGGCGACCTCCCCCCGTACCGCTGGCGTCTCGCCGGCATCCGGACTCCCGGCAGCCGCAAGTTGTCCACCTTGACCTCTCCCCCACCCCTCTCCTCCGCCATGCAAGGCATCCGCACTCGTCAGTTCGGAGGGCGCAGGAGAGGGGAGCCGGCCCACCCTTTCCCTAATCAACCTCGCCACAAACCGCCCCTGCTGCATCGCCACCTGGGCCACGCCCGGCAATGGATAACCGCGGATTGCCATTGCGTCCCCGATCACGAAGATGTCCGGGCTGCCGGGAACGGACAGATCAGGCTCAACAATCACGCGCCCGGCACGATCCGATTCTGCCCCGAGCCAGCGGGCAAGGGGCGTCGCTTGCACTCCAGCCGCCCAAATCACGTTCCTCGTCCGAATCAGTTCAGATTCGTCACCAACGCTCAAGGTCACCCCAGACTGATCGACCGACGTCACTTTCGAGTTGAGTCGCACCTCGACCCCCAAGCTCTCGAGAGAGCGGAGGGCCTTGACGCTTAGATCGTTTGCGTACGCGGCCAATACGCGAGGACCCGCTTCAACCAAAACAACACGAGCCAATTCGGGCTTGATATGATCGAAGTCCCGGGCAAGGGCCCGCTTGGCGAGTTCAGCGATCGAGCCGGCCATCTCAACGCCAGTAGCTCCTGCCCCAACGACGACGAATGTCATCTCCTCGGCCCGAGATTCGGCATCCGATGCCCGCTCGGCACATTCGAAGGCGAGGAGGATGTTCCGCCTGAGCAGCGTGGCATCGTCGAGCGTTTTGAGACCAGGTGCAAAGGGCTCCCAGTCATCGTTTCCGAAGTAGCCGTGACGCGCGCCGGTGGCAAGGACCAGTAGATCGAAATCCACGACACCGCCGTCTGCGAGCATGACCTTTCTGCTCTTTTTGTCCACTCCCACGACTTCCCCCAGAAGGACTTCCGCGTTCTTCTGACCGCGCAGAATTCTGCGGATCGGAGTCGCAATGTCAGCCGGAGATAAGCCCGCCGTCGCGACCTGATAGAGGAGTGGTTGGAAGAGAAAGTGATTGGCGCGATCAATGACCGTCACCTTTGCGTTCACCTTCGCCAAGCCCTTGGCAACCTGAATGCCTCCAAATCCGCCGCCGACAATCACGATGTGCGGTTTCTTCATAGGTATCACCTGATCTACCGGCCCATTACAGGATAGTGCACGGAAGCCCCAGGACCTGCGGTATCTTGAAGGTATGTCGGACGACACGCCGGACGATTCCGAAGGGCTGGATAAACCGCCGTCTTTCTTTCCTTATGAAAGCGAAGAGACGGAGCCCGAGCCCATCGAAATGGGCGACCCGATCGAGTGCCAGATCGAGGGCGTCTTCGGCTACGACCAAAACGGCCAGATTCAGCGCTTTGTCCTCCTCAGCGATGGCGAGCGGAAAGTACCCATCCTCATCGGGCCCTTCGAGGCACAGGCCATCAGCCTTCCCCTCGACGGCCAAACGCCCGACCGCCCGATGACCCACGACCTGGTCCGAAACATCATCGACAAGCTCGGTTGCACCTTGAGCCGCATCGTGATCGACGATCTTTGGAGCACCACGTATTACGCCAAGCTGTACCTTAAGAAGGGCGAGGAAGAGATGGAGATTGACAGCCGACCTTCGGACGCGATCGCCCTGGCCGTTCGGTTCGACGCCCCGATCTATGTGGCGGACGGAATTCTCGAATCGAACAACGGCTAGCGGTTGGCGACTTCCATGTTCTGCACTTTAAGCAGAACCTGCACCCGATTCTCACAACCCAGTTTGGTCATCAGACCGCTGACGGTGTTCTTGATGCTTTGCTCCTGCACGCCCAGGATCTCGGCTATGTTTCGATTGCTCAGTCCCCTGGCAACGAGGCGGGCGACGTCCTTTTCGCGCGGACTGAGGCTCACGCCGTGGTTCGCACTGTCGGAAGGGTGCGGCACTGCAGCGCCGACGGGTTCGACGTACTCGTCGCCGACGAGTTTTCGCAATGCGGCGAAAAGCTCGCTTGAGCCCAACGACGGATCGATCGTCGCATGGAACGGTAGTCCCTTGTCGTCAGTACCCAGCAAGATGACCTTGATCCCCATGAAACCGTGGGGGCGAAGCATCGGGTCGTCTTCTGCTTCCAAGGCATCCTGGGTCATCACGACATACTCGATGCCATGCTTGGAAGCAAACGCGAGGCCCCGATCCAAGCGTGATTCTCTTGCGACGACCGAAAATCCTCCAGAATGCTTGAGGAGACTAGCCAGTCCCTCGCTCATCAGTGGATCGGCACAGATGACGGATACCTTCATCGTGACCATATTATCCTATCAGATGGGGGGAACGGCTACAGAAACTGACCGACAAAGGACGACAGTATGCTATTTGGATTTAGGAATTTGCTGAAAAGTAGGTCGAAACTGCAAGATTAGCCCCTCAATACGGGCAGGACTCCCCGCTCACCACAACGCACGGATCATGAATAGTTCGTTAACAGTTCACCTCGTTCGTCATGGACAGACTCCCTGGAATCTCTTGGGCAGGGCTCAGGGCCATACCGACATCGAGCTTGACGACATCGGAATGCAGCAGGCCGCCCAGTTGGCGGCTCGCTTCCAGGGCAGTCGACTCGACCTCGTACTGACGAGCGATTTGCAGCGGGCATTCCGAACCGCCGAGGTGGTGGGGGTCGCCGTGGAAGCGCCGGTTGTTCTGGATGCGGCGCTCAGAGAGCGGTCGTTTGGTGAATGGGAGGGGCAGGATTACGCCGTTGTGCGAGCCAAACTGGCCGATGTTGCCGGTCTGCCTGACCGGTGGCACGAGGCTCGGCCACCGGGAGGCGAGTCTCTCACAGACGTTTGGACTCGGTTGGATCAAGTCGTCAACCGGATACAGACCCTCTCCGGAAGTCTCGCGGTGGTCAGTCATGGCGGCACTTGCGGGTTGTTGCTCGCCAAGCTGATCGGCGCGCCGATTCAGAGCGGTCGAGCGTTCCGATTTGGCAACACGTCGGTCACCGAACTCAGCCGACGACCTGACGGAGGATGGACGCTCGAACGGTATGCGGATACATCGCACCTTGAAACACCCAGTTCACCCATGATCGATGCAACCATTCGTCGCGTATAAACAAGCATGAGTCGCGGGCAATTATCACCCGTCGACTTTTTCGCTCGAAGGCTATGGTGGTGGATGCTTTGGCTCATGCGCCGCCCGTGGATGAAGCGGGTTCAGCGATGGTCGTGGCAGATCCTTCCCGAATCCAAACGGGAGAAAGCCAGGCTCAATCTTCAGCGCCAGAACCTGTTTGCGCTCCGCTACGGCTTGCGCCTGCTGCGAGTGACAATCATGATGTTCTTCGGAAGCGTTCTGTTGACCCTGACCTATCTCATGGTCCTCGAGCTTCAGCAGGCAGGTGCCCTGGAGGTGCCCCAAGGAACGAGCGCCCCCCGCTGATGCGGAGAGCGCTCGGAGGTGTCCAGAACTTTGAGCTAACGGGTTATCCGGAGGTTGGACGTCTTCGTCACTCCCGAATACGACGCGCTGAGCACGACATCCGTGGTGGCCAGGACCCGTTTCGTGTAAATCGTGAACGAGGCCGTTCTCTGGCCCGCACGGATCTTCACCGAGAGCGGCATCTTGGCGGCGGCGTTGTTCGAGACCAAAGTCACGGTGACACCTGCAGCCGGAGCCGTGTTGCTGATCGTCACCTTGCCGCCGAGCGTGGAAAGGCCGCGAACTTGGGCCCGAGTCAGGGTGAAGCCAGACAGAACCATCGGAGCACGGATGAGCAGGTTCGAAGTCTTAAGGACGCTTCCCTTGCTCGCCGTGATCACGGCCGTCATGTCCGTCACGACTCCCGACGTCGTAACCTGGAATGTGGCCGAGGACAAGCCGGCTGGGACGACGACGCTGGCGGGTACGACCGCCTGGGTCTTCGAGGACGCCAAGTTGACACTATATCCGCCCAACGGCGCTTGACCTGAGAGGCTGATTGTGCCGGTTACGTTCGAGCCGCCAAACACGGTGTTCGAAGCCAGACTGAGGCCGCTCAATCCGGCTGGTCCGCCACCACCCGCGTTCGCCACGGCAGTGCCAGCATTGACGCGACCGTTGACAACCCAGCTTCCGACCGGGTCGCACGTGGATTCGATTTTGCTACGGACCAGAGCGTTCGTCCCCGAACTGCCCATGCGCGACCAGAGCAGGCCGGCGAGGCCGGCAACGCCGGGTGTGGCCATTGAGGTACCGCTCATGGTCTGATAGCTGCTGCCCGGGTAGGTGCTGTAGATGGCGGTTCCGGGCGCCGCGACGTCTACCCAGTTGCCATAGTTGCTGAAACTGGACTTCTGGTCGTTTTGGTCGGTCGAACCGACTGCAATCGCATTGGCGTACCATCCCGGGTACATCGGATCGGATACATTGTCATTGCCCGCTGCCGCAACGACGACGACGCCATGGCTCCACGCGTAATTGACCGCCGTTTCGAGAGCCGCGCTCACCGAAGGTCCGCCCAAACTGAGCGACACAACCTTGGCACCGTTGTCGACTGCCCACGTGATGCCGTCGGCAACGTCTGAGTACGAGCCGCTTCCGCTCGCGTCGAGAACCTTGACCGGCATCAGCTTGCAGTTGTAGCCGACGCCCGCGATGCCGACGCCGTTGTTGGTGATGGCCGCCGAAATCCCCGCGCAGTGAGTGCCGTGGCCCTGATCATCATCGGCCGACGTGTCGTTGTTCACGAAGTCGTAGCCGGGGACAATCTTTGCCGCGAGGTCGGGGTGATTGAGCTGGATTCCGGTGTCGACGATCGCGATGACGACGCCCGGGTCACCCGTGGTCAGGTCCCACGCCGCCGCGCAGTTCATCTTCGTCAGGCCGTACTGCTGACCCATCATTGGATCGTTCGGCACCGCTAACGAACGCGCGACGAAGTTCGGCTCGACGAATTCAACGCCCGGCTGACGACGGTAGAACGCGATCGCCTGCTCGACGCTCACGTTCGGCGGCAATTCGACACGCCCCACGCCAAGCGACGAATTCTCGCTCTGCAGCCGCGCCCCCGCGAGGGCCGAAACCGATGACGCCCGAAGCGAGTTCACGCCCCGGTACTTGATGAGCAATTCGCCCGGTTGATAGGACTGCGCACCCGCGACCTGCAAGACCGCCAGCGCCAAAACACCGCACGCTATCCGTTTTCGCAATGGATTCACCTCTTTCGAGGTTTTCCACAATGCTGCGTTAACCCCCATCGCAACATTGCGGGTCTCCCTAACAGTGGCACGGGCATCCTGTCCGCGCTCGCCGTAACTGAGGTTGGAACGCCTAACTGAGAGAGACTCCCGAGCGCGGGCAGGATGCCCGCGCCACTTCAGAGTTACTTCTTTGCGTAGAGAGCCGGGTTTTCCTTGAACTTGTCCGGGCACATGCCGCAACAGAAGTAATAGCGTTTCCCTTCGTAGTCCTGATGGCCGACCGCCGCTTCTTTCGAGGCGATCACGGTCTTCATCACCGGGCAGAACAACTCGCCCTTTTCATTCGTGTACGCGGTCGGCTCTGCCCCAGACGTCGACGACTTCGCCGGTGACTCCTTGGAAGTGACGGCACCCTCCTCATGGTGGCCGCAGCCGACCACGACGAGGAGGAGAGCGGGAACGAGGAAGCGGACGGGATTCTTCATTTCGCTGATCCTACCTTAGCCCCGGTTTCTGCTCGCAGCCGACCTTGATAGTCCATGCCCATTTCTGCGGGCAAACCGTAGAGTTCCGGGTGCTGATACCGTCCGCGCTCGGAGGGGTCCTTCTCCACCTCGACCGGGTGCGGATGCTGCTGCATGTACAGGTCATTACGCTCGCTGATGACCAGCCAACTGACCTCGACATTGGGCTTGCTGGTTCGAATTCGGAATCGCTGACCGTCAATCTTCTGCGTCACCTTGGCCAGCACGAAGTCTTCGCCGTCGTCGACAACGGTCAGTTGATACCGAGGACTCTTGTTGATCGTGCTGTAGTAGTGGGGCAAGATCACCCACGCGTAGCCCTTCGCATCGGTGGTCACGATGCCCGAGTACTGGTTGGTCGGCTCCGGCCCCTCTGCGCAGAAGTGGCGCAGGTACTTGTTGGCGGGATCCAGGGGGTGGTCGATCACGAACGCCTTAGCACCCGACGTCCCCATATCGCCGACCGAGTAAACGCCATAGCTGGTCGTCGTGGCTCCGGACGCCTGACCGCGAACGCCGTAGTTGAAGGTTCCGGTGCCGCCCGCGAACGCATAAACACCCCGAGCACTCGCCCCATTTCCATAGAGGTAACCGCCATACACCTGGGTACCGGTCTCATTTCCGTAGCCGTAGACCCCGTACGCTGCACCCTCGGCGTAAAGGCCATAGCCGCCGCTGGTCATCGCACTCCCTTCGAGGGCAGTGCCAAAGCCGGCGGAATTGGTTGCGCGCACCCCTGCTCCACTCGCGCTCGCGGACGTTCCCAGGACGCCATAGGCCGCTCCCGAGGTGGCGTAGGCTCGGCCGCGTACTCCAACACCCATGGTCGAGCCGTGCTCGCCCCATACGCCGACACTGTTTCCCGCCAGATAGCCATAAGAGGGATTGAAGTTGTTGTGGCCGGAGACTCCATTGTCGGAGTTGCCGAGCTGACCCGAGTTGAACGACGTTCCGTGCTCACCATAGACACCGGTGCTGGACTGGGCGAGTCGGGCGGTAGCGCCGCTGCCGTTGTTCTTGGCAAAGATGGCGGCCGAGGTGCCGTCATTCCGGATCTTGAACAGACCCTCATAGCCATTGTCGAGGCCAGTGCCATCGTAGGGCAACGGAATGGACAAGGCTCCCCAAGTTCCATTGCCGAGCGCATCGGTCCTAAGGTAATAGCCATTCGTACTCGATGTGCCGAGGCGGAACGTGTTGGTCTGAACCGCGCCTGACTTGACCGTCCCGGACACATTGGCGTGGCCCACCTGGGTGGTTCCGGGAGTCGACGGCTGAAGCCATACCAAGGCCTTTGCTGATTGGGCCCTGGCCTCAGGCGAAACGGCGACGAGCAACCCACCCAATCCGGCGGCGACTCCGAAGGAAGCAACGATCCACTTTCTCATCAAACAACTCCTTTAGGTGCAAGTTTCCCGTCCATTATAAGGAATTCGCAGCAGATTTCCAATGGAAGAAGCACCCAAACGACGCACGCTGCTCGATATGACCGGCTACCAGTGGCTGGTGCTCTTCGCTGCGTGGCTTGGATGGGGGTTCGATGTCTTCGACAGCCTGCTCTTCAACTACGTTGCTCCGAACTGTGTACCCACGCTCCTTGGATTGACCCTTGGCAGCCCGGAGGCCAAGTCGGCAACGCTGCAGTGGAACGGCATCCTTTCCTCGATCTTGCTCCTCGGCTGGGCAACGGGCGGCATCCTGTTCGGCCGTGTGTGCGACCGCATCGGGCGCACGAAGACGCTCATGCTTACCATGGTGCTGTATGCGCTCGGCACCGCTCTATGCGCGATCGCGCCCAACATCTGGGTTCTCATGCTCTTTCGCATCATCGCCAGCCTTGGCATCGGGGGCGAGTGGGCGGCGGGGGCGGCGATGGTCGCCGAGGTCGTCCCGGAGAAGCGACGGGTCGAAGCGGGCGCGCTGCTTTACACCAGCGCTCCTATGGGGCTGTTCTTGGCGACCTACGTCACCTATCTGATGGAGCACGTCGCGTTTCCGGGTCAGCCCACGGTCTCTTGGCGCTATGTCTTCCTGTTTGGACTGATTCCCGCCGCAGTCGCATTTGCCGTTCGGGCCTTCGTCAAGGAACCGGAGCGTTGGAAGAGCGTGGCCACTGGAGTCGCCCCGCGGATTCGTGACCTCTTCCAAGGCGAACTGCTCCGGTCGACCATCAGCGGCTTTGCGATGGCCCTTATCGCGCTCATCATGTGGTGGTCCTGCAACGCATTCATTCCGACGGTCGCAACCGGACTTGCCCAGGGAGTTGCCAAGGCGCAGGCTTTGGATGCGGTGGCAGCAGCGAACCTGGTTTCCGGTTACAAGAACCTCGCCGCGAACTGTTTCAACATTGGTGGCCTCATCGGGACGCTGCTCACGATACCGGCCGCAAAGTACGTGGGCCGAAAGGCGATGTTCACGATTTACTTCGCTCTCTCTGCCGTCGCTATCTTCTGCTCGTTCGGCCTCGATCTGGTTCCTGAGACCCGGCTCTACATGTACTTTTTCATTGGCATGACCGTCTTCGGTGTGTTCGGTTCGTTCACCTACTACCTGCCCGAGCTCTTCCCAACGCGGTTCCGAGGCCTCGGCGCGGGCTTCTGCTACAACGCAGGTCGCATCATCGCCGCTGGTGGACCGTTCTTGGTCGGCAGCATCGCGGCGCGCGGCACCGATGCCTTGGCCAGCGCACTGACGGTGCTTGCCTGGGTCGCCGTCGTGCCGGTCGTCGGGATTTTCCTGATGCCGCTCGTGATCGAAACGCGGGGGCGAGAATTGGTGGATGACGTACCGCCCGCAACTTAACAGGCCTTTGGCGTAAGCGCATTCCCAGTTGAATTGCTGGCTGTCTGTGCCTCCATCGTCCCACCGATGGAGGTCCCTGGCATAATCGAGCCATGCTGGCCGCGATTCGACTGACGCATACGGTCATCTACTTGGTGATGGCGGGAGCGGTGATCTATCTGCTCTACAGCGGCATCGCCGATCGCATCGGCCTCGGTACCTATGTTGCACTTGCCCTGGTCCTCTCCGAGTGCATCGTGTTCGTCGGCAATGGCATGAAGTGTCCCCTGACCACCATGGCCAAGGAGCATGGGGCCGAAAAGGGATACGTGTTCGACGCGTTCATCCCCGAGAGCCTCACCCGCTACACCGTGCCGACCTTCGGGAGCCTGTTCGCCATCGCTCTCCTCGTCCTCCTGGTTCGAGTCCTTTCGTAGGATCGCCCGCAACGTGGGATTGGGGCACTTGACTTTTCGCCGTCATCCCGAAAGGGGAGGCCGGGATGCCAGCCATCCTAAGATCAGTCGGATTTGCAGAATGCTCGGCGTACAATAGGGATGCAATGACCATCCCAGTCGAACTCCAAGACGTCTTGGTTTCCTCACCAGACACCCTCAGCGGCGCGGTGAGATTCAAAGGGACACGAGTTCCCGTTCAGGCTCTCCTCGATACCCTGTTGCGCAACCGAAGTATTGAGTTCTTCTTGGAGGGCTACCCGGGGGTAACTCGTCAACAAGTCGAAGCGGTGCTATTCTACGAACAGAACCAGTTGCGAAAGCAGTTCGGACTGGACCTCGCGAGCTAATGCGCATCCTTCTGGATCATTGCGTTGACATCCGATTCAAGTCCCTGCTCGAAGGTCACGATATCGCCCACACCAAAGAAATGGGCTGGGAGACTCTCAGCAACGGAGCCTTGCTGGACTCTGCTGAGGCGACGGGTTTCGAGGTGTTCATCACGGTGGACAAGAACCTGCGACACCAGCAAGACTTGAGTCGCCGCAAGTTAGCGGTTGTTACCCTGGCTTCGCGCTTCACCGGTCTTGATGACATTCAACGTTTGGTCCCGCAAGTTCTCCAGTTCCTTGGTGGCGAACTCACATCTGGCACCAGCTACGTTATTGACGAACCAAATCAGACCGATGGACCCAGGGACCAACGTTAAGGCCCGGCTAAAATTGCACGGGAAGGAGACGCAAATTCGTGGGCTCGTTCGTTTAGATAGGTAGAGATGGCAATACAGAATGCCTGGCTGGGATGTTTCGCGTCTTGGCCGCCCGCATGGGCGGACACGATAATACGCGCGTCTAAGGATGCTCCGAACGGAGTCCGTGCGCGTTGTCGTGCGGGCTCCGTTTCTGTTTTGCCCCACGTGTCCCCGTGCATTCACGGGGGAAAACAAAGGAGGAACGTATAGAACATGGTCGCGCAAGAAGTCTTGTTGTTGAACTCGGACTACGAGCCGCTGAACGTATGTAACGTTCGGCGAGCAATGGCTTTGATCCTGCTGGGCAAAGCCGATGTCTTGAGCGAAAACGGCCACTCGATCGGAACGGCACGCGGCAATCTGCCCGCGCCGTCGATCGTCAAGATGCGCTACCACGTTCGACGACCGCTGCCTCAACTGCGGCTGTCCCGCCATTCCGTGCTCGCCCGTGACGGCTACACGTGCCAGTACTGCGGAATCCGGGGGCGCGATTTGACCATCGATCACGTGATCCCGCGCTGGATGGGCGGGCCGCATACGTGGGACAACTTGGTGGCCTGCTGCCGAAAGTGCAACCTGAAGAAGGGTGACAAGACCCCGCAGCAGGCCAAGATGAAACTCGCGAACAAGCCGCGCCGGCCGCACTTCATCCCGTACATCTCACTGCCGGCCTACTTGAAGGCCAAGCACCGCGAAGAGTGGCAGCTTTACTTGCCAATCTTCGAGGCCTTCGCCGAGAGCCACGCTTAGCCGTCGGCTTTCTTCGCGGGGCGCGAAATCGCTCGCGCTCCGCGAGGCGGAATAAACACGAACGTGCCGGGATCGAACGCCCGCACGTTCGTGTGGAACTGCAGATGCCATGTCGTGATTCGCTCGTTCTTGCCGAGCCATGCCTGCTCCCAATAGTCGACACCGGTGATGATGTAGTTCATCTGTCCGGCTTCGGGATCGGGCGGCGTCAATTCGATCGCCATCTCTTTCGTGGCCGGATCGCCCGTTCGCAGGAAGATGGTGGTGCCTTCGACTTTGACCGTCGACATGGGCATCCACGGCGTCCACTGATTGGTCGAACCAGCCGTCGGGGTCTTGCCAAAGGCATCCGCAATCAACTGCGAGAGCGGCGAGGCCATGCCTCGGGCCTGACTCTTGAAAAGCTGACACAGGCTGGGCTGAGTGCGGTACTCGGCAGCCGAGTACTCGTTGCGCTTGCCGTTGAAGGTCCAGAAGTACTCGCTGTCGGCGACGAAGCGGCCCGTGAGCACGGAGTCTTCGTAGAGGTTCGCGTCGAGCATCGCGGGGGCAACGCCGTTCGCCGTCTGCCAGGCGGCGTTGATGCTGAAGGTCTGGATTTGGCGCCGGGTTTCGATCTGCCCGCTCATCAAGAAGACCGCGTTGCGCTGGCTGTTGAGATGCAGGAGTGCACTCGCCATCATCGCCCGCGCGTTCGAAAGATCGTCGCCATAACTCGCCACGCTCACGCAGGAACACAAGATGATCGGCCAAACCCTACGCATCATGGACATTAGACCTCATTGCGGGGCATTAGGTTCGCCCGGCTCCCCCTCTCCCCGATGAATGGCGGGGAGAGGGGGTTCGGGGGTGAGGGGCGGTCCGGGTGGCCGGGGTGATGAATTGTGCACCCCGGCGCTGTCACATACGGAAGCCCGTCGGCGCTTGCCAGAACCGGGGAGCACAATTTCATCACCCCGGCCACCCGCCCTGCAGGGCAATGTGCCGTGCGCGGAGTTTCCTGGGACGACCTTAACCCCCAACATCGTCGCCCGGTCCCCTAAACGTGTCGGGCCATTCATTGTCGCCCTTGCCTTCGCTGAACAGCCAGGTTTTGTTGAACGCAATCTTTTCGTCGGCCGAGTTCTTGGATTTGTCGGTCCCAGCCAGGTAGACCTTGTTCTTTCCGAACTTCTGGTTGACGCGGTCGACGGCCTTGTTCAGGAGGCTGCGGTCGAAGGTTTGATCAAAGAGACTCGGGGTCACTTGATCGGCCTCAGAAAGCTCCGTAAACGTGATCCCGACTGACCGTGGGCCGACGTAATCCTGTTGCTGCAGCAGTTCGATCAGCTTTTGGGTGACGGTGATCGTGTCTTGAGTCGGAGGGAGTTTGCATCGGACGCCCCAGCTCTTCTTGAAGCCGCTGACGTGCACGCTCATCGCGCTGGCCCAGAGGTTGTTCGCGCGCAGCCGTGCGGTGGCTTTGGTGGCCAGGCGAAGGAGGACGTCCCGCACGCCCTGCTCATTGCGCTGGTCGGGTGGAAGGACGTGCGAGTGGCCGAGGGATTTGCGGTCGTTCTCGGGCAGCGCGATATCGTAGCCGCGCAGTAGGTACCACCAGCGCTCACCAATCACCGAGCCGAACGCCCGGGAAAGCTCTTCCGGGCTGGCTGCAATCATATCATCGGACGAGAACATTCCGGCGGCTTGCAGACGCACCTCCATCCGCTTGTTAATGCCCGCGAACTCGGTGAGTTTGAGGCCGCGCAGACGATCAGGCAGTTCGTGGGCCTGGATCATGATGAGCCCGTCCGGCTTCTGCAAATCGGTGGCGAGTTTGGCGAGAAACGCGTTTGGGGCGAGGCCGACGCTGCATGTCATCTGCTCGCCGGCATGCTCCTTGATCGCATCCTTCATTCGCCGGGCAAGGGCCAGAGCATTCTCCGGGTCGCGCTCTTCCCCAATCAGTCGAAAGCTCATCTCATCGATGCTGCAGACCTTTTCGACGGGAAGAACTGTGTCAGCCGCCTCGAGGATCAGGCGATGGAAGTGAACGTACAGCGGTGGCCGACCGGGAACAATGGTCAGGTCTGTACAGAGCCGCTTGGCCTCATCGACCCGCGTCCCGGTCTTGATTCCGAAGCGCTTTGCCTCATAGGATGCGGCGATAACGAACGTCGTATCCGCGACCAGCGGCACGACCGCGATCGGCTTCCCACGCAAGCTGGGATCCTCTTGCTGTTCGCACGAAGCGAAGTAGGCGTTGAGGTCTAGAAACAGGATCCTCAACGGCCTGAGATCGGGTGGTAGATTCGCGTCTACCATAGCCTGAGCTTACCCCCCTTGCGAGCCCTGCCACAGAAGCCCTTAGCTCAGCAGCTTCGTCGGGTTTTCGAGGTAGGACCGCAGGACGTTCATGAACTTCGCACCGACAGCCCCATCCAGGACCCTGTGATCGAAGGATCCGGTGATATTCATGCGGGTGCGAATTTCTGCCTCGTCTTCGTCGTTCACGACGACCTTTTTGCGCGCTGAGCTGACGGCGACGATTGCGCAGTTGGGTTGGTTGATGATCGCGGCGAAGTTGTCGACATCGAGCATGCCCATGTTCGAAATGCTGAAGGTCGATCCGGACATTTCATCCGGGAGCAGTTTGCCGTCGCGGGCCTTGGCGACCAAATCCCGGGCCATCGATGAAAGCTGGCGAAGCGAGTAGTTCTGGGCGTTCTTGATGACGGGCACAAGGAGACCCTCATCCACAGCCGCCGCAACGCCAATGTGGACGCCGCCAAACTGGGTGACCGTGCCCTCGGAGTTGAAGGTCGCGTTGACCTGGGGCATTTCCTGCAGAGCGAGGACAGAGGCCTTGATCATGAAGTCGTTGATCGAGACCTTGCCGCTCCCGTCTTCCTCGAACATCTCGCGCAGGGCGAGCATTCGCTCACAATCGACCTCGACGGTGACGTAGAAGTGGGGGACTTCCTGCTTCGCTTGCTGGGTCCGCTGTGCGATGATCTGGCGGAGGCGGCTGAGTTTGATAACTTGGTCAGCGCCGGTCGGAGCAACGGTCACCGAAACTGCGGCTACTTTCTCGCCCGGTTCGGCCTTAAGGACGTCTCGCTCGATGATGCGCCCGCCCGGTCCGGTGCCTTCGACCTGAGTGAGGTCGACACCCTTTTCCTCAGCGATCCGCTTGGCGAGAGGGCTGGCCTTGATCCGTCCTGCTCCGGGAGCGGCGGACGAACCGACGGCCACGAGTTCGGGCTCGGCTTTCACCTCAACAGAGGCAGCGACGGCGACTTCGGCTGGCTTGGACTCGCCCGATCCCCATCCGGCGGGCAATGTTTCCCCCGCCTTGAGAATGGCGGCGATGGACTTGCCAACGGGCACGGTGTCACCACCCGCGATGAGGAAGCCCGTCAGGGTGCCGCTGCTGGGGGATTCGAGTTCGAGGGTGGCCTTATCGGTCTGGATGGTGCCGATAATCTCGCCGCTCTTGACGGTCTCGCCGTCCTTCTTCAGCCATTCGAGGAGGGTTCCCTCCTCCATTCCGTCGCCCATTTTGGGCATGATCACTTCGGTCATGCGTACTGTTCTCTCCTACGATCCAACAAGGTCAGAGGATACCAGCGGGTGGGGTGCTTTGACCCATGCGGGGGGGGGCGTCGGCACGAGCCATCCGACGGCTACCCAAGCGAGGAAGATTCTTTGATTTGCGTCAAGGCAGCCTTTTCGGTAGCCGTCGGATGGTTCGTGCCGACGCTCATCCTCTTTCCGCAACTTAACCCGACCCCAGTTTTGGCCTAACCATCTCGAAGATCTCCGGCTCGGCGAGGTCGACATACTCCTTGCCCCCCATGCGCCCAACCGCGCGAAAATCGCTCGGCTCGAAATCACCTTCTCGCCACAATTCGACGTCGATGTGGAGCTGAACGACCGTGCCAATCACGTAGACCGTCCCACTCGGCCCCGACCCAAGCTGAACGACATGAACGACCTTGCACTCGTATTGGACAGGACTCTCCAGCACCCTCGGCGGGCGCACGGAAAGGGAGGGAATCGGCGTAAGGCCCGCGACTTCGAATTCGTCCACGTCGTGCGGGTAGTCGACGCCGGTCATGTTCATCGACGCCGCCATCGGACGAACGACCATATTGACCACGAACTCGCCGGTCTCCTCCGCATTTCGCAGGCTGTCTTTGGGCTTACCGTCGCGGGTCAAGCTCGGGCAATAGGCGAGGCTAGGAGGATTCGCACCCCCGGCGGTGAAGAAGCTGTAGGGAGCCAGGTTCACATGTCCCTCGGCGGAGATCGTCGAAACGAACGCGATCGGTCGCGGTTGGACGGTGCAGACGAGCAGATCATAGAGCCGACCTACCGGGATATCGTTGGGGGAGAGGGAGGCAAAGCTGTTCGCCACATCAGAATTATGTTCGACCTTACCCGTACCGCTGGCAACCTGCCGGCGTCTTGAGAGAGTTTCGTATCTGGTTCGCCGGCAGGTTGCCAGCGGTACGGCTAGGTCATCTCCCCAAGCAACGCCGCGTGCGCGGGCAATGGTGCGTGAGCAAGGTGGAGCCAGAAGCGGTGCAAAACGCGGAGGCACTCCGCGTCGAATTTCAGCCGGGGCGGGGGTTCGGTGAGCTCACTGGTCTTCTGCAGACCAGCCAAGACCTCTATTCGCGCCTGGAAGCGATCTCTGGAGTCGATCGCCTCGCCTGGGCTAAGATAGCCTCCCGCGCTCGGGGACAGCCAAGCCGGTGTCTCCTTGACCTCGGCACCAGTGTGCACGCAGTGCAGCCACTGGGCGTGAACGCCTTCCGCCTCCATCAGTCGGAGTTCGCACCAAACAAGGGCAGCTATAGGTGTGGGGTGTTTCTCAAGATGGCTGAGCGAGGTGACCAGCAGGTCGAAGAGATCAGGATCGACTTGGCCGGGATGGGTGACGGCGGCGTAGAGTTCGGTGAGGGCCAAGCCCATCGATAGGCGATCGTAGTCGGCTCGGATGCCTGGAAATGACGTCTGTGGCTGCGCTTGCGTCACAAAGCTCCGCGCCCTTCCTGATGAAATCTGGAAGGTCGCAAGGAACATCGGCTCGCTGGATCCGGCAAGCCGCGACGCCGCCTTTCGGGCTCCCTTGGCGACCACATCCAGCCGACCGTGCTCCCTTGAATAAAGAACCAGCCGCCGATCTGATTCGCCAGAATCTTGGCGACGCAGAACGACGGCGGTTGCGGTGATGTCGGGCAATTACGCTACTTGATGAATTGGAACACGCCCTCGCGAAGCCACTCGATCCAGATGAACCACATGCGGTCGATCAGGAGGGTAAATCGCGTCATAACCGTGTTGCCGAAGATGGCGCCGAAGCCAATCATGAGCAGCCATCGGCCTGTAGTCGTCGTTCCCTTGAGGAACTTCGACTTGAGGTCGAAGCTGAACAGGAAGTAACTCAACACGGTGAGCATCGTGACGAGGAAGACGAGGTTGCCAATCGCCTGCGAAGGATAGACGGCGTTGGGAATCGGCTCGGCCGGAACCATGAAGCCGTTCCCCATGTTGGGAATCACCGGCTTCATGCTCGCGTAGATCTGCGGCATATACCGGTTGCGGAATGCTTCGACTTCTTGCCCGACGACGAGACCGAGGATGATGCCGATGGGTACTCGACTGATCCAGCCGTGTTTCTTGCTGAAGACGAAGTAGCCCATCAGGCCGAGAGGCAGCAGAAAGGCGTACGCCCAATACCCAGGCTGTCCAACACTAGCCCCGGCTTCTCCTGCCGTACCGCTAGGGATGGATCCGGTCATCTTCGACCACCAGACGGAATAGAGCGTCTCTGTCCAGAATGCGGTCACTGACCAACCGGCCGCCAGCCCAAGAAAGATGTGCTCCACCAGTCGATAGAACTTATTCTCTCGGTAGAGGATGCTGTAGAGGCCAATCGTGGCAATGACGCCTAAGGTCAGTTTCCAGAACGGGATTCCGTAGCCCATTAGCGAGCGCCTCCTTCTTTCTTGGAAAGATACATGCCGAGGTTGCCCAGGATCACGAAGATGATCAAGAGTGCCATCGCCGTGTGCAACGCGAAGTAGTAGGCGGTGGACGATGCGAGGTTCTTTTCACCCTTGAACTTCTCCTCCATCATCTTCTCGATCTCGACATTTCCGTTGAGGCCGCCGACGAGGCCGAACACCTGGCCAGATTTGTAGTAGTTCTGGGCTTCAGGGTACATGACGCCGGTGACCATCGAGCCGATTTTCGACTTAATCTCCACCTCACCGAACTTCACCGGTTTGAATTTGAGCCGCTCGACCAAGATGTCGGTGGTCTTCGACCCCGTGATGTTGATGTAGAGCGCAATGTCGTCCAGGGTCTTGATGTCCTTGAGGACAGGAGACTCCCACACGTCTTGCGGCGGTTCGCCGGGTGGGTTGTCTTTCCGATTCTCGATGGCCGTCCTGATATCGGCCTGAAGTGCCTTGGCATAGGCGCGACCGTCGGTGAACAGGCCGAGAGCGACGTAATCGTCCCAACGCCGATATTCGGGCTGCCCCGCCGCCTTGCGCTCGGCGTTGATCATCGCCACGTAGTCTTTGGCTACCTGTACAGCCTGCGGCTCACCAGAACCGCAGAACAGGGCAAACTTGATCTTCCGCCGCATGAGAATCCGAAGCAGGGCCTGGAATTGTCCGGCGCTTTCACCACGAGTCGAGTTGGTGAAGTCGGACTGCACGAAGACCGTGCTTCCCTCGGGTACCGCCATCAGGGCATCGAAGAAGTCTTGCGAGGGTCCCGTGCTCTTGACAGGAAGAACGATTTTGAAGAAGTAGGAGGCGAGCACCGAGGCCGACACCACTACGATTAGGCACAGATAGACCGTGTGGCGACTCAGCGACTGGAGACGATCTCCCAGTGTCCGGTTGACGGGATCGTTTGTAGCCATCAGTTCAGCCCTCCCTTGTCAAGGCTTAGCCAAATGCGCATGGCCATCGCCACGGTGGCGATGCCGATGCCATAGCCGATCGCTTGCAGGCCCGGAAGTCGGCAGTTGTCGCCAATGAACTTCGCGATCTCGGTCAGTTGCAGGTTGCCGCCCAAGGTGTTCCCGAAAGCATCATCCCACTTGACGACGACCAGCCCCATCAAAGACAGCATCACGATGAGGGCGGTCGAGAGCATGATCGTGGATTCCACCGAGCGAATTCGAAAAGCGCGGTAAGCGGCCGAAATGATGAAGAAGGCGATGATGGAGAACATCGCCGCTTCCATCTGCTGCAGCAAACCATCGAAAACGAAGTCCATGCCGACGTTCCAGAAGCCGGGGCTTGCGGCGGCCTGGTCGGGATTGCGGATCTGCGTTTTATCGATCCAGTCTCCGTAGCCAAAAATCGCCATCACCAGCATGCTGACAAACAGCGCGAGACTGAACTGCCAGTCCTTTTGGCGGCGCAAAATCTTCTTGCCGTTGATCGAAACGATGGAGTAGATGCCCAGACCGAGCAAGAAAGTCGTGAGAACTTGCGAGAAGGTACTGACGGTCGCGGTCGAGTCCCTTAGCCAAACTCCCACGCCCTCGACCAGGCCTTTGGCTTCGGTGACGCCTTCGGCTGGCTTGGGCCAGAAGAACGAAAGCAAAAAGAACGAGCCCGCGATGAACGTTCCCGCCGCGATCAGCGGACGTCGGATGCGTGTCGGGGCGTTGAGCAAGGCGATGATAATGCCCACGCCAACGAGAACGGCGACAACCATCTTGATCCAGAGGATCGCCGAACCAGATGGCTCTGCCCAAAAGTTGTATTCGGGACCGGTGGGAGCTTGGGCGAGGAACATCACTTCGCCTCCTCTTCGAGTTTGGGGTTAAAGATCCGATCCATCGTCAGTTCGTCTTTCTTCAGATAGCGCATCTGGCCCGATTCGGCATCCTTCACCTCGCCAGCTCGTTGGATGCTGTTGGTGGAGAAACCGGCGATGATGGCAAAGATGACGAAGAGCTTGCACCAGTCTTGACCAACGAGACTGCCCACGAGAACCGGTTCTCGGCTCAGATAGGCGCTGGCTGCGTAAAACTCGTCACCAATCAGAACGTAGTCGCACGCGGCAATGAAGAAGGGGGTCTGAGTGTTCTCCGTTGACGAGGCAACCTGAATCGCGCCAATCGAGTTCGCGGTCTCGGCGAAGATCAGCGATTCGGCAAAGAACTCTCCGAGAAAGAATGCGGCTGCGGTCTGTTCGCGGTGGATAAGACCCGCGACGCCGGCCGCGAACGCAAACTGCCGGTCCGAGACGAAGCGGACGGAGTCCGGATCGTACCGGTCGGACAACCCTTCCTTCTGATACACGTCGCTGATGACTTCCTGGGCGACCGTGTAGACGGCGGCATTGCCGCAGCAGAGCCGAATGGGGTTAGCAAACCGTGCGGCGGTCTTGGCGACATACGCAAAGATGTTGATCGCCTGCACGGAGATGGCGTTCAAGTCGCCGATACCCGGCACCATCAACACCGGCTTGCCCATTTCCGTGGAGCGACCAATCGCCTCGTCGATGGCATTCAAGCCAGCGATGCGCCGAATGTACAGCTCCTTCGATCCCTTGGCGCGCCAAATGTTGAAGAGGATCATGAAGATCATCAGCAACATCGAGCACATCACTATCCAACCCGTGTCTTGCCACTGCATTACGCTGGATTCTCCTTGGCCGGCCTCTTTGCCGACAGCTCGATACTCTGAATCAGTCGCTCTATGTTCTCGCGTTTGGTCATCAGACGGCTCACATCGTTGATCGCGTCAAACCCAAAGAAGGGGACGAGAAAGGGGGCGAAGACGACTGTCGCATTTGCCGCGATGTTGGAAAGCGGCTTGTTCATTTCCAGAAAGAGCACGGCTGGCGACTGCAGCCGCCGCTTGGCAACCTCGTCGGTGGCTTTCTGGATGAGCGCTTGCGTCTCCTCCTCGGTCAGTTCGGTCTGCCAAAAATCGTTCATAGGTCGCCCCTGAATTGGCGGATTTTAGCCAAAACGGCGTCGCGATTGCCGGTGAACCTCAAGGTCACGCCTCGAAAAGGCTCCAAACGGCTGTTGCGTTCGGCCAACGGGGAAAGTTTGACGGCCTGGCCAAGGTCATCGACACGCTTAATTTGTGCCCATTCAATCTCGGTTCGGCTCGCTCCGACCTTCGCACTTGCCCCTTTCTCGTCCAGACGATAGCGAATGGGGATAAACATCTCACTTGTCGAAAGGAGGACGGCCAGTGATCCGAAGACGCCAAAAATGACCTGTCGCATGAGCGCAATCCCGACGAACCCAACGATGAAGGCGGTCACCAGAATGACCAAACGCTTCTGAGGCTGCTCGTCACCGAGCCGCACCTGCCACTCCAAGGGCTCCACGGCGGCAGCGGTGTCTTCGGGAAGGTCAACTTCAGTCAAGGCAGATACCATTCTGTCACTCGCGCTCCACGGAGAATAACGCGGTTTCCGACATCGACGAAAAGAATTCGGTCGCGACCCCTCTCCACTCCCGTGGAGAGGGGTCGCGGGGGTGAGGTCAGGCTACAGGATGCCTTCAGGGAACCAAAGTGCGAGTTCCCGGGCCGAGGCGTCAGGATCGCTGCTGCTGTGTGTGAGGTTGTCCTCGATCGAGAGAGCGTAATCCCCGCGAATCGTGCCGGGCGTGGCTTCGACCGGGTTGGTCGCGCCCATCATCGTCCGGATAGCCTTAACGGCGTTGGTGCCGCTCACCGCCATCGCAACAATGGGCCCGCTGCAAAGATAATCGCAGACATCCTTGAAGAACGGACGCTCACGGTGCTCGGCGTAGTGCTCTTCGACGGTGGCGCGAGGAGCGTTCATGAGCTTCAGACCGGAGACCTTTAGGCCGCGCGCTTCGATGCGGCGCGTAATCTCACCGATGAGGTTTCTCTCCACTCCGCCTGGCTTAATCAAAACTAAAGTCGTTTCCATACCAAGGCGAGAGGATACCGGGAGCAAGCTCAGCGGGGCAGACCTGGATACATGAGCCGGTTCAGTCCGAGCACGTCCACCTTCCACTTGCCTTCCTTTTTGACCAGGGTGATTTGGAAGTTCTCCTCGTAGGAGCCGCCGGAGTTGAAGTCTCGCCAAACCCAAAGACGAACGATAGCCTCATCGGGCGCAGGCTGGGTTTCGTTCAGCAGCTGCCATTTGAATCGGTAGTACTTGCCAGGGACGGTCGTCGTGTATTCCCACTTCTTCTTGATTTCTTCCGGCGTATTGCCATCCATGTAGCTGAGCTCGGTCAATTTGTTGACATCTCCCTTGCCGAGGGCCTCCATGAACCTCCCGGCCACGCTCGTCGCCGACTCGCCGCTGAGAAAGGCTATCCCGAGAATGGCGATGGCTCCCAAGGTCGCGACCACCACCATCCAATTTGCTCGACCGGCTTGCTTCATCTGGACCGTATTAAACCCCACGCGCGTTTCCTTCGAAATTTCGTTCTCGCCTTGAAAAAGTAGGATGCGACCATGAGTTGGGCGCATCCTAAACAGGGATTCCTTGTCTTCGTTTGGCATCGCTAGGAGTCATTTCGCTCCTGCGAGGTGGTTTCATCGGCATCAACAACCAGGGACTCGACTTGGTTCCCAAGGCGCTGAAATATCCGAAACGCAAAAAAATCACGCCCGGCAGAAGAACCTGCCGGGCGTGACAAGAAGAGTCTTACTTCTCTTTCTTCTTGTAGCCGACGATAGCGACGTCGATGTTCTTGGCCTGCATGAACGGAAGCGTCGCATCTTTCTTGCGCGCCTCGTCCAGTTTCTTCATCGTATCCACGTCGAGCATGTAGTAGGTCAGGCCGCGTGCGGGCTGGAGCTTGCTTGCGTCGATCGAGGCGTCGATACCGAACGCCAGTTTGCCTTTCGGCCCGATGTAGAGCTTGACGGGATATGTCTTCGACTTTTCGACCTTCGTTCCAGCTTTCTTTGCCTGGTCGATCAGGGTGTCGGCTTCCTTCTCGTCGATCGGGCCGAGCGACAGCTCGATCGTCTTGGTCTCGGGCGGAGGTGCCGGCTTGCCTGCCTCGGTCGGAGCGGGCGGCATCGTCTGCGTCACCTTCAGGTCCATGACCACGAACTTGGCGGTCTTCAGTCGGTCGAGCAAGGGCTCATAGCCGCTGGCTGGGGTTTGTGGGCTATTGGCCGGTGGTTGCTTGTTCGTCGAGTACTTCTTCAGGCGCTCATCCGGATTCTTCATGTCGACGAGTTTGTAGCCCGAGAAGTCCTTGAGGGGAGGCATGTCGTCAACGTCCATGCCGATCGCCCCTTGGATGCGCTGGAGGCCGTTCTCATCGTCCAGCTTCATCTCCTTGATCTTCGGGTCGGCTTGGAGTTCCTTGGCCGACACCTCCCACTTACTGACTTTCTTCTTTTCAGCGATGTCGTTCTGCACCTTCTGAATGGCAAGGATCGTGTCTCGCTGGGCGACGGTGGCGTCGGTCAAGTCGCTGCTGCCCCCCGAGGAGCCGCAGCCCGAGCCGACTACGGCAAACGCGCTCAGCAGCGCGGCAAATAACAGTTGGTTGGTTCGTTTCGAGTTCATAAGCGTAAGTCCAGAGACGGCGAACACGCATTCGCCAAATTAATAACGCATGTTGCGCGAGATTCGAGCCCAATTATTGCGCATCCAGCCCTTACACTGGATGTTCAGCGTTTGCGGGCCACGAACATAGCCTCGATTTCGTCCAGCTTGATCGGTCGCTGGCCCCATTCCCCTGCCGTCCCGCCCCAAATGTTCAGTACGTCGAAGCCGGCATGGTGGAGCATGGCCGTGATCTCGGGCGGAATGAACAGTCGCTCGCGGATCGGTACGACCACCATGCCCTCAGGGAGCTGCATTTCGTCTTCGTATTGAGATCGCATGGTTGCGGGGTCGAATTGCCCCGCGGCGACCGCTTCGTCGGTCATCTGACGAATAGTGGCGTAACCATTCATCGCTGTCAGGACAAACGGGGCGTCTGGTTTGAGCGCGTTGGCGATGTTTCGTAGGATGGCGAGATCGTGGGTCAGGCCATCCTCTTCAGGGTCAAGCAGGTTGAACGCACCCTCGCAAAGGCAGATGGCGGCATCGAAAGGGGTCGCGAAAGCGAAGGTCGTTGCGTTGCCGTGTACCCACTGAACCTCGACGCCGGCCGCTTGCGCCTTGGAGCGTGCCTGGGCCAGCATGTTCTCGGAGAGATCGAGTCCGGTGACATGGAGGCCACGTTTGGCCAATTCAACGCTGTGCCGCCCGGTTCCACATCCGACATCGAGGATCGCCATCCCCGGCTGCAATCCCATGACCTCGAAAAGAAAGTCGACTTCCACCCGCGTGTTCTTCGTGAACACGTTTTCGTCGTAGTGCGGCGCATGCCGATCGAAGAACTCCTGCCAGAACGTCTTTCCCGAACTCACCCCACCATTGTGGCTCCCCCCTTTGGGAGTGCGCGGACCCTAGCCGTACCGCTGGCATCCTGCGGGCACCGCTGACGGAGAACATGCACCACGAGGATGGTTCGGGCTCCCCTCTCCTGCGCCCGCCAGACTCGGTGATCCGCGAGTTGTTGTGGCGGAGGAGAGGGGCTGGGGGAGAGGTTAGGCGACGGGTGGCCCGAGGTGATGAATTTGTGCACCCCTGCGCTGGCAGCCACGTGAGCCTTCCCGGCTTGGCAGAACCGGGGTGCACAATACTTTCCACTGAGCGTGCAGAGCCGACATTCAGCCTTGGGCTAAAGCCAGCGCCGAATCGGCGATCCGCTCCGGCGTGAGGCCGAACTCCTGGTAGAGCCTGGAAGCGGGCGCGGATCCGCCGAAGTGGTCGATGCCAATCTGGACGTCGCTGTATTTAGCCCAGCCGAGAGTCGTTCCGGCTTCGATCGACACGGTGGGGACGCCTTGGGGAAGTACGGAGGCTCGGTATTCGGCCGACTGTCCCTCGAACATAAACCAGGATGGCATGTTCACCACGCGGCATCCGACTCCCTTTGCCTCGATCAGCGCCTTGGCCTCCACAGCGATCGAAACCTCGCTGCCCGTTGCAACGAGGATGACCTGCGCCGTTCCACTGGCCGCCTCTTGCAGGACGTAGGCACCGAACTGAGAAGGGTGAGCGCGGACATCGGCCGAGGTCAGCACCGGGAGATTCTGGCGGCTCAAAATGATGGCACTGGGGGTGGAAGCAAGCTCCAAGGCGTGAGCCCAGCAGGCGGCAGTCTCGTTCCCATCCGCCGGGCGCATGACGTTGAAGTTCGGAATGGCGCGCAAACTCATCAACTGCTCGATCGGCTGGTGGGTCGGCCCATCTTCGCCGAGGCCGATCGAGTCGTGTGAGAACGCGAAGACAGACGGGCACTCCATCAGGGCGGCGAGACGAAGGGCTGGGCGGCAGTAATCGCTGAAGATCAGGAACGTCCCCCCGAATGCCCGCAGGCCGCCGTGCAGATTGATGCCGTTGACCGCCGCCGCCATTCCATGCTCGCGTACCCCGTACGGGATGTTGCGCCCCTTCGGGGTGTCGGCTTGCATCGAACCGAGGCCATGGAGGTCGGTGAAAACGCTTTCAGCGAGGTCCGCACAGCCGCTCAACAGTCCTGGGTCCTCGGCAGCGAGAGCGTTCAGGGTCTGGTGCGAGGCTTTGCGGGTGGCGAGCGGTTCAGAAAAAGTGGGCAGAGAAGCGGTCCCAGCCTGGTTCGGCACGGGCTTACCCAGCGCGGCAGGAAAGGCGTGAGCCAGCTCTGGTGACCGATCCCCGAAAGCCTCGACGCGTGCCTGCCACTCCCGCTGAGCAAGGTCGCCACGTTCGATCGCCCGTCGGTAAGCGGCGAGCACCTCAGGATCCACTTGGAACTCGTCCTCGGTCAACCCCAGTGCGCGCTTGGTCGCCTTGACCTCGTCGGGTCCGAGCGGTGATCCATGGGATTTGCTGGTGCCCGCCTTGTTCGGGCTGCCGTAACCAATGATCGTGCGGCATACGAGGAGCGAAGGTTGGTCGGTACAAGCCTTAGCCTCGGCAAGCGCCCGATCGACCGCATCAACGTCCATTCCATCGACGTGTTGGACCTGCCAGCCGAGGGCACGAAACCTCTCCGCGGTGTTGTCGGTGAACGTGAGATCGGTGCTGCCATCGATGGTGATGCGGTTGTCGTCGTACAGCCAGATGAGCCGTCCAAGTTTCTGGTGCCCAGCGAGCGAAGCGGCTTCCTGCGCCACACCTTCCATAAGGTCGCCGTCCGAGCAAAGAGCATAGGTGAAGTGGGAGACCACGTCTTCTCCCAGCGTTGCCCGCAGGAAGCGCTCGGCCAGCGCCATGCCGACCGACGTGGCGACACCCTGTCCCAGCGGCCCGGTTGCCATCTCGACTCCCGGCGTCAAGTGGTTCTCGGGATGCCCGGGCGTGATGCTGCCCCATTGGCGGAACGCTTTGAGATCGTCCAGCGACACGTCATAACCCGTTAGGTAGAGGAGCGCATACAGCAGCATCGAACCATGTCCAGCACTGAGAACAAAGCGATCTCGATCTGGCCAATGGGGGTCCCGAGGGTTGAATTTCAGATGCCTCGTCCATAGCGCATGGGCCATAGGTGCGGCGCCGAGAGGCAGTCCCGGATGCCCGCTATTCGCCTTCTGAACCGCGTCGATGGCGAGCCCGCGCAAGGTATTGATGCAGAGTTGGTCCAAGGATGGGGCGACAAGGGACATGGCCAAGAGGGTACCTGCTGGTGCTGGGACGATCGGAAGCCGGGGCGGCGTCGGTCTCGCCCAAAGTCCCGATCCGGCGAACACTCTGGAGCATCTCGCTCGTACCTATATCGTGATGAAACTGAAAACCCTTCTCTCGTTTGGCTTGCTCGCTGTCAGCGTGGCCGCCTTTGCTGGTGACGGCTGGCTCACCTCGTGGGACGAGGCCATGAAGCAGTCCAAAAAGACGGGCAAGCCGGTCTTGGCCGATTTTACTGGCTCTGACTGGTGCGTCTGGTGCAAGCGCCTGAAGGGCGAGGTGTTCGACAAGCCGGAGTTCAAGAAATGGGCGAAAGACAACGTGATCTTGCTCGAACTCGACTTCCCCAACAGCAAGCCACAGCCTGATGCCCTCAAGAAGAAAAACGGCGAACTGGCCAAGAAGTACAAGATCGAAGGCTTCCCAACCGTACTATTCCTCGATGCCACCGGCAAGGAGCTTGGACGAAGCGGCTACATGGATGGCGGCCCGGGTCCTTGGACCAAGAACGCTGCCGGCATCCTCAAGAAGAAGAAGTAACGAGGCCGTCCCTCTCCACTGAATGTGGAGAGGGACGATCGATTTTTAGAAGTAGGTGAACTCCGAGTCGGCTCGGAAGAAGCACGGGTATGCCGGTGCGCCGCCGAGCGAGCAGTTCCAGATGCTGATCGGGTTGCCTGCTACGGTGTACTCCGCGAACGGATCGTTAAGGCTGCGGTTCAGGTTGCCCGCGCCCGTCGTGCCGCCGAGCTTGTAGAACTTGGCCGACGTATCGGTTGCGATGAAGTGGCTGCCCTTGCCATAGATCCAGGCCGTCGTGTTGAGGCCGAACCACGTTCCGCCGAAAGAACCGCCCGCCTGACTCGGGCCGCCGGGGTTGAAGCCGCAGGGCACGTTCGCGGTCGGACAGCGAAGAGTTGGGTTCGAAAGAGCGAAGCCTTCGTACTCGGCCTTACCCTGACCCTGCCACACGAGCGCCAGTCGCGAGGGAAGTGCGACGCCCGAGCTGCTCTGTGCATGCAGCATGCCGTTGAAGGTTACACTGCTGCCCTTCCACGGCTTGACCGGCGTGCCATAGTCGGTCACGCCCGTAGCGCGGACCTTCGGCATGCCTGCGCCGACGTAGATCTCGTAGCTCTTCGAGTAAGGCTGAATGGAGTTGCCCCAGTGCTGCGCATCTTCCGAGTTGCGTGGCTCTTGCGAGAACGCACCGGGTCGCCAACCATTGGGGATGGACGTGGCCGTATCCCATCGGATGACGCCGCCGACACTCGCTGTGGTGAAGGCCAGCGGGAACAGGTCGTCGTTGTCGCCCGCATACATGATCATGGAGGTGGCAACTTGCTTGTAGTTGTTCAGTGTCTGAGTCTTCTTGGCGGCTTCCTTGGCCTGGGCGAAGACGGGGAACAGGATGGCGGCGAGAATCGCGATGATCGCGATTACCACCAGAAGTTCGATAAGCGTAAACGCACGCAGCGATCGTTTCATGGAATGCATCTCCTGCAAAGGTAATGATTTCAGTGTCGAGTAAGTCTCTACAACCCCCCCGATCACTGGAATGACACGCAAAGGTACGCATTTCGTTCGCGCCATGGTTGCAATGAACTGAAAATGGCACCAATTGATAGTACGATCAGCCCAAATTTGCAGCCACACAGAAAGTTCCCAAAAATGAGAATGTGCTCTTTTTGAGCACATTCTGTTGGCACTGGCACGAAATGTCTAATACGTCATGCGGTAGACGCATCTTATAATACTGAAAGTTCGTGGAAATTTGGAAAGTTTTGAATTTTGTCCACTCCCCTCTCCTGCGCCCGGGAGACTTGGCCAGTTAATTGAGTGGTGGCGGAGGAGAGGGGTTGGGGGAGAGGTGCTGCGGCAGGATTGCAGTCACGGCGCGCTATGGCCCTACAGCCCCTCCGTCAGCACCAGTAGCCGCGACACCGCCACGCCGCCGACCCGCATCTCCACCACCCGGCGAATCGTGTAAGTGACGCTGTTCCAGGTGACGATGTCAGCCTCGGCGGACGTGTCGTCGTAAGCCGTATACACCGACCGAAATGGCCGCTCCGAAGCATCAAGCACCGCTTGCACCAAGTACCGCCCCGCGACCGAGGGGGGCAGGATGCCGAAAACCCCCCGGTGCGTGACGCCGCTGATCGTGAAGTTCTCGCCCAGACGATCAACGAGAGAAAGAAACCGGGACTGCAGCGCGGTCATACGTCCTCCTCGCGTTTTCCGACAGCACTCGACACCGGCGCAAATCCAGGCAAGGCAGGGTCAACCCGCAGATAAGGGCGCAGCCGCTCCCAGCCTTGAGCTTTCAAGCCCGACGGATCGGGGATTTCGGCGAGGTAGGGCTGAATCAGCAAGTCGCCAATCTGCACCTTGTCCGCGTATCCGGGCTGCCGCGCAAGCTGGGCGATGAACTCGCCCGCCACGACTTCCGCCGCCCCGAGGTTCAGGGTCGCGGTCAGCCCAGAGGGACCACTCAGGTACGAAGCAACGATCCCGTACTCGATCACCGGCACCAAGTCGGCGATGAGATTGTCGATCGGGGTGTCGTGGTCGGTGGTCGAGATGCCGCACATCTCTTTGACCTTCGCCCGGGTCACGGTCAGGCTCATCGCCGATCACCCGATCGATCCAGCAGCCGAACGACCGCGATCGTGTTGTCGCTGATCCGTTCCCCGAGGGCTTCCACCGCGCCCGCCAGCCGATCCTGGCGTTCGCCGTGCGACTGAAGAAAGGCGATGAGCCGGTCGAGCAGGCTTCGTTGCTGCGCCATGCCGAGCCGGACCATCGCGAACGCGCTCGCCACCGCTCCTCCGAGGAAGAGCAGGGCCTCGCGCCAATTGGAACCATCCATCCGCGCCTCCTTATCGTCGGGGCGTGAAGGCGCGTCGCGCCTTGTTGACGGAATCGAGAAGCCGGGCCAGACCCGCTTCCATCGTGGTGAACGACTCGGCCAGATCGACCGAATCGGGATCAGTCTTGCCCGCGATGTAGGCGCGGAAACGCATCCCGAAGTCGTCCACCGAAGCCTTCAAGCGAGAGGCGGCAAGGAAGACCGCCGCCACCGCCCCGACCGCGCCACCAATGCCGAGCCCCACCAAGAGCCCGGCGATTTGTTCAGCATTCATGCTGTCTCCTTAAACAATCGCACCGTAAGCCGTCTGCCACAAGCCGTAGCCGACGTTGTAGCGAGCCCGGACGCCATAGTGATAGCGGTCCCGCATCCACGCCGACTCCGAGCCCGACGACGCCTCCAGCGCGCTGAACTCGACCGGCACGTCGCTGCGCTGCTGCAGAATCACACCGCGAATCGGTCGCTTGGTGTCGAGCAGGAACCAGTAGTCGTCCGCCGAACCCGTCAAGAACGGACTCGCCACGACCTTGAGCTTGCCGTGGAAGGCATTCAAATACGGCGTTGCCGGGGTACTGTCCACTGCGCTCGGCTTGTACACCACGACTGGGCTATCGACCAATTCGATCGCCGCCCACAGGTTCTTCGGACCGATCACCAGCGTGTCCGGCACGATCCCGAGCGGCTGACCGACATCGTCGGGCGCGAGCATCATCGTCGAGATCGCCTCGCCCAGCGCTGTCGCATCGAGCGGGCTCGTGGTGCGATTCGAATACGTTGTGCCGCCCGGAATCGGGTGCGCGGTGTTGAAGAAGGACACCGCGTCGTACCCGGTCGCCGTGAACCCGCCCGACAGCGCTTCAACCACGATCTGCTGCCGATGAGCGGCCACGCGCAGGGCGAGATCGCGAATCCGAAGCCGGATCATGTCGAGCTGATCGTCCTCAATCGCCCGCCGATCAACCGCGATGCTGGACTCAAAGGTCTTGTCCTCGATGGTAATCGAGTACGGACTCAAGCCAGACGGTCGCCGCTCGTCGATGAACTCGCGCATGGGCGGAGTCGCGCCGAGCCAGGCGTACTTCTGAATCGGCATCGTCGTGTTGATGACCGTCGCCAACTGGTCGGCGATGGATCGGTCGAGTTCGCTGCGGTAGGCGAGTTCGAACTCGGTGCGCAAGCCGGGCAACAGCAAGTCAGGTATGTCGCTCTTGGTCAGAGCCATGTTCATTCCTCCCTGGTCTTAGACCGTATAGTTGTCGATGCGGACGCGAACACCCGCCTGCCCCGTCGAGGTCGATTCGATGGCGACGATGGTGCCGACCTTGTATTGATTCGTGAGGCCAGCCGTCGCGACCTGGACTTCCCAGTCGGTGTTCGCGTAGACCTCCTTGCCGAGGTCGGCGACGGTCGGCGTGAAGCCCGAAACCGCCTTGAAAACCGCCGACCCGCTCTTAGTCACGTTGACCGACTTGTCACCTGCCGAGCCGCCCGAGTTATCAACGGTCTCGTTGCTGGTGCCGACGTACTTGAGGCTCGCCGTGGCGTGGCTCATCGCGACCAGATAGCCGCTCGTGTTCACGCCAACAAGCGCGCCTTTGTATAGTTTCACATTGCTGACCTTGTACGAGACGACCAATCCTGGCCGCTCGAAGGTCTCATAGGCTTGAGTCAGTGCTGCCATGATTTCTCCTTAAGTCGAGGGATGAGCCCGCTTGCGCTGGGCGATGTCGTCGAGACTGATCTCGGGGAAATGCTTGCGGTAGAAGTCGGCCTCCTCGGGGAGCAGCAGGTGTTCGCTGTAGTCCTGCACGCCCTCGCGCCCGAGCTCGTTGAACAGCCGATGCGGCACCTGCCTCTCAATCAGCCGCTCAAAAATCTCCGCCACCGACACCGACCGCTCCCCAAACGTAATCGCCCCTGGCGTCTGCAGCAGCAACCGCGCGAATTCCGCCTGCGCCGGGACGAGTCGTCCGTCGCGGATACAGCGAGCGATGAGCACCTCGGCGTCCGTTCCGGCTCCCCTCTCCTGCGCCAGCGAGGCCTGGCCTGCGGAAGGCTGGGTGGCGGAGGAGAGGGGTTGGGGGAGAGGTTTCACCGCAGGATTACAAGGACCTTGCCACGAACCCGGCTCCAGCGAACCCGAAAACAACCTTGCATCCGCGACTCGCGGATTCGAGACCACGCTGACCTCCCGAATCGAACTCAAATCGCCCGACAACCCAACTGAAAGCGATCGCGCACCCGACTTTGCCAGCAGCGCATCCGCCTCTGCCGTCAGTGCGACGTTGCCAAACAACTCCTCCCCAACAACCTCAATCGAGGTCAAATAACCCAATTCTAACGGCGACCGTGCGTGCTCGATCAGGACCGGAACCGGCAGATCGAAGTTGGTGTCCAGGGCCCGCAGCATCTCCGGCGTGACGCTAACCCCTTGTCCGGATACTCCCCCGCCTCAAACAGCTTCGCCCGACGGTCGATCCAGGTGTGCTCGGTGTGAAGATAAGCGGGAGCCTCGTCGGACAAAGCCGTCGCCAAAGCGGAACGCTCGACCGCGTTGCTCGGATCGCGCTTCCCCCGATGCCCCGGCCCCATCTCCGCCGCCCGACGCAAGAGCGCTTGGCGATCGATGTGAATTCCATGTGTCATCACCTTTTTAGGTAGACATATGGCTGTTTGTCAACATGGCCCTTGGGGACGGGTAGCGGGTGGCGGGTGACGGGAGGCGAATACTCGGATGACGCCCGCCGTCCACCCTCACCCCGTGAGGAGGCCTGCGCGACGACGAAGGAGGATGCGCTGGGGGGAGTAATTCTCAGGGCACCCACTGACCAATCCGTGCGAACCTTCTCCCCGCCGGTTAACCCGGTAGCCGTTGGATGGCTCGTGCCGACGCGTCCCCCGTTCCCCGCCACCCGTTACCCGACCAAGGCCGTAAACTCCGCACGTGGAGACAATTCGTGTCGAGTTGTTCGGATCACCCCGGATCGTTCGTGGTGAGAGCGCGACGACGCGATTCCGAACCCACAAGACCGCACTGTTGCTGGCACTCCTTGCCCTGGAGTCCGGACGCAGCCACTTGCGCGACGATCTGATCGAGACCTTCTGGCCCGACACCGAGCCCAGCGCATCCCGCAACAGCCTCAGCCAAGCCCTCTCTTCCCTCCGCCCACTCCTCGGCGACCATTTGGAGTCTGAGCGAGACCACGTACGCCTGCGGGGCGACCTGATCGTCGATGTCAACGAGTTCCGTCGCGCGGCCAAACGAGGAGACCATGAAGCAGCCCTGAAACACTACTCCGGTCCCTTCATGCTTGGTTTCCATGACGACTGGGTCCTGCGCGAACGCGATGGACTCCGCGAAACGCTTGCCAAGCTGTTGGTCGGTCCGGGCTCAACCGACCTTGAAATCGCCCGAGCCTGGCACAACCGAGACCCGGCCTCCGAACTCGCCGCCCACCACCGAATCTCGCTCGCCGTCGCGAGAGGCGACCGAGACGAAGCCCTCACCGCCTATGCTCAACTGGAACGGACACTGCGCCTAGTCGGACTGCGGCCCCCGCGCGAGATCACCGATCTTCTCCAGCGAGAACCTCCCGACAAACAAGATCAGCCAACTCTGCCACAGTTCCTTGCCGCGTTTGTCGGCAGGGATGCGGAACGTCGTCATCTGGCTGAGCTTCTGGCTCCGACGCCGTCGCCGATACTGGCCACCTTGCTCGGAGTCGGCGGAACAGGCAAGACGAGGTTAGCGCTGCAAGTGGCGAATGACCTCCTAACTGCCTACCTCTCCCGGGTCTGGTTTTGCGCCTTGGCCGACGCCAGCAGCGAGCCCGATGTCTGGCGGTCACTGATCCGCGCCAGCGGAAGTACCCCATCCGACGGCGACCCTCGCAGCATGGTCGAGCAGCGCCTGAGGGGTGGCCCTACGCTCGTGATCCTCGACAACGTCGAACACCTAGGTCCGGAAGCCAACATCGGCGAAATCATTGGATATCTCTTGCGGCAAGCGGGTACGAAGGTGCTGGCGACCTCACGCCGACGGTTGGGTTTGCCAGGCGAAATCGAGGTCCGACTTCCTCCCCTGCGCACTCCGTCGGTCACTAGCGACGCCAATTCGGTCCTGAACAGCGAAAGCGGTTCGCTCTTCTGCCAACGTGCGCAAGCGGTTCGCCCCGACTTCCGCATCGACGCCTCGAATGCTCGCGATGTCGCCGCCTTGTGTGTAGCCCTCGACGGGATTCCACTTGCTCTCGAACTCGCCGCCGCCCGCGCCCAGGTTCTCACTCCGGCGCAAATGCTTTCCCGTCTCGGAGAACGCCTCGACCGGTTCGTCGCGCGCCACGGCTCTGCCGAGAAGAGGCATCGGACGCTGCGCGAGACTATCGAGTGGAGTACCCGACTCCTCTCTCCGAAAGCGGCTGCCTTCCTTCCTCGTTTGAGCGTGTTCTCCGGCGGCTGGACCCTTGAACTCGCGGAGGAAGTGCTGGATGAACCGCTGGCCCTGGATCTGCTCGACGAGCTTACCGATGCCTCGCTGGTCGTGTCGGAAAACAACGGCGACCAAATGCGCTTTCGCATGCTGGAGACCATCGGTCTGTTCGCCAGCGAACGGTTATCCCAAGAAGAAGCCGAGTTGCTGCGGACACGCCACGCCGAGGTCATGCTCCGGTTCGCCGAGCAGTACGAGGAGACCCTGGCGACGGCTTCGCCCGAAGTCCTCGCAACGATCGAGACCGAAATCGAGAACTTGCGCGCCTCCATGAACCACTATGCCTCCATCGTCCCACCGATGGAGGCCGGTCACGGAAGCCAGACACCGTCAACGCCAAACCCCGTGATCGAGGCTGGGGTTGAGGAGAAGTCCGCGCGGTTCGTGGCCGCCCTCTGGCGCTTTTGGCACCTGCGCGGCTACATCCGAGAAGGGCGTGAATGGACAGTACGCCTGCTTGCGCCAGGTCCAATTCTGGCGGCGGCGGAGCACGGGGCAGGCCGCTTGGCGTACCTGCAGGGTGACTATGCAGAGGCCGAAGCGCGTTATCACGACGCTCACCGACTCGCGACCCAGGCGGGAAACAGCAAAGGCATCGCCCAATCTCAAGCCGGACTCGGATCGGTGGCCTATGAACGGGGTCACTTCGCCGAAGCACTTGATCTATTCACGAAGAGCCTAACGACATTCCGCGACCTCGACGACAGGCCAAACATCGGCGCAACCCTGAACTGGCTCGGCATCGTCACCACCGACCTCCGCGAATACGACAGAGCCCGCACCTACCTGGAAAAGTCGTACAAGATTCGCAAGCAGATCGGCGACCGCCCCGGCATCGCCCGCGCACTGACCAGCCTCGGCATCGTGCGCCGACAGCAAGGCAACCTCGCCGAAGCGAAAGCCAGCTACGAAGAAGCCCTCGCGATCCACCGAACCATCGGCGACCGGCGCGCGGAAGGCGGATGCCTGAGCAATCTGGGATTCGTGGAAACCAGGCTCGGCAACCTTGACCTGGCCGAACATCACCTCGGTGAGAGCATCGAGATCCTGGAGCAAGTGGGCGACAAGTGGGGTTTGGCTGCGGCGCTTGCCAACCTTGGCAACCTGAAAGTCGCCCAAGGTGACCCAAAGCTGGGTTTGAGCCTTCACCGACGGAGTCTGCGCCTGCGCAACGAGATTGGCAACCAGCAGGGAATCGCTCTTTCGTTCGAGGGTATGGCCACTGCCTACGAAAGGATCGGGGATGCACCGCGCACCTTGGCGTATCTGTTGGCAGCCCAAGATCTTCGCAAACGCCTGGGTACGACACTGGCCCCGTCAGATGAGGGAGAGATCCTCGATCGTCTCAACTGGGCAAGCCAAAAACTCAACAATGCCCAACTCCAGCACGCCAAACAGCGGTCGCAGTGGCTGGTCGAAGCCGTTCTCAGGGCGCGCTAATCGTCCCGGCGGGGGCTCGAATGCTCTTGCTCCCATGCACTGAGCCACTCGTCAGTCCGCTCAGCCATCCGTCGCCGTGACTCCTGCTGAAAAGCCATGAGCCCGGCTGCGAACCCGGCCGTGATCGGCATCGCCGTGTCCAACAAGACGAAGACCGTCAAGGTGACTCGATCCAAAAGCCGCTCGGGCACCATGCCAATGCCGACTCCCACCGCAACGAACGCGAGACCAATGACCACCAGCCGAATCCAACTGGTCACGGGACGACTGGGACGAGAGCCGATCCAGCGACCTACGGAATAGAGACCATAGCTCAGGCCGATCGCGCCCACGAAGACGAGGGCGAGGATTAGAGTTGCTTGAGTTCCGGTTAACTCCAACAGCATGGCCTTCTCACTATTCTACGCTCTGCCTGAGGTTCGGTGACGAAAGATTTTTTCGTTACACGGAAGCTCCCCAAGTGAACTTCCCGCAGAATTACTGGCTCCGATTGGCACGTTTGAATGGAACGACTTAACCAGAGGGCGTAGCGCCCCTAACACTAACCCTACCAAGGAGTGCCATGCGAAACAAACGGAAGAATCGGGGCTTTACCCTCGTCGAAATCATGATCGTCGTCCTCATTATCGGTATCCTGCTTGCCATTGCAGTACCGAACTTCATTAAGGCTCGAGAGAGCAGCCGCACCAAGACCTGCGTTGCCAACCTGAAACAGGTGGAAGCAGCCAAGGAACAGTGGGCGATGGAGAACAAGAAGGGCGCAACCGACACGCCGGTCCAGGCCGACCTCGAAGGCGCTAACGGCTACATCAAGAAGTGGCCGACCTGCCCGAGCGGTGGTGCGTACACCATCAACGACGTGCAGACCGCACCGGTTTGCTCCGTCGCAGGACATAGCCTGTAAATTCGGCGAACCTGAACGACAACAGGGGCGGGCGGTCTAACCGCCTGCCCCTAATTTTCATATCGAGGTGACCTTTGAGCCGCAAAACTCCAAAGCGTCGAGGCGGATACTCGCTCATCGAGGTCCTCTTCGCCATCTTCCTCTCCGCGATGTGTGCCATGGTCCTGGCCGCAGGCATGCCCATCGCCAACAGCAGCCGTGCCCGAGCCGATGCCTACAACAAGGCGACCGGCCTTGCCCAAAAGCAGATCGAGGCGATCCGCACGCTGGGCTACCCCAATGCCACCGCGAGTCAGCTTGCGTCCGTTGGACTGATCGACAGCAGCGAGCCCATCGCCACGGACACTTACTCCTTCACTAATGTTGATTCTGCTAGTTTAGATAACCCAGCCCGTATTCTTCCAAGTGGAACCGGACGCGTTACTCTGGAACAAGTTGACTTGGACCTGCGCCGTGTAACCGTCGAAATCCGGTGGATGGACCGCAGTGTGCAAAAGAGCGTGAAAGTCGGGTCGCTCATTGCAAATTTGTGAGGTATAGCCGATGAAGAGCCGCAAGCGGAATCGGCGCGGGGGCGTCACCACCATCGAGGTGCTGACCGCCTCCGCCCTATCTGTCGTCGCCACGTTTACCGCCGTGGCCGTGATGATCTCCGGAATGAGCAGCTGGGCAAAGGGCCAAGGCCGAATCATGGCCGAAAGCGATGCCCAGAACGCGGTCCGTGCGATCAGCAACGAACTCCGCGAAGCCATGGCCGTTACGGTACTCAGCGGCACCGCCATTGAATATCGACTGCCGCAAAAGGACAACGATGGCAATTTCGTGGTCCCCGCCCTCTGGGACGGGGTTACCCGGCGCATCGAGTGGCAGTCGACCGACGGCGGGATGGGACTGGTGCGCATCACGGGCGGCAGCACGAACAACGTGGTCTGCAAGAACGTGATTCTTCGCGACCCTCAATCAAGCGGATTCACGCCCACTACCGGCGGCTCGACCTACAGCATCTTTACGGCCGGTGCGGGCACCGTAACACGCCAACTCACCATTATGATCGCGACTCGTGCGAACGCAGCGAAGAAAGAATACGTCGTAAGCCGGTCTCGCGAAACCGTCTTCCTTCGCAACATCCCTACGTTGACGAGATGAGGTAGAGCCATGAAGACAATCCGAAAACGAATCAGCAAGATGGCGGCACCACTTCCTCAACCAACTGGTCGACGAAGCAAGCAGCGAGGGTCCGCTCTCATCAGCACCTTTGCCATCCTTACCCTCCTTGCCGTCGCGGCCGCCTCATACGTGCAGAGTGCCACCCAGAATGTCCGTCTTTCAAAAAGGCAAACAAGTGATATCCAAATGACTCACGTTTGCGAAGCGGGCGTGCAAACCGTGTTGCGAGCACTCTGGCGACCCTTCAAAATCGATCAGAACTTCGCCGATATGGATGAATGGTGCGAAGGTGCCGTTCCAGGCGGCGCCGAACTCGTCCAATCGGGCGAACTTCCTTCGATCGGCAAGTTCTCAGCGGGCGTCATTGGCTATGCAGCCCCAGACGCATTCTCTCGTATCGTCACGGTGCGAGCCGTTGCGTTTACGGATCGCAACAACAATGGCCAACTGGACTCGAACGAGCCAAGCAAGACCGTCGATGTTGCCGCGCGTTTCGAACTGAATCGAAGCCAAGTCTTCGACTATACGTATTTCGTCAACAACTACGGATGGATGGATGGCTTCCAGACGAACCAGCTGATCGTCAATGGGGACATGCGTGCGAACGGTAACTTTGATTTCCTCAATGGCTCACCAACCATCAACGGATCAGTTATTGCCTGCAATAACGACAAGCTCACTCCAGCAGCACCCGGGCGCATAAACATTGCACCGGTCAAGCAGACCACCTCATCTTACTTATCTTCTGTATCGAGCAATCCGCGTGCAAGGCAGGCCTATGACCCCTCCAAGCACGGGGCCGTCGGCTCCACCGAATTTGAAAAGAACCGAGACTTTGTATTCGAGTCATCCGCTCAGCTTTCAAATAACCGAGTGTTTGGGGCCGCTCTTCAAGACGCCTCCGGATCGAAAGCCTGGACTCGCACGTCAACTGGCGCTTCGCCCATTACGAATGTCCTCGATACGAGTCCGACGCAAGAGGTCATCATGCCAGACCTGAGCGACTTGACGTACTACAACAATCTGAGCCAAAACTACGTGGACACAAAGGCCACCTTTGCCGACGGCTCGGCGAATCCTTACTACGGACAAGGCGCATGGATCGAAGTCTGGGATCCGACTCTCAATTCCGGCGCAGGAGCATATAAGCGCATCACGACAAATGGAAAGATCAGCGGGTCGGCGATTCTCGTCGGAACGAGTACCAACCCAATCAAGATCCACGGGCCGGTCACCGTCAGCCAGGACATTGTCATCAAGGGCACGGTCGAGGGCCAAGGAACGATCTATACCGGAAGGAATACCCATATCGTTGGGAACGTTACCTACAAGAACGCACCTGACTTTCGGTTTACCGGTGGCCGCAACACGATGACGGCAGTCGATAACTACAACGAGAAACGAGACTTTCTCGGTCTCGCCGCTCGAGGCTCTGTCATGCTGGGCAATCCGCTATCGTTTACGGCCAGTTACCCACTGTACTATATGATGCCGCCGTTCACGAAAGGCCGATACGACGAGGAGGGCAACTACATCCCTCCGTTTAACGCAATGGACCGAGATTCGACAGGACGTATGCTCTATCAGAGCGTTATTTCTGACGCTGATCTTCGCGCGGTAGCGACGAACTCTTCGGGCCAGGACATCGGCGTCAACTCGATCGATGCGATTCTCTACACGAACTTCGTGGGAGGAGGCAACGTGGGCACCGCCGGCGGCGGCATGACACTGAACGGCACGATCATCAGTAAGGACGAAGCTATCGTCGCCTGGAGCCTTCCCGTAAAGCTGAATTATGACAATCGCATTCGGGAGCGATCGATCAGCAAGACACCGCTCATTGACCTGCAACTCCCCCGCAGCCCGGTTATGCTGCGCAGTACCTGGCAAGACCGTGGATTCCGATACCGCTAAACGATCATGAAACTGAAAGCCGCAACTCTCATCATTCTCCTGCTCCTTGCCTCGTTTGCAGGAGCCTTCATCGAAGACAAACCCAAGGGAAAGCAGTGGATTCCAGAAGAAACGGATGCGTCCATTGCCACGAAACAAAAGTACCAAGGGACGCGTGACGTCGTGGGCGCAGTGCCCGACGACACCACACCTCAGAAGTCTGGCGCACCCATGTCCGATCCAGAAGCCCGAGCCGCCCTCAACGCCCCAGTCGCCGAAGATCAAGTCCTCGCTGAAGGCACGAAGCGGCTGAGCGAAAAGCCCAAGTCGAGCAGCCTCCTCTGGGGCGTCATCCTTGGATGCGCGGGATTCGGTTCCGTACTCGCGTTCCGACAGTGGGCCAATAAGAACATCCCCGACGGACCAAGGTAGGGTACTAGCCGAATTCCTCGTGCTTGCGACACAGTGCGATGAAATCGCAGTGTTCACAGAGCGGCTTCCTGACCGGAGTGATCATGTCGTATTCGCGGCTCAGGATTTCGCCGCCGATGAAATCGAGGTCGTGGCGGAATTCGGCGGCTTCTTCATCGCTGAGCGCCGCCGTCGCTTTCTGGCCCGACCGAAGCGCAACGATGGAGGCGAGAACCGGGCGATCGGGATGCATCGAGCGGAGCATCAACTGGTAGCAGGCCATCGCGAGGTCGTGGCGGACATCGTCTTCACTGACCTCGCTGCGGCCGGTCTTGTAGTCGACGATTTCCAAAGTGCCGTCCTCGTGCTCATCGACCCGGTCAACCCGTCCGATGAGGTTCCAGGCACCCATGTCGAGGGTAAGGGCCTTCTCCACGTAGAGAGTCGTTGCCGCGCTGGGTGCCAGGCGGACTTCCTCCATGTATGCCGCAACGATCGCCTTGCCCTCCCCCAAGGCCTCCTGCATTTCCTGAAGGCTGCTGTACCCCGCCTCGATCCAGCCTTCTTCCAGCGCGGCGACCGCTTGCTCGGTAGTGGTTACCCCAGCGTCGTTGGAGTCGTGAAAACGCTCGAGGACACGGTGCAAGGTGGTGCCGAAGCTGTATACGCTCTTGGCCCGAAGATAGAATCTCCCGCGCGCATCGACATAGGTCCAACGGTACTTGACCGGACAGGCCAGGTAGGTCGTGATCTTGCTCGGACTCAGCGAAGGCTTCCGCATTCCTCGATCATTCTGGCCGAACCCCAACGCAAGGCCATCCACCCGCGGACGGGTGGATGGAGGAGGGCGGCTTATCGAACCGCGTACACGTAAAAGTCCGATGCCGGGAAGACGACGGTTCCGTCCGGACCGACCGCCGCCGCACCCGTAATGAAACCGCCAGTCGGGATGTTCCACTTCTGCTGCAGGGTCGAAGCATCCAAGGCCGTGAGGCCGTTCGCGGTTTCGGCATAGACGGTCTTCGTCGTCATCGCGTGCACGCCCACGTTTCCGCTCAGATTTGCCTGCCTCAGAACCGTGCCATTGGTTGGCGAGAACGCGAGGACGTTGGGGCCAGATCCGCTGGTGTAGACAGTGCCGTCAGGGCCAATCGTTTGCCCGCTGTCATTGCTGTTCGCCGAAACCGACCAAAGTGTCGTTCCATCGGAGGCCCGCATCGCCCGAAACTGGTTGAAGCCGGCTCGCACATAGATGATCCCGTTCGTCCCGGCTGAGACGCTGCTGATTTCCGAGAAGTTCGTCTGCACTTTCCAAAGCACCGAACCATTCTTGACGGCGACCACGGAGCCGTCGCTCTGGGTTACGTAAACAACGTTGTTGATGTCGATGGCCGGACAGCTTACGACTGATGTATTGCTTCCCGTCGAGCAGCTCCAGAGTAGGGCTCCGGTGAGGCCGTTGTAGGCTTCGACACTCGGCTCCGCCGTGCCGATGTATACCGTCCCGTCATCGCCGAGCCCGACCCCATCGGTGTTTGAACCAATTTGAATCTGCGACCATACGGTTTGCCCGGTGTTGGCGTTGAGCGCGTAGAGACCATTGGTCAGGTACACGTAAAGCAGACCGTACTTTCCAATCGCAGGCGCGCCATTGAAGTTCGCGAAGTCGGCAATGGACCACTTGACCGCTCCGGTGGCTCCATCGAGGGCATAGAGGCCACCTGCGATTTCTTGTTGCCCAAAGTAGACGGTGCCGTCAGGGCCGATCACGGCCGGTCCGGGTTCGCCGGGAACTCGGAACTTCCACTTGATGACGCCCTGGGCATCGGCGGCATTGATCAACCCCGTGTTGGCCTGCGTCCCCATGTATTTCGTCCATCCGGGTTGCGAAAGTCCAGGCTTTGGTCCGCCGAGCAAGTGATTTCCCTCACCCCCGCAGCCTGCAAGAATGCCCGCCAACACGAAAATCCCTAATGCCGTGAACGTACGCATCGAAACATTATGACGACGAGAACCACACGAAAACCGCGTTATGAACCAAAATCAGACTGATACATGGAACGGGTGGCCGGGGTGATGAATCGTGCACTGCCAAGCCCTGCAAGGCTTCCGCAAGCTGGTGGCGCCGGGGTGCACAATTCATCACCCCGGCCACCCAAGACTTTCTTTGGCAACGCGAACTCGCCACGCGCCGCCGCAGCATGAGCAGCACACGGATGCTTGTCCGAAGTGGCCTTTACGCGGGCGCGACGGCCGCACCACGAAGTGCATCGGGGTACCCTGCTCAGCAATGCGAACCGATGGCCGTCAGCCCGATGAACTCCGACCTGTCACCCTCACCCCGAACTTTGCCAAGTTCGCCGAAGGCTCATGCCTCATCGAAATGGGCGATACGCACATGCTGGTCACCGCGACCGTCGAGGACCGGGTTCCGCCGTTCATGAAGAACCAGGGCAAAGGATGGCTGACCGCTGAATACTCCATGCTCCCTCGCAGTGGACGCCAGCGCAACCAGCGCGACAATAGCCGTGGCCCCAACGGACGATCGATGGAGATTCAGCGACTGATCGGACGGGCGATGCGCAGTGTCGTTGACCTCGAAGCGATGGGTGAGCGCACCATCACCCTCGACTGCGATGCCCTTCGCGCCGACGGCGGTACGCGGACCGCCGCAATCACGGCCGCTTACGTCGCGACCTACCAGGCCATGCAGTGGATGATCAAGCAGCGCATGATCACGCGCGTGCTGATCGACGAACCCATTGCCGCCATCAGCGTCGGTGTGTCGGGCAAGATGGAACTTCTCGACCTCAACTACGACGAAGACAGCACGGCTGCGACAGACATGAACGTCGTGATGACCGAGTCCGGCAAGTTCGTCGAGATTCAAGGAACCGCCGAAGCCGCACCCTTCAGCGCGGAAACTCTGGGTCGCATGCTCGCCCTCGCCAAGAAGGGGATCGGTCAGTTGAACAAACTGCAGCGCGAAGTATTGGGGATATAGGTTTAGCGGTGAAGCACGGATACGTCGTCCTTTTCGAGCCCGAAGATGGAGGCTGGGTGGCTTCGGTGCCCGACCTTCCCGGCTGTTTCAGCGACGCTTCCACCTTAGAGGAGGCGCAAGTGCAAATCAGCGTAGCGATTCGCCTCTGGGTCGAGACGGCAACAAGCAAGGGCTGGCACATTCCGGAGCCCCAAGCGACGGTCGAGCGAATCGCAGTCTGATCAGAAGTCCGCTGAGCCCGGCGTGCGATGGAACGGGATCACGTCGCGGATGTTCTTCATGCCCGTGACGTACATCAGCAGCCGCTCGAATCCGAGACCAAATCCCGCGTGAGGCACGGAGCCGAACCGGCGCAGATCGAGATACCACCAGTAGGCCTCGATCGGAAGCCCCATCTCAACGATGCGCTTCTCCAGTACGTCGAGCCGTTCTTCGCGCTGCGATCCACCGATGATCTCACCAATCCGCGGGGCGAGGACGTCCATCGCACGCACCGTCTTGCCATCTTCGTTCATCCGCATGTAGAAGGCCTTGATCTCCTTCGGATAGTCGGTGAGGATAACAGGGCGACCGACTTCGACCTCGGTTAGCCATCGCTCGTGTTCGCTTTGCAGATCCGAACCCCACGCGACCGGAAACTCGAATTTCTCGCCGGAGTTTTCCAGGCGTCGGACTGCTTCGGTGTAAGTCATGCGCTCGAAGCCGGAACTGACCACATGGTCAAGAGTCTTGAGCAATTCTGGCTCGATGCGCTGATTGAAGAACTCCAAATCCGCTGCGCAGTTGTCGAGGAGATCCTGGATGACAACCTTGAGAAACTCCTCGGCCAGATTCATGTCGCCCTCGAGCGAGCAGAACGCCATTTCCGGCTCGATCATCCAGAACTCGGCGAGGTGGCGACTGGTGCCGCTGTTTTCTGCGCGGAAAGTTGGACCAAAGGTGTAGACATTGGTGAGGCCCAGAGCAAGCGTCTCAGCATCGAGCTGACCGCTGACGGTCAGGAATGCTGGCCGACCAAAGAAGTCTTCGGCGTAGTCGGTGGTCTTGAGGCGGGCAGGATCGGTCGAATGGCCCTGCTCGAGCAACGTGGTCACCGCGAACATGGCTCCCGCACCCTCGCAGTCGCTTGCCGTGATGATCGGCGTGTGGATGTTGTGGAAACCCCGTTCAATGAAAAACTTGTGGATCGCATACGCCGCTCGGCTTCGAACTCGGAAAACCGCACCGAACGTGTTTCCGCGCACGCGAAGGTGCGAAATCTCGCGGAGGAACTCGAAGGACGCCCCCTTCTTCTGCATCGGATAATGCGCCGGATCGGCCTCACCGAACACTTCCACCCCGCTGGCCTTCAGTTCGACAGCCTGTCCGGCAGCAGGGGACTCCACGATCTCGCCGTCGAAACGCACGCTCGCCCCCGTGGAGATGCGCTTGAGGGCCTCTTCGTCGATTGCGCCTGCCTCGACCACGACCTGTAGGTCCTTGAAACACGACCCATCGTTGACCTGAACAAAGCTCACGCCTTTGCTGTCCCTTTTGGTCTTCACCCAACCAAAGGCCGAAGCCGTAGTGCCTGGGGCAAGGTCAAACAGGTCGCGAACGTACGTTCTTCGATAGTCCATGGAACCACGAGTTTACCGGCCCACCCGCATGGGTGGTGCCGGAACCAGAAACCCGCTACACGCGTTGGAGCCGGGTCACCCGGCCCGTCGGTACCCACTCGGCCACCACGATATCGTTCTTGTTGACCCAAATCGCGGCATGGGGATGGATGAACTTGCCGGGCAGCCATTGGTCTCGGGGCGCACCGCGCAGGTTGGAAGGATGCCCGTCGCCGAGGGCGGCAACGACCTTATCGTTCTTGTCCAGAATCGTTACGATGCTCTCCAAGTCCGGAACGAGCATGTGGTCGTGGTTGAAATGGACATGGCAGGGCCGCCGAATGCCTTCGGTCACAAAACCAACGTGTTTGCCGTCGAGCGTAAAGGACTGAAGGCGGCGATTCCCACGATCAGCAACGATCAGGAGCGGCTCTTTGCCCCGGTGGTCAACCCACAGGCCATGTGGTTCCCGCACGAACCCTGCTTCACTGCCAGGCTTGATGAGGATGCCCTTGTAGACGCCGTCCTTGGAATAGCGGTGGATGTAGTGGCTGCCGTACCCATCGCCGACGATGACATCGCCGTTGGGGTCGAAGGCGACGTTCGTGGGGCACCACTGGTTGGCATCGGTGTAAACACCGCTGTCCTTGGGCATGCCCTGCGACCAGATGATCTTGCCCTTCAGGTCGGTCTTGACGATCAGGCGACGCCGTGTGTCGCAGTGATAGAGGAACTCCTCGCTTCCCTCCTTCCGGATGTCGAGACCGTGGGCACCCCCTCGGAAGTCGGCCCCCCAGGAGTTCATGAACTTGCCTTTCTGATCGAAGACGAGGACAGCGTCGCTGCCGACGCTGGACGAATGGACGGTGTGAGCGAGGTAAATGTGCCCATGCTGGTCCACCGCGAGACCGTGGGTGTCACCGTAATTGATGCTCGACGGTGGCACCAGCCAGTCGTGGGTGACCTTAAACGCGAACGGGTCTTTGCCAATGACGAGGTCCTTATGCTGGATCGCGCGGGCCATCGGGCCGAGGGCAAGGGCGGCGGCGGTGGTGAACGCTCCGGCAAGGACATCGCGCCGGGTCGGCTGGGTGCTCATGGCTCTAGTATAGCGAAGCCGGGCCCGGATGACGCCCAGCCGCAACTACTACGAAGCCAACTCGTCCGACTCCGCCTCCACTTCCCTCTCGAGACGCAGCTTCTTCTTCGCCGAGACCTGGACCGCCCACATGCTGATGAAAAAGAGCAGCGTCAGCGGCACCGCCATCATCATCATGCTGAACATGTCGTTGCTCGGGGTGATGATCGCGGCACCGAAGAAAATGATGACTGTGGCTTGGCGCCAGTAGGTCTTGAGCGTCTCGGGACTGAGCAGGCCGATTTTGGCCAGGAAGAACACCAGCAAGGGAAGTTGGAAGCCCAGGCCGAACGCCAACAGCATTTTGAGGGTGAAGAACACGAACGTTCCTGGCTCTGGATAAAGCACTGTGCCGGGGAAGTCCGCAACGAAGGTCATGAACCACGAGAACGCACTCGGCAAGATGAGCCAGCAGAATCCCGCACCGACGCCAAAAAGCACCACGCTGAGCGGTGCGACAACGCGGAGCGGCTTCTTCTCGTTCTCCTTCAGACCGGGTTCGATGAACCCCCAGACTTGGAGCACGCAGAAGGGCAGCACCAAGATCAGGCCGACGAAGAACGACAGCTTGAGTTTGAGCATGAAGGGGTCGGTGAAGCTCTTGAAGGGTTCCTTATAGTCCGTCTTGAGTTTGGCCAGTTCTGGCTTCACCAAGTCGTTCATCCGGTCGTAAACCCAGGGCTCCAAGAACCATCCGATGACCCAGCCGAGAATGAGCAGGAGGAGGACTTTGAAGATGCGCCCGCGCAGCTCCTCCAAGTGCTCGACGAGCGAAGCCCGAAAGTCGTCGGGGTCGGAAACCTTATTCCTGCGTGGGACCGTGAAAATCGGCATAGCGAGCGGCAAAAGAGCCCGTGGGTAATGTACCGCACGGGCTCTGCTTCGAACCGTTAGGTCAGCTTACTTTTCGAGGGTGATCATGAACTGCTGTCGCACCCGGATGTACTCCGTGTTCGAACCGCGTCCACCGCCACCACCGGCTCCGCGCCCGCCAGCGGCTCCACTTCCTGCCGGTCCAGCCGGACCGCCCGGTCCTGCCATTGGTGAGCCGCCGCGCGATCCGCCCTGGCTGGGAGGAGGAGGAGCTAGTCCAGCGCCGCCGCGTCCGCCACGTCCGCCACGCTGCATCGAGAAGTCACCGCCGTCGCCGCCACCTGGAGGGCCCATCATTCCGCCGCCTCGACCGCCGCCTCGGCTCGGACCCATCACGTTCCCACCACCGCCGCGACCACCGGTCGCCGCCGCTCCGGCACCACCAGCCTGTCCCGAACTCACCTTCGTTTCGATGGTCTGATTCAGGATGTACTTCACGATGCACTTTCGATCGAGCGCAAACCAGTAGGTCGAGTCCAGGGTCACCTTCGCTTCGCCCTGAGCGACTTCGATCGTGTTACGAATCTTGGCGCAAGGGATACCGTTCTCCCATTCCACCGCTTCGAGGATGCCGCGAGCAGGAAGCCCGGTCGTGACCTTGCCGGCAAAGATATTCAAGGCCGGATCGGTCATGAGGTTGGGAACCACTTGCTGGAAGCTGCCCGGGAAGGTATCGCCCGGTTTGAGCCCCTTGGCCGGTAGTTGGGGCAACGCAAACGGGATCAAGAGGCCATCGGAAACCGCCCCGGTGTCCGAATTCTCAAAGCCGAAATAGCCGGGCAGCGATCCGAAGAGTTCGCGTCCAGCATCGCTGACGCGCATGTAGATCGGCCACATCTGGTCGATGCTGTACTTGACCGGCGTGCCGCTGTTGTTCAGGTCTACGTAGGCGTACTCCTTGCCTTTGGGCGGAAGGAGCTGAACACGCAAAAGCCCATCGGTTCCGGTCGTCGTCTTGTATGCGTTGTCGACCGCCACGAGGAATCGGAGCTTTTGGGTATCGATCATCTCCTCGCTGGCGCGTCCACCCAACTGCTTCTGGATTTCGGTAATGCTTGCTTCCGTGACTTTGGCTTCGACGTTGTAAACAAGCTGAGTTCCTGGCGTGAACGCATAGCGAAGCTTGAGTCCACCCGCCGGAATTTTGATGCTGTTCGAGTTATCGAGGGTGACGTCCACCGAGGACGAGTTCATCTCCTTCGGGCCGTTCTCGAAGTCAGCATAGAGTTTGGCCGTGATGGATAGCTTGCCATCGGGGAACTTGCGTCCCTTGGTGTCCAGCTTGTAGACATAGTCATTGCCGGAGACGTCAGCAGCGTCCAAACCGACCGCTTCAAGGAACTTGCCGTTGATCCAGAAGCCAACGTAATGGCCCTCGGGGACGGCACCCTTGGGGATGCGGACCTGCACGACCTCTCGAACGACGGAACCGTCCTTTGGCCGCACGATGCTAAAGCCTTGGGCCAGCGCCGTGCCCGCTAATCCAAGCATCGCTGCAAAAATGGCGAGTCGTCTCATTCAGTTCTAACTCCTGTTTCCGGGCCGCAACGCGCAGCGCCTGTATCGAAACAGACGCAGCCTCGCTTCGTATCGTTACAGATTACCTCCGGAATCGAAGCGATGGTGCCCCGAGCCCCGCCAAATCACCGGAGCAGCGAGCGTCTCGTATTTGTGCCAGGTTTTCCTCAACGCCCACCAAGTTCCGTCTGGGCTTGCTATCATGCTCATAGCGGTCATCAGCCGCGTGGTTCGTCTGTTCTGTTTTCCCAATTGGGAATTGAAGGGGTGTTGGAGAGGAAATGAGTCGCTGGAGGAGGGGTCTAAGGCAGAATCGACCGGGGCGTCAAAAGCCCGACTGGCTGCGAAAGCTCAGCCCCTCCCGGCTCGGCTTGCCTCGTCAGGCAAAAGCTCAAGCCCGAGAAAGGGTCGCCCCGCGCGCCAAATGTTGCCGTTAGTACGGGTGGCGGGTGGCGGGTAGCGGACCGGAGGGCACTTTTGACTGTAAGGACTAGATCTGTCCGACTTGGTTTACCAAGGCTGAACAACGCCCTGACACGTCTAAACCGACTCCTCTACCCGTCCCCCGCTACCCGTTGCCCGCCACCCGAACTCTTCACTCCCGAAATCCATCGGCCACCATCCACCCGCACAGGGCTCCGATGTAAACGAGATTGCCACCCCACAGCATGGTCTGGCCCATCATCGCTTGACGATCGTCGGCATGGGACATCGCACAGGCCATCGCCAAAACACCCGTCACCAAACTGACCGCCGCCACGATTCGGGAGGTGGAGGGGTTGAACGCATTCTGACTCGCGCCAATGCCCAGGTACAGGGCAAGGGCCGCCCAGAAGTTCGCTAGCGCCACGACGCCAAGAATTAGGCTGGGCGGAAAACGCATGACGGCGGCTCCTCGATAGGCCCAAAAACGGTCTAAGAGCCCAGCCAAGCTCAGACTCGCCCCCATACTGACTCCGCAGAGAAACAGCATCACGACAAGTCCGAGGGTCCACTGCGAAATCGGGCCTTCGGCGTAGAGCGGCTTTTCTTGGCTCAACGCAAGGTAGGCACCCGACGCGATGACGATGCCGCCGCCGACCATGAGCGGGAACGTCGTCATCTCCTCGGTGTTGCGTCCGTCCGCGCGGGTGGTCGCCAGCAACATTTCCTCGTGCTTCTTCTGAAAAACGGGGTTGCCCGGGTCCATTTGGGCCGCATAGGCGTAAAGCTTGCTGGCCTCGACTAAGTCACCCCGGTATCGCGAAATGTCGCCGAGCACGGCATAGGGCAGAGCTTCGTAGGGATGGTACTGAATCAGCCTCCTGGCCAGCCCCTCGGCTTCGACGTACTTGCTGCGGTTGAGGAGCGTAGTCAGCCGGATGATGTCGGCGGCGGGACCCGATGGCTTGGGTCGACGCATTCCGACGGGCTCCGTTGCCTGTCGCGGCTTGGCCTTGGAGGGTTGGCTCGTTTCGACGGGTTCTGGCTGCTCTTCCAGTTTCAGGAGGCGGTCATAGCTAGCTCGGCGCCCGCGATCGCTCAGGCACTCATAGGCTCGCGTCACCTTGAGGAACATCTCGGTCGCCGACTTGTCCGGGTTCCGGTCCGGGTGGTACTTGAGAACCAAACGCCGGTAAGCAGCTCGGATTTCCTGGTCGTCGGCGGTTCGAGCGATGCCGAGAATGTCGTAGTAGGTCTTCTTCACTGTGCTTCGTCGGCAGCCTGCTGGTAGCTTGCCCCGATCCCGGAGAGGTTCGAGATATACACGTAGCCGACATAGCATGCGACAAACAAAAGGCACACCACGCCTGTGAAGATCGCCGCCTGAATGGATCGGGTCTCGGCTTCACCCTCATAGAACTCGGACATCTTGTTCAACATGTGATCCAAGTTGCCGGTTCGCTCTCCCGTACTCACCATGTCCAGCACAATCGGATTGAACGCTCCGGTGGCGCGAAAGGTGTCCGCAATCCCGGCTCCGGTCTCCAATTCCCGTATCGCCGGCTGCATTTCGGCTCGCAGGTGTTCGTTGCCGCACGCATCCGCCGCGAGCTGGAAGCTCTGTTGAACTGGGACACCAGCTTTGTAGAGCGCACCGAACGCTCGCCCGAACTTCGCCATCGCGAACTGCTTGGAGGTTTTGCCGAGGCCAGGAAGCATGAGAATCAGCTGATCCCAGTTCTGCTTGAGACGCGCGTTGTGAAGCCCGACGCGGATGAATAGGAAAAGGCCGACCAGCAGTGGGCCGAGAATGATCCAGGTTGCCGGTCGGGTGAGCGGCGAGGTGAGGCTAATCGGAGAATTGGGAGCAACGGCCGCGATGATCGCGTTCGCCGCAATCAGGATCACGATCGAAGCACCGATCACGATTTTCGGATAAATGGTCACCCGGCGCAAAAGCTGTCGCAGCTTGATTTCCTGGTCGAGATAGTCCGCGATTTGGGTCAGGATTCGGTCCATGAAGCCGCCCTGCTCACCTGCTCGTACCAGGCTCATCACGAGGGGCGAAAAAACCTCGGGGTAGCGCTGCATGACCGCGGACATGGGGTGACCCTCTTGAACGCCGGCACCGATCTCCGTGATGATCCGCGCGAGTTTGGGACTCTGGGTTTGTGTTGACAGCGTGGAAAGGGTCTGGACCGGATTCACCCCGGCTTGGAGCATGGTCGAGAGTTGTCGGAAGAAGAACGACAGATGCGGGAGGTCGACCTTGCCGACCAGCGGACCCGCGATATCCTTCGCGAAGACACTGCGAGGACCAAGTTCGACGTGGGCTCTCGGAGACTCGGCGGTTCGTGGGACCTGCGCGGGAGCCGCCATCGAAAGGTTTTGAACCTGCAGCCCCCGATCGGCAAGATCTTTGGCGACCGAGTCCATGGTCGCGCCTTCAGCCTGGCCGTCGATGAGGCGGCCTTCCATATCCAAAGCCTTATAGGCGAAGCGCGGCATGGTCGATTATGCTCCTGACTAACTTCTAGACGCGAGTTTGAGCCGAATTCGTGCTTCGATCGAACTGCGAAATCGATTTAATCCCATCGCCGTTCTTCCCCTGACGAGGGTCTTAGACATGAGGATGCGCAGATTCGTTGAACGGTGCTGCGGCTTCCAGCGGAGTTTATAGGGTTCCGGCCCGCGCAGAAAGTCGAAGTGCTTGGCCCCACCCGCGATAGCTTCCCGGATCGTATGCGCCACGAGCACGGTCCCGGGCGAAAGCTCCTTGGCTTCCGGATCAAAGCCGGATTGGTAGAAGAACACAGTTTCGTTCACCGCCATCGCGTAGATCACACCGAGCACCTGACCGCTCTGTTCGATCAGGCCGAGCCTCAAAAGTCCGCTCTGGACCGCCTCCTCGGCAAAGCGATAGTGAAACTCCCGGATGCGCCGAAATGCAAAGACACCCGGCAACCCGCGTTTGCGCCAGCGGCGAGCGTGGAGGTCGAAGAGGGCGTCCAGCCCACGCCGGACTTCTCTGACTTCAGTGAGTGTACGAACGGTCGCAAGGCCCGTCGAGTACGGAGGCTTGTCGAGGCGTCGCGCCTCGTAGCGAAGGCTCTTGCTCAAGGTCGCCACATAAGACTCCCACGTTTCCGGCAGGTCGAGCACAAAGCACTCCTCATCCCTCACCAGAGTGGCCCGGGCATCTTGCCCGCGCTCACGTGATTTTCCTCTTGCGAATAGCATTTCGACCGCCGCTGGAGTATCCGCGTCGCCAGCGGTAGCCGTCGGATGGTTTGTGCCGACGCCGCGTTCAACGTCCCCAGCAACTTCTTCAGTGAGCCATTTGCTTACGACGAAACAATTCGCCGCGTCGGCACGAGCCATCCGACGGCTACCCTGACCCGGAATCCCTGCCGAAGCTTGCCCAGTCGAAAGGGGCTCTGACTCCCGCACCTGCTGAAAGTCGACCAAATCAACCCCAGACAGGGCAGAAACATGGTCCCAGAGGGCTTCCGCGACCGACGCCTCGTAACCGCCAGCAGCCAGTGGATGCAGGTAATCCGATATCCCCGCACCGACGGGTCGCAAAACGCGCCAGGGAAAGCGGGACAAGGTCATGGGCATCAACCCCACCAGCCGAGGCCCATCCAGAAAGGTCACCACATGGAGCCGCTTCGCACCTAAGAACCTCGCGATCCAGGCGCAAACCCACTCCGGACTCTGGAACGGTGTTGCGGACGGGCTAGCCGCAAGCAATTCACGCCATTCCGGCAGCAACGCCTCAAGATCTTCGACCTCGCGGTGGACGCGCACGGTCAGCACGGCACGATTATGCCTGCTTGTCGAGTTTGAGGCTCATTGAATTGATGCAGTAGCGCACCCCGGTCGGTGCCGGACCATCTGGAAAAAGGTGCCCGAGATGACCGCCACATCGGGCACACGTGACTTCGACTCGGTGCATGCCGTGGCTGTTGTCCTCGTGCTCAGCGATCTTCGACTTATCCAGGGCAGCATAAAAGCTTGGCCAACCGGAACCCGAATCGTATTTGGCACCAGACGCGAAGAGGGGTTCGCCGCAGCCTCGACACCGATAGACCCCGTCTTCGTGATTGTCGTAATACTCTCCCGTAAAGGCTCTCTCAGTCCCCTTTTCACGGAGGATTCGATACTCCTCCGGGGTGAGCACTTCCTTCCACTCCGCTTCGGTCTTCGGCAAATCTCGCTGTTCCATACGTTCCTTCTAAGTCAGACTCCCGGGAAACGGTTCCCACAAACGAGAACAGGTGGCCACCAAAGTGACCACCTGTTCAAGAAAGGGGACGATTACCAGCGTCCGCCGCCACCGCCACCGCCGCTGCGTCCGCCGCCGCGACCGCCGCCGCCACCGCTGCGGCCAC
>JAIBBE010000221.1 GCA_019694835.1 Fimbriimonadaceae bacterium | reverse complement strand
TCCTGGATCGCCGGCAGGGCAATGCCGGCACACAAGATCGGCCGACTCTGGAAGTTCCAGGCCAGCGAAGTCGACGCATGGGTGCGTGCCCGAGGGGCGGCAGATCACGACAAACCGACGCCGTCCGGCTCGGCCGGGCCGGCCGCCAGGTAGGGCCAGATGTCGGCGGCCGGCGGTACCCTGACCCACTTTGCTCAGGACCATGAGGAGTTCCCAGTAATGGCCGATGCGCCGCGCAACCAGCGCTACGCCCTGTCGTTCACCAGCGGCGCCCTCCTGATGCGAGAGGCCGTCGTCGCAGCTCCCCTGTACCTCCGCGAGCACGATTGGTCCAAGGTCCGTGAGCTCATCGCCGCGGACAATCTGCTGCAGTCCCGCACCGTGGCAACTCGGCAGAGACGCGCGCGCGAGGTTGTCCAGCGTCTGGCGGTCATGACCGACGAGGAACTTGAGCTGCTCGTCGACTCGACGACGTCAGAGCGTGGGCACCTGCTGTGGGCGGCAGCTTGCCGGCGGTACGACCTGATCGCCGAATTCGCGGAGGAAGTCCTGCGTGAGCGATTCCTCCTGATGACCCCCGCGCTGGATCACAGTCACTTCGACAGCTTCCTGCGGAACAAGGCGCTGTGGCACGACGAGGTGGCCGCTCTCAAGGAGTCCACTGTTGCCAAGCTTCGCTCCAATGTCTTTCGGATGCTCATCGAGGCGGGGCTGCTGTCGGAGAACGGAAACATCATCCCGGCCGTGTTGTCCGCACGCGTCTCGGAGATGCTCTCCGCCCGCAAGCCCAGCGACGTCCGCTTCTTCCCGACCGCAAGGGGCGGACGATGAACGGCGTCGGCCTGGGCAAGCAGGAGGAACACCTGTTCGTGGTGCTCAGCGGGAAACGGTTCCTGCAGATGGAGGGCCTTGGCAATGAGGTCCCGTTCTTCATCTATCCCTATCCGCCGGAAGACGCTCTCGCCGTCGCCCAGCTCAAGAAGCGGATAAAAAACAAGCTGAGCCACAAGGGAATCCGCGTACAAGAGATCAACCTCTATGACTTGTCCGTCGAAATCCTCAAGGACCGTGGCGTGTGGGAGCGGGTCCTGGCCGCCGAGCCCGACCAGGACAAAGCTGACTTCCGCGAGCTGCTCCAGGGCATGTTGGATCCGCAACTCCACCTCGCGCCGGCGATCCGCGCCAAGATCGCCGGCGGGGATTTCGACATCCTTTTCCTCACCGGCATCGGCGAGGTCTTCCCCTACATCCGGTCACACAACGTACTCAACAACCTGCAGAGCGTCGTGACCGGCAAGCCCATGCTGATGTTCTTCCCGGGCCGCTACGAGCAGTCCGACACCCTGGGCTCCTCGCTCGTGCTCTTCGGGCGACTCAAAGACGACCAGTACTACCGAGCCAAAAACATCCTGGAACAGGAAGCGTGAAATCTGATGCAGCTCAACGAGATCTTCGCCAAGGATGTCCAGCGCCCGATCGAGGGCGTCATCAAGGCCGACGATGCGGCCCACCTCAAGACGGAGGTGGACGAATACGTCCTGACCAATGAGGCAGCCAAAGGTCTTGAACTGCTTTTGGAGTCCTACACCAACTACACCACCGGCAACGGGGTGTGGATATCCGGGTTCTTCGGCTCCGGCAAGTCGCACCTGTTGAAGATGCTCGCCCACCTCCTGGGCGACGTCGAAGGCCAGGAGTTCGATCGAGACGACGTCGTCGAGAGCTTCCGGGACAAGGCCGCGGGTGCCTTCCTGCCCGCCCTGCTCACCAAAGCCGAGCGCATCCCGGCCAAGAGCCTGCTGTTCAACATCGACCAGAAGGCGACGCTGATCGCCAAGGACCAGACCGACGCCTTGCTGAAGGTGTTCGTGAAAGTCTTCGACGAAAGTCGCGGCTACTACGGCAACCAGGGCCACGTCGCCCGCTTCGAGCGGGATCTGGACAACCGCGGCCAATACGACGCGTTCAAGCAGACCTACCAACGGATTTCGGGGCGGGACTGGGCGCAGGGCCGCGAGGAAGGCGTTCTCGAAGAGGTCAATGTCGCCGCGGCGTACGCCGAGATCACCGGTGGTTCGGGCGGTTCGCCGACCAACATTCTCACCAAGTACCGCAACGAGTATGCGGTTTCCATCGAGGATTTCGCCGACGACGTCAAGGCGTGGCTGGACACCCAGCCGGAAGGTTTTCGGCTCAACTTCTTCGTCGACGAGGTCGGCCAGTTCATCGGCTCCAACACCCATCTGATGCTCAACCTTCAGACGATCGCCGAAAGCCTCAACACGAAGTGCCAGGGCCGCGCCTGGGTGTTCGTGACCTCGCAGGAGGACATGGACAAGGTCCTAGGCGATCGCACCAAACAACAGGGCAACGACTTCTCCAAGATCCAGGCCCGGTTCCTGACCCGGGTCAAGCTCACAAGCGCCGACGTTGAGGAAGTCATCCGCAAGCGCCTGCTAGAGAAGAACTCCGCCGGTGTTGCCGCCTTGGAGTCGATTTACGTCAAGGAGTCCGGCAACTTCAAAACCCTGTTCGACTTCGTCGACGGTGCCAAGACCTACCGCAACTACACCGACGAAGCGCACTTCGTCGGCACCTACCCGTTCGTCAGCTACCAGTTCCCGCTCTTCCAGGCCGCGATCGAAGGAATCTCCGATCACAACGTGTTCGAGGGCCGCAACAGCTCCGTCGGCGAGCGCTCAATGCTCGGCGTGGTTCAGCAGGTCGCGAAGGACATCGGCGATGTCGAAGTCGGCCGGCTGGCCACCTTCGACCACATGTTCGCCGGCATCCGCGCGTCGTTGAAGTCCGCCGCCCAGCGCTCAATCGACGTCGCCGAACGCAACCTGGACAACCCACTCGCCATCCGACTGCTCAAGGCACTGTTCCTGGTCAAATATGTCGACAGCTTTCAGGCCACCGCACGCAATCTCACCGTGCTCGTCTATGACCGCTTCGGCCTGGACTTGCCGGCCTTGTCCAAGCAGGTGAAAGAAGCGCTGACACTGCTGGAGACGCAGACCTACATCCAGCGCAACGGCACCCTCTACGAATACCTCACCAACGAAGAACAGGTCATCGAAGAAGAGATCAAGAACGTCGACATCGACTCCTCCGACGTCAGCTCGCGCCTGTTCAAGATCCTGTCCGCCGATGTCATCAAAACCAACAAGATCCGCTACGCCAAGAACGGCCAGGACTTCCCATTCGGCGTCAAGCTCGACGACCAGGTCCACGGACCCCAGCGCGAACTCTCCATCCACTTCATCTCGCCGGAGTACCCGCACAACCCCGACGAGATTCGCATGCACAGCGCCGGCAAGGACGAGCTGCGCGTCATCCTCGAACCCGATGACCGCGTCCTGGCAGATCTGAGGCTGCTCATCAAGACCGAGAAATATACGAAACGCAAGCAGACCAGTTCACTGTCGGCGATCGAGGACCAAATCCTGCGGTCCAAGGCTGCCCAGAACGTCGACCGCGAAAAGGAACTCGGCGAACGCATCCGTCGCTCCGTCGGCAAGGCAGCACTGATCATTAACGCCGCCGACGTCTCATCGAACTCGCAAGACGCACTGGGGCGGGTGACCGAAGGTTTCCAGGACCTCATTAGCCGCACCTACACCCAACTCAAGCTGCTTGATGGCCACACCTACAGCGAGCAGCAGGTGGCCGGGGCCGCCAACCCCGACAGTGGCCTCTTCGAGCCCACAGCGTTGTCGAAGCTCGCCAACCCTGCCGAGGAAGTCCTGTCCTTCATCGTCCGCAAGCAAGGGCTGGGCGAGCAGGTCACCGTCAAAACGATTGTCGATGCCTTCCAGACCAAGCCCTACGGCTGGGACCTCGCCTCGATCGAGGTGCTCGTGGCCTACCTCATCGGCGCCTCGAAGGTGACCCTGACCGTCGACGGCAACACCCTCAAGCGAAGCGAAGTCGCAGCCGCACTGCGCAATACCCAAAAGCACTCCCACGCCGTCGTCGCCACGCAGAAAACCTTCGATGACCGCAAAGTCACGGCCTTTCGGAAGTTCTGCACCGACTTCTTCGACGACGCCAACGCACCCAAAGATCCACTGGAGTTAGCGCGCTTCGGCGCAGACAAACTCAAAAGCAAGCACGACGAGCTCAAAGCCACCGTCACCGCCTCGAAGTACCCCTTCGTGGAGCAACTCAAGGGCCCCATTGTTCTGCTCGAGCAGGCCGTGGGCAACAGCGATGATTGGTATCTCACCGAGTTCACCGGAGGTGATGAGTTGCTCGACGCGAAAGAGAATGTTGTCGACCCGATCCAGTCATTCCTCAACGGAACGCAGCGGAGCATCTACGACGAGGCCGCCGCGCTGCTGACAACACACGGCAGCAACCTCACCTACCTACCCCTAGATAGTGACCAACCCGTCCGGTCCGCGCTCGCGGACCCAAATGCCTTCCGGGGCAACCGTATGGCGCAACTCAAACAGGCCACCGACGCGCTCCGCACCCAACTCGACGACATCGTCACCACCCGCCGCGCTGAAGCGACCGCAGCCATCGAACAACGCAAAGCCGAAATAGCCGCCGGCGACTACTACAACAAGGCCACCCCAGCCGCCCAGCAAGATGTTCTGCAATCCATCGAACACACACTCACACGAGTGCAGGCTGAGAACCAGGTCGCCCTCATCCAACAGATCGGCACCGACTTCGAGAACAACACATACCCGGCTCTGCTCGACCAGCTCGCCGCCTCCCAGCAGGGCGGCGGCGGTGGCGGTGCACCCACGAAGCGGACGATCTCCATCAAGACAGTCACCGTGCCCGGGGTATCCGGTGTTCTCGAAACCGACACCGACGTCGATACGTATCTGAGCGCCCTTCGCGCCGCCCTCGTCCAGGCCCTCAAGGACGGAAAGCGGATCTCACTCTGATGGATACAGCACCGCTGAAATCCTTTGCGACCTGGGCGCGCACAGCACTGATTCGCGAGGTCACCGCCCGCATCGCGGTAGTCCTGGCCCCGGCCTCCTCCCAGCGAGTCGAACAGCCCAAAGCCGTCGCCGCATTGGAGAATGCCATCACCGCCGCGGGCGGCGGCGACAAAGGACGGGGCGCGGTGGCCGACCGCGTCGCCTATACCTGGTTCAACCGGATCATCGCCCTACGCTTCATGGACGCTAACGGCTACACAGGAATCGGAGTCGTCTCACCCCAAGCCGGCGTCGAGGTAGGCCAGCCCGAAATCCTTGCAGAGGCCAAACGCGCCAACATCGACCCGGCGGTCGTGAGCCAACAGATCCGCGACACCGTTACCGGTCTACTCAACGGATCTCACCGCAGCGACGATCCACAAGGCGAGGCCTATGGGCTACTACTCGCCGAATACTGCAGGCACTGGAACCGGGCAATGCCCTTCATGTTCGAACGCCAAGGCGACTTCACCGAACTGCTCATGCCGGCGAGCCTGTTGGCGGATGACTCTGTGCTGAACCGAGCGGTCGCGGTGTTGACGGTAACGGTGTGCCAGGACGTCGAAGTCATCGGCTGGCTCTACCAGTTCTACATATCGGAACGGAAAGACGAAGTCTTCTCGTGGTTCAAGAAGAACCTCAAGGCTGGTGCGGACGAGATCCCCGCAGCCACCCAACTTTTTACACCGCACTGGATCGTCCGCTACCTCGTTGAGAATTCTTTAGGTCGACTGTGGATGCTCAACAACCCATCGTCACGCCTGATCGAGCAGATGAAGTATTACGTCCCGCCTGCCGACGATGAGGACTCATTCCCCAGGGTCGCAAGCCCTGAGGAAATCACGGTCCTTGACCCCGCAAGTGGCTCAGGCCACATGCTGACATACGCCTTCGACCTGCTCTACTCAATCTATGAAGAGCAGGGGTATACGCCATCGGATATCCCGGGGCTGATTCTCGCTTGCAACCTCTACGGCACGGAAATCGACCCTCGCGCAGGTGCTTTGGCTGCTTTCGCCCTAACCATGAAGGCTCGAGCACGGCAGCGTACCTTTTTTAGCAAGCTCATCGAACCGAACGTCTGTGTGCTCAAATCAATCCATTTTGACACCGAGGAGCTGAAAGTCCTCCTGACCGCTGCTGGTGACCGACGCGAAGAGATCGACTTCTGGAATCAATTCGAACATGCAGACATATTCGGGTCGCTGATTCGCCCACGACCTGAGTTGATCGAACAACTTGAGCGGCATGTTGCGAGCCTCGACGGTGAGCGGGATCTGTTCGCAGCGAACGTCATTGAGTCGGCTGAAGTGGTTATCAATCAGGCCCGCTATCTCAGTTCCCGGTACTCCGTGGTGGTTGCTAATCCGCCGTACATGGGTTCTGGAAACATGGAGGCCCGATTAAGCGAGTGGCTCGCAGACAACTATCCCTTGAGCAAGTCGGATTTGATGACGGCATTTATGGATCGGGCCCAAGTGTTCGTCCGTCCTGTCGGCGGTTACTGGGCGATGATCAACATACCCTCATGGATGTTTCTAGCCTCGTACGAGGGACTCCGTCGGCAAATCCTCTCGGAAAATGCAGTCTCTTCGCTAGTGCACCTTGGCCGTGGAGTCTTTGGACCAGACTTCGGCTCCGTCGCTTTTGTTTTCCGCGCGAACCCGCCCAAGCGGGGTGAAAAGGCCGTCTACCGGCGACTCTTTTTGGAACACGTGAACGTACGAAAGAACGAAGAGATCGAGGCACTGTTCCTCGATCCCAACTTTCAAGCGTTCCAGGTCGATCAGGTTGCGTTCGAAAATGTGCCCGGTTGGCCGCTGGCATATTGGGTCGATCCCCGTTTGCTTGATCTATACAGCGGTTCTTTGATTGGCGACAAATTCGACATCAAGGCCGGTGTTGGGACCCGGAATGACGACCTGTTTATGCGGTTCCACTGGGAGGTGAGCGCGCAGAAAATCGGCAGAGAACGACGTTGGGTGTTGACCGACAAGGCCGGTGAGTTCCGCAAATGGTACGCCGGATTCATCTATGTAATGGATTGGGAAGACAACGGACGAAGAATCAAAAATTACCGGAACCCTGACGGTTCCCTGAAGTCAAGGCCACAGAACATTCAGTACCTGTTTCGAGAAGGAGTCACATGGGGGAAAGTCGGAGCGGGCGCGACCAGTTTCAGGTGGCGACCCGAGGGCTATGCGTTTAACGACGCCGCTCCGGCTATCTTCGGTGAGGGAAGTTTTGACCTTCTGGCGCAACTGAACTCGGACGTTAGCAAGCAGTTGGTCGAGATCAAGGGATCGACTGTCAATGTCCAAACTGGGATGGTCGCAGAATTACCAATCATTGACATGTCTCCTGAGGATTCGCAGGCAATGCGGTTACTTGCGACCGATGCGGTTCAAATTTCAAAGCGTGATTGGGATGCGCAGGAGATTTCTCCTGAGTTCGTCACGAACCTCCTTGTTGGACAGGGCGCATCAGGGGACGAACAGCTGACCGCTGTGTGTACCCGACTCTTGGAGGGCCAGGCGCAAGAAGTCGCCAAACTGTTCGATATCGAATGCAATGTAGAGCGCCTAGTCCGACACCGGGTTAAGTTGCCAGACGTACTGCCCGACGTCGAAGCTGGCTCGACAGTGTCGCTTCGAGCGAATCCTGTCTACCGATACGGGCGCAAGAAGCTCGTTGATCCCGTCGCGGTACAGGTCGCCGATTTGGTTCGGGACCTGATCTCGTACGCGGTTGGCTGCATGTTTGGCCGGTACAGCCTTGATACGACTGGCTTGATTCTCGCCGACCAAGGGGACTCGCTCCACGATTACCTAGCGCAGGTCCCCGCTCCGACCTTCGCGCCTGATGCCGACAACGTGATTCCGATCGTTGACGGTGACTGGTTCGAAGACGACATCGTGACGCGATTCCGCAAGTTCCTCCGGGTAGCGTTCGGAGAGAGGTACTTCGAGGAGAACCTTCGCTTCGTCACGGAGTCTCTCGGAATCAAGGATTTGCGGGACTACTTCGTGAAGTTTTTCTATGCAGATCATTTACAGCGCTATAAGAAGCGGCCGATCTACTGGCTGTTCTCCAGCCCTAAAGGATCCTTCAACGCCCTGATCTACATGCACCGCTACACGCCATCGACTGCGTCGACGGTGCTGAATGAGTATCTGCGCGAGTTCAAGGCCAAGCTCGAGGCCACCCTCGGGCAGCAGGAGCGGCTCGCGGCCGGTGGGGGAACGCCTCGGCAGCAGGGTGCGGCGCAGAAGGAGGCGGATCGGATCCGCAAGATGCTGTTGGAACTCGACGAGTATGAGCACGACGTGCTGTACCCGTTAGCGTCGCAGCAGATTGCGATTGATCTTGATGATGGTGTGAGGGTGAACTACCCGAAGTTCGGCGCCGCGCTGAAGAAGATCCCGGGGCTGGAGTCGGCCGAATGAGTGATGTCGCAACCATTCGACCCCATCTGGAGCGGCGCTTCGAGAACCACCGGATCGTGTTCTGGCATGACCCGGAGGACCAGTATGGAGCGGATCTGGACAACCTTGGGTTGCCGGGGGTGCAGACGATCGAGGTCGCCAATGACGAGTACACCATCAAGCATCGACTGCTTCAGGAAGAGCCGACAGGCAAGTTTTTGGTTTACCGAGGCGGAAAGGTGCCTGTCGGGGTTGGGAATTGGCTGCTGGATCTGGAGTTGGCGTACGGGGTCTTCACAGCCGACCGCACCTCGCTGGTCGCTAAGGATCTCGGCCTCATCGCGGCGGGCGTTGATGAGATCGTCGCTGCGCACGAGAAGTTTTTCAACGCCGCCAAGCGGGTTCAGAGTCTGAAGGCCCTGCTGAATGCCGATGATGATGCGGCCAGGCTTCGCGCGAAGATTACCGCCGTCGTGTTGGGGCAGCGTGAGCACAGTCTTCTGGAAATCACTCGCGCACTGCTGGTTGAGAACGCCGCCGGCCGGCAGGCCAAATACGACGCGCTCGTCGACTACGGCCTCGACGATTTCTATTGGCGTGGTGTTGCCTCCATCTACGGATATGAAGCGTCGTCGCCGACCGTCGATGATCTGGTGCTGTGGATATTCAGCAGGGCGATCGTAGGATTCAAGTCGGATCGTCCCGGTGGCCTGCAAAACATTCAGCTCGACTTTGCAAGCCTGCGAAACGACCGGCGCAGCGCGGATGCCCTTGCCGCCCTTGCGAAACGCGCGGCGCGCGACCTGGACTATGCCTCGTCCATCGAAGACATGAGCTTCCGTGATCTGGCGGCGGTCGATCTGTTCGAGGAGGTTGACCAGAAGATCATCAGCGATCTGGCCCGCGCCGTCGCCGAGCGGACGGTCACCGCCCGTGAGGTGGCCGAGATCGTGCGCAAACGGCAAAGCAGCCTGTGGCTGGACAGTTACAAGAAGCTGTATGCCGCGATCGCCACCGGATCGGAATTGCTGACCGAACTGGCCTCACTGAACCTCGCTGCGCAGTCATTCGACGAAGCACTCGACCGCTACCGGCGCGAGTGGTTCCGCATTGACCAGCTCTATCGGCAGTTCACGTTCGCGGCGCGCACCGCCGAGTACCCCAAGCCTCTTGAAGCCCTGCGGGAGCAAGTCGAGAAGCGCTACACCAACACCTTTCTCTACGCACTCGGCAACGCATGGCAGAAGCAGGTCGATGCCGTCGACACCTGGACTTCGTCGGTACTGCGGCCGCAAGCATCCTTCTACCGCGACTACATCGAGCCGCTGGTGCGCGATGGCGACAAGAAGGCCGTCGTCATCATCTCCGATGCGCTGCGCTACGAGGTAGCCGAGGAGCTCGGGTCGCTGATCCGCAAGGAAGATCGCTTCGACGCCTCTCTCGACGCCGTCCTCGGTGTGCTGCCGAGCTACACGCAGCTGGGGATGGCGGCGCTGCTGCCGCATTCGACGTTGAAGCACTCCGCCGATGGCAAGATTGTCCTGGCTGACGATCAGCCCACCAACGGAACCGTGTTGCGCGGCAAGATCCTTGAGAAGGTAGGTGGAGCGGCGATCCAGGCGGAGGACTTCAAGGCTCTCAGTGGTGATGAGCGCCGGGAACTCTTTAAAGCCAATCGAGTCCTGTACCTGTACCACAACCGCATCGACGCCACCGGCGACAAGCCGGGCACGGAACGTCAGGTCTTCGAGGCGGCCGAGGACACCCTGCGCGACATCGTCGATCTGGTGAAGAAACTCGCCAGCGCCAACGCCACGAACATCTTCATCACCGCCGACCACGGATTCCTCTTCCAGGATGACGCGCTCCCGGATTCGTTCTTCCTCTCGACCAAGCCCCACGGCGACGAGATCAAGGTCGAAAACCGCCGCTATGTGCTGGGGCGGGGGTTGAAGGTCGATGTCGCCTTCGCGACATTCAGCTCCGCACAAGTTGGGCTCGAAAGCGACTTACAGATTCAGATCCCCAAGTCGATCCACCGGCTGCGCCTCGCCGGAGGTGGAGCGCGTTACGTTCACGGCGGCGCCGCGCTTCAGGAAGTCGTCGTCCCCGTCCTGACGGTCAACAAGAAGCGCAAGAGCGACACCCGTCTGGTCAATGTCGAGGTGTGGCCGGAGTCCGACAAGATCACCACCGGTCAGGTCGTGGTCCGGATGTTCCAATCCGAGCCGGTCAGCGACAAGGTCCAGCCCCGCACCGTCCGTGTCGGCCTCTGGGTCGGTGAGACCTTGATCTCGAACGAGATCGAATTGACCTTCGATCAGACATCGGCCGATAAGCGGGACCGCTACCAAAGCGCGCACATGCTGCTGAGCAAGGACGCCAACGACTTCAACAACCGTGCGGTGGAGTTCCGGCTCGAGGAGCGCATCCCCAACACCAACCAATGGCGTGTCTACGCCAAGGCGACGTACACCCTCAAGCGTTCCTTCGCCTCGGACTTCGACTTCTAAGGAGAATCAGTGATGAGCGAAGTCGACGACATTAACGAGGTCACCGCCGACGATTCGGCCCCGATCGCAGCACCCGTGCAATCGGCGCTGGACCGCAAGATCAACGAACACTTCGCCGGGGTGGTCGTTCGCAAGGACCTCGTCAAGGCGGTCAAGGGCAACGCCATCGTGCCCTCCTACGTGCTGGAGTACCTGCTCGGCCAATATGCCGCCTCCGACGACGAAGCCACCATCGCCGCCGGCATCGCTACCGTCCGGCAGATCCTGGCCGACCATTACGTCCACCGCAACCAGTCCGAGTTGGTGAAATCCACGATCCGCGAGCGCGGACGCTACAAGATCATCGACAAGGTCACCGTCACTCTCAATGACAAAGATGATGTGTACGAAGCCTGGTTCGCCAACCTCGGACTCAAACAAGTTCTCGTCGAACCCGCCACGATTAAGGCCCACCCGAAGCTCCTCGTCGGCGGGGTCTGGTGCATCTGCGATATCGAGTACAGCCACGGCGACGACCCGCGCACCGTCCCATGGATTCTCGGGTCGATCAAGCCGATCCAGTTGTCCAACTTCGACTTCGACGGTTACGTCGCGGCGCGACGTGAGTTCACCACTGATGAGTGGATCGACCTGATGATCCAGTCCATCGGGTTCAACCCCGAGCTGTTCGGCCGCCGCGCCAAGCTGCTCCAGCTTGTTCGCCTAATCCCGTTCGTCGAACGCAACTACAATCTCGTCGAGCTCGGCCCCAAAGGCACCGGCAAGTCGCACATCTTCTCGGAGTTCTCACCTCACGGCATGCTCATCTCCGGCGGTGAAGTCACCGTCGCCAAACTCTTCGTCAACAACTCCAACGGCCGCCTCGGCCTGGTCGGCTACTGGGACGTTGTCGCTTTCGATGAGTTCGCCGGCAAGAAGAAGCGCACCGACAAGGCGTTGGTGGACATCATGAAGAACTACATGGCGAACAAGTCGTTCTCCCGCGGCGTCGAAACACTCGGCGCCGAAGCCTCAATGGTGTTCGTCGGCAACACCTCCCACACCGTGCCCTACATGCTCAAGCACTCCGACCTCTTCGACGAACTGCCCGAGAGCTACCACGACTCCGCCTACTTGGACCGTCTGCACTTCTACATCCCCGGTTGGGAAGTCGAAACCATCCGCGGCGAGATGTTCTCTGACGGATACGGATTCGTTGTCGACTACATCGCCGAAGTTCTCAAATCCATGCGTGACGCGGACTACTCCGATCGGTACCAGCAGCACTTCACGCTCGGTTCTGACATTTCCACCCGCGACCGCGACGGCATCCACAAGACCTTCTCTGGGCTGATGAAGATCCTGTATCCGCACGGGCAGGCCACCAAGGAAGGGCTCGAGGAGGTCCTCCGCTTCGCCATCGAGGGTCGCAAACGCGTTAAGGATCAGATCATCCGTATCGACACCACGATGGCTGCAGTGAATTTCGGCTATTCGGACAAGGCCGGCGAGTGGCATGCAGTCACAACCCTGGAAGAAGACGAGTACCCGACCTACTACAACCAGTCGCAACGCCAGGACAGTACGTCCGGAGACGCAAAGGGCGATGAGCCTTCGCAACTGGAGACGCCTGCAGGCCCGGCTCCGGCTGAGTCGCCGAAGCCCGCAGCATTGTTTGAGGGCCACCGCGAATTTCAAGAGAACCAGCGCGGGGTCTCCTACGAGACGCTGCTGCTCCCGTATCTGCGG
>JAIBBE010000058.1 GCA_019694835.1 Fimbriimonadaceae bacterium | reverse complement strand
CATCGATCCCTTGGTCGGCCGTCGGCGGAGGCAAAAGGATGAAGGCCCAAAGGAACCGGGGAACGTGCCGCTCGATCAGGTCGAGTTCACGCAGTTCACGCGTGAACTGCTCGCCACTCTAAGCGTGCCCGTGGCCTCCTCCTGTCGCAACCGCTTCGGCTGTTGGGAACTGGCGGCGAGGGAGTGGTGTTCTCATCTTCCGACGCAGTCATCAAGGTCATCGACTATTCCAAGCGCTCTGCGGCGAATGGTGCGTGGACTGGCATGGAGGTGCTGATGGCGAGTACGGCGCATGGCAGTTCACTCTGCCGCTGCTCCATGCCTTCCGCGCCGGGCGCTCGAAAGGTGATCACGTATCCGTTTGAAGACGGAGAGTTGTACGCCGGAGGCAGCACCGCAGACGTCGTCAGCATGCTCCGCGAGTGCCGTGCCGCAGGTATCGTCACCACGAACTTCCACCCCAAGAATCTCCTTTGCACGAAGGGTGGGATTCGCTTGATCGACTATGGCTCAGACATTCGCCCGTACTCGGAGCGAGGGTTCTTGTCGATGGTCCAACGCGCGTGGCTGACGTTGCGATTCCATCGCCGTGAAGACCTCTCTGAACTGATGCGACGCGCTCTCTCTGGTCAGATGCTCCCCGAGCTTGAGGGATGGGAGGCGTTGTTGGCCGCCATCGACCCTCCGAGCAAGCGTGAGATCATTGACGATGCGGTGTTGGACATTGTCCGGCCATGGAAGCCCGACAAGGCGCTGGACTTCGGATGTGGCCACGGAAGGATGGCGGCCGAACTCGCACGAGGCGGGACGACGGTTGTCGCGTTTGATCCCGATGAGAGTCTCATCCACCGGTGGCAGGACATCTCACAGACTGGCGTTGCTGTTGCCTGGCGGACCGGCGATCCTGACAAGGCGCTGGCATGCTACGTTGGGACTTTTGATCTTGTGGTCTGCAGTCTGGTGCTCTGCGTGATCGGCAATGAGCAGGAGTATCTGGCGACCATCCGGCACCTCGCCACGATGTTGTCGCCGACGGGTCGATTCATCATCGTGATCTGCGATCCGCACGCCACGCTGGCAGGCGACTCCACCACGCAAAGGCGGTGTGTTCCGGCAAGCGCGAGCAGCGAGCAGACGTTCGTGTGGACGAAAGAGTTGCCGTCGGGTCGGCAGCGGGAGGATGTTCATCGGCCTCTGGAGCGGATCATCCGCGATCTGGCCGACCACGGACTTGCAGTCGAGCGCACTACGTCCACGGGTGGACTCTCTCTCGACGCAATGCTGCCAAGTATGGACAATCTGTTCCTGATCGGGTCAAAGCGTCCTTCTGACGGGACTGTCGCGCCAGTTCGTGCGGCAAGTCATTGTGGGACAGAGCGGCAGCCGGTCGACGTACCCGTTCTCTGCTATCACCGCGTGCTTCCGAATGATTACCACGACAGTGTCAGCAGCATGCAGCGGCTCCGTGGCACTGTGGTTGACCTGGATGTGTTCAAACAGCATGTCCACGACATTCGGCGACTCTTCGTGCCGGTGACTCTCGTCCAGTACCTCCGGTGGCTGAATGGACACGAGAACCTGCCTCCCCATGCGTGCTTGATCACCTTTGATGACGGCCATCGGGACTGCCTGGAGTATGCGATGCCGGAGCTCCTTGCTGATGAGATGCCTTGCGTCATATTCGCCACTATGTGCGCCGCTGCAGGCGAGGACCATCTGCCGGTCGACGGGCTGTACGCAGCATTGGCGAGCGCCAGGATGGATGGGCGCATAAGCGACTCAGAGATGCGGGACTGGGTCAATGGCGACCGCAAACGGATGTTTGTCCGCGCCACGCGTGACAAGCAGAAGCAGATGCTCGCAGAATCTGGACTCCTTGGTGCCAGTTTGCCGCATCGCATGTACCTGACTGAAATGGAACTCGCCTCCTTGCCGCGTGACATCGTGTCCATTGGCGGCCACGGCGAGCGTCACGAGCTACTCGCGGGGCGTGGAGTCGAATGGCTCCGACGAGAGCTCCGTCGGGTCCGCTTCTGGCTTGAGCGTGTGAACCAGGCGAGATCCCAGTGCCCTAGCGTCTTGGCATACCCAAACGGAACACATGATCCCCTGACTGTGGCCGCGACCATTGAAGCAGGCTTTGAGGCAGCATTCTCGGTTGCACCGTGGCAGCGCGGACGCTCTGCGCATCGCTGGGCGCTGAGACGCTCGTGTATTCCGAACCGCATGACCGCAGTGACCGAGTTGGCTGATGGAAAGGAGGTGCGGCTTTGAACAACACCGTCAGGAGGCGATTGGTCGCGGTCGTTGGCAACTCTCACCTCGGCCAGGACGATCCAAAGATCGCGCTCGCGCAAGAGGTCGGGCGACTCCTTGTCGACTCCGGCTACCGAGTCGTCACCGGCGGATTGGGTGGGGTCATGGCCGGGGCGATGGAGGGAGCCCGGACATCGTCGAAGTATGCAGAAGGCGACACCATTGGCATCCTTCCCGGATACGACCCGAACGAGGCATCACCTTCTGCGGACATCGTGCTGGCAACGGGTATGAACCTAGCCCGAAATCTGATTGTCGCAAACTCGGATGGTCTGATCGTGATCGGTGGCGGGGCTGGCACTTTATCCGAAATCGCACTGGCTTGGCAGATGCGCCGTCCCATCGTCGCGCTATCAGCCGATGGTTGGGGCAATCGCCTCTGCGAGAGCCGCATCGACGACCGCATTCGGCAGACGGATTTGGCCGACGACCAGGTATACGCCGCGGTCAGCCCGGCGGCCGCCGTGCAACTAATCACCGAACTGATGCCGCGGTACGCGAAGCGTATGCGGTACGTCTAGGACGGATCACACTCGACGCATTCAACCCTATGCGCGGACACAGGCGGTGTGACGGAACTTCATCAGTACGCCGATTGTGAAAGGCATCAAGCTCCCTGCGAAATTCTCCACCGACCAAACTCGTCGTTTAAGAACCCGGGCCCCAAGCCGCTCGCTTTTTACTGGTTTTCCAGGGCAACCCGCTAAGAACCTTCCCCGGGGTCGCGATTCCTCGCGACCCGGGGCCAAGTTCCTCGTCAGTCTCGAGAACCTCGATTTCGGGTTCTCGTCGTAAGCGGAGACAGTGGGATTCGAACCCGCAGTAGATTCACTGCGAAATTCTCCACCGACGAAACTCGACCTTTAAGAGACCAAGCCCGAAGCCGCTTGCTTTTTGCTGGTTTTCCAGGCCAATCCGCTAAGAACCTTCCCCGGGTCGCGGTTCCTCGCGACCCGGGGCCAAGTTCTTCGTCGGACTCGAGAACCTCGATTTCGGGTTCTCGTCGTAAGCGGAGACAGTGAGATTCGAACCCGCAGTAGATTCACTGCGAAATTCTCCACCGACGAAACTCGACCTTTAAGAGACCAGCCCCGAACCCGCCGCCTTTTCACCGGTTTTTCGCGGAGAGATCGCTAAGAACCTCCCCGGGTCGCGATTCCTCGCGACCCGGGGCCAAGTTCTTCGTCGGTCTCGAGAACCGCCTTTTGGGGTTCTCGTCGTAAGCGGCGTGGGCACGCAACCCTAGGGCTCGCAATCCCACGTCGGCCTGATTTTGGTGGCGGTTTTGTCACCCCTTCCACGGCCAGACTCCGTCCCAACTCTTTGACGCGTCAACACTTGCGGATTGTCACGATGACTATGGGTGACACGATGTCTAACGCTCGCGAGCACAGCGTTCTTGCCGAGCGAAACGCGCGCCTTGGGAACCGCGGTCAAGAGAGCGGATGGATCTCTCGCGCTCGCCATTCCGCCCACTCGATCCACTCTTCGAAAGTCTGCCCATTCCGCCGCTGCTCTGGCGGAACGACCCCTACGCGGCGTACTTCCTCGATGTAGTCGGCCCACAAGCGGAACCGGCGCAAAGCCTCTGCTGCCTGGTCAACGGCGTCGATTCTCTGCTTCTCGGCCTCGATCTCGGCTCGCTTCTGCTGCTCCTGCCGATGCACTTCCTCGCGTCGAAGCCGGTCGGTTGCCGCTGTCGCGAGCCGTTCCTGAAGCAGTTGCTTGGCGTTCTCGAGGACCGCGTCCAGCGCTGCCTCGCTGGACAGGTCCACCAAGCCACCCGGATCCAGAAGAAGGTTGCCCGTCCAAACCTCGTCACACGCGGGAATCCGGGTCGAGGGCCAAATCTCTTTCTCCTTCAGTTCCTTGGGAGTCGGGACATGGGGAACCTTCTCTCTGACCTCGTAGATTCGGACAGGTACACGATCCATCCAATGGTTGGAGGACACCGCCGTCTGGGTCGGCCCATCCATCCCTCTTGCCGACACCGTGACGTAGATGTGATTGCGCTCGAGCAGTTTGAACAGACGATCGAAGACTGCCAACGCGGTCCGCCGCATCACTGGCCCCGTGCTCACGTCGACCTTGTCGGCCTTCGACCAGATCGGCATCCCCTGCTTCCGCAGCTTGGCCTCTTGCTCATCCCGCTCAAGCGTTTCCGCGATGAGCTTGTGGGGATTGATCAGCCTGAGGCGGATCCGCTCCGGAGCCGCCGGCCCTTCGGATTCGCCTTCGGGCTTCGCGCTCAGAACGGCTTCGGGCTTTCCCTCTTTTATCCCTGCGACCGGGCCGTCTGTCTGAGCTCTCGGCATGGTGCACCTCTCGGTTACCGCCCCGGGCACATCGTCGCACGGGTCCCGTCGCCAAGGCAACTCTGACTTGGGATAATGCTCAGGACCTCAAGGATCACAGCCATGGCGACGGTCGAGCGCATCAAGCTGTACGAGCAGGTGTGGACAATCCCAACCATCCAACTCGCGGCCATGTACGGATTGTCCGACGTCGGGCTGGCCAAAGTCTGCAAACGCTACGCCATTCCCCGCCCGCCACGAGGGCACTGGGCCAAGTTGCAGGCCGGTCAAAACGTCGCGCGTCCGAAGCTCCCGAGAATGCGAGATCCCTCGCATGAGCTTGTCGATCTCAAGGGCTGGGACCTGCCCGAAGGGCCACCGGTCGCTGAACTCAAGCCCTCAGCTCTGCTCAAGCCAAACGCTCCGTCTCTGCTGTATCCGCTGGAGTATCTAGTACTCGAATCGCTCCGCGAAGTGTCGCCCGGATCTGATGGGCTCGTCCGTCCCGACTTCGCCCAATGCCCGCACATCGTGGTGTCCTGTGGCGCGATCGAACGAGCAGCCCATGTGTTCGGTGTGCTGTGCTCGATGTGGGAAGCCACGGGCGGCACAGTCCAAGTCGGCCAGAAGCGCTCATACGACCAGTTCGGCACCCTCATCGGGATGGAGCAGGATGGTTTCTGGATCGAGCTCACTGAGGAACTCAACGAATCCAAACCCATCACCGACCCTGCCCACTTCACCGGACGGTTGACGCTCACGCTACATGGGCATGAACAACAGCAGCTTCGCCGCCGCTGGTCTGATACCAAGAGCCAGCGGCTTGAGAATCTCTTCAAGCTGGCCATCCTTGCCATGCAGCCCGCAGTGAAGATGATCCGCCAGCTTCGCCTGGATGCCGAGTGCCGGGGGCGCCAGAAGGCCGCCGTGCAGAAGCTACGCCGCGAGGCGGCTGTGGCACATGAGCGGCTCATTCGAGAACACACGTACCTGATGCAGGACGTGAACCGCTGGCATGAAGCCCAGCGGATCAGGTCCTTCCTTCAGGCCATGACCAACGCGATCAACTCCGGCAACGCGATCGTCAAGGACGAGGAGGCCCATCGAAAGTGGATGGACTGGGCACTGGACCAAGCCGACGTCGTGGATCCGTTGGTTGGTCGACGGCGGAGGCAGCCGGATGAAGGACCGAAAGAACCAGCCACAACTCCGATCGAACAGATTGAGTTCACGACAGTCACCCACGACATACTGATCACGCTCAAAGTGTCCGACACTGACCAACTTGCCCAACTGAGCCTCGATGAGGCACGAGAAGTGGTCGAAAGGGGAGTCCAATCGGTATGGGAGGAGATCGGCGACGTGCTCGAAGCGCATGGGTATGACGTGCGGAGCCGTGAGGTGGCCAAGGCGTGGTACTGACTAGAACACCTAGATGGATAGCTCTTCCGCCAGACGGAGGCGACCTCAAACAAACCTGCGCCGTCAGCCACCACGAGACACGCTGCCGGCTGCGATACCGGCCTCGTCGGAGCGTGCATGCCTCGAGTCAGCGAATCACTCCCGATTCCGCTCTTGCAGTCGGCACGCGCTTCGCACCCTGAGCGCAATCGCGTCGATTAGCTTGCGGACCCGCCCGCCCTGGATCCCAGCATCGTCTCAGGTGGAGAAGCGATCCGCGAGCGTTTCCACTCGCGGATCGGCGACTATTTCTGCGGCACGAACCTGACAATCGCACCGGAGCGATCCGAGAACCGCACCACGCTGTGCACCGCACCATCGGTATCAAACATGGAACCTCGGATTGGCACGAAGTTCTGAATCGTCTTGCTGCCTCGAGTCCCCATCGTGACGGGCATGGGGAAACGGGTCACGAGCCGCTTGGCTGCCGGAGTACCGGTCCAGACGCCAGAGATCTTGGGCTCTTTCGCCCCGAGATCGGTCGCTTGTAGCTCGGCGGAGAACAACACTTCTCCCTGGATCGAGACACCGAGCGCCGGGCTGAGCCCGCGAATGCGGTATGCCGCAAGGTCGCCGAGTGGCCCATCTTCATATGCGACCACTTCCGCCTTGCCCGGGCGCAGCCTCCACAGGCACATGCGTTCGTTGGCCCGCGGATCAGCAGGCTGATCGGTCTTGACCAGTACAGCCGCCCAGTCGCCAGTTTGGGACAACGCGAACATCCGCCGCCCATTGAGGTCCACAATGCTCGCCGGCTGCATCCCGGTGGCCGCCTGCCCATTGACGAGCAGAGTGTGAACCCCGTCGTCGTTCACCATGAAGATCGCCATGGGGAATGGACCTTCGGCAACGATTTCACCGGCGAACAGCGCTGTCCCTTCTTCATTGGCGCAGGGGTATGTCGCACACACGATCGTGCGGATCACGTGCCCCTCCTTGGTCTTCATGCCAGGAGCGATGCGCTTGGTGAATCCAGTGCCGTCGAACATCCACTGGCCCGAGATGCCTTCATTCTGGCGACCGGTGTGGTGAGGAGTCTGGTCCAAGAAGTGGAGCCGTCCCTTCCGATCGATCGTGAGGTCCGACATGTCCCAGAACACGTTGCCGCCCAGCCGGGCAGGTTCGCCGAAGTATGCGACACGCGCCAGCTTGTCTTTGGGGCCCATCCAGATACCCGTCCGCCGATCGCGATCATCGCCATTGACGGCGACTGTTGCCGCGAATGCAACGAGACCTTGCCCATCGGTGACCGGAGGCTGTGAAACTCTGAGTTCAAGGAACTGATGACCGGCCGGCGAGTCTGGGCACTGCTGACCGGTCCGCGCCACGAGCGACGACTCGCCGTTCTCGCAGTACCAAAGCCCCTCCCTGGTGTTTCGGTTCATGTTGTTCTCACCCTGGAGCAAGCGACGCACCATAATTCCGCGACCGACTCCAGGTTCGAACATGTCGAAGTATGTCTCTCCACCCCCGGCACCGAGCGGATTGGTGAACGTGCTCTGGGTGCGAGCGATGCTCACCTTACTCATGGTCGCCATCGCGCCGTCACCCCCGGGCAGCACGGCACGATCGACGTTCAAGAGTGTCATCTGGCCGTCGGCAAACTGCCAGATCTCTCGACACATCGGTCCCCTTCGCGCCATGTGCGGCTCAACGACTGCGGTGATCACCCCTCTGCCGTTGTGAACAATTTCCAATCCTGGGTTGACAATGTGCCCGAATCGGTCGCCATTGCGACCGGGCATGAGGTCGCCGTCCTTGCCAGCAACCACCAGCAGGCACTCAACCGTTGGGGGCCTGAGTTCCGCCGGCTCTGAGGAGGCCGTTGCTGTGAGGCACATGGTCGAACTGGCCAACAGCCAGCAGTGAGCCGCCTTGAGATGCGTCATGGGATTCAGCTCCTTCCTTGAGTATCAGGTGCGGCAACCAGGAATCGCGCCGAACGGCGCGGCTCAGCAGTCGCCGCCTACTCCTATGAAGCGATGGATCCGCCTGCCGCCTGCAACCTCGAGAATGCACCGCGGCCCAAGAACCGCGTTGGCGGGCTAGAAAATCGGTTTCTCAGAAAATGTGTGCGGTCGTTGCAGACCCCGCCCCCCCGCGTCGCATCTCCCTGTGACGGCAACACGAGTGTTTCGGGTCGCCGCTCAGATCGCAATGCACAAGGAGATTCAACATGCTTCGCAAGCTTCTGACCGCGTCGGCGCTCGTCTGTCTCGCCGGTGCCGCCAGTGGCGCTGGCGCCCCGCAGGATGAGACCCGCATCCGCCAGGATTCGCAGAACACCCAGGTCATCAGCGTCCGAAATGGGCCGCTTTGTTTCACCGTCACCGGCGCGGCGAGTGACATGATCGAGACGCCGTTCTACAACGGCCCGCTCGGCAGTGCCCCGGGCATCCTCGAGGTCATTCGCCACAGCGGCGGCCAGTGCTCTTTCAGGTTTGTGGTGCCGTCCAACCCGGCATGGAACGGCTCCGTCATCCGACTCTTCCGCAACGGCCGGTTCATTGACGGCGACCGGGTCGTCTGCCGGTGAGTTCACCGCACCACGACCAACCTCTTCAACCTCACCTTCAGCGTGATCTTCCGATCAACGCTCGAACAGGGCCACCCTCGCACGGTGGCCTTGTCTCGTTGACGCAAGGAGAGTGAATCTCACTCGTCCGGGAGCAGTTGTGTCCGCAGCCACGCCCGGGCCATCGACCAGTCGCCGTCCACCGTGCGAACCGACACACCCAGGACATGAGCGATTTGCTGGCTGGTCAGCCCGGCGAAGTACTTGAACTCGACGATACGGGCCTGACGGGGATCCAGTTCCGCCAGCTTGGCCAAGGCATCATCAAGCATCAGCAGATCGATCTCCGACGTCGAAGGATCTGCCTTCTCAGCCTCTGCCTGATCAATCGGGATCCGGGCGACCCCCCCACCACGCTTCTCGCGCGACTTGGCCCGCGCATGATCGACCAGGAGCCGCCGGATGGCATTGGCGGCGATGCCGTAGAAGTGCGACCGGTCCTGCCAGCTCACATCCACCGGCCCCACCAGCTTCATGAATGCCTCATCGGCGAGCAGAGTCGGTTGAAGGGTATGCCCCGAACGCTCGCGTCGAAGAGCCCGCTCGGCGATCGCGTGCAACTCGCCCAGCACGAGCGGCGCCAGGGCCTCGGCCGCGGCGGCATCGCCGGCGTTCGCCTGGCGGAGAAGCATCGTGACATCTGCTTGCTGGTGGTCGCTCATGGGTTGCTCGCACACCCTCCGCCAAACGGGGCCCAGTTTGGCGCCATCTTACGGGACGGAGCCGTGAAACGGAATTCTTCACGAAATGAATGCAGACCCCCTTCCGGGACGTCGCATTCCCTGCGGATGACGTCCCGCGTGTGCGGGGCAAGCAGTTCCCAGGCACAAGGAGTTCACCATGAGCAAGTCCCTTCTCTTCCCGTTCGAAACCCTCGCCGCGGGCCTCGCCCTGGCCATGGGCATCGCGACCGGTTCGCTGCCGACAACCGGGAATGGAACCGTCCACGACGTCGCCGGCCGCCTGCAGACCGTGGCCAACAACGCCACGGCCAGCGGATTCGTCGACCAGCGCGTCGGCCTGCCGGGGCAGTACCGCATCGTCGGTCTGGTGAATGAACTGGTCGTCGCCGAGATCGGCGTCGACGGCCGCATGCGCGTGGTCGGGCAAGCCCGGACCAACAATGCTGGTCAGTTCACGATCACGGGCCTGCCGGCCAACACGTCGCTTCGGATCCGAACCGCGCGCAAGTTCCTCTTTACCAACGGCTTCCAGTACCTGATGTGGTACGGATCGGCGTCTCCCAGCGTCAGCGGCATCAGCCTCATCTACTACCCCCCGCGGTGACCTTCCGCAGTTGGGCCGGCGTCACAAACCGCCCCGACTCAGTGATCAGGCCCGGAGATCCGACCCCATGCTGGCCTTTGACGAAAGCCGAACGACCGTGACGCAGGCCTCGCCACCGTCGCGCTCCCCTTCGGCTTCAGAGGCAGAACGCAACCCGGTTCTCCCCACGCTCGACACCCCTCTCTTCTCGCACCGACCCCGGCGCCGGATCGATTTACGATCGAAACGGTGCCGGGGTCGCCTGCGTGGCGAAAAGCCCATCGCGCCCTGCGTTAGCCTATCCGTGGAGGCCCGACGCCCCCCGACGCCCCCGGCCAAATGAGTCACCGCGGGGTTCTCGGCGAAAGGTTGAATGCCCATGTCCCCCGAACGCTACCAGCAGATCCGTGAACTCTTCCTGCGGCTCCGCGACCTCCCCACGCCAGAGCGCGAGGCCGAACTCACCCGCGCTTGCGTCGGAGATGCCGCTCTCCGCCACGAGGTCGAACGGCTGCTCGCCGCATCCGGCATCGCCGCTTCCGGCACGCCGGAGGCCGATGCCAAACTCGACAACATCGTCGGCCGAGCCATCGAGCAGGCAGCCGGGGAGTTCGTCGCCGGCGGTCCGGCCCTTGGCTTTTCGCACCTGCGGATCGGCGAACAACGCGGCGACATGATCGGCCCCTACCGGCTGCTCGAAGTCATCGGTGAGGGCGGATTCGGCGTCGTTTGGCTCGCCGAGCGTCGCGATCCCATGGTCCAGCGCGTCGCCCTCAAGATCATCAAGCCTGGCATGGACTCCAAGGCCGTCGTCGCCCGCTTCGAGCAGGAACGTCAGGCCCTCGCCGTGATGGACCACCCCAACGTCGCCCGCATCTTCGACGGCGGCGTCACGCCCACCGGACGCCCCTACTTCGTCATGGAGCACGTCCAGGGCGAGCCCATTACCACGTTCTGCGACCGACACACCTACACCCTGCGCCAGCGTCTCGAACTCTTCATCCCCGTCTGTGAAGCCGTCCAGCACGCCCACATGAAGGGCATCATCCACCGCGACCTGAAGCCATCGAACATCCTGGTGACGCTGAAGGACGGCGAAGCGATCCCCAAGGTCATCGACTTCGGCGTCGCCAAGGCCATCAGCCAGACCCTCACCGACAAGACCATCTTCACCGAGACCGGCCAGTTGCTCGGCACCCCCGAGTACATGAGCCCCGAGCAGGCGGAGATGGGACGCCTGGATATCGATACGCGCACCGACGTCTACTCCCTGGGAGTGGTCCTCTACGAACTGCTGACGGGACTGCTGCCGTTCGACGCCAAGGAACTGCGGAGCAAGGGCTACGCGGAGATCCAGAGGATCATCCGGGAAGTCGATCCGCCGACGCCCAGCAAGAGGCTGACACAGTTGTCGATCGCCGAGTGTGTCGATATCGCCAAGAGGCGCGGCACTCAGTGCCAAACTATTCAGACAGAGCTCCGGCATCGGCTTGAGTGCGTGGCGAGCAAGGCCATGTCCAAGTCCCGCGACGCTCGCTACGAAACGGCACTAGATGTGGCTCGCGACGTCCGCGCATACCTTGATGGTGAAGCGATAAGCGCGCGCCGAGAATCCATGACAGAACTCATGCACAGGCGCCTGTTGCAACATAGGCGACTGGCACTGGCCGTCGCGACGGCCGCAGCGATCTCGCTTACTGCGGGAATCCTGTGGCTTACTCACTCGTATCGACATGTACGTGCTGACGCAGCTGCGTACGGTCGTGCAAACGATTTGGCATTTGAGCATGGCTTTGAACTAGGGCTTCTGGCCGCCACCCTCGGCGATCATCTAGGAACTGCTGATGCTAGCTCGGATAGTGCTAGCGCGGTGCTGGAGTATTACAACTTCATGCGTGAAACAGACGCATCAAGTGTCGAGCAGGTCCTCGTTTGGATGGCTTCGCGCGGGAACACCGCGGACTACCAACGACTCGCTGACGACCCAGGCACAGATTGGAACGCCGAATGGAGACAGTTGAAAGCTACACTTCCTGATCTACCGCAGCGTGTCGACGATAGCCTGCGCAGCCTTGGATACTGCAGCTGGGCTCGGGCGCTTCCTTCGATTACTAGCTCCAGATCTGAGGATGCGTGGTATGTGTTCACCAGCGCATTCTCCGAAGACCACTTCGCACCACAGCCATGGCCAAAGAAGAGCCCAAGTGCTTATCCACGCCGACTCGATGCGCAGTACGTGACATCGCTTGAGCAAGCCAGACGTTCAGCAGCCGCGATTTTTGTACCTCACGCTGGTGCCTTTCTGGTATCTGAAGTCTGGCAGTACCTCTTCGCCATTCCCGTACTTCTCGTGCTCGCAGCTGCATCGCTTGTCGTTCGACCACAGTCCTCGCTCCGCTCCATTCTGATCGGCGGTGCTGTGGTTTGCTGCATCATCCTCGGTCTTGGCATTCCATACGCCACCACCGCACTATTGACCTCGGGGGAGGGGATTGTGTACTTTATAGGCGTTGGTTTTGCTACAGCTGTCGTGATCTTCGCAAGCTCGCTCTCACGACTATGGATTGGAATCGTTCTGATTGCGAGCCTTGTCGTTGGCGCCGCCGCGGATGCTGTCCGCATCTCGCTTGATCACCAACGGACTTGTGCCATCAAGACTGTGTTGAGCGAGATGAACTGACATCACCACGGCTGTACGGCGATGTTGCCACGTTAGCGCTGTGCAAGGCTACGCTCGAAATGACCCCCGAACGCTACCAGCAGATCCGCGACATCTTCCTCCAGCTCCGCGAAGCCGACGCTGCGGAGCGACCCGCGATGCTGGAGAAGCTCTG
>JAIBBE010000117.1 GCA_019694835.1 Fimbriimonadaceae bacterium | reverse complement strand
GGAGATCTTCGATACAGGCGCTGATCTTCAGGCTCACCTGCTTGCATATCAGGACCATTACAACCGAGTCCGTCCCCACTCCGCACTCGGGGGCTTGAGCCCCGTGTCGTACGGGAGGGAATTATCAATCAAAATGGAGGCAGAGAGCCTTACACTCTAAGTGGGTCAACAATTGGGGACTGGTCACGGCCGCATTTGGCATTACGATGAATGTCAACGCGTATGACGGTATCTCGGGCGTTAGTTTGAGCAAGGGTTCGGGCTTCTTGGCGGGTGTCTTTCTGGGCTCGACGTATCCGGGGTCGCCCCCTGCCAGCCTCGCTTTTAGCAACCCCAACGGCTCAGGCGGAATTGCAACGTCGTTCGCGAGTCTCTCGCCCGTGATCGGCCAAGTGTTCTTTATCGGCGATGGCTTGACCGGAACCGGCTCGGGCTCAACACAGATCTTCAACGTGCCCAACTCGGCTACCACTCTTTACCTCGGCTTCACCGATGCCAACGGTTACGTGGGTGCGCCTGGACAGTTTCAGGACAACGCTGGCGCTCTCACCGCGAGTTTCCGAGTCGTCCCTGAGCCTTCGATTCTTTCCGCTTTCTTTCTTGCCGCCTCCGGTTTGGCTTTGCGTCGGAGAAGATCCACGAACGGTTAGGTGCGGGGTCGGCCGGGCCATGTTGGTCTGGCTCCTTCTCTCGTTGCGCCCTTGAACTGAGCATTCCTCCGTCGCGGTATGATTCGCCCACGGTTCGTGGAGAGCGTGCATGCAGGAGAGAACATGGCAGATTCGCCTGCTAGGTGGATTCGAGGCGTCGCGGGGTGGGACGACCATACCTCGGTTGCGCTCCAAGACCTCGCGAGCACTGCTTGCCTACCTTGCCCTGGCTCCAGGTAAGGAGTTTGACCGCAGCGACTTGGCGGCGATGTTCTGGCCGGATAGCGATGGCGATCGTCAGCAGCAGAGCTTTCGCCGGTCGCTTTCAGATATCCGACAAGTCCTCGAACCCGAGCTTGAGCGGGGCCAAATCCTCGTGGGTAGGCGCGAAAACATCGCGTTGGAAAGTTCGGCGATCCAAACCGATATCCAGACATTTCGGGAAGCCGTTCGCAGGTCGAAGCATTCGGACGACCGCGTCACGGCCTTGGCGAGGGTCATCGAGAGCTATGGGGGCTCGCTTCTGCCCGGTCACGCCGAACTGTGTTTCGCCAACCCCCGTATGGAGTTGGAGGAGGCCTTTGCGTCTGCGACCCAAGAGCTGATCAGGCTGCTGTTGGCGACCGATCCGCGTGAAGCGATTCGCGTCGGGCGTGCAGCTGCTGTCCTCGCGCCCTTTCGTGAGGACATTCAGGTTGCCACGATGGAGGCGTATCTTGCAGCGGGACTTCCAGCTGAGGCACTGCGCCAATTCGAGGAATGGGAACGAGTATTGGCTGACACCTTTGGCGAGCAGCCATCAGAATCTGCTTACCGGGTTCTTAACGCAATTCCCCGCCAAGTCCGCCCTCCAATCAACGATACAACTCCCGATGTCGTCATTGTGGACTCTGGCAGATCGGGGGCAGCGCTAGCAGCGGAACTGGGAAGACGGGGTGAAGAGGCGGCCGTCGTGATCCAAACGAGTTCTGGGGCCACCATCGACCGATATCTAAGGTCCGGGAAAGTCGTGGTCGCGATCACTGCTGAACCTTCAGAACCCAGGGAGTGGCTGGATGCTGTTCTCGAACTGAGCCATGCGCGTGGAATTCCGACAATGGAGGTTGGTCCCGAGGTCTCTATCGCGGCAATTGTCGAGAGGGTCGAACGATTGCGTGCCGCTCCGAAGCAAGATCGCGCCGAAATCGAACTCTCCGCAGGCGCAGTTCCTCTTGAATCTCGGTTCTATGTCGAAAGGCAAGCCGACGGGGAACTGAATACTGCGCTCAAGCGTCGCGAGGGAGTGATTCTTCTGCAGGGTCCGCGCCAGATCGGCAAGACGTCGCTTTTGGCACGCGCATTGGACTGGGCTCGCGGGCACGGGCATGTCGCTGCACTATGCGACTTTCAATCCCTCAGCGCATCTCAACTCGTTGACGAAGACCACCTGTACCGTTCAATCGCCCATCGACTAGCGAGGGACGTGCGCGCGCCAGAAGATTGGAGGGAGGGCTGGAGCGCTTGGCTCGGACCAAACGACAATCTCGATGAAGCCGTGGAGAGGATCCTCGCCAGCACTCCCAGTCGCGTCTATTGGGCTTTCGACGAGGCCGATAGGCTGTTTGGTCAACCCTACTCGGATGATCTCTTCGGCTTGATTCGAGGCTGGCACAACCGGCGAGCACTCGAACCGGATGGTCCATGGTCGCGATTAACGATCATCCTCACCTATGCCACTGAGGTGCACCTATTCATCCGCGACCTCAATCAATCTCCGTTCAATGTCGGCGTGCGAATCGATCCCAGGGACTTCGATCTGAATCACATTGAAGAACTGAATCGGAAGTACGGTTCTCCATTACGTGTTAAGGAAGACCTAGAACAATTCTACGAAATCATCGGTGGGCAGCCCTACCTGGTTCGACGAGGCTTCGACTGGCTCGCCACTACCCGACGCACGCTATCCGATCTCGAACATAGCATTTCGGTCGAAACAGGGCCGTTTGCGGATCATCTAAGACGAATCGCAACCGTGACGCGTTCCTCGGCAGACATTTGGACGGCTTTGGTGGAGTACCTTCAACGTGGTACGACGCCATCGGAGCTCATCCTCTCGCGACTGGTTGCGGGCGGCGTCTTCACACGCTCGCCACAGTTGCGATTCCGGTCTCCGCTCTACCGATCAGCTATCGGAGCACTACTCAGTCCTTCAAGCCAGTCCAACGGATGAGATTTCCATCCATATCCACGGAAACCAAATGTACTCCGTTAGGCAAGAACCGAACATATCGAACGGGAGCTCGATGACCGCGCAGTATGGAAAGCATTCGACCCGTCTTCGCATCCCAAACCCGAACAGTTTGATCACGCCCTCCTGTGGCAATACGTCGCCCATCTGGCGACCAACTGATTCCCAGAACGTTGCTGGAGTGACCCACGAATCTCACAATCGGTTTGCCCGTGCTTACATCGAAGATCCCTGCAGTGTTCGGATCGTGAGCAATGGCAATGCGTTTTCCATCGCGTGAAAACTCACCGTCATTGAGCGTAAACCGACTGAGCTGCAGCTTGGTCATCTCAAGGGTGATCGTATTGATCAAGTAGAGCGTTCCCAAGTCGGTTCCGACTGCGAGCGTCTTGCGGTCAGGGCTAAAGTCTAAGGGTAGTGAATATGTACGGATCAGAAGTTCTAGCACCCCTGAGTTGCTAACATAGTATGCATTGCTTCCATGGAAATCAGTAATCGCCATACCCCCTGAATTCTCAAACTGCACGTAAGTGCGCCACTGGAGCTTTGCGTCAAAATTCCGCCCGATCGTCTTGCCCGTCAACACATCGAGGATCTCATCTGTCCCATCCACCTTCCGAATCCTCGCGGTACCTAGGCCACTCTCAGCAATCACCTCTCGGCTACTTGTAAACGCTCCTCCAGTTAGGTGCGGCTGAGTCCCATCGAGCTGAACTTTGCTCCATTGAATCAGGCCATTCTTCTTAAGTGGCACTACCATAAAGTTCGCGCGCCGGGGAAAATAGGGCGCATCGAAAGGACCGACGTTCAGCGGCGAATTAGAGGTCTCAAGCTCCCCTTGATCGAGGAGCACAGGGGGATGGAAGCGCCCAATCAAATGCTGACCGTCGGGCGAAAACGAAAGACCCCAAAAGCCAGTGAACTCCCGCATCAGCGAGGGCTGTGCGTTTGCAACATCAAAGACAGCACCTTGTTTGTCCATCGTGCACGAGTAGAGCCGCGTTCCACTTCTATTGAACGATAAATGCCAAACCTCGGAAGCTCTAAAGCGATGAGTGAGCAATCTCTTCTGACTGCGTAGATCATAGAGTTGGACCTCTCCGTCGGAGTAGCCGACGGAGAGGAGACGGCGTTCATAGGAAGCTGCCACAATCAAAGCCCCTGCACGTACAGGAAGGTGGTGTAACTCGTTAAGAGATGCAGGGTCTAAGATGACCGCAGAGGTCGGGCGAATTGGAAATGTCCGGTCTGCGATCCGAAATGTACACAGGACGGAGTTCGTATCTTTAGAGAAATCTGGACGAAAGAACAACCCTGGTGGATTTCTCGATTTACCGGTCGCCAAATCGGTTAGCCTTAGGGTACGGTCGTTCTCGTTGACCATCCATCGAAACTGCGAGTCAAACAGGTTCCCATTCGGCCATCCAACACTTCCGATGTTGGCCTCCCACAGCACGTACTTGAGCTCCGGATCGAAACATCGTAACCGCCCATCGCGCTGAGCATCTAGAATTCGCTGATCCGGCAGTTCGCGAGTCATCCAATAGCTGCCTTCCTCAAATTCATACCTACGTAGAGGCCGAAGTGTTTGAGAGTCGTAGCGCGTCAACGCACCATTGGTGCGGACCAAGAGCTGACCTCCCGCCCCGAATTGGATAGCCGGTTCCTGCACTCCCGGGAACTCCAGAATTTTCCCGCCAATCCGATTATTCCAGAATCCCCATTCCCAACCTCGCCACGGGTCCTGCTCGTGAGCATCCAAGACGGCCTTGAGCCCCGATCGATCTGCATCGTCCCACTTGGTTGAGGCTGCTATCATCGCTGCACAGTAGGCGTCGTATTGAGCCTGCCGCTTGAGTTGTGCCTGCTGATCGGCCAAACGTGATGATCGATAAGCCAAGTAGCCGACAATGGCCGTAACCAAGAGGGCAACCGTACCGGTCTTGATCATCGCCTTGATGGCGGCAGCCCGTTGGCGACGAACCTCGGCCTCGGGCATGTTGGCGCGAATCCAGCTACGGTCGAAGACTGTTGCGTAGATACGGTTGCGGGAGACGATGGTCCCACCCTCGTCTTTGACGGCGCCGGAAAGGCGCAATGCAGCCAAACGCCATTCGCTGTCATCGACGATCAGCCGCTTTCCTGCAAGGATCTGACGATAGGCGTTGAGCATCTGACCTCGCGCTTCTTCCGGGCCAACGCCTGGGATTCTGGCTTCGAGGATGCGACGCGAAATGTCGAGCAGATTCGGCTGTCGCTGGCGAGCCTCGGTTGAGAGGAACATCTCGGCGACAATGGCGTCGACATCCTTAGCTTCGAGGCAGTCGGGCGCCTGGACGATAGCCGCGCAAAGCGACTGGGTGAGAAAGGGATGACCGGATGTCCAGTAGTACACCCGCTCGATAAGGCTTTGACCATCGCGTGTGCCGAGATGAGCCGCGTACGGCAGGATCTCCGCAAGCGTGAAGTCGGTCAATGCAACTTCTTGACCAATGTTGAACGGCGTGACCTCGACATTTCTCACTAGTTGGCTCGGCGTCGCAGAGCCAACGAGGCAGAATGTCAGCCTGACGAACAAGGGGTCGATGGCCCGACGGTTGTGGCACTCCCGAATGGCCGCGAAGAACTCGTCGGCCGAGAAGCTCAGGGCGCGCACGAAGTCGACCTCGTCGATAAAGACGACAACTGGCCCTTCAGTTGAAGGAAGGACGACTTGTTCGAGCACGGCAACCCATCGCGAAAGCGGGCCTAGATCCTGAAGCTCTCCCCAGCATTGAAAGACCTCCTTCTCTTTTCCGAGTTGCCGCCCGAACTGACGAACAAGAGCCGCATACCATTGATCAGGACTTAGGTTTGCGCCGATGCGCTGCAAGTCGATCTTTACGCATCGGATGCCGGATTCCTGCAGCTTTGCCATCGTCCGCGCTACGAGCGACGACTTTCCCTTTTGCCGTGAATCGAGGACATACGCGTACCGGCTTTGGATGAGGGCGTCCCTTAGCTGAGCATCAGCTGACCGCGGTAGGTAGCTCGGAGCATCGCAGCCCAAAGTGCCTCCGGCAACGAAAAACGTCGCCTGAGCTTCCACCAGCACCCATCCCACTTCTGATTGGCGGCTGCCACGCATTCCTTCATCATAACTCGGCATGGCTCAATCCCCAACTGTAGCAGTCCATCCGTGACCGTTTCGTGACGAGCCTCGGCGCATCACCCCTCAAGGACGAACGTGTGAACACACTGCAAAGGGACAGCGTTTTCGCCGATTGTCATGGAAACTCACCTCGTCCTTGTTCTTGCTCGTCGTCGCCGCGGCTTCGGTCTCTGCCCAGCCCGGCAAATCCCGCACCACCCGAACGCTCGGATTGCTGCCTTACTTGGAGCAGGCCAATGTGCGTTCGTTGCAGGATGTCTTCGTAACCGAGCTCAACATTCGGCTCAAAGGTACGAACGCGCGACTGCTGACTCCGAGGGACACTCTGGCCAGGTTTAGAAAGAGCAACATCGACTCACGGCAGTACGTCGCCAAACCCAAGTCATTCACCGGCAGCGACGAGGAACTCGGAGCCTTGATCGCCTGGATTCGCGCGCCGAAAGCGGAGAAAGGCAAGCAAGCAAAGGTCGTGATCAACTTGATCGACACCAATACAGGCGACGTCGTTTGGGCGGACGAAGTTCGAGGATGTTGCCAAGAAGCACAGCGTCGGGGTCAGCCGAGCTCTGGGCGGCGACATCAGACTGCAAGCAGAAGACCAACTGAGCGGTCCGATAAAGCTACCGTCACCGCGGTCAAGATCGGCCCGTACACCGAATCGGTCACAGGCGGGCAAGCCCCAATTCGGTTCTACGTGGAGAACATCCTTGCCGGTCTGAGAAGCGACAGTTTTACCCGAGATTACGCCAGGAGATACGCCGAAAGTTGATGATCCACGAGGGAGCGGTTGACCGTCTTAACCCCCGCAGGCCGGTGCGACCATCCCCAAGTCGCGAAGCGCTTCCTTGACCTCGTGCCCGGGCAGGGCCAGCTTGGCTTTCGTCCACTCAAGGCTGCTGAGCTCGGCTGCGGTCGTTAATGCCTTTCTACCTTGTTTGCTCGCAGTTCCCTCCGTGGCAGCGGGCCGTGGAAGTCACTTGAGCTTGTGATCGCAACTGATGTTCCATCCCATCACACTATCATCACACTTCCATCACGGAGAGGTCGATACGATAGTTCCTGTAGGGGGCGATGACCCCCTGGAGGAAATGACAAATGCCAATTCATCGCGCGTCGCGACTACTTCTTTGCTCACTATTGGCGAGCTTGTTTGCTTGCTCGGCGCATGGCGCCTGGTGGTCGGACAACTTTGATACCTATTCTTGGGGGATTGACCTTGCCCCTCAAGGAGGCTGGGAAACATGGGACGGCGATCCTACGATCGGCAACGCTCTAGTCCATTTCGACAGTGTATTGCACCCTGACCGCCTCAACATGGTAGGCCTCACATGGGATTCAGACGTTGTACATCGCTTCAGCGGCTTTACAAGTGGCAAACATATCATGCATGCTTCTTGGTATGCACATTCACCCATCATTAATGACCACTCCTGGTTCATTCTCCTGAATCGATACTCGCCAAGCTCACTGGTGTACAATTGGAGCCTACAGGTTGAGTTGCAGGGCAATCAAGTGTCTTGGCTATCCGCCGGCTCCCTGCAAAATGTTGCTGGCAATGTTGACCTTCCGATCAATGGTGGGCCAGGTACGCTCACCATTACCCCTGGAAAATGGATCGACATCGTCTGCATGATTGACCTGGACAACAACGATGTCGAGACCTACATTGATGGGAAGCTGCTCGCAAAACATCCTTGGAAATCCGCGAGTACGAGTGCATTGGCAATTGCGGCGGTTGACCTATTTGCGAATCCCCAAAGTGGCCCTACAGGCTATGGCTCACTTTTCGACGATATCTGCCTCATGCCCGATAAGCCGAGCGTCTTCCGGCGCGGCCTGAAGGATGGGCTCAGTTCTGTGACGCCTGTAGGAGGTGGCTTCGAACCGTCCTATCGTGGTAGCGACTTATCCACCCTCTACCCGGCAGCATCGTGGAAGAATTACGATGACCCAACGGGGAACCGATTTTTTGGTACGACATGGGTTGAGCTGCCAAACTGCCATGCGTTCAAGGGCGAGTTCGTCACGCGCATCCAGCCTTCCTTCAGCGGTAGCGGCAATGACGTTCTCTACTTAGGCCTCAATCCTCAATCAATGTGGCCATCATCGCTCGTTTGGGGCTCAGCCATCGCATCGATTCCTGGAACTGGCGGGACGTGGAACTTCGGTGATTCCCCGAAGACCATCACAATGGATTTGGGAAACATGCCAGCAGGTTCGTCGCTGCCTGCTGGCTACAGTTTCCTACCCTTTCTTAATGACCATCCAACGAACATTCGAAAATTCGATATGATGTTTCAAGACGATACCGCGGTCGACTATGCAGAGCTAAAGCTCTGGACGTGCTGCCCTCCGTTCAGTGGCATCCCAGCGTTTGCGATGGGTCGGGCACAGATCGAGTTAACTCCTAGCAACGCCCTCCACGTTACCACTGCTTCAGCGGAATCAGGGGTAGGCCTCCAGCTTGGTGACGCGACATCGGCACGGATGATCGTTAGAGGTTCCCCTGCCTTCCGTGCAATCAACTCCGTTACACGTTTGATCGGCAAGTGCAAGTCGGATTGCTGCGGATTCGTCGATATGATTGGGGTGGGCACGGGAGTACGTTATGATTACGACCTTCGCGAACTTGGCCTAACGTCGGTGACGATTCGCGAAATGAATGCTTCAGGTGAAGTGGTCGCTACGAGCAACGGAGGAGCCCATGGCAGCTACATTCCGATCCAACCGGGATGCGACGGCGATTGGCACGTTTTCTACACCTACAATCCGATTACCCGCCGCTGGCGCTTCTATCAAACCTGCGCGAACTTCCATCATCAGCTTATGATCAGCGGAAGCACTGGAACGCTTTCGCCGAATCAGCTCACAGAGATGGCGATCGAAACAACGAACATCCCAACGTTCGAACTCCTGTCCGCCGCAGTCGGCGCGCAGGGAACTTCGGGCACGAGAAGTGGTGATCCGATCCTCTCTGGGATCGGAGAGGCCACTCTTCACTCGTACTCAGGCGCTATCTTGGCAAGGGACATTGGCGCAACAGGCAACGATGGCGTACTCATGGAAACCGGAACCGCAAGCGAGATATCCCACACGACGACGTCTATAGGCGGCGACCTGGCAACGCTACCTGCCGGTGCCAGGCTGACACGTCGCGTGATCGGAATTCGAAATGGTGTACCGGGCCAGACCCTGAATGTCGTCCGCGAGACCCACTTTGGCGACGGTACTTACGAGATCGTTCCGAACTTCGACGCGATCGGGGCTCCGACGTACGTTGCGAGATTCTATCGTGACGGTGTCCTCCTTGCAACGGAGACCCACGATAGCAACGCGAGAGCAGCAATTTGTGTCGGAAAGGGCGAAAATAGGGACGAAAAGGACAAGGGCGGGCGCCCTACCACGTCGTCACCTCCGCGTCGGGGCAGCAGCAAGCGAATCGCGTTCCCTGCCGATACTTCTGTGATTGCAGACAGTGGCCCACTCCTGGTTGACCTAATCGAAATCGAGGCCACCGCGGCCTCGGGTGTCACCATTGATGGTCTTCAAGCCATTGAGATCACGGCACTTGGTATTCCTGAGTTCACGATTACGGACACTCAGGCAAAGCACCCCGTTTCCGGCCAGGTGACGCTCGGGGATTATGGCCCGCCGACCGATCATCCCGTGGCAGTCGAGGTTCGGGCACCCGGATCATCGACCGTCCTGGAATCCCATTCGGTCCTCTTGGGTGAAGCTGGCGAGTGCGAATTCGATACTGCCTTAACAGGTGAGGTCGACATCTCGATCAAGGCCTCTCATTGGCTCCGGAAGACATTCTCGTCTCACGTTTCCGAAATTGGTCTATCTGGTTGGTCGATTGAACTCGTCAATGGCGATTCTGATGGCGACAACGAGGTCGGCATCTCGGACTACGCCATTCTCTCGTCCGGCTACAATTCGAGTGAAGGCGATCCACACTGGGACCCACGTGCCGATCTGAACGGCGATCAGTCTGTCGATATTGCCGACTACGCCATCCTCAGTTCCAATTACGGTCTGACTGGGGACGAGTAGAAATCGACCAGCGATGTGCCCCGGCTCCGAAGAGCCGGGGCACATCGTTTGTCTAGGGGAGATGGGAAGAACGTCCGCCATTGATGAACTGTCAGAATTGCATTGCGTCTCCGCCTACCGTCATGAAGAAACTCACCACTCTCCTTTTGTTGCTCACCGTGGCCGCCGGTACGGTCTGGGCCCAGCCTGCTCGCGCAAAACCCACGAAGACCTTGGGATTGCTCCCCTACATGGAGCAAAGCAACTTCCGCGGCTTCCAGGACATTTTCATCAGCACACTCACGGCCCGGCTTAACGGGACCAGTTGCCGCTTACTGTCTCCAAAAGCAACTTTGGCCAAGTTCAAGAAGGGCGGCATCGACCCTCGCAGATACGTCGCCAACCCCAAGTCCTTCACCGGCAGCGAGAAGAACTCGGAGCCTTGATTGCGTGGATCCAAGCTCAAAAGACCACCAGAAGCAAGTCAGCGCGCGTCATCGTCAACCTGATCGACACCAGCACCGGCGAGGTCGTGTGGGCGGACGAGGTTCGAGGGGCAAACCGAGACAGCGTCAAAAAGATGGCCGACCGCCTCGCCGTCGCAGTGAAGCAGCAGCTCAAATCGAAAACATAAAGTGACCTCTGAGGATTGCCGGCAATTCTGCCGATGATTCCGATGGGCCCGCAATGCGCCCTCGGGACATGAGCACGTTGCAGAAAATCCTCAAGCACACCGATTTGGTACTGGGCGCCGGTCTTTTGATCGTCGTCGCGATGCTCATCCTGCCTCTCCCGCACTGGGTGCTCGACACCGGCCTCGTCGTCGCCATCGCGTCGTCGGTCATGATCTTGCTCATGTCGGTGAACTCCACCGACCCCCTTCAGTTCTCAGTCTTCCCAAGCCTCCTCCTCATCACGACACTCTTTCGCCTCGCCCTCAGCGTCGCCGCGACCAAACTGATTCTGGGGACGGGTGCGGCAGGGCACGTGATCGAGACATTCGGCAATTTCGTGATGGGCGGCGATCCCGTGGTCGGGTTTGTGTCGTTCCTGATCCTCGTGATCATCCAGTTCATCGTCATCACGAACGGTGCCGGGCGCGTCTCTGAAGTCGTGGCCAGGTTCACCTTGGACGCGATGCCCGGCAAGCAAATGGCGATTGACGCCGACCTCGCCGCCGGCCTCATCGACGAGGACCAAGCCCGCGAACGCCGCAAAGCCGTAAAGCAAGAAGCGGACTTCTTCGGCGCGATGGATGGTGCGTCCAAGTTCGTCAAGGGCGATGCCATCGCCGCCATCCTGATCATTGCCGTCAATATCGTTGGCGGTTTCATCGTCGGTTTCTTGCGCGGCAACGGCGATGCGATGACGATTCTCAAGACCTATTCGCTCCTCAGTGTGGGTGAAGGTCTCGTCTCACAGATTCCTGCGCTGCTCATTTCGACCGCCAGCGGCCTCCTCGTCACCCGCGCGGGACAGGAGCGCAGCATGGGCGGCGAGGTTATCGGCCAGATCATGGGCCAGCCCAAAGCGATCGGCACCGCCGGGGCCGCGCTCTGCCTGTTCGCACTCATTCCCGGTTTCCCCGCCTTGGTCTTTCTCGGCGTTGGCGGTGCGCTGTTCGGGCTCTATCGATACGTTTCCAAATTGAAAGCGGCGACCCCTCCCGAAGGAGAAGGTCCCAAATCCAAGCCGGGCGAGCGTGCTGCTCCGACTCCAACTGGCCCCGAGTCCGTCTTGCCTTTGCTCGGCGTCGATCCGCTCGAAATCGAGATCGGTTACGGCATCACACGTCTCGCCGATGCTCGCGCTGGAGGTGACTTGCCCGACCGCGTGACCGCCACCCGACGCCAGATTGCGCTCGAACTCGGCTTCGTCATGCCCAGTGTGCGTATCCGCGACAGTGTCAGCCTTGCTTCGAACGAATACCTCCTGAAGGTCCGTGGCGAGGAAGTCTCGCGTGGTGAAGCCCACGCCAACATGGTCCTCGCCATCAACAGCGGCCAAGCCCTCGCACCCTTGGTCGGCATTCGCACCCAAGAGCCTGTCTTCGGGCTCGAAGCCGTATGGATCGACCCAGGTCTGCGTGAGCAAGCTGAGCGAAGTGGTTACACCGTGATCGAGCCGAGTGCCGTGATTGCCACCCACCTCAGCGAGATTGTGAAGACGCATGCACCGGAATTGCTTAGCCGACAAGACGTGGCGACGCTTATCGACAATGCAAAACAACTTAACCAGCAAGTCGTCGACGAAACCGTCCCAACGGTCTTCAGTGTGGGTGAAGTTCAGAAGGTGTTACAGCACTTACTTCGCGAACGAGTGCCCATTCGCGACATGGTCACGATTTTGGAAACCATGGCCGATTTCGGAGGACGGGTTAAAGACCCCGACCAGCTCGGTGAACTCGTACGCGCTGCCATTTCTCGAACCATTACGCGGCAATACGTCGATCATGACAATAAGCTCTATTGCATAACGATCGAGCCAACGATGGAGCGAATGCTGAGCGAAGGTCTGCAGCAAACCTCAATGGGATTCCAGTTGGTTCTCGACCCGAGTCAGCAGCAACAAGTCGTCAGTGCGCTGCGCACCGAGATGGAACGAGCAATGGGCCAAGGTCTGTCGGCCGTACTCCTTTGCAGTTCACAGCTTCGCCTCCCCCTCCGCCGCCTCCTCGAGCGATACTTGCCCACGTTGCACGTCATGGCCTACAACGAAGTCGCCGCCCGCGCCGACGTCGAGTTCATCGGCCAAGTCCGGGCTGCCTAGCGGCTGCTTTTGGGTGGCATAGAGCGCGTTGGTCGTTCGGATTTGGAACCAAGTGACAACCAAGACCACCCCGAGCCCGACAACAAGTCCGCCTACAAGCCCCGGTGTCTCCCCCAGCCCCATTCCTAGCTGCACGGTATCGTAGCGGACGTCGTTCGGGATGTCGAAGGTGATACGGTAGTAGTCCGGTGAGTATTTGCCCGCCAAGTAACCCAGCCCGAGGCCGATCGGGCCGCCGACGAAGCCGCTGACGAGAGTGGTTGTGAAAGCCGCGTGCGAGGGTCATACCCGTATTTCTTCCAAGAAACTCATTCTCGTCACGATTCCGTCACGGTGTCTCCACTATAATGACTGAACGTCGCAGCCCATGCGGCGGGTTCGGAAGGAAGAGATATGCAAGTAAGGGTTGAGGCGAGAAGGGCTGTGTTGGGTTTGGGGATGATGGTGGCGACGGTTCTTGCTCAGGGGCAAGTTCAGTTCTACTTCTCGACACCAGGGGGCGACACGTCGCGCCTGACCGCCGACGATGTCGACACATTCGGCTGGACCGGCGAATACGACGTGATCGTCAAGAATACGTCGGGTTCAACGATTCAATTCAATTCGGGCTGCCTGATGATCGGATTTGCCGAGACAACCGGCGAGGGTCCATCCGCCTCAATCACGCCCGGTTCGAACAAAGTCACCCTCCTCAACATGGCCAACGCCGAAGCCCCGCCAAGTTCTAATCCCAACTTCGGCACGTTGCCGAGCTGGTTTTCAGGCTCCTTCGGCTGTCTCCTCGGCGGAGGTCGCGGCATCACCGGTCCCACGCGCCCTTACGGCCTCAGCGTAACGACCGACGTTGCACTGGGAACGACGCAGTCCATCGGTGCCGGACAGGAGTTCTTGTTGTGCCGAGTCAAATTCGCGGACAACGGTCTGTTCAGTGCCGGGGGCTCACATGACTTGGTCTTGTACGATGGCGGCTCAACGGGTAGTTTCACCACGGCCCTGTTCCGATTGCCAGGCTCCTCCTACCGCCCCGGAGCCAACTGGTACGCCGACAGCAAATTGACCCTCAACGCGGGGGGCTCGAACCAACCGCCGGTGCTCGATGCCATCGGCGACCATGAAGTGCGCGAGGATCGGCTGCTGACCTTCGACGCCTCTGCATCCGATCCCGATGTTGGCCAAACCCTCACCTTTAGCCTCAATGGTGCGCCGTACGGTGCGTACATCAACCCGACGACGGGCGTTTTCACCTGGCGCCCCTCCGCGATCCAGACCACGCAGACTTACACCTTTGACGTCGTGGTCAGCGACAACGGAAATCCCGTTCTCTCGGATATCGAGACCATCACGGTGACGGCTGAGCGTGAAACGCGAGCGGCAACTCAAGTGTGGGCGTGGGGATCAAACGCTCTCGGCGTAGCCGGTCTGGGACCTGACAATATTGCCTTCCCCTCGCCGACGCCGGTCCCCGAGTTTGTAGGATCTTCGAAGATCTTGCGGGGTGAGTACCATACGTTTGCACGCCTGTCCGATGGTTCTTGGCTGGCGACGGGATGGAATCAATTCGGTCAACTCGGTGACGGCACGTTTGACGACCGCCGCACCGCCTCCGCCATTCCCGAGCTGAGCAGCTTCATTGACATTGGTCCAGGCTTCGACTTCAGCCTTGGATTGACCAGTTCGGGAACGCTCTTTGCCTGGGGCGCCGGTGATATGGGCCAACTCGGTAGCGGTGTGGGCGATGCGCTGCCAAGTCCCACCCAAGTCCTGGTGATCCCGAACGACAGCATCCTGCGGATGATGACAAGTGCCTATCAGACGCCCTTCGGCATTACAAATACGGGGGACGTCTATGGGTTTGGCTACAACCAGTATGGTGGCCTTGGAACCGGGTCATTCCCGCCGCCCATCGAGCAACTCATCCCCGTGCTGATCATGCCCATGACCACGCCGGTCAAGATCGAGAGCAGTTACTATCATAGTGCAGCCCTTCTGGCCAATGGAACTGTAATGACCTGGGGTCGAAACCACAAGGGCCAGCTTGGAGACGGAACGACCATCAACAGAGCTGCTCCTCTTCCAGCATCGATTTCTGACGTCGTTGACATCGACTTGGGCCTTGAAACCACCTATGCCCTAAAGCGAGACGGCACTGTGTGGGGCTGGGGCTGGAATGCAACCCGACTTCTCGGTGATGGGACAACGGTCAACTTTCGCACTACCCCCGTCCAGGCCCTGGGGTTGACCGATGTCGTCGACATTGAGGCTTGCACCAACGCCGTCGTCGCCTTAAAGTCAGACGGCACGGTCTGGGTTTGGGGTTCCAATGTCTCTGGCATCCTCGGCAACGGCGGCTCACCATTTCAGTACAGCGTTCCGACCCAGCTTTCATCGCTCTCCAACATCGCAGGCATCGCTGCATTTGCCGATACCGCGTTTGCGTGGAGCTACGAGGCAGGCGCTAACCAAGCGCCAGTACTCGACCCAATCGGAAATCAAACGGTCGCCGAGGGCTCCTCGCTGAGCCTCGACGCGAATGCCACCGATCCCGACGCGGGTCAGACCTTGACCTATTCGCTCACCGGTGCGCCTTCCGGGATGTCGATTGATGGGTCTACGGGCGTGGTTTCCTGGACCCCGAGCGAAACGCAAGGTCCCGGATCGTATCAGATCACCATCGTCGTGACCGACAACGGTTCTCCCGCCCAGAGCGACAGCGAAGCGATCACCATTACGGTCGATGAAGCCAACCAGCCGCCGGTTCTCGTCAATCCTGGCGCGCAGATGGCGAACGAGAACAGCGCGTTTACGCTTCAGCTTTCGGGTTCCGACGCGGACCTACCCGCGCAGTCTCTGACCTTTGCTAAGGTCGGCGGCCCCTCGGGCCTCACCGTATCGCCATCCGGCCTCGTCCTTTGGACGCCAGGGGAGAGCGATGGCGGGACGTCGCCAAATGTGACGGTGAGTTTGAGTGATGGTGTTGCGAACGTGCAGCAAACGTTCGCGATTTCGGTCGCCGAAGTCAACCAGCCCCCGATCGTGAACGGTGTCGTCGATCGCTATGGCGTCATGGGCACCTTGTTCTGGTTGGTGCTCGACGTGACCGACCCGGATGGTCCGAGTACGTTTACGTATTCGCTCGGCGCTGGTGCACCTGCGGGGATGACGTTGGATGCGAACGGCGTGCTTCAATGGGTTCCAACGGCTTCTCAGGTAGGACCTCACACGTTCAGTGTTGTGGTAACCGATAATGGATTACCAGTGCTATCGACTACAAGGTTGGTTACGATGCGCGTTGCTTCTGCAGGAAGAGTTGCTGGCTGGGGTGGATGGGCTCAGTCATTCTCCACGCCTTTAGGACAGTATGTGGCGACTGCTTGTAATGTGACGGGGTACGGTGTTATCCTGCGTCCTACGGGATCTCTTGTCCAATTTGGGCCTGGGAACCAACCAATACCTCCGAGCGGGACATTTATTGGACTGTCATCTGCAAGCTTTGCATGTTTCGCAATACGGTCTGTTGATCGGTACCTGATGGCCTGGGGCAATGACTATTTAGGCCTGATTAGCGGAAGGTACGCCGGTAGGATATTAAAAGTATCTTCTAGTACTGGCGGGAGAGCCGCTGTAGTTACGTTGGACTCTCCCGGCAGACTGTTCACTTGGGGAGGTGGACAGTCAATGGTGCCAGGAAAGTTCTTAGATGTTGCAGCAGGCTGGGGTCATGTTACCGCGATTCGCTCCGATGGCACCTTGGTAACTTTTGGTAATATTGGGCCAACACCTATTGGGACATTCAAAGCCGTGGCCGCGGGCAATGGGTTCTCGATTGCAATTAGATCTGATGGCACTCTCGTAGGATGGGGCAATGCAACGATGGCAAACGTACCGGCTGGCAATTTTGTGGCTGTCGCTACGGGATTCCATCCTTCTGGGATAAATGCGGTAGCTGTTCGAGAAGATGGCGAGTTAGTCTCCTGGGGCGGCGGCTGGTTGGTACCTACTGGCTCTTTTAGTGCAGTTGGAGATGGTAACTGGGAATATCTGGCCATCCGTCGCAACTCACCCCCAACCCTCGTCAACCCCGGACCGCAAAGCGCTACTGAGCACTCCGCGTTCACCCTCCAACACACTGGAACCGACGTGGAGACGCCGACCGGGCTTACCTACGGACTCGTCTCCGGACCGAGCGGTCTCACTGTCTCAACCAGCGGGCTCGTATCATGGACGCCAGGTGAGGCTTTCGGAGGCACGGTCCAGAATGTGACGGTCCGGGTATCGGACGGGATCGACACCACAACGCAGACCTTCCCGATCACAGTCGCCGAAGCAAATGGTGCACCGGTCTGCCAGAACGATGTCGATACCGTTGCTCGTGGCACCTCCAAGGACATCGATGTTCGTGCCAACGATACCGATCCGGAGGGCAACTCGTTCTTGGTCACTTCCGTGACGCCACCAGCTCCTAATTACGGCGCCGTCAGTATCGTCTCCGGTGGAACAAAGATTCGCTTCACTGCGTCTTCGAGCCCCTTCTTCAGGAACAAGATCACAAAATTCACTTACACCGTGACCGATTCACTCGGCGCGACATCTTCGGCCCAGGTTCAAGTAACGATCAAGTGACACCCAAGCACAGAGCAAATACTATGAAACTCCCTCTCTTCCTTGCAATGGCGATGGCCACATTGGTCCAAGCGTCTGCTCAGATAACGTTCTCCGGAACCATTGATCTTGCCGCATCGGGAGTCGAGGCTCCGGTCGCGGGGACTCCGTATGAGTTTTGGGTCTATAACTGGGATCAGGGCGGCTCTTCGGGCGTATCCGGAGGATTTACCTTGGGAGCTGGAGGTACATACTCCTTCACTGTCTCCGGGCTTAACGAACTCGGGACCTATCGGGTGTTTTTCCGTAGCGATTTTGTAACCGGATTGGGGAAACTTGTTGAAGTTGACCTTCAGCCGCTTATGACGAACATTGCGATTCCCACGTGGTCTCCGTATCTGGGAGACTTCGAACCCGATAACGAGATTAGCATTGGCGATTTTTCATATCTTTCAGATTTCTACAACACCTGGATTGGTCATCCCCAATACGATGCCTATTACGATCTGAATAAGGACGGCTACATCGATGCCATGGACTATTCTATCTTTGCCTCGAACTACGGGATGGCAGGTGACGACAACGGATTCTAAGATTCGAGCAAGTTGACTTTCGCATTCCGGCGCAACCCCTCGATACCCGCTCGCCGCACCGCTGAGCCCCGGGTCAGTTCGTCCCAACGCGGCTCGGAGATCTGCGCAAGTTCAACCAGGCCCGGCCATTCGCGACGCGCCAAGAAGTCCGGCTCCGCTGTCACCCGAGCCCGCAAAGGCTGGTGGACGCGGGGGCGGTTGAAGGGGCAGACTTCTTGGCAGACATCGCAGCCGAACGTCCACTCCCCAATCTGATCTGCCAACCCAGGCTCGATCTCGCCGCGATGCTCGATCGTCAGGTAGCTGATACAGCGCCGCGAGTCGATCTGCCAGAGACCCCCTAGCTGCACGATCGCGCCCGTTGGACACGCTTCGATGCAGGCGGTACACGTGCCACAGCCGCCGTGCGCGGGTGCATCGATTACCAACTCAGCCGTCGTCAGCACCAGACCAAGGAAGAACCAACTACCACGTTCGGTGTTGATGAGGCAGGTGTTTTTGCCAATCCAGCCCAGGCCAGCCCGATTGGCGTACTCGCGCTCCAGGATGGGAGCCGAATCCACGCAAACACGGCACTCCCCCGGAATGACCTCCGCCAGCCGCTTGAGCTTCGAGCGCAGAACCTTGTGATAGTCCCGACCCAGCGCGTACCGCGCGATCCTGGGCTGGCCGGGCACCGGCTCGTTCGGCTGGTTGTAGTTCAGGCCGACCGCGATGATCGAGCGAACTCCGGGGAGCAGTTTTGAAGGGTCGGAACGCAGCGGCAAAGACCGGGGTAGGTAGTCCATGGTCGCCGAGAAGCCAGCGTCGAGCCAGGTCCGAAAGACCTCCAGCGTCGAAGGTGGCCGCGCATTGCAAATCCCGACCAGATCGAAGCCAAGCTCACGAGCCCGCGACTTGATCTCTAGTGCTGAAGCGCTTCCCACAGGATCTGCCACTGGTCCAATCCTATCTGATGCGGGCGCACCGATTCCGCAAGCCTGAGGTCACCGAGCACCTGAGCCAGCCTTTCTCGCGAAAAACCGCCAGAGCTCAGGTTGTTGGCGAGCGTCTTGCGAGGCTGGGTGAACGCGGTCCGAACAAAGGCGAAAAACTCATCGGAAAGGCCATGCTGGCGCGGGGTGAGTTCCAAGACGATGCTCTCGACCTTTGGCGGCGGAAAGAACGCGCCCGGCGGTACGGAACAGACTTTGGAAATCTCGAAACGGGTCTGCATCGACACGGAGAGTGAAGAGAATTCGGAAGAGCCGACCGGAGCCAAGATCCGATCCCCGACCTCTCGCTGCATCATCAGCACAGCCTTCTTCCACAAGTCGCTGGTCCGCGAGAAGCGATCCAGCAAAGGACCGGTAATGTTGTAGGGCATGTTCGAGAGGACCGCGCGGGGCGTCGGCAAAGACTCCAGAAAGGGCCGAATATCCAATTCCAGGGCATCGCCATGAATCACCCGAGCCTTGGGCGCGGACTCGGACAAGGCGGACACCGCAATCGGGTCGACCTCAAGCGCAATCAAATGGGCCAGTTCAGATGCCGGAGAAGTCAGCACTCCAGGGCCGGGGCCGACCTCCAAAATGCCAGAAATCCCCTCCAGTCGCCCGATGATGGCATCGACGACTCGAGAGGAAATCAGAAAGTGCTGTCCCCATTTCTTCTGGGGATTGAACCCGTGCCGTTCGAGCAACGCTCGGAGTTCGGCCGGGTTCGTGAGATTCACTTCGTCTTCAGGATATGCACGGTCACTTGTCGGCGACCGAAGCGAACAGTTTCGGCATAAGTGTTGAAGCAAAGGTCAATCTTGTTGCCCTTGATCGCGCCACCCGTGTCGCATGCCAAGGCGAAGCCGTAGCCTTCGACAAAGACCAACGTATTCAGCGGAATGACGCGGGGATCAACCGCGACGACGCCGTAGGCAGCCTTGCGCCCGGTTTTCGTACGACCGGTTGCCGCCGCGCCGAGCCCAGCGCTCGGATCATACGCGGTCGCTTCCATCTGCAGCGTCTTGTGGCGAATGTAGTTGCCACCACGGCTGACTTGGAAGCCGGCCTTGCCCATCAAGTAAACCGTGTTCATCGCTTCGGTCTTTTCCGACTTGAGAAGCTGTTTCTTGATGATCTTGTCGCCTCGATAGGTGATCGCGTAGGTGTTGACCACCTTGCCCTCCGCGCCGTCCTGCACTTTTCGCATGCGTCCGGCTCCCACCTCGCGGCTCAATTCGTATGTAGTTGTGAAAGGAATCTTCTTAATCTCGACGATCGTTGCCGAACGTGTCGCCGGAGATTCTGTAGGCTCAGCATTGGCCCAACCCAGCATTAAAAAGAGCGCTATTCCGAGCGCCCAGCGTCCCATGCGCATTTGGCTTGCACCTCCTCTTGCGTGTCTGGTGAAGTAGGTTGTACCAGGTCGAAAGTCCCGATGGCAAACCGAAGGAGCCGGAAATAACCGGGCTGAGCCGGGATAAGCCGGAGATATGCCCGGTTAACGACGCTATCCTTTTCCCCGATTTTCTTCGATTTTTTCGTGATTTCGCAAGAAATCACGCTCCACGAGTAAAACGCGCTTTCCTGTTCACGCAGGTCAGATTCGCCCGCTTCCATGCGATACCATGAGTCGCCCCCGGTTACTCGGTGAGAATGTCGGGGCGGTAATCTAGGGTGGTGGCACTCCTCTCTCTCGTCGTTGCGACCGCATTGCTGGGCCATCAAGAGCCGCCCAAGATCTTGGATGCGCCGCGTCTGCGGACGATCCTGAAATCCGGCGCCGTCACGCTGGTCGAGCGCCTCCCCAACACCGAAACCTGCAGCGTGCAGTTGTGGGCCACGGGTCGGGAGTGTGCCGAGACGGTCGAGACCCACGGTCGAAGGCACCTGCTTGAGCACCTCGTCGCCAAAGGCAAGACCGGCGATCTCGACATGAGACTCGAAACGCGCGGCATGTACCTGACTGCCCAAACGTCGCGGGATTCGATGAAGTTCGAGATCACCTGCTCTCCGAAGGACTTGCCCTTTGCGACCCGAGCCATCCGCGAAATCTTGGAGCCAATCGAAACGACTCCTGAGGCCATCGCCAAAGAAGCGAAGATCATCGAGCAGGAGCTCGCCTTGCGCGGACCCGCCATGGCGCTATCTGCGCTGGCCTGGACCCAGGGCTACGGCAACGCCGGCCTCGATTCACTCGGTTCCATCTCCGTTATGAGCGCGACGACACCAGAGGATCTCAAGGCGCTGCAGGCCAAGCAATTTGACCGCCGGAGCCTCGCCCTCGTGATCACCGGCCCCGTCGAGTTGGCCGAGGCCAGCATTCTTGCCCGCGACGCGCTCGGCGAAGAAACGACGACCAAGAAGCCACCCGAACCGGGTCGCCCGACCGGCAACCCCGGCGCGATCGACAGCGACCTTCCGGGAGAAGCGCGCGGAGCTTTCGTTCCGAGTGTCGACAATGAACGAGCGATCTGGACCCTCGCGGCAGGGATGGCCCTGGCCTCCCAATACGATCTCGGCATCTTCTACACGCCCACTGATCAGAACGGCATGATCGTGCTGACGTCCCTCGAATCCGGAGCGATGACCCGTTACATCGACGAACTCGACGAGGGCCTGGCTCAGTCGCTCTGGTTCAACGGACTTGCCCTCGTCTCGGCGTGGCTGCGAACGGACGGATCTCCTTCGGCAGTCGCTTCCTTGCGGGGCAGCCTTCTGGCCCAGCGTGTTGACCTGCGGCCCGAGCGATTCCTCGAGATCGTTCAGCGCATGACACCCGAGAATTTCATGGTTGGCTTCGACGCGTTCAAACTGGATCGGGCCGTGGCGATCACGGGCACCGCGCCACCGTTGCCTCCCGCCAGTCCGCCGACGAGCCTGATCATGAGTCCTTCGGCTGACCGAGTGCGCTCTAAAAACGATCCGCCGCTCGTCTTGAGAATCTCTGAAACACCCCAGCCGAGTGCGCGCGTCGTGGTTGCCGATGCATTCATATCGGCGTCAGGTCTGACCGGCAAAGAGCGGGCTGCGCTCGCGGTCCTTGGCGAGGCCCTGTTGGAGGGGACCCAAGAGTACACGAAAGCTCAGCTTCTCGAGTACGGCACCCAAGCCGGAATCGCGCCCCGTGTTCAAGTGCTGCCGGACTTCTTGTGGATCCAAGTCGCGCTTCCGCGTGACGGCCTCGATGTCGCCATTGGCATTCTCGAATCGCTGATCCGTCGGCCTTCGCTGAGAAACGAAGATCTGGTGCGCATCTTGGCGCGCCATCGCAATGTCCCACCGTCGATCTGGCAACAAGCCCTCGATCCCTCCGTGCTGGATTACGCCCGAGTCAAACTCGCCGACGTCAGGGAGATTCATCTGCGGCTCTTCCGGCCCGAGAATACACGGTTCTCGGTGGCTGGCTCGTTCGGCCCGGGTGCGGCGGAGAAGGCCATCAAAGAAACCTTCGCGACATGGAATCCGCGCCGCGCGCCAAAGTCTGTGCCCGACGCGCCGGCCAAACCCCTTTGGCTTCGCAAGCCGCTCGTCGCCACATTTGAACTTCGAACCGATCCCTTCCGTCTCAGCGAACCCGAAGCACCGGCTCGGGTGCTCGCCACCTCGGCCCTAGGAGTAGGCAAGGGCTCCTCGATGTTCCGGACTCTGCGCGAGGCAAACGCCTGGACTTATCGCCAGGAAGCCATCCTATGGCCCACGATGACCGGCTGGCAAGTCCGGCTGATTGCCGCTCAGGCTTCCATCGATGGCCAGCAGAACATGCCCGAGCGGATTCGCAAGGTGCTGCTCGATGACATCGCGAACTGGACTGAAGCCCATCTGGCCCGCGCCCTCGGCATGCTGGAAGCTGGATTCAATCGCAAACTCGAGGTCAATCCATTTGCCACCGGCCTGGATGACATTCTCGGCGCTGGCCCTCCCCAGACCGCCTTCTGGACGGGAATCGGTGATTTGCAGGCGGGTCCGGCAATCACCGTGCCTGGATTCGTCGAAGCGATGCGAGGGGTAACGCTCGAGCAACTCAAAGCCGCCGCCACCCAGATCGTCACCGATGCAAGGCCGATTATCGTGTACGGCGGCAAGTTGCCGGAAATCCCTGAAGCGGAGCCCGGCGCGATCGGCAGCTAATCACGGTATGTCCTGGGTGGCGCGGATGATGATCGTGCATCTGGGTTCTGCCAACTTGCAGGAGCTTGTCGCAGTTGGCAGAGCCGGGGTGCACCATGAAAACAAAAGAGTCGCTCCGGATCACCGGAGCGACTCTTTCTTGATTCAGCAGTCAAGCCGAACTCAGTTCTTACCAGCGACCGCCGCCGCCACCGCCGCGATTGCCGCCACCCGGGCGACCACCGCCGCCGCCACTCGGGCGGTTCTCTCGCGGCCGCGATTCGTTGACGGTCAAGCGTCGCCCGTCCATCTCGCTCTCATGCTTCTCAGCGATCGCCGCTTCCATCTTGTCACCATCGATGTCGACAAAGCCGAAACCACGACCCTCGATAATGCGGGCATTGGTCGCGCCATAGCTGCTGAAGTGGTTGGTGATCTGCGACTCGGTTGCCGAGTACGGAAGGTTGCCGATGTAAAGTGTTTTGTTAGCCATGGAATGGCCTCCTTGGATTTAGTTGTTCCGGTTCAAGCGCGAGAAATCAGATCGAAGACCGGTCCAAAGAAGCGGGAGCGAGGCGAGATCTTGGCTATTGCGTAACCTGAAGAGGATACCCGAGTGGACCACCCAAATGCACAAAAATGCCGCCGAACCGGGTTCGGCGGCATTCATGAGCCTCTTGCTTCTACTCGGCAGCAGGTGCCTCGGCAGCGGTTTCCTCGACCTTGACCTCTGCGGCTACTTCCACCGGGGCTTCTTCGGCCTTCTTCTTGGCGGGAGCCTTCTTCGGCTTTGCTTCGCCGTCGACCTTGGGGGCTGCTACTTTCTTCGGCTTGGCTTCGGCCTCGACCTTCTTCGGTGCAGCCTTGGGCTTGGGGGCCGACTTCGGCTTGTCGGCAGCACCGGCGATGGCCTGGCGCTTCAGTTCTTTGATGCGCTGTTCCTTTCGATGCCAGCGCTGATTGAGTTCTTTGTTTCGAATTCGCATGGTCCAAATCTTCCTGTAAGGGAGCCACTAGAATACCTCGGATGGCAAAAACCGGCACCCGTCCCTCGAATTCGCCGTAATACTCTTTGCGACCAGTCGTCTGGATTGCGAACGAAACAAGAGGTGCATGAAGAAAATGAGGAGAGTGCTTTGGATAACCGGATTGACATTACTCTGCCTCACGATGACCGGGGGAATGGCCTATGTCATCCGCGAGGCACCGAAGCCCGAGTCGGTCCGACTGATCGATGTGCGCGGCTGTCGCAAAGATTCTGAAGCCAAGGCAACAGGCAACGCCCTCCTTACGATTTACACCGAGCCCTGCTGATCCCCTAAGAAGTGGGATTAATCGCAACCGTACCGCTGGCATCCTGCCGGCACCGTTTTCGGAGAACTTGAACCGGGATGCCGGCAGGATGCCAGCGGTACGGCCGACCCGTTTTCTTCCCAACGCGACCTCGTTGCGAGTGTTTGGACTCCTACAGGATGATCACCGACCGGATCACGTTGCCGGTCTCCATCTCGTGGAAGGCATCTTCCACGTCGCCGAGGCCGATGCGCCGGGTCACCATGCCATCCAGATCGAGTTTGCCTTCAAGGTAAAGCTGGGCCATGAGCGGGAAGTCGCTCGAAGGCAAAGCATCTCCGCAGTGGCAGACGTTCAGGCCCGCCTTGTTCCAGTACACCCCGGTCGCCATGTTGCCAAGATTCAGGTTCACGGCGTCGGTTTCGGCGGGGAAACCGATGGTCGTCGCCCGACCGCCGTACGACAACATCTGAATCGCCTGTTCGGTGCAGACCGGGATGCCGGTCGCCTCGTAGGCGAACTCGACGCCCCCATCCCAGCCGTCGTCAGTCAGCCGACGAACCTCAGCAATCGCATCGACTTCCTTGGCGTTAACCGTGTGGGTCGCGCCGAACTTACGAGCCCAGTCGAGCTTCACCGGATTAACGTCGACCGCAATGATCTGGCGAGCGTGCATGAGCTTGGCTCCTTGAATCACCGACAGCCCGACGCCGCCACAGCCGATCACGGCGACGCGCGCACCGGCGAACACCGGAGTCGTGTTCATCGTGGCTCCTACCCCAGTGATCACGCCACAAGCGATGAGGCAGGCCCGATCGAGAGGCATATTCTCCGGCATCTTGATCGCCGCCTTCGCGTGAACCACCGTGTGGGTCGCGAACGTGCCACAGCGCAAGACCTGCGAGCAGATTTCGCCATCCGACTTGCGATGAATGCGCGGCTGCGGACGGAGGGCCATGTAGCACCGCCTAGGGTCTCCACGTCGGCAGGCCGGACACTGCTCACACGGCGCACGATAAGCAATAACGACCGGATCGCCCGCCTTGAGATGGGTCACGCCCGCGCCGACTTCTTCGACGATGCCCGCACCCTCGTGCCCCAAAACGATGGGGAACTTCATCCCGTTACCGTTCAGGTTCTTCACCGTAAGGTCGGTGTGGCAGACACCACTCGCGACGATTCGGATGAGAACCTCGTTCGGCCCGGGGGGATCGATGATGATGTCGCGCAGCACTGCCGGTTGCCCCGGCTCCTCGAGAATGACCGCTCGGCCTTCAGTCGCCATAGGCCGATGATATCACGCTCGTCGGGGGCGGAGTAGGGTGGCCGGGGTGATGCATTGTGCACCCCGGCGCGGCCAGGCACGACAGGCTCCGCCTATTGGCAGAACCCGGGTGCACAATTTAGCACCCGGGCCACCCACTTGTTCCCATCAACGTGAGCACACGGATGCTGAACGGGTCATTCGGGGAAGCCAAAGCGAAACGGATCGTTGGGGTGGAAGATCAGCGTCGATCGGGCGATCACATGCGCCTCGCCGCGGATGACAGGCACCAATCCGCCCTCCGAATGGTCGAGGTGACCGACGAAAAGGCTCCCCGTGATGCTCTCCTGCCGGTAGGGCTCGCCCACCACCAGCTTGCCCTTGGCATGCATGGCTGCCATCTTCGCCGAGGTGCCGGTTCCGCAGGGAGACCGGTCGTATGCGGCTCCCGGGCATAAGACGAAGTTTCGGCTGTCGGCATCGTTCCTGGTGGGTCGTCCAAACAACTCGATGTGATCGATGGGTGCACCTTCTGCGCCGGTGACTCCCAGTGATGCCAGCGCACTGCGAATCTGCTCCGTCACGCGGAGAAGCTGAGCCTTGTTTTCCAGTCGAAGGGGGATGCCCGGTGAGTCCATCAGAAAGAACCAGTTGCCACCGTAGGCCACGTCACCCCTCACGCGACCGATACCCTCGACGTCAACCTCGATGTCGGCGGCATACAGGGACGACGGCACGTTTTGGATTTCGACGGCGTCGTTGTCAACCTCCAGGCGGGCGCGGACGGTGCCGGCCGGGGTGTCGATTCGCATCCCGCGCTGCTCCCAATGGTCGCGCTTTTCGGGATGCTGAAACAGCAGGGTGCGCGCGACCCCCATGAGCCCGTGGCCGCACATGCCGAGGTAGCCGACATCGTTGAAGAAGACGACGCCTGCATCCGACTCCGGACTTTCGGCAGGAGTCAGCAACGCGCCGACAATGGCGTCGTGGCCGCGGGGCTCAGTGACCACGCCGCGTCGCAGGTGATCCTGACGGGCTTGCATGTATGCACGTCGCTCCGTCATGGTCCGACCCTTAGGCGGCGGCCATCCTCCGATGACAACCCTCGTAGGCTCCCCTTCGGTGTGTGAGTCGATCACCTCGACACTGGCGAGAGGCTCGAAGGCAGGATCGGCCAAACTCATACCGATGAGCAATGTACCCGTGCTGGGATCTTTTATCGGCGGCGCGTTCGTCGCCCCCCATGAAGCCGGACTCCAAAGCGTGAACCCGAGCGACGTCTCGGACATCGTGGCCGAGATTGGACCGGGATCTTCTGAAGAAGTCGCCGCCGCCTGTTCGGCCGCGACCGACGCCCAGACTTCGTGGCAACGGCTGGCGGGTCCAGCGCGGGCCGACCACCTCATGCGATGGGCCGATTCCATTCAGAACCGGGCCGAGGAACTTGCACAAATGGTCTGCCGCGAGGTGGGAAAGCCGATCGGCGAGGCTCGTGGCGAAGTCGGACGCTGCTCGATGATCTTGAGGTACTTCGCTGGTGAAGCCGTTCGCGAAATCGGCGAGGTCATTCCCGCCCAAGCTCCTGGCACGCTCCAGTTTTCGCTCAGGCAGGCGCTTGGCGTCGTTGGGCTGATCACGCCCTGGAACTTCCCAGTTGCGATCCCCTTGTGGAAAGCGGCACCCGCCCTCGCCTTTGGCAATACGGTCGTGCTCAAGCCATCCGAGATGTCCCCGGCCTGCGCCAATATCCTCGCCCAGACTGCCCAGGAGGCGGGTCTGCCGGCAGGGGTGTTCAACGTGGTGCAAGGAGCGGGGCAGGTCGGAGAATCCCTGTGTTTGAACTCAGTGGTGAGAGCAATCAGCTTCACCGGCTCGGCACGCGTCGGCAAGATCATCGCTCGATTAGCCGCCGACCGAAACATCAAATTTCAAACGGAGATGGGCGGCAAGAACGTGGCCATCATCCTCGACGACGCCAACATCGCCCTCGCAGCGAATCTTGTGGCGGCGGGTGCCATGCGGTTCGCAGGACAGAAGTGCACCGCTACCAGCCGCGCCATCGTGGTTCGATCCCAACTCGACGCCTTCGTGGCGGCCCTCAGAACCCAAGTCGAGGGCCTGATGATCGGACCCGTTACCGACCCGGCCAGCGCCATCGGGCCGGTCATCTCGTCCGCCTCTCAACAGCGAATCGTTGGCGTCATCGAGGGCGCTGAGCCGGTCCTCAAGACCCAGGTGCCCGACGACTTGCGAGCAGGCACCTTCGTTCCTCCTACCATCGTTCTCGACGTCTCGCCCTCATCGACCCTCGCCCAGAACGAAATCTTCGGGCCTGTGCTGGCAGTCATGGTCGCCGACGATCTCGACCACGCATTAGAACTTGCCAACGGCACCGAGTACGGGCTCAGCGCGTCGCTCTTCACCTCGGACCTGAAAAGGGCGCTGACCTATATCGATCGAATCGAGGCGGGCATGGTCCGGGTCAACGGCGATACGACCGGCGTCGATCCTCATGCTCCTTTCGGCGGTGTCAAAGGCTCCAGTTCAGGTTCGCGCGAACAGGGTCCAGCCGCCAAGGAGTTCTACACCGAGATCAAGACGGTCCAGATCAATCCCGGCTAGGGCCACTGGTCCGGGGTAGAATGTCCATTCACGCGCTCGTAGCTCAGTGGATAGAGCATCAGCTTGCGGAGCTGGGGGTCGGAGGTTCGAGTCCTCTCGAGCGCGCCAAAGTCAAACGGCTCGCGGTCCTAAACAGGACGGCGAGCCGTCTTTGTTCAGGAGGAAATGCATATGAAGAAACTCACCCTATTCGCGGCCCTCGTGGCCCTACTCATCGTTGGCTGCGCCAAGAAGGAAGAAGCGGGCACAGATACCGGGTCAACCGGCTCCACCGCTGCATCCACGACGGGCGGCGGAGACGACAAGAAGACAACCGAAACCACGGACGCCACACCCACCGAGGGCAAGGACGCAACCAAGGATCAGCTCGTTGGCACATGGAACGCCGAAATGAACGAAGAGAGCGAAATGAAGATGACCGCCAAGATGACGGTTACCCTCAACGCCGACGACACCTACACCATGGAAATGACGGGCAACTTCGAGGGCGAAAACTCGGGCATCAAGATGTCGGGCGACATCTCTGCCAAGCAGACCGGCAAGTGGAAGATCGATGCCGGAAACTGGACCAATACCCCTGACGCAGGTTCGACCACGGGTGGCGTCTCGAACTTCAAGTACGAGGCCTCGGACCCCAAGATGCAGGAAGCCCTCAAGGGTCAGGAGGCAACGATGGAAAAGACCTTCCAAGAGAACTTCACCAAGTCCCTGGAAAAGGAGAACAAGCAAACGATCAAGTCGGTCAGCGCCACCGAAATGGTGACGGAAAATGAGGGCAAGACCGTCACCTGGAAGAAGGGCTAAGTCAAGCCAGACCCGAGTTGTGAGGCCACGACCCGGGTCCAGATGTGCCATAATCTCTGAACTCTCCGCAGACAGCCAGTGGCGAAAGCCTTAATCGATCGCGAGATCAGCCGGCCGAGGGGTAGATGAGACGAATTTCGCGGGCCGACGTGCTCGAAGAAGGGGCTCTCGCCTACCAAGGCGGGAGCCCTAATTCTATCAAGGAGGTACACGCGAAATGCCAACTGCCCAAAAGGCGCAAACGATCGAAGAAGCCCGAGATTGGTTCTCACGCTCTAAAGGCGTGATCTTCACCGACTATCGCGGTCTCAAGGTCAAGCAGATGCAAGCGCTGCGCAACGAATTGGCGAAGAAAGGTGGCGAAATTCACGTCATCAAGAACACGCTCTTTCGTCTCGCCGCTGGCGACGACGCATCGAAGCTGCCCGACGATCTGCACAATGGCCCGACTGCGGTCGCGTTCCTATTCGAGAACGAGACTGAGTGCGCCAAAGTCCTCTTCGACTATGCCGCGAGCAGCAAGGTCCTCAAGATCAAAGGCGGATTCATTGCCGGCAAGGCTATGGACGCCAAGCAGACCGAAGCGTTCTCGAAACTGCCGCCGCGCGACGTGCTTATCGCTCAAGTGATCGGCGCCATCGCGGCTCCGCTGACCAACCTCGTCGGCGTCATCGAGGCCCTATACGCCGATCCGATCCGAGTGATTGGTGCTGTCGCCGACAAGGTCGCCGAAGGCTCGCCGGTTCCGGCAGCCAAGGCCGAAGCACCCGCAGAGGCACCTTCGGAGGCTGAAGCCGCAACCGAGCCCGCTGCCGAAGCCGAGGCTGCACCAGAAGCAGAAGCCGAACCGGCACCTGCCGCCGAAGCTGCCGAGGCTCCGAGCGAGGAGGCCCCTGCCGAGCCCGAAGCATAACCCCGTCACATCGACCCCGACCCAAGAAACCAGGAGAAATTAGAAATGGCAACCACCGTTGAGAAAATCGTCGAAGAAATTAGCAACATGACCGCGCTGGACCTCTCGGAGCTGAAGAAGGCTCTCGAAGAGAAGTTTGGCGTCACCGCCGCAGCCCCGATGATGGGGATGCCTATGATGATGCCGGCCGCCGATGCTGGCCCCGCCGCTGAAGAGAAGACCGAATTCGAAGTCGTTCTCGCAGCTGCTGGCGAGAAGAAGCTGGACGTCATCAAGGTCGTCCGCGAAATCACCGGCCTCGGCCTCAAGGAAGCCAAAGACCTCGTCGATGGCGCGCCGAAGTCGGTCAAGGAGAATGTCGGCAAGGACGAAGCCGAGAAGATCAAGAAGGCCATCGAAGAAGCTGGCGGAAAAGTCGAACTCAAGTAGTTTGAATCGTCAAAGAGGTCCGGACTCGCGTCCGGACCTCTTTTTGCGACATCCGCGCTCATCTCAACTCTTCGCGTATCCTCTCCAGAGTCGGAATCACTTCAGGGTCTTCTTTGAGCTCAGCGAGCGGGTTGAGGTTCTCGTAAATCCAATTCCAATCAAGCACGGTTCCCTGCCGCACAATGATGCCCCGAATGTCGACCCAATCCTGCGGCCGAGAAGCAAACGCCTTCATGATAATGAGGTCTTCGGCGGATACGATGGGCAAAACCAACCCCGGCGAAATCTCCTCCATCGTGGCGCGATCAATGGCCGCTTCCTCGTACGGGAATCCGGCAAGGCCGATGTCAATTCCGATCCTCTCGTACTCGAGAAGCAAGACTCGGTAGCTAAGGGCATGCTCCAAGGCCCCTTCGAACCTGGCCGGGAATTCCTCAAGCAAAGCCGTTGCCACCGCCTCCTCGTCGGCAAATCCGGTCAGTACGGAGAAATCCACATCGCGAGTTAGGCGGTCTTGGCCCCGAAACTGGAGAGCCAATCCACCAATCACACAGCACCGCAGACCTAATCTCTGAACCGCTACGAAGACCCGCCCAGCAACCTCATAAAGGTCGTTCATTTTCGGGTTTTCATCAAGATCCGATACCACTCCACGAGCCCGCACGTCGTGCGAAGCGGCTTTTGGCGGGCAATCTCAAATGCCTTGTTGTACAACGGAATGATTTCTTTGGTGACCGTCTCGCGAATCCGTGCCCGCCGAGCCTCTTCCATCAGCCTGTAGCCCTCTTTCCGTCGTTCGTACTCGTCGCGATCCATTCTTCATCTATTTTGACGACAACCGACCGACTCAGATCGCGTCAGTTCGTTCTTTCGACCGTGACGTCGACCCTCTCTTGCGGCTTTCCTTCTCCAAATACGCTCTGCCGCGCCGTGGTCACATACTTGAGTTTCCCGCCTTCCGTTATCCTCACCTGAACCGCATAACTCTTTCCCGCTTGGAGTTGCTCGGGACGATACTTAAGGGCGAACATGATCGGAAATTGGCCTGGACGCCGGTAGCTCACCTGGTCAATAACCACCGCCACGGCATCGGCCCTCGAGACATCGACCAACTTGATCTCGGCAACCGTCGATGGCCCCAATTTAGGCGCGTCCTTCATGATCACCCGTCCCCGCAAGTACCGCGCCCCCGATTCGAACCTGGGCCTTCCGGCCATCGAAGCGAGATCCATGGTGGCGACGTACAGCCACTTCGCCACGTTCCCGATTTTCTCGGAGTTAATCTTGTCCGGAGTATCCGTCGCACGGTGATAGTCAGGGTGCTCGCCAGACCAGGCTTTGAGCGTCGGCACTCCTTTGCCCGCAAAGCTGCCGGTATCGCTTCGGAACGTCCTGTCCTCCTTCTCCTCCTTAAGGTGCAGATTGACAGGCGCATTTGCTCTGAAGAGGACCGCATGCAGATCGGGAGAGTTCATGCGGGATGCCGCGACATAGATCGCGTCGACGTTGTCTTCCGGCAGGTCGCCCCACGCCGGGTATTCAGCGTTCCGCCCGACCATATCCATGTTGAGGTAAGCCACCGTGTCGGCCATCGGTACGGTCGGCATCTCCGAGTACACCTTTGAACCCCAGAGGCCCCGTTCCTCGAGTGCCCAAAATCCGAAAATGACGGATCGCTTGGGTTTGAGGGTGTTGACGGCGATGGCCCGCGCGATGAGCATGTTGGCGGTGCAGCCTGACGCATTATCGTCGGCTCCCCAAAAGGTGCCGCGCGCCGTTGCCCCGAGGTGGTCGAGGTGCGAACCAATGACGACGGCTTGCCGCTTCATCACCGGATCAGTCCCCTCGATTCTTCCGATTACATTCACCGACTGATACGACTCTCCGACCTCCAGTTTTCCGCTTGCAGTGAACTCGACTCCACTCAGTTCGAGGCTGGCGTCACCGGCCTTCTCCGCGAGATACGCTCGGGCACCTGTGGCTTCGGCCAGACGCCGAGCAGCCGATTCCTTGAGGCGAAGGCTCACCAGCGCTGGCTGATCCGCCTTAGCGAGTTCCTTCACCGATGTGCTCGTCGCCACCGTGAAATCACCGTCGCGGGCGTCTGCCCGAACAAGCATGAGGGCACCCAGCGTGCCACTGGTTTGCCGCTCCTGAAGCGCTCCGAAGACCTCCATCGGCGTATCGGAGGACACGACGAGCACCTTGTCCTTGACGCCTCGCAGGTTCATCGTTGCGAGATCGGTGGACCTCACCGACCGAAAGAAGGCGAATTGCAAGCGAGTCGATTCAAAGTCGCGATTGAGCACCCAGGCGAAGTCCTTCTTGAATTCGAGTTTGACTTTGCCGTCCACGCTGGCCAAGGTTGCCCCGTCCGAACTCGGCGTGGTTTGCTGCATCGTGAAGCTCTGGAAGTACGAGCCGCCCGGTCCGCCCGGGCCGATCCCATTGAGTTGGAGAAATGCAGCGACCCAGCCAGCGGCAGCCATGTATCCCGGCTGCTGCGGCCCTCGCCCTTGGAAGGTCGGCCCCGCCAGCGTGTTCACGATCGTCTTGGCGGACGACACCGTGATGCTGTCGAAGCCCTTTTTGAGGGGGGCGGCGACAGGTTTTGCGCCCGGATATTGGGCATGAGCGACAACGCCGAGTGCGGCGAGAAAGAGAGCAAACCACCTCATAACCTACTGGTCACTCTACACGATTTACCCGGTCCAACTCACGGGCGCATGCGGTAGCATCGCTTGGATGCCAAGTCTTCGCAGTTCTGCCTTCGTGTTGCTCCTGTTTGCTTTGTTGGGGCTGTCTGGCTGTGGTGGAACGGCACCGACCTCCGAACCGCGCATGCTGGTCTATCGAGGAGCGAGCGGGGAGGTATTCGATGGAATACGATCCCAAATTCGAGCCGTGACGAGCGCAACGGAACCATCCGACTTGAACCGTTTTCAGTTGGTCACTCTCGATGGCAATCTAGTTTCGTCCGCCGAAATCGGAGGGCTCAACCTCATTCGCCGAGCATTTGGGAGCGGGGTCTCCGTCCTTTTGGTCAACGCGAGTGAATCGCACAAGCGAGCGCTCTTGGATGCGAAACTCGTTCCCCTCTCTGCGCATGGCACCAGCGACGCCTACTTGGTCACACCGTTGCCCGGTGGAAGAAGATTCCATATCACGAATCTGCGGCCGCTTCGGCTCCAGAAACGAGCCAAGAGCCAAGAACTGGATCCCGATGGCACCCTGACCGGCAGTCATGGCCAGTCAGAGGCGGACATACCAACCTCAGTGGACCGGATCGCCGGGTTCGTCGAGGTGGTCAAAGCACGGCTCGGGGAACAAGGTCGGAGTGTGCCCGTGACGCCCTCGCCGCCGACGGATTACCCGAAATCAAGTTGGTTCCAAGTGAGCTACACGGATGGATGGGCGGTCAACAACGACCCTATCATCGATTGGCAAAACGTGGACTATGATGCGACCTACACGTTTTACGGCTACTTCGACAGCGGCGACAGCCTTCCCAGCAAGTGGTTCCAGTGGCTGGCGTTTTCCGTCGATGCCTCGGTGACCCCAAGTGCCCCGACGAGTGACCAGGTGGACGACCGGGGATACGTCCACACCATGACCGAAATCTACGCTGAACCCGATGACAGTGCGGGCGGCAATGGCCTCCAATTGTCGCTGGTCGACGCCCAACCGACCAACGCCAACAACGCTCTATCCTCATCCCTTCAATTCGACATCGGCTACAAGGGGCAGAATGGCAACACTTCTTGGCTCTGGCAGCAGGGCTTGACGCAGACGATGGGCTCTTTTGGCGGATGGAGCGGCTCGATCGTTCCCGCTCCCGGCAATGAACTCAACGGCACCCAGATGCGTTTCATGCAGACCACATCCTTCAATGGCGACGGCAGCAACTGGACCGATGCCCTCTACCGGGTCTTCGTTGGCCGCCATATTGAGCCCATCAACTCGAGCAGCCGCAATCCAATCGAACTGGTCGGGCAAGCGCTATGGCGCACTCAGGTCGCCTACTCGGGGGTGGTCACCATCGACGTTGGTGAGAGCGTCTTGATGACCGATATCATGGTGAAGAACTACTTCTTCACCTACAAGCCCAACTACTCGAACAATTCCTACGGAACGAGCCGTACGTTCGATCTCGATTTGGGACAGCTTGCTGCACCCTGAGGGTGGTGGGCGATGAGGGACTCGAACCCCCGACATCCTCGGTGTAAACGAGGCGCTCTACCAACTGAGCTAATCGCCCCAAAAAGGACGTGGGACCGAATTCGGCCTGAAAACAGGTGTGAACTCGATCCCCGTGACTGAATGACGCCTGCCTACTTCGTGGCGGCGGCGACGGCCTTGTTGGCCGCCTTCATGGCGCGTGACTTGCGTCGGGCAGCCTGATTCTTGTGGATGATGCCACGCTGGGCCGCCTTGTCGAGCATCTTCACCGCGACGGTAGCTGCTGCACCTGCTGCGACCTTGTCTCCGGTCGCCGCCGCGACTCGAACTTTCTTGACGTAAGTCTTCAGCGCACTCTTGCAGGAAAGGTTCTTGGCGCGCGCCTTGGCGTTGCGCTTCAGATCCTTCTTCATTGATTGAATATTGGCCATGTATTGATCTCGTACTGGTTTCGGGTGAGGATTATACCTCGGTCGTACCCTAGCGCTTCAAAACGAACTTGCGCTTGGTCTTGTCGAAGCCTTGCTCGACCTTCTTATTGTCGAAGTGCCAGACCGGCGAACCGGATCGCTGGTAGAAACAGGCGTAGCTGCTAAGGAGCGAGGCAACCAAGCGGCGCGGGACACGCCGGACGACGTTGACCTCCCAGAGGATCGTCAGGAAGTCGGCGCCCTTCGGCCAGTGTCCCATCACTTCCATGAGGATTTCAAGCGTGCTCATTTCCGCAGCCCGCTCCTGAATCGCTCGCAACTGCTCCATGCGCTGACTCGTGATAAACACAACGGGATCGGGCTGATCGCGCCACTCGAACTCAAAGACGTTGGCCTTCGGAGTCTTGGTCAGCGTGAAGGCAGCACCCGACTCGATCGGCTGCTCATAGAACCAGTCGACCAGATTGAAAAGGAGTCGTGCCTCGGTGTTCGCCCAGACCTGCAGTTCGCGTCCGTCGGGATCGATGAAGATCAGCTCTTGAATCTTGGGTTCGGGATCGAACCAACCCGTCGGAATCTGGCACATGGGGAACGTTCCCAGCTCACGGTGAATGGTCTTCAAGACGAGCGGAATCTGTTCGGGCATCGTCTTGGGCTCGGGCAGGATCTCCTCGTCGAGCACGTCCATCGCCTGAGGGTGGATGAGGAGTTTCCGCAGAGTACTGCTCAACCCGTCGTCGTTGAGTTCAACGTCGATCAGTTCTCCTTCCTCGTCGACGAAGTCGGTGTTCACGTACTGGAACAGTTCGGGGACACTTTCGACGAACTCCAAGGCGGTTCCCGGTTTGCGGAATCGGTCGCCGCCAACCCACCAAATGTCGCTCCTCGCCTTGAGCGCTGCCATGACGTTGGCCATGTCATCGGGGAACGTCTTGACGCTCGGCGTGATCTCGTACATCTCCTCGAGGAGTTGAGTCGAGGTCACACTCGCCTCGCTGGAGAGGATCTTCTTGACCATCTTCTCAATATCCTCAGCCTTGACTTCAATGGGCTGGGCATCCTCGATTTCGACGCTGGGCGCGAGCTTTTCGGCAAGCTTTACGGCCGCACTGACCCACTTCTTGGTGTCGGATTCAGGGTGCATGACCCCGTCAGCCGCGTAGACAAAGCCCTCGACACTGAGGAGTGCGGCGTTGAAAGCGCGCCAATCCCAGTGCAGGACCACCTTCGAGTTCTGTGGAGTGGCAGCACTCCAAGCCACCGCGCCGAAGGTCTTGGTGCCGACCGGGGCACACGAGGCGAGCGCCTTCGCAATGGCTCCCTCAGCATGCCAATCGGTTCCAGCCAATTTCTCCCGCAAGTCCTCAAATTCCTCCGCGGGAACTTGGTTGAGGGCGAGTGCCCGTTCGACCGGTTCGTCGAATGCCACGAACACCCATTTGGCCAAGGCAAGTTCGCGGTTGCTGGTCAAAAACACGGCAGGGTCGCTGGCGCACATGCGCTCAATGGACAGCTCAAGATTTTCGATGGAACCCGGACGCGTCTGCCGAAGTTCATGCACGACCAATTCGATCGGCATCGGGCCGCCAAAGCGGTCGACGATAAGACGCACTGCTTCATGGAAGGGCCGACCAAGTCCGGCCACGCGAGCAGCCGGAATCCAGCGCCGCTCCGAGTAGGCAAACTTCTCAGGATTCGAGGCGAGAAGCGACCGGATGGCCGCCAGCCCCATTCCGGTTCCCTGGAGCTTTTCGGCGAGTTCTGAAAGCTTCATTGCCGACTGAAGTTCGGTCAGTTTCTCGAGAATTAGTCGGTCCGCGTAAGCACGCGCGAATGCCTCTTCGGGTTTGATCTGGATAGCTTTCGCCAACGGTGGTTCCTCTCACGCGCAAAGAATATGGGATGGGCGCGCGCGAACCATAATTTTGGCATATTTTCGGCCCCCAACGCCACCTTCTATGACATGCTTCGATCCGAACCCAAACTTGCGCTGGCTCTTTTGCTTCACCCATCCCGACGACGAGATCGCGATGGCAGGATGGCTGCGCGTCCTCGCCGAAGCTGGCGCTGAAGTCCATGCTGCATGGACGCACAGCAATCCGGTGCGAGAAGCCGAGGCCCGAGACGCGATGCGCCACCTCGGAATTTCAGGCGATCGACTTACCTTCTTGGGTGCGACCGACCAGCACATCGTGGACGAAATACCTCAGCTCCTTCCCCGCTTTCGAGAACTGGGTCTAGCCGTCCGTCCAGATCGAGTCGTGTGCGGCGCCTTCGAACAGGGACACATCGATCACGATGCGACGAACTTCATTGTCAATAAGTCCATGAATTCAGCCGTAATCCTAGAGTTTCCCTTGTACCACCCGTACAGTCGGCGGCTGATGACCGTCAACCGATTCGCCTCAGCGATAGGGCAAGAGATCCTGCCGCTATCGCGAGCTCAACAGAAACAAAAGACGTTCATCGCAAAAAGGTATCCAAGCCAGAGAATCTGGCAGATCCTATGGTGGTATGAGGCTCTCGGATATCTCACGCTTCAACCCAAGCGACTCTTTGCCGATGAGCGCCTCCGCGTCCAAACTCACTTCGACTACCACCGACCCAACTTGCCCCCCAAAACGGCGGAAGAGGTCCAGCGTACAAGCACGTGGCATCGCTGGCTCGCCGCCATCCAAAAGTTGGACCTCTGAGTCGCAGCAGTCCTTGACCCTAATGTACTTTCGCCGTCCTGGCGAATCCGGCACAGAGCACTTTCGCTCCTATTTTTTGCCGCTAAGCACGACAATCAGCGTGATGACCCCCACTACAGAAAGGATGATCAGCAGCACTTTCCAAACACTGATCGGAGCGTCACCCGAAATCTCGCCCGTGCGACCATTGATCATAAAACCATAAGATTTTTCTCTAAACTTATACGCACCAATCCAAATGGGGACGAGAATGTGCTTGAACGTGATCTTGTCCCACTGGGTGTCGAGCGAGGAAATCTGCTGCTCATCGCCGCCGATGTCGGTGCGCACGTCGCCGCGAATCACGTTGGTCATGATCCCTTGGGCAGTCCCGAAGCCTTCTTCCAGGCCCACATGATAGCGCTCCGTACGAAACCCGCTCAGAAAGTCATCCTGGAAGCCGACGAGATTTTGCAGGTCCCAGTTCTGGAGTCGACGGGCGTGTTTCTCCGGCAGCCGGGTACTTCCGTTGACGAGCACGTCGTCGAAGTCCCGCCACACAGTCCCGCTCGCCGGCGTCCAACGTGTGTGTCTCACCTGGCGCGTCTTGGTTTCGCCGTTTTCTGTATAAGTTTCCGTCTCATAGTAGTAATCACCACGCATGCCCGTGTACCAGCTGGTGGTCGTGCAGTCGTAGGTCCAATACGGGATGTACATCCCATCGATGCGGCCTTCCGAACGCGCGTAATCTTTGAGAGCCAGCGGTGCCAGCCACCGGCTGCCAATCCACTTTTGATAGATTTCCCGACACTGCTTGGCGTTGATGGCAAACGGAAGGAGGGACTTGGGCCGAATGTGGACGCCAGAAGGAACAGGAATGATCGAGTTCGATCCGCAGTAGGGGCATGAGTCGCTGACGGCGTGACCCCCCAGCGTGAACTCGGCGGCGCATGCGCTGCATTTCACCGTCTGCTCGGCATCGGGTACCGACTCCTGGCGCGCAAGGTCGAGGTATTGGTTGAAATCGAGTTCCTCGATGTCCTCGGCGCTTTGAGGGATGGGATTCTCAAAGCTGCAGTAGCTACACTTGAGCACCGTCGTCCCAGGCTCAAAGCTAAGTTGGGCGCCGCATTGCTGGCAGGGGAATCGCTTGGTTGCCATCGATGGCCGTTTTACCCAAGCTGGTCTAGCGAACACCTTGCGCTGGCGAAACGTCTTACCTTCTAAGGTCTTTTTTTGAGGTAGAGGAGAGTCCGTATGAAGGTCCAATCTCATTGGCTCGCCACATTGGGCGTTGCATTCTTGTTTGGCTGTGGAGGCGGCGGCGGCAATTCGGTGGGTAACGGACCGGACCCCGATCCGAATCCGACCCCGCCCGTAAGCACGGATCTATCACGCCTTCCGAATGGCCTCGGCGTCGATATCCGCCAGAGCATTGCTCCCAATTCCGAGTGGGATTTACTGGCCGCTGGAGGTTTCAATCTGGTGCGCTTCAACATGCACTGGTCGTCGATCGAGAAACAACCTGGGGTGTATCACTTCAAGCAGGACGGGCAGGACTATGATGCGCTCGTCACGGCGATGGCCAATCGAGGCATTCGCATTCTGTTCATCCTTGCCTACGACAATCCCCTCTACGATGGAGGATATACGCCATTCTCGGCGACGGGACGAGCGGCGTTTGCCCGATTCGCGGCGGCTTGTGCCAGTCGGTATCGCGAGAAGTCGATCATCTGGGAAATCTGGAATGAGCCGAATATCGATCAGTTTTGGAGGCGGAGTCCAAACGATAAGCAGCCACCAGCCGAGTCGTATGCCGAACTCGCCAAACAAACGCTCGCGGCGATGAGGCAGGCTGATCCCAATGCCTTCATCGTCGGACCGGCCGTGGGGCCATTGGATGATCCTGAAGTTGAGCACTTTATCAGCACCCTGGGTGAAAACGGTGCGCTGGCCCAATTCGATGCGATCAGCGTCCACCCCTACCGACACGAGCCTCCGGAGACGGTCCTCTTTGACTACGACAACCTTCGGAGCCTAATCCGACAGCACACAGGAACCGACAAACCAATTTTCAATACCGAGTCAGGTCGCTCGACAGGGATTTACCCGGGAGTTCCGCGCATCTCGGAGGAGGAGCAGGCCGAGCGGCTGGTTCGTACGTTCTTGACCGACGTGATGGCTGGCGTGCAACTTACGGTTTGGTTCAATTGGGCCAATCTCGGTTCGAATCCGGACGACATCCACAGCAACTTTGGCGTGGTGACACAAGCTCGACAGCCGAAAGCGGCCTACACAGCCGCTAAACAGGCCGCGCAGTTCCTCGAAGGATTTCGCCTCGCCGAGACCCTTGATCGTGGCACCAGCGGTGCCTATGCGCTGAGGTTCGACCGAAACGGCGAAACTCGCCTCGCCCTTTGGGGACCCGAATCCAGCCGTGCGCCGGTCGTTGTTCGAATTCCAGCGGGCACTTGGCAAGTCCTCGACTGGCAAGGCAAGGCATTGGGGACCCTGCTTGCCTCAGGTGAGGCGACCATGATCGACCTCACGAGTTCACCCATCTTCCTGAAGCAAGCGAATTGAAGTGGCAAGGTTCCCCCCTGGGCCAGAGAGGGGAACCCCAAACGAGAGTTACTGGCCAGCGCGGAACGCGTTGAAGCAGATCTTCATGCGGTTCGCCTGCCCGTATGTAAATTTGTACATACAGGAGTCGTCCGAGTAGTCCATGAAGTTCTCAACGGGATCGTTGCCAGGGAACCTCGTTCCAACACAGGAATTTCGGCCCGCCGGGCAGCCATAGCCCGGATCTTTCTCAGCCGGGGTGTCGGTGACCCAGTCGTTCTGGACCGAACAGCCGCCCTGGAAGGTGTGATAGAGGCCGAGCCAGTGGCCCACTTCATGGGTGCCGGTGTCCCCTCGATTGTAGGGAGGATTTGCACCGCCGGGCATTGACTCATTGAGGATCACGACCCCGTCCATGTGCGGCGCACTGTCATAGTCCCAGGGGAAAGTGGCCCAACCCAGCAAGCCACCGCCGGTTCCGTTGATGTATAGGTTGAGATCATCCGCCCCACCTTCCCGCAAGGCCGTCTTCATGTCCGTTTCGGCCTGAGTGTCGGGAAGCGCGCCGTACCAAGCGCCATTGTTCGTCCGATCAACGCCAGCGAGGTTGAATCGGAACCGGTGGGGCATGTTGAAACCGTTCGTGGCTCCGCCGAAAGACCGGTTCAGAACCTCCATTTGGCGTGCGATCTGGTCATCGGTCACGTTGCCAGCGCCGCCATTCGTGATGACGTGAACGTAAACGTCGATCATTGACTCCTGGCCTGCCCGCGAAGAGGGTGCTGCCATGAGCAGACGCTCGGCCGCGCTTTGCTCGCCTGCCGTCGGGTTTTTGGTGCCGCAGCGCGTGTTGGATGGGGCGACATATTGGCTTCGGTCGAGGCCGGGAATCACATTGGATTCAGCCGTCGATCCTCCGCAGCTGCTCGTCACGAACGCTCCAATGCCCAGCACGGAGCCACAGGCCAAAAAGCTCAGAAAACGCATATTCATTGCTATCCTCCCAAGATGTAAGCTCGCCATTGGCGAATCTGAAGCTTACGGCGAATCTAGACGAATTTGCAACCCCAAAAGCGTCTTTGTGCGTCGCCAGTTTCGGGGGCAAACGAAAGCCCGCTCAGAAAAGAGCGGGCTTGTTCGAATCGGTATTCGATGCGATTACCGACCGGCGCGATAAGCATCCCATGCCGAATCCATTCGGGTGGACTGGCCGGAGGTGAACTTGTACATGCATGCGTCCGTGGTGTAGTCCATGAAGTTCTCAATCGGATCGTTCCCCGGGTAACGATTGCCGGTGCAAGTGTTTCGTCCCGTCGGACAACCCGAGGCCGGGCTTCTTTCTGCTGGCGTATCACTAACGTAATCGTTGTTCGTCGAGCATCCACCCTGGAAGGTGTGATAAAGACCGAGCCAGTGTCCGACTTCGTGGGTTGCCGTATCGCCCAAGTTGTAAGGTGAAGCTGAACCGCCAGGCACTGAAGCGTTCAGACAAACCACCCCGTCCATGCTCGGGCTGCTGGCGTAGTTCCAAGGGAACGTTGCCCAACCGAGAAGCCCGCCACCCATCCCGTTCAGGTAGAGGTTCAGATCGTCTGCGGTTCCTTGATGAAGGGCGTTCTTCATGGCGCTCTCGGCCGAAGTTCCGGGCTGCGCCGTGTACCAGGTCGCGTTATTCGTGCGATCGGTCGATACCAACGTAAACCGGAACGACGTATTGAAGCCGCCCGTAGCGCCGCTGTACGCATTGTTCAGCACTGCGATCTGGTTGGCGATCTGAGTATCCGTCACATTGCCTGCCGTTCCGTTCGTGATGACGTGGACGTAGACGTTAATGGTCGTATCACCCGCGGCGCGACCTTTCACGATTGAGGCGAGCGTGGTCTCAGCGGCTGCCTGCTCAGCGATGGTCGGCGTCGGCGTGCCGCAGTGGGAGTAGGGAGCCTCGTAAGCGGACCGGTCAAGCCCCGGAATGACCGGGGACGACCCGGTCGAGCCACCACAGCTGATAAGGCCAATCGAAACCGAAGTGAGCGTAGTGCCCAATGCCAAGAACTTAAGCGAACGAAGATTCATCAACGATCCTCCGAGATAATTGCAGCCCCCGAAAGGGCTGCAAGGATGGTACGACACAAAGACGGAATCGCCAAGGGGTTTGCTGCAAGTTTGGCTATTTCTGGCCCGACTTCTTGCTGGCTTCGATGATCTGCCTGAGCTTGGCCGTGTTCAGGGTGTCTTCCTTCATCGGCGGGAATCCCTGCCAACGAACGATGCCATCGGGCGAGATCACCATGACATGGGGGATGCCCTTCACGCCGACCAGCTTGCTCGTGACCTTGGACTCGTCTGTCGCAACCGCATAGTCCATCTTGGTCTTCCGCATGAATTCGCCAATCACGTCCGGCTTCTCGTCGCTGAGACCGATGACGACGAGATCTTTGGCAAAGGTCTTCTGCCACTCGTTGAGTTCGGGAATCAAGGCACGGCACGGACCGCACCACGTTGCCCAAAAGTCGATCAGAACGACCTTGCCCTTGATGTCAGGAATACCCTTGGTGAGCCATGTGCCGAACTCGAGCTTGGGTGCCTCTTTGCCTCGGTAGTCGTTCGACGCGTAAAGCTCCTTTGCCGTGACGATGGGCGGGTAACCCTGGGCTGTCGCTTGAATGTTGATGAGCGCGGTTAAGAGGAGAGCAGTCATGTCTCCATCATAGCCCCCCAACGGGATTCCATGGCAACCCATCCGCAAGGGAGGCCAAAGGTGTAAGGAACCGTTCCTAGGATGTCCTCGGATCTCGGAGCCACCTGGCGTGACAATCGAGAAAGAGGCGGTTGCGACCACCCGCATGCACCGCCTTGCCTCGAACCTCGGGCGGTGTCGTCGGAATCGTGCGTGGGAAGTAAGGATCGACGGCGAGTTCGGCATCGGCCACGCCTTCTACGACGCCAACTTGGGGGTTGCCCGAAGCTTGAAGGTCTGAAACAGCCTGATCCGGAGTCTTGCCCCAGAAGTTGTCCAAGGGGATAGGTTCGTCAGTTCGGTCGAATCGCCAGAGCCAATAGGTCGCGAACTTTCCGTTGGCGATCACGGATAGATCCTGACGGACCTGCACGGTCCTCTCGAACATCGTCTTTCCGCTGGGGCAAGTCCAAAGTTCGTCGCTCTTCATGTAGGGGCCCAACACGGCCGAAGCCCATCCGCCACGTGGGTCGCTGGGCGGCCAAGTGGTCCACGGCCGATAGCCTCCTGGGAGAGCGGATTTGAGGTCCCGTCGATCAGGCAGTCGGTCGTCATGGTCGCCCTCGTACATGAGGAAAGCGGCCCCGATCTGGCGAAGGTTGCTGAGGCAGGTTGCTCGTTTCGCCGCCTCCTTTGCCTGAGCGAAAACCGGGAAAAGGATCGCCGCGAGGATGGCGATGATCGCGATCACGACCAGCAGTTCGATCAACGTGAATGCCTTCCTCATCCCTTCACGATACGCGAAAAATCGGGCCTGCGTCCCATGCCAGCGATACGGCCAGGCCGACTTTCGTCCCGATCGCGTCGAGCGATGCCTGAATGGCCAATAATGTGGTTGGGGTGAATGCAATGAAAACGCTCTACATGCTTCTGATCGCCACTGCTATCGCCGCCGTTGGATGCGGGAAAAAGGACGTTTACGTCGACTCGCAGGGCAACAAGGTTACGGTTGAACGTGGCTCGAACGACGTGAAAATCCAGACCAAGGACGGCTCTTACGAAGCCACCAACGACGGCAAGTCGGTGACGATGAAAACTGATTCCGGTACCGTCTCGATGAATAGCGGCGTCAAAGTCACGGAAGACGATCTGGGCGCACCGTTCTACCCAGGGAGCGAAGACAATGGCCAGAGTCAGAATATGGAGGTCAACGGCAAAAAGACCTTCATCTCCATGCGAACGACATCCGATTCGCCCGAAAAGGTGATCGAATTCTATAAGGCGAAACTGACGGGCGTCGAATCCTCATCGAATGTCCAAGGATTCTCGATGATTACGGCCAAAGTGGGCAACCGACGCATCATGGTTCAGGCCAGCAATGACGGAGGCAAGACCACGATCAACACAACCAACACTCCAGCCGACTAGGGCTTTTCGCTCAGGCCGACCCGTTCGGCCAAACTCGAGCTAAGGAGGCCCTCCGGGTCGAGATCGCGTTTGGCCGCCCGGAATTTCTCAATGGCGTCTTTTCCGAGGTAGGCGTGGACATCCTGTGGCCGAAGAGTGCTGTCTTTCGCGAAGTAGAACCGACCTCCTGCTTGCAGGACGAGGTCGTTCATCCTCCAGCAGAGATCTTGAAGCTTTCGCCAGTTCTTGCCGGTTACCTTGAAATCCAGAGCAAGCGAATACCCGTCCAGTGCCCACGTCAGCAGGAATGGATCGGGCCGATGACGTTTTAGGACAGCGAGCATAGGTTCCAGTTTCGCCTCGCGTGCGCAGTCGAGTTGTCGGGCGAATACTTCTTGGGACGCCTCACGAGGCACGAAGCTCTGGTATTGGATGAACCCATGCGGCAAGTAGGCGTTCTTCCAGTTGGGCACGTAGTCGAGCAAAAACGAGAAACCGGCGAGGCTTTGGCAGATCGGTTTGCCGTCGCCGAGCATCTTTGAGGAGCGGTACTTCGCCGCGTTGATCATTCGCATCCCGAAGCGGTTCGTCCACGGCTTGAGAAAGCGCCACATCACCGATTTCGGAATGAAACCAAGGATCGTATCAGGCAGTTCTTGGTGGCCTAGTCGGAGGCTCACCGGCTCCCCTCGCTCCTCGGTGTACCACGCGGCGTGAATGAGGCCACGGCCGGCGTTTGCACCTTTGGCATAGGCATCGATCCAAGAAACCATGTAATCGGGGCAGTTCGGATTCAGGGCTTGGATATCTCCGACAAGAGCGTCAAAGGCAGCAAACTGCTCCGCCCAGTTGCGGCACGAGATCGGTAGAACTCTGAGGTCGCCGCTACCGACCCGGTGCATTTGGAGTCGGACCCTCGTGATGACTCCGAGGAGCCCGGCGGAGCTGATGACCACACTGAACAGGTCGTCTTCCGGGTGGAGAACCTGAGTCATGCCGCTCGGCGCGACAATCTCCATCTCCAAGACGTGCTCGCCAAGGCTGCCCGCTTTGAAGTGGTTCTTCCCGTGGATGTTCATGGCAAGCGCGCCGGCGAGAGTCGGGAACATGGTGCCGCTGACGACCGGCAGCCACCAGCCATCCTCGATGCAATGCCGCCAGATCGCGGCGAGCGTCGCCCCGCCTTCTGCTTCGAGGACGCCCGACTCCGGATTCCAGTCCAGGATGCGGTCCATGCGAGAGAGATCGAGAACCACGGCTTCGTCACCCAGCGCGGCGTCTCCATAGCTGCGCCCCGCGCCACGCAGGACGACCTTACGCCCAGTCTCTCGGGCGGCCCCGAAGGCCTCATTGATTTCGTCCACGTTGGTTGGGCGGAAGGCGTAGCCGTCGCCAGACGCCGCCATCCCAAATCCCTCCCATCGTTCGATTCGTTCGGGACGGAGAATCACCCCTCCCCCCGCGTGGCGCGGCCGTCCCGCCCGCGCTGACGAGGACTTTTGGGTAACGGGAGCCACCTTACCTCTACCGCTGGCGTCCCGCCGGCATCTGGGCACTTGCGGTCTGAAGTGCTTTCGCCGGACCTCTCCACCAACCCCTCTCCTCCGCCGCCTGATCTCCCGCTCGCCGAGTCTTTTGGGTGCGGGAGAGGGGAGCCCGGTATCGCTGGCAACCTGCCGGCGTCCTGGACCTCTCCCCCAACCCCTCTCCTCCGCCACCCGATCTCCCGCTCGTCGTGTCTTCTGGGCGCAGGAGAGGGGAGCGTTCTACCGCTGGCGGCGTTCTCAGAGGGATAAGACTTGGCCGGAATCGTCAAAGCTCTCCTCGAGGGGCGTGATGTGGAGGCGCATGATGCGGCGGCCGTCGGTTTCGTCGATCGTGAAGCGATAGCCTTCGGACTCCATCTCCTCGCCCTTCTGAGGCTGGCGACCGAACAGGCCGAAGACGTAGCCGCCGACAGTGTCGAAGACGTCGCTCTCGAAGTGACTGCCAATCTCGCTGTTGAGGTCGTAGATGTTGACTTTTCCATCGACCAAGTACCCCTGGCCATTCGCGATGACCTGGGACTCTTCAACGTCGTACTCGTCCACGATGTCGCCGACGAGTTCTTCGACGATGTCCTCGATCGTGACGATGCCGGCGGTGCCGCCGAATTCGTCCTGAACGATCGCCATCTGGCTTCGACTGGAACGCAACTCCTTGAGCAGTTCATGCAGATTCTTATTTTCGGGAATAAAGAACGCCGGGCGCATGAGGTCGCGTAAGCGAACCGGGCCTGCGCTTCGAAGCTGGGCCATCAGAAGATCTTTAGCGTGGATGATGCCGACAATTTGGTCGTCGGTGTCCTCGAACAGCGGGATTCGTGAATGGCCCGAGTCCTGGATCAGTTGGATCACATCGTTCGGATCGCAGTCCACCGAAACCGCGTCCATATCGACACGCGGGGTCATGACCTCTCGGACGACGGTGTCGGTGAACTCGAAAACGGAGTGCAAGAGCTCCTTTTCTTCTTCCTCGATTTCACCCGACTGCTGGGCCGATTCGACGATCTGCTTGATCTCCTCCTCAGCTTGATTGGTGATCAGGAAGCTGGCTCGACCCCCGAATCGTCGGCTAACCAAGTTTGCGATGCCGGCCAGAGCCCGAGAAACCGGGTTGAACAAGGCAGAGAATATCCGAACGACCGTCTTCAGGCGCAAGACCGTGTTGACCGGGTGAATCACGGCATAGCTCTTCGGAATCAGCTCGCCCAGAATGACATTTAACGCTGCAACCGGGATCGAAATCAGGACAAAAGCAAGGACAAGCGCTCCGCCGTCGCCATTGAGCTTGAATTGCTCCTGAAGCACGAGCGAGAGCGAGGGCGCGGGGAGGAAGCTGAAAATGATCATCCAGAACCGCATGGTCTGGCTTCCAAGGAAGCAAGCCGCAACGTAGCGGGCCTTATGCTCGATGAAATCGTTGATGACCTGAGCCTTACGCTCGTCGCCCTTCTCCAGAGCTTTCACGTGAGCCGGACGAAGCAAGTCGATTCCTACTTCAGCGGCCACGAATACACTGTTCACGAGTATCGCCGCCAGAACACCCACAACGGCCAACCAGATGTAGCCGCTCAGGTCGATGGTGACCGCGCCTTTGCCTTGCGCCCAGACCGCTGTCGCCAGCGCGACCAGGGCCAGTCCAAATGCTCCCCGCAACGCCGTCCGGTTTTCCGGTCGGCGAGCGGGGTTACGTTCTTTCGGTTTTATCTTCATAGATTTGACGAGACACCCTTGCTATCGCGGACTCAATCCGAAGAAGAGAAGGGCTATGACGACTCCCACGGTTGCCCCGAGAGTCAGTTCAAAAATCGAATGGATCTTCGCTTCCCAGCGGCTCTGGGCGATCACGGCGGCGAGAAGCAGGGCGATCGCGCAGACGAGCGGGCTGTCGGTGAAGAAGAAAACCGAGGTCGCAAAGAAGAAACCGAGCGCGGCGTGGCCGCTGACGAGTCCGCCTTGGTGGACCTGTCCGCGTTTTCCGAGCCCCTTGCCGATGATCACGATCACCAATACCAGGAGCGAACCAATCCCGAGACGCCAGTAAACCGGGATCCCAATGCTGCCCGAACCGAGGCTGATACGCAAGCGATCCCATGCCTCGTCGCCAATCGCGATTAGGGCACCGACCACGATTGCGAGGATGGTCGTGATGAGCACGGCGCCCGCCGCAATATCCTTGGCGAACTTGGCGAGAGGGTGATACTGGGGCGAAACGAGGTCAACGGTGGCTTCGATTGCGCTGTTGAACATCTCCGCGACGAGCACGAAGTTGATCATGAAAAGCAGGACGAGAATTTCGCGGGTGCGGAGGCCGAGCAGCATCGCGCCGAGCACGGTGATGAGCGTCACGTAGAGGTGCACCCTCATGTGGCGCTGCGTCCGGAAGGTGTGGACCAGGCCGTTCATCGCCACGCGGAACGGGGCGACGAGGTCTCGGGGAGCGGACATGCTAGCGGTCATCTCCTTCATGCACCGAACTCCACGCGAGTTTCGGCTCCATTCCGAGTTGGGTGGCGACGTCGTTCATCCGTCGCACCATGTCCTCGCGATCTTCATCGGTTTCGTCATCAAACCCGAGCAAGTGTAAGCCACCGTGAAGGGCGAGCAAAACCAATTCGTCGTCCTTGGGGTGCCCGTGATGCTGGGCCTGACGTTCGGCGAAGGGAACCGAGATCGCAATATCCCCCAGCGGTGTGCCCGGGAATCCGGGACCTGGGAAGGTCAGCACATCGGTCGCCTCGTCGATGCCACGGAAATCCCGATTGAGCACGCGAATCGCCTCGTCGGAAGTGAAGAGGATGGAGACTTCCGAGGGGGGCTGGTCGTACATCTGGAGCAGGGTATCAACCGCCATACGTATGCGCGTCGTGGGGAGTCTTCGGGAGGATTCGTTCGAGATCAGAATGCGGTTCTTGCGCCGGCGCGTCATGGGAATCCCCACCAGGATAGACGACTCGCTCGTGCCTAATGGCGCAAAGCGAGCGTAGGAACGATTCGCGAATCAATCTCAGTTCGCGCAGAGTGATGTCGCATTCATCGAGTTGCCCGTCTGCGCGGCGATCCTCGATGATCTTGCCGATGACGGTTTCGAGTTCTTCGCTGCAATTCCGACCGATCGTTCGGGCCGCGGCTTCGACAGAGTCGGCGAGGTGAAGGATCGCGGTTTCGCGACCTTGGGGCTTCGGACCCTTGTAGCGATAGTGCTGCTCCAAAACTGAGTCATGGCTCTCGAATCCGTGCTGTTCAAGCGCCTTCGAGTAGAAGTAGCCGATCAGGGATGTACCGTGGTGTTCGGCGATGCCCGCTTGAATGGCGTTCGGCAACTTGTGACGCTTGGCGAGTTCGAGGCCATCGTCGACGTGAGCACGAATGATCATGGCGCTGATGGAGGGCGAAAGGTCGTCGTGCGGATTCTCGCCACCGATTTGGTTTTCGATAAATAACGACGGTCGTGCCACTTTGCCCACATCGTGGAAGTACGCCATCGCCCGGCACAGCACCGGATTCGCCCCGATTGCTCGCGCCGCATTCTCGGCCAAGTTGCCGACCATCACCGAGTGGGCGTAGGTTCCCGGTGCCCGCATGCAGAGTTCCTTCAGCAAAGGATGGTCAGGGCTGCAGAGTTCGAGGAGCGACCAGTCCGAGGTGATCCCGAAAATCCTCTCCAACACTGCGACCGCCAACCAGAAGATCGAGGTCGCGCCGATGGCAGCCAATGCCGCCCAGCCTGCGCTTTCGAAAACGAGTCCGGCGTTGTTGCTGGAAACCGCGGTCACGCACAGGGCAATCGCGGCGAGGGCCACGACTTGGACCGACATCGCTCGCAGGAGGTCGCCGCGCTGCTTGAGCGGGTTCACGGCATGGGCACCGACCGCGCCTGCCAACCAAGAAGCCGTGAGCATCTCGACCGGCATCGCGCCACTAACGCCGAGCAAGAGGGCGGTAATGGTCAAGGCAAAGAGTGAGATTGCGGGACCGAGCAGCGCCGATACCAGCATGGCTTGCGCGACCAGAGGTGCGGTCATCAGGAATCCAACGCCCATGAGTCGCTTGGCCTCAAATGTCCGCGTCATGATCTGCACGCCGGTGACGGCGAGGAGGGTGGTCACCCAGATGATTCGCTCTGCGACGCCAGGCGCAATCTTGAGCGGCGTGTGCCGGAGGTGAAATCGGGTTAGGAGAAGTGCGGCGAAACCGACGAGAACGAGTGCCGAAATCGAGAGCCGATCGAACGGCGGCATCCGGTGTGCCAGCAGGAGGAGGGACATCAGCCCACAGCCGAGAAGGGCAAGCAAGCCATTTCCGGATCGCACGAGAAGGGCTCGAAGAGTGACTTCTCTGCTGTGTGTCAGGTGTCTACGGTTGTCGTCGATCATAGGCGGTTTCGTCAAAGCGCGCCGTTGCGCTCATTCGATACCAAGAAAATCGGGCGATTATGCGGAAAACCTGAGTTTCCGACCATACAGGGTCTTACGAACGACCGACGCGTCGGCGTCGCTGACGGCGGCGCTTTTCGCTCGGCTTCTCGTAATGAGAATGCTCTTTGAGTTCGCGAAGCAGGCCGCTCTGCTGCAGCTTCAAGTTGAAGCGCTTCAGGGCGCTGTCGATAGACTCATTGGGTTGAACAACGACTTGAATCAAATTACGATCTCCTCCGGACGCAATATGATACCCCATGCGTCGCAAACCGGCTTTGAGGCTGCCGGTGAGGGATGGCCCCTCCTCGGTATACTCCTCGCCTACACGTCCGCCTTGCGGAGGAGAGGTTTCACTTGCAGTCGCAGTCAAAAGGTTATCTGTTTCTCGTCATCGTTCTCGCCCTGACCGTGCTCTCGGGTTGGGCCTACACGGTGAAGGACTACAACTTGGGCTTGGATGTCCGGGGTGGTGCTCGCATCACCTTCACCATGGACACCGAGAAGCTCACCCCCGAGCAGCGACAGCGCATTGGCCAAGTCCGCGCAAACCTGGTCAGCATCCTCAATCGACGCGTGGGCAAGACCCTTGGTGTCACCGAGGGCAATGTCCAACAAAAAGGCTCGAGCGACTTCATTGTTGAGCTTCCGGGCGAGAAAGATGTACAAAGAGCGATCGACACGCTCGGCAGCAGCGCCAGCATTCAGCTCTATCATGCCAAGAACGTCGAGACAGAAAAAGCCGCATTCCGCGAGTATCAAATCGCCCCAACGTCCGAGAAGACTTCCAACCCAGAAGTGTGGTTCCGCCGCAAGCGTGGAACCGATGCGGGCAAGGATCTGAAGCCGGGCGATCCTGAATACGCGAAGATGATCGAGGGCTGGACCCTCATTCTTCAAGGCGATGACTTGGCGAATGCCACTCCTAGTGTTCAGGGCAACAGCACGGTTCCTCTGATGACCTTCTCGGGTGAGGGAGCCAAGAAGCTCGAAGACTGGAGCCGCAAGTACTACAATCGCCGAGAGAACATCGCTTTCGTGATGGACGGTAGGGTCCTCAGCATCGCGGGCGTCAAGGATGGAGCGCGCCTGAGCGACAACGCCTTCATCGAGGGGCAGTTCGACCCGATCTACGTCAAGAATCTCACGGACTTGCTCAATTCCGGCGCACTCCCCGTGGACCTCAAAGTCACGAGCCGAGCCGTCGTGGAGTCGACTCTCGGTAAGCCAGCGCTTGACATGATGGTTACGGCTGGCTTGATCTCGTTTGCGGTGATCGCGCTGTTCATGGTCGTGTATTACGTCCTCCCAGGCGTCGTCGCGTTGATTGCGCTCTGCCTCTACGTGCTGTTCACGCTAACGGTACTCAAGCTCATCGGGGCGACCTTCTCCCTCGCCTCGATCGCTGGCTTCATCTTGTCGGTTGGTATGGCAGTCGACGCCAATATTCTCGTCTTTGAACGTGTCAAGGAAGAAATGCGGGAGGGGCGTCAACTGATGACCTCGGTCGAGCTTGGATTCAAGCGAGCCCTACCTGCAATCTTCGACTCGAACGCCTGTACGATCCTCACCGGCCTCGTATTGGTGAACCTCGGAACAGGGCCGGTTAAGGGCTTCGCCAGCACGCTGATCATCGGTGTGTTGATCTCGTTCTTCACGGCCATCTCGGTAACCCGTTCGCTCCTCGTCTTCATCGTTGGATCCGGCATCGGAAAGAACGAGAAGTGGTTTGGATTGGGTCGCCAGTGGTTCGGAGAAGGCCTTGAAAAGGACGCTCACCACAAGCCGTTGCAGATCGTCAACAAAGCTGGTCGCTACTTCCTGATTTCGATCCTGACGATCATCCCGGGCGCGATCTTCATGTTCATGGGCGGCTTCAAGCCCAACGTCGAGTTTCAGGGCGGCTTCGAAGCAGTCTACAAAGTCGGTGCCAACGTCACCGCCGAGCAGGTTTACAAATCCTTGGAGTCCAACGGCATCAAGGGTTCAAACGTCAAGTTCCAGAGCGACAACCTCAACGGGCGGCAGGTCTCCATTACGGTCCCGGCGTCTGCCGGTGTCCAGGCTGGCGATGCCGCTGCAGACAAACGAATTGCAGAAGCAGCCGGGGTCGATCCGACCCAGCGGCTGAGCTTCACCGAAGTTGGACCTTCGGTTCAGAAAGAGACGATTGAAAACGCGGTCAAGGGCGTCATCTTGAGTTCGTTGCTCATTATCGTCTACCTCACCATCCGATTCGGCGTCGCGCTGGGAGGCATTCGGAGTGGCCTCAAGTTCGGCCTTTCCGCCATTCTTGCTCTCGTTCACGACATCCTCGTCGTGCTCGGCGTGGCGGCCATCGTGGGCTACTTCGCGGGATGGGAAATCAGTGCGCTGTTCCTGACGGCGATGCTGACGATGATCGGCTTCTCGGTTCACGACACCATCGTCATCTTTGATCGAATTCGTGAGAACCTTCGACGTCAAATCAAGGGTGAGGACTTCGGCAACCTATGCAACCGGTCGATCACGCAGTCCATCGCCCGTTCGATCAACACGTCGATGACGGTCATCGTGACCCTCGCGATCCTCGTGTTCTTCGGCACCGCGACGATCGAACTCAAGTTCTTCTGTCTCACCATGCTCGTCGGCATCCTCTCGGGTACCTACTCGTCAATCTTCAACGCGGCACCGATCCTCTATCTATGGGATCGCTCCATTGCCAAGCGAAAGGGCGAGGAGTACTCGCTCATCGGCGAGGCTCAGCGTGAAATGGACCGCGCACGCGCTCTGCAAGTGCAAATCGAGCAAGAACGCAGCGGAAGCACTGGTGCCGGCGAAGAGCGTGCGGGTTCCTACAGTCAGGTTCGACGGCGCTCCAGTGCAGTCACGAAAGCTGCTCGGCCCGTTGACGAAGACGACGACAGGCCCTGATCCCTCTTAGGCCGCTTCGGCAATCACTCGGTGCCACCGGTGGACGTCGATTCGACCTAGGCTTGCCAGGCGGACTCCAATCCTAAAATGACCTTCGGCATTGGAGTCGCGCCTGCAATACCGGACTTGCCCAACTCCCTGAATAGGGCCTAAGTGCGACTCGATCACAAAGGGAATCTCCTGATTCTGTGCGAGGCTTACCTCGCTCAGGATGCCGACCCCCTCCACGGAAACGTCCACGATTCGGGCTTGTGACGTGCCCCCGTTCGGCAAGAGAAGACTCATCCCCACACTGGACGATTTGAGGCGCCCCTTTTCGACGCTCGGAACCAGCCGGACATCGCCGACGACTTCAAAGTACATCGTAACGGACTTCACGTGCAGGAGGCTCATCCCCGCCAACGTCTGAACGTCACAATCGGCGTTTACGCTGGCAATGGCCACATCCCATAGCTGCGCGCGGAATACGGCGCGAGCGCTAAAGCCGGCAATTTCAAACTGGGCGATGTCCCCGGCAAGGACGGCACGGTCCGTGGCGGCGGTTACGCTCAAGTGCTTCCCGTCAAAACTCTCGACCCAACCATTGAAGAGTGCGGCATCTCGGAGTCGCTGGAATCGCACCCGGGAACCGGCAAACTGAGCGTACTTACGATCGATCGGCATCACCCATAATTTTTGGAAGCAAGGGCCTTGGACCATACTGATATTCGTGCCGAACAGCGAGCTAACCCGCGATCCTCTCACTGCCGCCCAGGATCAGTTCATCCTCGTTTGGGGCCGAATGAGCTCAAGCTGGGGAATCAATCGAACGATGGCCCAAATCCATGCCCTCCTGCTGGTCACGGGTCGACCGCACAGCATGGACGAGATCATCGAGCGCCTTCACATTAGCCGCGGCAACGCCAGCATGAATCTCCGGGATCTCATGGAATGGGGCATTGTCCATCGGTTTCGACGACCCGGAGACCGGAAGGACATCTACGTGAGCGAGGCCGATGTTTGGTCGGTCTTTGCCCGTGTGCTCCGCGAACGAAAACGTCGAGAAATCGACCCGGCGATTGGAGCAATTCGAGACACGGTTGCGCGGCTCCCCCAGCAAGATGAGCGAGAAGAAATGGCATTCTGCCGAAAACGCCTCACCGATCTCCTCGAAATCTTCGGCCTCGTGGATGCGCTTGCGGCACAGGTCTTCCAAAACGATGAGTCGTTCATCGAGGCAACGAAGCTCTTCCGGTCCCCACAGCCGGATTCTTAAGCGACAAACGAGGATGGAGCACGGACTTCAGTCCGCCTCCGGGTTGAGGACTTCAGTCCCAACCGGCGGTTCGGGCAGGCAAAAATGTCAACGACTTGGGTTCGTTTCTCGGACTGAGATACTCGACAAACAGGCGGATTCGGGTTCGTGCCTAGGACTGAAGTCCTCGGCCCAGAGGCGGACTGAAGTCCGCGCTCCACGATCCATAGCTTGGGCGAGACTAGGCCGCAAATCGAACGATTTGATCCTCGATCAGGACGTTCCAACGGGCTTGCTCGATGCGAGGCAGCTGTGAGATCTGGAACCCGATGTGATAGCGTTCCTCGTCTTTTCGGCAGTAACGGACTTCCGCGTCAAAGCTGAATGTGTCGCCTTGCGCGGTCTTGATTTCGAGGGCATAGACCATGTTGACGGGAAGGCCAATGGGGAGAAACGCACCCACCCCATGCGGCGAGAGATCGTTGACTTGTCCGATGTAAGGTGCGTCTCCAAGCTTCAGACCGACGGTTATCCCTTCGACCTGAACACGGCCCTCTTGATTGATATCGAGGTAGCGGATTGCACCGAGGACCTCGAACCGCACAATCAGTTCACGGTCTCGGTCACCCTTCCGGGCCTGGGCTGCACGAGCCTGAAAGACCGCCCGAATCTTGTCCGCGAAGGCCTCAACGAGGACCTCGTCCCCCGACTTCAGGGGCGAGCGGAGCACCAAGCCAATCTCGATCGAGTCGCTTTCGGCCCGCGCAATCCACCCCGAAAAGGTCTCGCCGTCGCTGATGCGCCTACAGCGAGCCCTCTTTTTCTCGAAGTCTTGAAGGCGTATCTGCACTGATTTAATGATGGCGTTTGGCCTGGCGAGCCTCAGGTTCTCGCGACCGCTAGCGCCGAAATGAGCTAGGTCAAGTCACTGTTGGTTGAGTTACCCTCCGGCAATTGCGGCATGGGCGTGCGCTTGCGCCTCCAACCAACGCTCGGCATCGATGGCCGCCATGCATCCGGTGCCGGCTGCGGTGACGGCTTGCCGGTAAACACTGTCAGCGACATCGCCACAGGCAAACACGCCCTCGATGTTCGTCCGTGTGCTGAAGGGCTGGACCTTGAGGTAGCCGACATCATCCATGTCGAGGACGCCCTTGAAGAGGTCGCTGTTGGGTTTGTGTCCGATGGCGATGAAGACGCCGCCAATCGGCATTTCACGCTTCTCACCCGACACGGTGTCTACGAGGCGGACGCCAGTGACCTTCTTGACAGGCTCGGTATCGCCGAGAATCTCGTCGAGTCCCGTGTTCCAAAGCACCTCGATCTTTGGGTTATCGAGCACGCGCTCCTGCATGATCTTGCTGGCCCTGAACGTGTCGCGGCGATGGACGACGTAAACCTTCGAGGCGTGCCGCGTAAGGTAGTTGGCCTCCTCCATCGCCGTATCGCCGCCGCCAACCACGATCAGTTCCTTGCCTCGAAAGAAGAAGCCGTCGCAGGTGGCGCATGCGCTGACCCCGAAGCCGCCAAACGTCACCTCGGACGGCAGTCCGAGCCATTTCGCGGAGGCACCGGTCGAGACGATGACCGAACGCGCCTGGAATTCCTCCTCATCTGTCCAGACCCTGAACGGCCGCTGCGAGAAGTCGACTTTGGTGATCTCGGTATCTCGGATGTCGGTGCCGAACCGCTCGACCTGCTTGCGAAACAGCGCCATCATTTCCGGTCCCATGATCCCGTCTGGGAATCCGGGGTAGTTCTCGACGTCGGTAGTAATCATCAGCTGCCCGCCCGGTTCGAGCCCCGCGAAGAGGAGGGGCTTCAGATCAGCCCGCGCCGCATAGAGCGCCGCCGTGTATCCAGCCGGACCGGAACCGATGATGATAACGTCGTGAACCATGCTCGAAGGGTACCCCGGAGACCTGGAGTCCCCCTCACTCCCGTGAGGGGGATCTGGCCGTGAGGAACGAGCGCGCCTGAAGGGGAATAATTTTTTCCCGCGAGCGATCAACGATTGCCCTGGGAATTACTCTCCCTTGTATAGTGATCGCAGCGGCGCGGTAGAGTGCCGGTGCAGGGTGGAGGGACTACATTCTCCCTTTCCGCTTAGACGGACCCGGTGAGTATTCCCCCACCCCGAGCTCAACGCCGATGA